>CALLMV010000001.1 GCA_938005615.1 uncultured Verrucomicrobiae bacterium
GGATTCCTCTTCATCGGCAGTGGCGTCTCTGGTGGCGAGGAAGGCGCGCGTTTTGGCCCCTCGCTCATGCCTGGTGGAGATCGCGCAGCCTACGAACACATCCGCCCGATTTGGGAGGCGATTGCCGCCAAGGTGGACCCCGAAACAGGTGTGGAACTCAAAGGTGCCGCGCCCGGCAAGCCCATCACAGGCGGCGTGCCCTGCACGGATTACATCGGCGAAAACGGCGCGGGCCACTACGTGAAGATGGTGCACAACGGCATCGAATACGGCGACATGCAGATGATCTGCGAAGCCTACCACATTATGAGTGCCGTCCTCGGTCTCGCGCCGGCAGAGATGTCCGAAATCTTCGCGCGGTGGAACAAGGGCATCCTCAACAGCTTTCTCATCGAGATCACAGCAGACATCCTCAAGCAAGCCGACCCCGTCACGGGCAAGCCCTTTGTGGATGTGGTGCTCGACACCGCAGGGCAGAAAGGCACGGGTAAGTGGACGAGCTCCAACGCGCTGGACTTGGGCGTGCCTGCGCCGACGATTGCCGAGGCCGTGTTTGCGCGCTGTCTCTCTGCGATCAAGGAAGAACGCGTTCACGCTTCAAGCATACTCGCCGGGCCAGCTGCGAAATTCACCGGCGATAAAGACGCATTCATCCAAGCTGTGCACGATGCTCTGTATTGCTCGAAAATCTGCTCCTACGCCCAAGGTTTCCAGCTCATGCGCGAAGCAGAGAAAGAATACTCGTGGACGCTCAACTACGGCCGCATTGCCCAGATCTGGCGCGGTGGCTGCATCATCCGCGCGGGCTTCCTGCAAAAAATTACAGAGGCCTATAATCGCGACCCCAAGCTGCCTAATCTCCTGCTCGATCCTTACTTCCGCGACACTGTGCAGAAGGCTCAGAGCAACTGGCGCCAAGTCGTTGCCACAGCCATAAACCACGGCATACCGCTGCCCACATTCACCAGCGCGCTGGCTTACTACGATGGTTACCGCAGCAAAAACCTCCCGCAGAATCTCCTTCAAGCGCAGCGTGACTACTTCGGCGCACACACCTACGAGCGTGTGGACGCCCCGCGGGGCAAGTTCTTCCACATTGATTGGCCCGACCCGAAGCGTCCGCAATTAGAGGTTTAATAAAATCGCGGCAATCACAAGAGGATTATTCGGTTATCGCACAACTCGGCCTGAGGCATTTCCTCCCATCAGGGTTTCAACTTCAGAACGTGTTGTTTAATTGAAATCGCCTTCGATTGAATGTGCCAGGCAGGAGGCGGCTACAGCAATTTTGATAGCGATCTCGGGATTGGAGAGTTACTGAGTGTGGAGTGCGAAGACGAGCCCTGCCGCGAAGCTGTCACCACCCCCGACGCGATCTACGATGTTGCGGATTTCGTAGGGACAGTATTTAGCATCGCGAAGGGGGGCGAAGTATGGTGTATTTTTGGCGGTAGAGTAGAGCAACGCGCCCAAGTTGTTGCGAGAGGCCGAGACGCTTTCTCGCAGAGTGATTGCGACGTGGGTTAGGTTGGGGAACAAGCGGTGGATCTCTCGAGCAACTCGCGGATAACGTTCGATGGCAAGTTGGCCACTGTGAATGTCACTTCCCGCGGCGTGAATGCCTAGGACGTCTGAGGCATGTTGTTCGTTGGCTATGGCGATTGTGACGTAAGAGATGATTTGTGTGAGACAGCAGCGGGCGAGTTCGTTGAATTTTGTACCTTTTGTCTTCTAACCTCAATGTTTCGAGGTGGGCTCAGCGCAAGGGCGTTCTTATTCTTTGATAAGAACGCTGCGCATAATTCGGTAGATATCAGTGTTGTGAATCGTGCCTCGGAGTTGTTCTGATCCTGCGCCTTCTGCTCGTGCGAGGATGCCGCCAGAAGTATCCGGAAGGGATCCCCAAGTGATGATGAACTTGTGGCGTTTGCCTTGGGCATCAGGAGCGGAGAGGAATGGATTATTATTTTGATCAAGACCGTAAGGAGCACCATTTTGATCGCGATAATTCGAAGAGGAGATCTGTGATTCATCGAATCCCTCTGGAAGTCCGATAACGTCCCAGCCTCCTGCGACGCTATCTGAGGCAGTTATAATCAGAGTGTCCTCGTTGCGTTGGAGATAATTTCTTGCCAGGCCAATAGCTTCGTCTGCACGACGTAGTGCCTCGAGTACGCCGGGTGCGTTATTGACGTTACCGAAGTTATCACTTCCTTCTTCTTCGACGACGAGGAAGAATTGCTGGCCTGAGAAGATTTCCAAGGCTTTGGAGAGCATTTCCGCAAGCGTGGGAGCTTCTTGTTTATAAAGAGGTGAATTTTTCTCCAACAGTTCGTCAAGGGGTTTATCGTTGAACGTGTGTTCCGAAGCAAAGACGCCCAGGAGTTTCTGGGTGCTGGCGGGCACTTCTTTGAGTTCTTGAGCGTCGTAAACGATGGTATACCCGCGACTTTCAGCCTCAGAAATAAGGTTGCGTCTGTCTTTGCGTGCGCCCGGGCCGTGTTTGCCCTGGACGCCTTCAGGGAGCATCCATCTTTCGCCGCCACTGAGGATGATGTCCACACCAGATTCGAGTACTTGAAGTGTTATTTCTTCAAACATCTTGCGATCCTGCGCAGCAGATACGAAAACAGCGGTACCCGGTTCGATGATGCTGCCCGAGTTGATCAGGCCAGTGCGCAATCCACGCCGCACTGCTTCTTGCATCAGCGTTTCGCGTCTGCCAGAGGAGGAGACAGGTGGCTGGCTGGAGTCTTTTTCTAGGCCGAAGCTTTTTGCATGGAGACGTACTCCATATGCGTGTGCAACTGCTCCGGCGTTTGAGGTGGCGGTGAGGCAGTCGCTCATATGGCCTCGGTAGACTGCGATGTTCGGGAGTTTGTCCCAATTTGTTTCGCCATCCGGCCCGGAGAGTAAAAACCTGAGAGCTTGCCACTGGGGCAGACCAGCTCCATCAGGGTGAATAAATATCACGCTCGCAGCGCGCAGGGTGAAAATGCAGCAAGTTAGTGCAAGTAATATGGCGTATTTTTTCATCGCTCCATCATCAGGGCAGGAAGCGATATATTTCAAGTAACGGTTTTGTGAAAATTTAAATCCTCAAAGGCAACAAGATTATGGGGAGAGCTTGTTGCGCCTGGATTTGCTGATGCGGCGAAGGCTAAGACAAATACCCGCCAGAGTCAAAAGTACTAAAGCAGTGGATCGAGGCTCTGGGACAACGACGACAGAATAAGGCCCTACCACGGAATTGATCTGGCTGACGTAGGCTCCTACGTAGCTGCTGATAGTGAATGGGGGTGGGCCACTGCCGATGGCGATGTGTGGACCGAAGAGAGCAAAGTTGCCCCCGTAGTCTACGAGTGCCGGGCTGCCGGAGTCGCCAGACTGGCCTTGAGCGCTTCCAGGGGTAACGTTTTGGTCGAAGCGTCCCCATTCGGAAGTGTAAGAACCAATTGTCCCAAAAAACAAATCATCTATCTGATTATTGCTCGAGAGTTGGGCTCTTTGCCCATAGAGGTAGGCACTTTGGCCGACGAAGGGGTTGAGCCAAATTGGCATGATGCTGACCGATAAAGGTAGAACGGCATCGAACTCCACAACGAGAATATCTGTACTACCGATTTGTGTGGTACCCGTAATAGTGCGAGTGTGAAAAAATCCCAAAGTATCACGGAAGGCAAACTGTGCTC
>CALLMV010000002.1 GCA_938005615.1 uncultured Verrucomicrobiae bacterium
TGGCACCTCAAAAAGGATAATAGTGAGTGCCCAAACCAGGTTGAGGTAGGAAAACACTTCCAGCGAAATGCCCAGATCGAGAAAAAGTATCGAAAAAACCGGGTAGTAAAAACGCGCGGAAAAGAGCACACGAAAAAATAAAAATAACAAAATATTTCTTTCTTCCTTCGGTTTTTTAGGCTTTTCGCTGGGGATCATGACTTCGACTTTAAGTATCTGAGAAAACCTCATCCTGTGACAGCAGCCATTTTATTTATCAATGAATGTGGGGCTCTACCACCTAATTAAAAAAAACGGGATGCCTGCAGAAGGAATTTATGAATTTGTAACTCACCTTTTCTAAGTTAGTTGTTAACTAGTTTTAAAAACATCACCACCACTCGACAGGTCCTACTGGCACAGGAATGTGTGTGCGCGAAGCCGACGCCGGCACAGCAACTTCTTCTGGTTCTTCATCATGTCTGTAGCGGGGCTTTAATGTCACGCCGTCCTCTTCCAAAAATTGCCTGCGCCAAGCGCGGTAAAAAACAATGATCTCCTCAAACTCCTCCCGCGACTGCAACTGGGTAATTCTACGATTAAACGCATTAGCAGGGCCAAGTTTCTTCACATACCACGGCCCCATTTTGCGAAAACGAATACAGCCATCTCGTTCTCCAAAACATTCCGTCATCAGCTCCAAATGCCGCCGCATAATCCTCACCCGCTCCTCAAAATCTGGCTCTGGTGGACTTTCAACTCCGTCAAAAAAACACGAGTTGAGCTGGCGAAAAATCCACGGGTTATAAAACGCCCCTCGACCGATCGAGATACCCGCACAACCCGTCACCCTTGCCATGCGTTGCGCAGATTCGCAGTCCACCACATCACCGTTGCCGATAACTGGAAGTTCGGGGACGGCTTCTACTACAGCACGTATTCCTGCGAGATTTACCCTGCCCGAGAAACCCTGCTCTCTGGTGCGACCGTGCACAAAAATCGCAGCAGCACCCGCGTCGCGGAGTCGCTTTGCCAAGTCTGGCGCGGTAATATTTCCCTCATCCCAACCAAGTCGAATCTTGCACGTCAGCGGAATGCTCAAGCCACGCACGACCTCGGCAACCAAAGCAGCAGCCCCCTCGCAGTCACGCAAAAGAGCGGATCCCGCCCCCACGCCACAGACTTTCGGCACTGGGCAGCCCATGTTGATATCCACACTCGCGACGCCGCGCTCTTGCAACATGTGCGCGGCCCGGCGCATTTCCTCAGGCTTACCTCCGAATATCTGCACCGCAAGCGGCTGGTCGGTCGCATGTGTCTCAATAAGTTTCAGGGCCTTCTTGTTGTTCTCAATCAGTGAACGGGCATTCACTAAGTCCGTCGTGCAAAGCCCTACCCCCCCGATCTCACGGATTAATCTGCGAAACGGAAGATTAGTATAACCAGCAAGTGGCGATAGAAAAAAGGGACTTGGCAGATTCAGACCGCCTAAGTTTATAGTTCTTTTCAGTTGCACAAAACTAAGATGTTGAGGGTAGGACATGTTGTCAAAAACAGGAGTTATTTGCAAAAAAGAGAACTAACATTGAATGTTATTCTAGCATCTCTGTCAGTGATGATTAACATGACGAGAATTTTCTCCCTGAACTGTTAAATCGAAATTTTGAGTCAGACATCTCTTTTACGGAAATCTACTCTTTTAGACAATTATTCTATGCGTGTTGATTTTATTCAACTGCAGAACCAAAAAAAATCAAAACTCACGTAAAATCCGAACACAAATGGCTCAAAATCTTTAAATAAAAGTCGTATCTAAGTTTCCAGTTCTGATCAGATTTTCATAACCCGATTGATACCCAGGATAACGTGGTCTCCAACCTGTAGAGAGCAACTTATCATTACTCACCCGCTTGTTTGTCAGGCCACGTTTACGCTCCTCCGTCTCACTGGAAAGTGGAAGCTCTGGCACACACATCCTTCTCGAAAGCCAGGAATAAAGTTCGTGTCGGGTCACAGGCTGACAGTCTGTGGCATTCATAATCTGCCCACCAGGCAAAGAAAGAACATGCGCTAGTGCTGACACCGCATCTTCCCTGTGGATTTGGTTCAGCCAACGTTCTGCATCAAACACGCTCAGCGGACGTCTTTCGCGCAACCTCTTCCACATCGCTGATCTTCCCGGCCCATAAATGCCAGATAATCTGACCACGCTGCCACCACGCTCCAGAGCCAGCTCTTCCGCAGCCAGTAAAGCAGCAGCCTTGGGGGTCGGATTATCTGTTGGCGAAGCCTCCGTGACCCACCCTCCATTAACTTGAGGATAAACTGACGTGGAAGACACAAACACAATATACGTCTGCTCCCCAAAATGAGCGCACGCATTCCTCATCCCTTGAACATAGACCCTCTCGTAATCCGCAGCATCTCCTCCGCCTGTAGATGGCGCATACACAACAGCTTCAAACGAGTTACTGACAGCTTTCCAGCTTGTGGATTCAGAAACATCTGCTGCGTAAACCGAGAAGCCCTCTCTCTCCAAAGCTGAACGTGACTCCTCCGTGCGCACCCACACACAGACTTCATGCCCAACCTGGGATAGCGTATGCGCAAGTGGCTTACCGAGATAGCCGGCTCCGATGATCAATATGCGTCTTTGGCTCATACTTTTCGTGTCAACAATACGCAATCGGCATCGCCTATGCCAAATTTACTTATCTTACTCTTGCACGCATACATCTCGAAGTTTAGCGTATATCAAGCGGGCTGTAGCGTAGCTTGGCTAGCGCGCCTGGTTCGGGTCCAGGAGGTCGTGAGTTCAAATCTCACCAGCCCGAAAAGTCTTTAAAGCGCATAGCAATCACCACGGCAGCTCATCTTCTGCGTCCTCTTACACGCAAAAAAGATCCAAACGAATCTTCGTGAATGTCCGTGTCCACGCGAAAATATTTCTGCATAAAATCTGAGGATAAGATTTCAGAAGGAATGCCATTACCACAGACTTGGCCGTTGCTTAAAACGATAACAAAATCCGCATATTGGAGAGCCAAGTTCGGATCATGAAGCACAACAACGACAGCACATCCGGCAGCCGCACTCTCGCGCGCAAGAAACATTGTTTGGTGCTGATGTTCCAGATCCAGGGCCGATGTCGGCTCATCCAGCAACAATCCACAAGGCTGATCGATTTTTGCATTTCTCACTTGCACCAGAGCACGAGCCAGCAACACACGCTGTCGCTCGCCCCCTGACAGGCTGCGCATGTCTCTTTCCACAAAATCAGACATGTCCACACGTTCTAAAGCATTACGGACAACACTATCATCCTCGGGTAAATCCCAGAATACACCTTCCCGCAAAATCCCCATCCTGACCACCTCGGCCGCCGTAATCGGAAAAGTAATATCCACAGCCTGTCGCATGAGAGCTCGCCGAGTTGCCAGCTCCTTTGCATTCATTTCGCACACCTCGCGTCCCAACATTTTCACACTGCCGGATGTGGGCCGCAACTCACCTGAAAGAAGGCGCAGCAGTGTGGATTTCCCTGCCCCATTCGGGCCAAGCACGGCTGTCACTTCACCAGCACGAAAAACACAGTTCACCCCGAAAAGAATTTTCTTTCGTCCAACTACGTAGTCAGCATCAACCACCTCAAAAAAATCACTCACACTCTCGTCCCCCTGAGCAGCAAAAACAAAAAGAAAGGCGCACCAAGGGCCGCGGTCACAATCCCGACTGGTAACTCCGCAGGTGCTGCCAACGTGCGCGCCAACATGTCCGCACCGCACAACAACAACCCACCCATCAGTGCAGCGCCCGGCAACAAAAACCGGTGATCTCCACCGATCATTAACCGCACCAAATGTGGGGCAACCAAACCAATAAATCCTATCCCCCCACAAAACGCCACAGCGGCCCCCACACTCAAGGCACTGCAAAGAACGATCACCCACTTCAGCTTTTCCAAATTCACTCCCATCGAAAACGCCTCCCCTTCTCCGATCATTAACGCATTCAGCCCGCGTGCACACAAAACGTAACCCAAAAGTGGAAGAACAACCAAAACAAGCACCGCCGGCACCTGCTGGCTCGTCACAAAACCCAAGCCACCCAATGTCCAAAATGTGATCTCACGCAACTGCTGATCATTGGCCGTCACAATCAACAAACCGGTCAGTGCGCCACAAAGCGCATTCATAGCGATCCCGACAAGCAACATATGAGCTACAGTCACGCGACCGCTCAACTTCGAAAGTTGGTAAACTAAGGAAGTCACCACAAATGCTCCCACAAAAGCGCACAGCGGCACTGCCCACAAACCGATCCCTCCGCGAACAAACTCCCCCACCATCACTCCGCCAGAAACCACATTTGCAAAGACCATCGCTGCCACCGCACCTAATGAGCCGCCCGCAGTGATCCCGATGAGCGCCGGGTCAGCCATCGGATTACGAAACATCCCTTGCAATGCTGCACCCGAGGCCGCTAATGCTGCACCCACAATCACTGCAACCACAGTGCGCGGAAGCCGGATGTTCCAAATCACAAAATGCTCTACGTCCCCATGCTCTCCAGCCACGCCCGAAAATACAATTCTCAATACAGCCTGCGGAGAAATATCCGCAGCTCCCAACGACAATGACCCTAAGCATACCCATATCAGCAACACGCCCAACACGATAAACAGCAACAGACGTTTCAGATTTAAAGCTTGATTCATAATACATTCAGATCCGTTGGTGCGCAAAGCCTGCTGCGCATAAATTGCGAAGAACCCTACTGACAACTCGCAGAGTAAACAAACTTATTAAAGCATCTACCCTGCAGAGTGCTTTATGCCAGTAGAAAAAACTTCATTGCGCCTAAGCTTCGAAGCCTGCCAACGCCCTTGCTGTCGCCAGTGTATCTGCCTGCTCTGGCGTTTTATCGCTACGCCATCTCTTGATTCTCGGAAAGCGTAAAGCCAATCCCGATTCGTGACGCTGTGAAGGAGCAATTCCGTTAAATGCAATCTCCAACACCACATCAGGCTGCACTATGAACTGCCTGCCACGTTTCTCAATCACGCGCGACAAGAAATGCGCCGTCAGCGTCTCGATCTCCTCATCAGTAAGTCCGCTGTAAGCCTTGCCGATGTTCTTCAATGTGCCCCCATCGCGCACCGCGAAAGTGTAATCACTCAACACGTTTTTCCGTTTGCCATGGCCATACTCCACAGCTGTCACCACACAATCCAAAGTGGCCAGCTCCTTCTTAAATTTGAACCAATCAAGCCCTCTCCTGCCGGGCAGGTAAAATGAATTCGCCTCCTTAAGCATCAGTCCTTCACCGCCCGCCGAAAGAGATTTCAGAAACAGCTCTTCCAACTCTCTCACATCACGAGCCTCATTTTTCTGGATCAAGCGGAAAGGAAATTTCCAATCCTGCTGCTCCAGCCAATTTCTACGCTCCTTCAGCGGCACTCTCAGAAAACTTTTTTCATCACACAACAACACATCGAACACCACATATTCCAGAGGCGTGCGCGCACCCATAAACAAATCCTCCGCAACTCGTCCCTTGCGTCCAAGAAGTTTTTGCAACTCTGCAAATGGTAGTGGCCGACCGTTACGACAAGCCAATAACTCACCGTCCAGAATCAATCTCAACGAGGGCAAACAGCGTGCCGCAGCCACAATCTCCGGAAACATTTCCCCAATCGCATTCAAATCCCGCGAAAATAACTCCACACGCTCGCCATGTTTGTGTAACTGGCAGCGCACCCCATCATACTTTACCTCACACCACACAGGGGGGCGCATGCGAGAAAACACCTCCGGTGCATCTCGCACTGCAGTTGCCAACATTGGCTGCAATGCCACGAAAGGCATAGCCTCCGCCTCAGTCAGCCTACCCTGTCGCGCCAATTCTGCTACCACACCCAAATCTCCACAGACTAGGTGTGCTTGTCGCACGTCTTTCAACTCTAGGTCGAAAGCTCGGCCGATCGCCTCCTCCACCAAACCTGCACGCAGCCCAATCCGCAAATCCCCGGTCACAATCCCGCAAAACAACACGGCTTCCTCTTGCGATGTGTTCCGCAGAAAATTAACTAAAAGATTTGTCCGCTCCTCGGGCGAGGCACTGTCCGCAAGTCGCGAAAACAACTCTGCCACCTCACAGATTTGCAAGCCACTCGCATGGGAGCACACACTTTCCATCATCGCTGCCACTGTGCGTGCAAAGTCGCGAGTCGCTCCATACATCGCTCGAAACTTCGCTTCTGTGCAAGAACAGGCCCGGCATACCACATTTCGCAACAACGCGGTCCCGATCTGCAACCGCCTCTGATCAGCTCGCGCAAGAGGGCGTGCATCTAAAAAACGCACCGCGTGAGGCAGATCATTTTCCGGAAGTTCTCTGAGAAACGCGGCCAACAATCGCAGCTTTTCTTTCTTTGCCGTAACCGTCCCGATTTGGCGTGCAGTTTCCGCTAAACCCAAGAAAGTTCCGCGAGACTCGGCAATACAACTCACTTCATGGCGGCTAGAAGCACTGCTGGGATCAAACGATACAGACGTAAAATTGGTTAATAAATCAAACTCCCTTTGGGTTTCCGCACCCAACGGCCAGGCGACGATACCCCGCTTGCGTAAATCCGCAGCAAATTCCGCAGAATATCCGTGCAGTGTGTGCACAATCTCTGGCTGCACCAACTCCACCAGCCGGATCAAATCAGGATAATCCGCATGGTCCGACAAAGGAAATGCCGCATCCACCTGATACCGAAAAACGGCTGCCGACTCTAATGCCCAACCCGTCAGCATCGCGGTGCGTCTCTTCTTAAAAGCGCGCACCAAGCGTGATCCGTTAGCATTTGGCGGCATCAGCACCACATGATCCAGCGGCAACGAATTTCCAGCTTGGCTCTCCGAAGATTTTTTCGCCGGATTCTTCAGCCTGACAAACGACGGAAACTCCACACCCATTGCTGCGTAATCCGCTGCTAATTCAGCCACCTGCGGATGCAGCGCAACTGGCAAATTCGCGTTCCTTAAACCAGAAAGAATCTCCTGTGCCTTGCCCAAAGCGTAACAAAACAGAATCGGCGTGAATCCCTCTTCCAGAGCGTCGACACAAAAATGCAGCACTTGCTCCACCACCTCCGCCGTCGGGGGGAACACAAAACGCGGCAGCCCATACGTCGTCTCCATAATCAATTGCCGTGCACGCGGTGGTGCCGGTTGCTCACTTGTGAGACCTTCCCGCAACTTGAAATCACCCGTGTAAAGAACAGAGTCGCCCTCGGTATCAGAAACGTGCATCATCGCAGAACCCAGCACATGCCCTGCCGGATATAACGTGGCACGACACTCGCCCAACTCCAAAGGCTGCATGAATTCAGGCGTGACCCACTCACACTGCTCGGCCTGCGGCATCCGCGTGCGCATCAGTCGCGCCGTGGCCCGCGAACAAATCACTCGCCTGTGTGTGCGCATGTGATCGAAATGCGCGTGCGAGACAAATGAAAACTCGCGCGGCACCAAGGAATCCAACCACAACCCTGGTGGATCCACTAAAACACCTCGGTCATAACTTACCTTAATCATTCCCAGGATTCCGATAAAAAACGACACTCTGAATATTTGCACATGGCATGTCTCACTGATCGGACAAACCCTTGGATTTCATTTCAAATAACTTCTTCAACACGCTGCCCCAGTCCGCCTTGGAGGCACACACTACCCGCTCAAAAAAATGTTTTTGCAGCTTTTCCAGCGTTCGCGAGCCCACAGCCAAAGCTGTGTTGCACCACGCATTTTGCAATCCATTCTGCGACCACGCATCCACAGCCGATGGACTCAGAAAAATCACCACATCCCAGGGCTGGTGGATTCTCTCGCGTTCTTTCTCATTAAGCATTCGCGATTGTGTATGGTATAACACCACACGCTCCACTTTTGCTTGAGAAACTGGCAACCAACCTGCCTCCGACAAATCGCCACAATACCACAAAACGTGATCAGAAAATTTTTTTGCAAAGTCATCGAGATGCTCCGCCACATTCAAAAGCACACCTGCGGGAAACTGCGCATCCGCAATCAAGCCTGCTGCTCGTAATGCGCGATGAGTCGGGCCGCCGCATCCCACGATGTGGCAGTCTGCTAGACTGCGCACGTCTCGTCCCAACGCAGACATTGTCGCGAGGAAGATTTCCACGGCCCGCGCACTAGTGAATAAGACCACTTGCTTTACCCCAGGCATCGGTAGGGAAATCTCTTTGCTCGCGAGGGGTGTTGTTTCGACGAGCGGCTCCCAGCCGACCTCCGCCCCGAGTGAGAGCAGTTCAGCAACATGGGCGCGCACTGTGTCCGATTGCGAAGCGGTAATTAACACTCGCAACCCAAAAAGCGGTTGAGATTCCCACCAGCCCAGGCGTGACCTGTGACGAACCACTCCGCCAATTACAACTAGCGCTGGTTGGGTGATATTGCGACTTCTCACGATATTAACGATGTTTGCAAGGTCGCCAGTCACACAGCGTTGTTGGCCCCGTGTGCCCCACTGGATCACGGCCACGGGCGTAGTCGGATCCGCACATGCTGCGAGCATGGCATCCACACACGCTTCCAACTGAGACACACCCATGAACAACACACGCGTCCCCTCCATGCTGGCCAGCCGTGCGAAATCTGCGCTGGCCGTCTCGCGAGTTGCCGTCATTGCAAAAAAATCCGAACAATCTTCGCGGTGCGTCAGGGGAATGCCAGCGTAAGCCGTAACCGCACTCAGTGCGCTGACTCCTGGCACTACCTCAAAAGGAACTCCTGCGCCCGCGAGTGCCTCCAGCTCTTCGCCGCCTCGGCCAAAAACCATTGGATCGCCTCCCTTAAGGCGCACAACAGAACGGCCCGCTCTCGAATGAGTGATCATGCGCGCGTTGATCTCGTTTTGCGTCGCGGACTCTTTTGCAAATCGCTTGCCCACATCTTCGCAAATCGCATCGGCGCGGACTTCGCGCAAAAGTAGCGGGTTGACCAATGCATCGTAAAGCACCACGTCCGCCGTGCGCAACAGCTCCAGCCCGCGCAAGGTGATGAGTCGCGGGTCGCCCGGACCTGCACCGACTAAGTAACATACTCCCGGCTTCGCGCTCATGCTCATGAGTTACAACATTCATCAACGCACACAATGCCTTCGCACAAAAAACTATCTTCAGGAAATCCCCCGGCTTGATTCGATACACATACCGCCCATCATTGCAGGAAATGAATCTTCTTGCCCGCGCTTTGTCCACTTTGGTGCTTTGGGGCGCAATACTGGGCGTCATCATCACGGATTGGATGCCGGGGTATTATCTGATTATTCCTGCATTGGGCGGAATTGGAGTTTGGGAATTCTACAAAGCGATGGCCGCCCGCGGAGTCATTACCTTCAAGAAAACTGGGACCGTTGCAGGAATTATCTTTCTTTTGGGAAGTCTCGCCATTCTCGGTGGTGCGGCTCCTTCGTGGTTGGACTTTTTGAGTTTTGAAGTGTTTGGCCTGATCGTGGTTGTGTTGGGGATTTTATCTCGCCAGGTATTCGACCGCAAACAGCCCACGCCTGTAATCAGCATGGCGGTGACGCTCTTCGGATTGGTGTATGTGATTTGGCTGTTTTCGTTTGTGGTGCATGTGCGGTTCTTTCCGCTGAACTACCCTGCTGCCGGAGATGTCGCCCGCGAAGGTCCTCTGCTGCTGATCTACCTGCTAGTAGTCGCCAAGATGCACGACGCCGGAGCATTGCTTGTTGGGAAAATTGTGGGACGCCACCGCATGATCCCGAACTTGAGCCCCAGGAAAACGTGGGAGGGCTTCGTGGGCGGATTGCTCGTGGCGATGAGTTCCAGCGCAGTGCTGGTGTATCTTTTTCCAACGGAACTTGGCCGTGTGGGGCCCCTGTGGTGCTGGCCGCTAGGGCTGCTACTTGGCTTAACGAGTGTGGCTGGCGATCTTGCAGAAAGCGTGATTAAGCGCGACTCCCAAATGAAGGACTCAGGCCATGTGATACCGGGAATCGGCGGTGTGCTCGATCTGATTGACAGCATTCTTTTTTCCGCACCGGTATTTTACTTGTTTCTGAAAATTCAACACGTCGCTGCTCTTTACACAGAGTAGTGGGTCTTGAATTTGTTTATGTGTTATCGGAAGGACTTGGAGAAATCGTCTCCGCCGGCTTGCACGACTGTTTTTTTCTTGGTGGAAGATTTGGCAATCATGGATTTGAGCCACTTTTCGTAAGCAGTAGCTGAGAGCGGCAACTCCAGTGTCTTTCCTAAAACAGAAGAGTAAATCATCGCATTAGCAAGTTCTACGGAGTGAATTCCCTCTTCGGCAGGTGCGATGAGGGGTTTACCATCCAGGATGGCCTCAACAAAGTTGTTGAGTATGCCGACATGCTGCGGGCCGTGACCGCCATGCACCGGCACGGTAATGTCCCACACAGGCGGCGTGCTAAAGCGCTCAGGTGTAGTGTGCGAAAATTTCGTCATAGGCACTTCGTTGCGGAGCCAGTGGAGGCAATCATTCTCGTAA
>CALLMV010000003.1 GCA_938005615.1 uncultured Verrucomicrobiae bacterium
CAAGCTTTGTATTGGCAAAACAACCCTCACAATATACATAGTAAAATCAAGGTAATTTCACGGCGATTTTACCCATAAATTGTAGTGAATTTACAACCCCATCCAGATACTGGCCACAACAGCCCAGCACTACCTAGTGCAGAGCGCTTTCTTGATTCCGAATGGCTGGAAACCGACGGACGCGGAGGTCACGCTACAGGCACTGTTAGCTGGTTAAGAACGCGCCGACAGCACGCCTTATTCACTTGGGCCGAAGGTGCAAACATGCTTCGCCATTCCTTGCTGGCAAGTGTAGATCTGTGGGCAGAATTTGGTGGCAAAATTTTTGCCCTTACCAGCCCAAACTACACAGGCGGGCTGACTTGGCCTGAAATGCGCAGCCGACTCGTACACTTTAACCTGGAACCTTGGCCACCTGCTCGACCTAAACTGAAGAATCACTACTTAGACTTACCTCTTTGGTTTGTCATCTCAATGTAGGAAGTACTCAGCAGATATCAGCTCAATCGCCTTTGGCTTCCCGAAAACGAAGAAGTCGAGCTTTGGAACACCCCATAGAACTAGTTCGAATTTACTCACAAAGCATCCATCCTAATGTCAAAATGGACTCCGATGGGTTGCTTATCAGCGAAGCACCACCCGTAGGATGGGGAGGTAAGGGTGGCACGGAAATACTAAATCCGCAGATTGAAGGAAAATTCCTGATTCTTCAAATCCTCTGGATCAATGCACTCTGGGTCGTTTCCAGACGAGATAGAACATTTCTAACACTTTACTAAAACGCCCAACGTTCCTTTGAAACTAAATTTTGGAACGAATCCAAAGGAATCCTCTTTGAAAGAATAGACCTCTCGGGCAAACCTACCGGAGATCAAAATGCTTTCCGCGGTGAGCAAATCCTCGCTCTTGGCGGACTCCCGAAAATCGTCCTCAGGCTAGACCGCGCCAAACGACTCTTGCAAAATACCGATGAACAACTTCTCACGCCCTTAGGCCTCCGAAGCCTTAACAAAGACCACCCACAATACTGTGGTACTCATGCTGGTGATATATTCCTAAGATATTCATCCTACAACAACGGTGCCGTTTGGCCGTGGCTGCTCGGTCCCTATGCGGAAGGCTGGCTCAGAGTGCACGGAGCCAGCGACGAAGCAAAATTTGAAGCCCGACAACTTTTCCTGGGTTTTGTCAGCCGTAACGTCTTTGAAGGCGGCTTGGGACACCTTCCCGAATACTGTGACGGTGATGAGCCGTACACTCACAGAGGATGTCCGTTTTATGTTAGACCAGTCGCGGAAATCATCCGGCTTCGCAAGTGGGTACTGAAACGTTCGGATGAAATCTTTCGCGATGAAGGCCCCATTCTGAGAATCAAAGCCAAGGGTTTTGAAATCTAAGAATAAAACTTTTTTCTGGAATGATTCAGAATTTACGTTAAATTGGCGAAATATTTATGGCAGCAGTAATTCGTCTCCGTCGCGAAGGAACTAAAGACACACCCTTCTACCGCATTGTGGTCACTGACAAAAAAGCACGTCGTGACGGACCGTTCATCGAAATGCTCGGCTACTACAACCCCATAGCCACAGGTGCTGCTGTTCCCTATGAAGTCAAACTTGATCGGGCGGAATACTGGCTCGGTGTCGGCGCAAAACCTTCAGAAACTGTCGCCTCACTCATCAAAAAAGCCAAAAAAAAGGCCCATAAGGTCCACTCCGCAGAAACTGCACCCGCAGATTAAACTGCGCACTCAGACTTTGATTCCGCACGTCCGAGAGGTCACCCTAGCATCGCCAGCGAAAATTAACCTCTTCCTCCGCATACTGGGTCGAAGGGCAGACGGTTTCCATGAATTGGAAACCTTGATCGTAAAAATCTCTCTCGCGGATACAGTCCGAGTCATGGTCAGCGATTTGCCAGGAGATATCTCAATAACATGCGACAATCCAGACATCCCCACCGGAGCAGATAACCTCGCACATCGCGCAGCGACTCTCTTTTCTCAAGCTATTAATCGCCAGATTAATTGCCGCATCTATCTCAAAAAAAATATCCCCTCAGGGGCCGGCCTCGGCGGTGGATCCTCCAATGCTGCGACTGTCTTGCTTGCTCTTAACAAACTCTACGGAGAACCGCTTAACCTCACACAACTCTGCTACCTAGGTGCACAAATTGGTAGCGATGTCCCTGTCTTTGTCCATGGTTGGCCTGCTGCACTATGCACCGGACGGGGAGAACTAATCTCTCCAGCCAATACGCAAGCTCCTTTGCCGAGTCATTGTCTTCTTATCAAACCCGCCTTCCCAGTACCCACTCCTTGGGCTTACAAGGCCTACGCGGAGATGGCGCAGGGTGACAGCCAGCGCGTGACCGCTCTTGCCCGTGTCAGACAATTCGCTTGGGGCGAATTGCGAAACGACTTAGAACCTCCCGTGTTCGCAAAATACCTCTGGCTGCCAGCAACAGTACAATGGCTTGAGAGCCTCGAAGGCATCTCTGCAGCAGCCATGAGTGGCAGCGGCTCCACGGTTTTTGCTTTGCTCTCGCCTAGCGCTGATACCCAGTCACTACTTAATGCGTGCTATAAAAGATTTAGTCCATCCACTATGATATCTCTGTGCCAGATCGGTGCAGCACCGACAACCTCAAATAACTGAGAATCTCTCCATTTTTGAATGAGATGTTCACTTACTTTTCTAACTCATGAATACCGTCACTCCACGCATATTCGTTGCTGCCACACGCCAAGATGAAGGCAAAACTACTACTTGCCTGGGACTATACCACGCACTCAACTCTCGCTTTAAATCCATCGGTTACATCAAACCTGTCGGGCAGCGATTTACCGAAGTCAATGGCCTACAGATTGACGAAGACTCTTTGCTAATGGAAAAGACCTACAATGTTCGCGTCCCCCTCGAAGACATGAGCCCAATTACGGTCGGGGCCGAATTCACCCGCCGCTTTATCGAGGCTCCCGACACCTCATTACTGGAAAAAAAACTCATCCAATCCTTTGATCGTGCAGCTTGGGAAAAAGATTTTGTGATAGTAGAAGGCTCAGGCCACGCGGGAGTCGGCTCAGTTTTTAATCTCTCAAACGCCCGTGTGGCCAGACTGCTTAAATGCCCAGCCATCATCGTCACCCGCGGAGGCATCGGGGCGCCTTTCGACGAGGTTGCCCTGAACCTCTCCCTATTCCAGAAAGAAGGCGTCCCGGTGGTTGGCGTTATCCTCAACAAAGTTATTCCCTCGAAACGTGACGCCCTCATAGATATCTCCCGCAAATCCTTTGCGCGACTCGGGCTGAATGTCTTGGCAGTTGTCCCCATCCAAGACGAACTTCGCCACCCTACCGTCCGGCAGATCGCCCGCGCGGTGAGATCCGAATTCCTTTACGGTTCACGTATGGGCGGCCGCCGTGTCCAGCGCATCATGGTGGGTGCGATGTCGTCGCGCAACGCAATTAGCTACATTGAACCAGGCACACTGCTTATTACCCCCGGCGACAGGGATGACCTGATTCTTGCATCACTTCTGGAGGTAGTGCTCAACAAAGACCACGCCCATGTCGTCGGCATCCTACTCACAGGCAACGACCCTCCTTCGGAAAACTTGATGCGACTGATGCAAAAAATTCGCACCCCCATACTACGAACTCCACTGGGCACGTATGAAGCCGCTGCTGAAATTCACTCCATGACAGTAAAAACCGAGGTTGAGGATGCAGATAAAATTCAACTCATCCAGGAACTCATCAAAAAGCATCTTGACATCGAAACACTCCTCGCAAACTGCAAGCCCTTACAATAACTATAGTCCAATCTTGCAGGAGCAGTATTGTCCTTTTTAGTTAAGCCCTACTAAATCTAGAATTTTGCTAAATAATTAAATAGGTCTTTTTTAAAAAGGCCTTGGGAAGTCAGATATCGGATATGATTATCAATTCAGCATCAAAATGCAAATAATGCGGTGTTTGCAAAATTTTTAGTTCAATACGTTGATGAAAAGATTTATAATTTTCCTTTGATTTTAGGTTATAAATAAACATGTTCAAGATTGTGTCGGGATAAATTTTTTAAGTATCGAAATTCGTAAGAAATTCTTCGGTTTCTGATCACAAAATCTTAATTACAGTAGTAAAAATTCCACCTCGCCCCATTTTTGAATACTTAGTGCCCCTCAGGCAAAGATTTTATGTAACGAATATTTGAGAATTGCACCATGCAAACATCCCGTGTAGTCAGTACTGCTTATGACAGTAATGGACCTTGCGAACCGCACTCAGGAAATACAAGCCTCCCGCACCCTTGCCATGGACGCCAAAGCAAAAGCCCTCAAAGCGGCTGGCGAGGATATCATCTCTTTTTCAGCCGGAGAGCCGGATTTCGATACGCCCGAGCACATTAAAATGGCCGCCATGGGAGCACTCGAAGCAGGCATGACAAAATATACTGCCTCCTCTGGTATATTGGAGTTGCGCCAGGCTATCTGCGAAAAACTCGCCACAGACAACGGCATCACTTACACTCCCGAACAGATCACAGTTTCTTGCGGCGCGAAGCATGCTTGCCTCAACGCGATTTTAGCCACTATCAACCCCGGCGACGAAGTCATCATACCCGGTCCGTATTGGACCAGCTACCCGGAGATGGTCCGCATCGCCGGCGGCGAGCCCTATATTGTTCCCACAACCGCAAGCACTGGCTATAAACTCACCCCTGAACAACTCTCCGAGTCCGTCTCTCCTGCCAGCAAAATGCTCATTCTGAACACCCCAGGCAACCCAACTGGGGCCGTTTATACCGAGGCGGAGCTTGTCCAGCTTGTAGAAGTTGCCATCGAAGAAGAGCTTTACATTCTCTCAGATGAAATTTACGAAAAACTCATCTACGGCGATGCCAAGCACGTCTCGGTGGCGGCTTTTAGCCCCGGGGTGTATGAACGCACAATAACTATAAACGGTTTCTCAAAACCATACGCCATGACAGGCTGGCGCCTTGGATACAGCGCAGCCCCCAAACACGTAGCAAATGCCATAGATCGCATCCAAAGTCACTCCACAAGCAACGTCACTTCTTTTGCACAACGAGGTGCTCTTGCGGCTCTCAAAGGGCCTCAGAACTGCATCGATGAAATGCGCCGAGAGTACGACAAACGGCGTTTACGCACTCTCGAGATCATCCGCACAATTCCTAAGTTATCTTGCGTAGAGCCCTTGGGTGCTTTTTACCTCTTGGTAGATATTTCCAAAACCGGACTAGGTTCAGAAGATTTTGCCGAACAACTCCTGACGAAAGAAAAAGTAGCCGTCGTGCCAGGCTCTGCCTTCGGCGACGACTCTCTCATCCGTATCAGCTACGCCACAAGTATGGAAAACATCGAGCGAGGCCTTGGGCGGCTTGCCAACTTTTGCGCCGCTCTCGTTTAAAGACATAAGGCCAATAATTAATCTGCAGACGCCGCACAAATCCTCATAGTGCTGAAATGCTCATTATCTCCTGGTGAATCCAATTGACTCAATGTTCGACGGCTGCCTCGATTTCTAAAGCCTCAGAGGCTCCTTCAGGTTCTCTGACAGCATCAACCATCTTTTGAACACCTTCGCGCGGTGGTGGAAAAAATGGCGTTAGCAGTAAAGTCACAGCAAAATTCAAAACCATACCAATAGTTCCTATACCCTGGGGATTTACGGGCTCGGGAAAGATTCCAAAAGTAAGGCGAGTTCCGCCGTTTGTGCACCAGATGATATATCCAGCCGAGAAGATGATACCCGTCAACATGCCTATCACGGCTGGCCAAGTACTTACTCTCTTGCAGAAGATTCCCAAGACGATTGCCGGGAAAAAACTGGCAGCTGCCAGACTAAAGGCAAACGCTACGACTTCACTGACAAATCCCGGAGGATTAATCCCGAAATACCCCGCTATGACCACAGCCACACCAATTGCTGCACGCCCTACAAGGAGCCTTTGTGCTTCGCTAGCATACGGATTTAATACTCGGTAATACAAGTCATGAGCAACACTCGAAGAAATGACCAACAGCAGGCCACTTGCCGTGGAAAGTGCAGCAGCCAAACCACCAGCGGCCACGAAAGCCACGATCCAACCGCTCAGCTCTGCCATCTCTGGCAATGCCAAAACAATAATATCACTATCAGGACCAGTAAGGCCTTGTGCGCGCAGTAAATCCCGGCCGTCTTGGCCAGCCTCACCAGCTGTATCCAGCCACTTTTGATGGCCTACACGGATGTCTCCTATCTCTTTTGCCCCAAGACTGCCTGTGCGAAAAATTTCGTTATTACCCGTATTACAGAACTGCACAATCCCATCACCGTTATCCAACCACAAAATCAAGCCTGTACGCTCCCAGTTAGTAAACCAACCAGGCAAAGTATCTGCACTTTTTCCGTTTAGAGTTGTCAATAATAGATACCTAGCAAACCCTGCTGCCGCAGGTGCGGATAAATACAAAATTGCAATAAATAACAACGCCCAAAAACCGCTCCATCGTGCCGCTTGCACGCTTCTCACGGTATAAAAACGCACGATCACGTGAGGCAATCCCGCTGTACCTACCATGAGAGCACAAGCCACAAGAAAGACGTTCCAACGGTCCCAGGCTCCTACGAAAGGCTGAGTATATCTCGCAAAACCCAGGTCTTGTAGGGTAGCATCTAGCTTGTTAAGAAAAGACACACCAACTGAACCAACCAACTCAGGACGCAATTCTGTGCCCAAGCCGATTTGCGGAATAGGTACACCTGTCAATTTGAAACTAATCGCGATAACAGGCACTAGAAAAGCTGTTATCAGTACCCAATACTGGGCTACCTGAGTCCATGTAATACCCTTCATGCCACCTAGCGTCGCGTAGATAAAAACAATCATCATTCCGATCACCACGCCAACAGTGATATCCACTTCCAAAAACCGGCTAAATACCACGCCCACACCCCTCATTTGCCCAGCAACGTATGTAAAGCTGATGAACAGTGCACAAAAAACAGCTACTAAGCGCGCCACGAGGGAGTCATAGCGGTCACCAACAAAATCTGGCACCGTGTAGTGCCCGAACTTTCTCAAGTAGGGAGCCAGACCCAGCGCCAGCAAGACGAAGCCCCCTGTCCAACCCATCAGATACACGCCACCTGCATAACCCATCGTAGAAATGATGCCCGCCATAGAGAGAAATGACGCTGCACTCATCCAGTCTGCAGCTGTTGCCATACCGTTTGCAGGAGAGGGGACGCCTCTTGCTGCGACATAGAATCCTTTTGTATCCCTCACCCGAGCCCACCACGCGATTGCCAGATACATCACAAAGCTGGCACTCACAAAGATAATCGTCCAAAGCTTGATACTCATGATTGCCCGCTCCCACTATGCAGACTAGAAAACTTACCGCTCGATCCACTCCTGGCTTTGTCAGGACTTTGCTGCTCTTGAGATGCTTGTATTTGAGACTTCTTTCCCAAAGCCTCCAAATCTTTGGAGTGTTCCGCATCCAACCGATTCATCACAAGACAATAAGCAAGCACCACAAGCAGAAAAATGATGATTGCCCCCTGATGCGCAAACCAAAACCCCAAAGGATAATACGTTCCAGGCAGCGTGATTTGGTTCAGACTATCTGAAAAAAAGATCCCGGCACCGAAACCTGCAGCTGCCCAAATAATTAAAAGTAGAGACAAGATGGTGAGATTTTGTTTCCAGTATTTTCTTTTGACCTTAGACAAAAGCACCAAAAGTTCAGCATCTTTATCGCCACTATCCATCCGTAATAAACTGAAGGACAACGCTACGAGTGTGCAAGAAATGAAAAATTTTCTGCCATATAAGCTAAATTAACATGCACGCTGCAGCATGACAAAGTTTGCACGACTACTGACTCGAGGTTGATTTCTCAGTTAACACCATTGCGAGCTCTGAAGCCTCTACTGCGGCCGTACCTAACTTACCGACCACAATACCGGCCGCTGCGTTGGCCAAATCCGTTGCCTGCTCGGCAGTCGCTCCGCTAGCAAGTGCCAGTGTGAAAGTGGCAATCGATGTGTCACCAGCACCCGAGACATCATACACTTCACGCGCGGTGCATGCGCTCCAATAATCCTCACGACCTGAGCGTGCTAGCAACATCCCATCCTCACCCAAAGTCAGCAGCACCATTCCCGTACCCCAGTGCGTGAGCAGCTCTGCAGCAGCCTTGGAAAGCTCCGTGCGCTGTTCACTGACCGGTCGGCCCAAAGCTGAGAACGCCTCATTCCTGTTGGGCTTCACAGCTGTTGCCCCCTCCCAGCGCAAAGGGTTGTTGGAATTAGGATCAACAGTCCAGATCTTGCCATGCTGAGCGCAAGATTTGCCTATCACGCCAACCAAATCCTGGGTCACCACGCCTTTTCCATAATCCTCCACAATCAACGCATCACAATCCTTCAACGCTTCGTGAATTTTCCCGACCACCTCATGATATACCGCACCATCTAATCTTTTGCGTAACTCCCTGTCCACACGCACAACCTGCTGCGTACGGGCGATGACTCGCGTTTTCACATTTGTGATGCTCGATTCACAACCAACCAGACCGCTATCGTCCAAACCCTCTCCCCTTAATATCTCTTTTAACTGCATAGCTGCAGCATCTTTACCGACTCGACCAATCAGCAGTGCCTCGCCTCCTAGGCTGCGGATATTCCTCGCCACATTCGCTGCTCCTCCGGGGTAGCACACCTCGCTTTGTACCTCCACTACGGGCACAGGCGCCTCAGGAGATATTCGCGACACCTTTCCATAAATAAAACGGTCCAACATGACATCCCCAACAACCGCAATTCTTTTACCTCGGAACTTTTCGATCACAGCGGCCAAATCTTTCATATTATCAGTTAATCTCTGCATTACTTTCACATTTGCCCCTTGCATCGCAAATTGTCACGAAAGACAAATCTCTCGGAAAAGCACGGCTAGCAAAATCAGTATAGCAAAGACGAAGCCAGCCTGATTTCACGTCAACAAGCCCGCGGACTTAAACGAAAAATACCCTTGAGGATGCGCACTCGATACGCGGCCGATAATCACATGATCCAACAACTTGAGTCCCAACAATTCAGCACCGGCAGATAATTTCTTGGTGAACTCAACATCCGCCTGCGAGGGTAACGGATCTCCCGATGGATGATTGTGTGCAATAAAAAATCCCCACGCCCTGCGCGTTATGACAGGCGCCAACACTTCGCGGGCATGCACACTCACTTCGTTGAGGATACCACGCGCAATGTCCTCCATGTGCACGAGCCGCAACCGAGCGTTTACCATCAAAACGCGAAAGTGCTCTACCGCAAAATTAGCCATCTCGGCACTTAAAAAGTCAAACACCTTTTGAGGATCACTTAAAGTCACGACCCCATCAACCTGCCGACTCATGCGCAGTGCGATCTCAAACGCGGCTTTTATTTGTACGGCCTTCGCGATGCCTATCCCTTTATGTTTAGCCAACACATCCACTGATGTACGCGCTATGCCTGTCAATCCCCCAAACTGCCTGAGCAGCTCCTCCCCCAGCTTAACTGCCGAAACTCCCTTCATGCCCACCCGCAAAAGAATTGCCAGCAATTCTGCCTCGGTCAGACTTCCGGGGCCCAGCCGGGCCAGCCGCTCCCGAGGTCGCTCTTGCTGCGGTAATTCGCGGATCGTATTCATACCAAAAGTTATGTAGCCCCAGTGCCACACGAGCAAAAGGAAATCTCCCTGGCTGTCAGCCCACTGCTGAAAAAACCTTGATGACAAAGAAACATTCAGCCCAAAGTCTCACTGATGCACAAATTTCCTGACCATTTTATCTGGGGAGCGGCTACCGCCTCCTACCAAATTGAAGGCGCTGCACAAGAAGACGGCAAAGGACTTTCCGTTTGGGACATGCTGTGCCGCCAACCCGGAAAAATCTGGAATGGCCATTCTGGCAGCACAGCTTGCGATCACTACCACAGGTATCAGGAAGACGTTTCACTCATGAAGCAGATGGGCCTCAAAGCCTATCGCTTTTCCCTGAGCTGGCCGCGCATCATTCCCACGGGCTTCGGCCGAGTAAACGAAAAAGGCCTCAGTTTCTATGATCGGCTCGTAGATGAACTGCTGGCAGCGAACATCCAACCATGGGTCACTCTCTTCCACTGGGATTACCCGTACGAGCTCTTCATTCGCGGAGGATGGCTTAGCCCGGAAAGCCCCCACTGGTTTGCAGATTACGCTGCCATCGTGTGCGACAGGCTATCTGATCGCGTCACCAACTGGATGACCCTCAATGAACCCCAATGCTTCATCGGCCTCGGCCACCTCGATGGTTACCACGCCCCCGGCCTCAAACTCGGATTTCATGAAGTGCTACTTGCAGCCCATCATGCACTCCTAGCTCACGGACGCGCTGTGCAGGTACTGCGCTCGCGCGCCAAAAAAACACCCATCATCGGCTGGGCCCCTGTCGGAGTGAGTGGCGTGCCTGCCAGCAACTCCCCTGAGGACATCGCCGCCTGCCGCACTCACCACTACCAGATCAAACCCGGCAGCCTCTGGAACAACACCTGGTGGGGCGATCCCCCCGTCTTGGGACACTACCCAGAAGAAGGCCTCCGTGCTTACGGCGATGCTGTACCCAAATTCACCGAGAAGGACATGCGCACCATCCACCAACCTCTCGATTTTTACGGCATCAACGTTTATGGCAGCCCCCTCATCAAAGCCGGCCCCGACGGCCAGCCCCAGGAAGTGCAACGCCCCACGGGCTACCCCATCACACAGTTCTACTGGGAAGTCACTCCAGAAAATCTTTACTGGGCCCCCAAATTCCTCGGCGAGCGCTATAAACTGCCCATCGTCATCACCGAAAACGGCATGTCTGGCCATGATTGGGTCAGCACCGATGGTGCAGTGCACGACCCGGCGCGAATCGACCTGACCCGCCGCTACCTGCGCGAACTGGCCCGCGGCATCGCCAATGGCAACGACGTTCGAGGCTACTTCCACTGGTCATTAATGGATAACTTCGAGTGGGCCGAGGGCTACCGGCAGCGTTTCGGCCTCATTCATGTGGATTTTAACACCCTCAAACGCACACCCAAAGATAGTGCGGCTTGGTACACCGGGGTGATCGCAAATAACGCAGTAGATTAGTCTGCACGGCACGTGTTTAAAATTCTAATCAATTTAAAAAGCAAAACATCCAAAAAGACTGAATTGTGTAAATTACAACATAGCAATATCATGATATTATAATACAGTTTTTAACTATATTGTAATATACGTATATAATTACGTAATAATTTTTTGAATAAATAAAACTCTATCATCAATTGACTCTTAATCTCCTATACCAGCGAAGCGGGTAGCCATTTGCCGAAAAACATAATTTCTTTGCCACAAAACACAGGTACGCTCTGCAAAGTCCATCTTCTCACGGCTCTTATTTGCTCAACTTAGCTTACGCACGCCAGAATCGGTCTGATCAACTGCATCTTTTTTCTAGTGTATTAGTCAGTTATCTATTTGATAATATTGCTATATCATTATTTATTAATAAACTTTCGAGTATGGTAAGATCATCGTCGTCGGGCGCGCCGGGCCATTTCCCTTTGCTCTCGTGTGTGTACCGTCACAGCCGGGCTAGTGGATTCACGAAGCAGTGTCTCCATCACATCACGTGCGGCGTGAGGCCGTGCAAGTGCCCGTGCAGAGGCTCGCATCATCCTGAGCTTTTCCGGGTTGTTGAGTAATTGATCAACTTTGTAGGATAGCGTGGTGTAGTCATTCACACGAATACCAACACCCTTTTCCAGGATGTGGTCGGAATTTCGCTCCTCCTGCCCGGGTATAGGATTGACAACCACAAAAGGCAGCTGCCTTGCCAAAGCTTCAGCCACGGTCAGCCCCCCTGGTTTGCCAATGAAGATATCCGCCGCTGCCATCCACTCATCCATCTGTGTGGTGTATCCAAGGATCTTCCACTTTAAATTGGGCGATGGCTGCCGTGTGACCTGAACTGCGACACGATTTCGCAGCTCCTCATCCCGACCACAGATAACGACAATTTGTGCGGGTGTTTTGAGGTACTTTAAGTAGCGAACAAGCTGATCCACTGGCCCGACGGAAAGCGCACCCGCAGAGACGAGAAGCACAGGTTCATCTTGCTCTAACTCAAATTTTTCACGCATCTTGCGCCTTGACTTGTTTTGCGCAAACTCTGGCAGTACTGGAATCCCAGATACCGTAATATAATCACCCGGCAAACCCAACATTTCTAGATGGGCCTTAGTCTCATCAAGCGCGACAAAGTATCTGTGAAACACCCGCGATAACCACATCGCATGGAAATCCAGATCAGTCACAACGATAGCCAAACGCGTGCGGATTTTACCTTCGGAAATCAGCCACGAGATGATTTCCGCTGGAAGAAAATGGGTACACACTGCCACATCGGGCTGCATTTTGCGGATCATTTCTACTAGTGGTTGTGTGTTCAGCCGGGATAACATCGTGCGCATGGCGTCCGTTTTCCACGGCTCATCACTTGTCTCGTACCACCAGCCCAGGAAGGTGGGTGCATCCTCCACAAGACGAATGTAAAATTTAGAGTAAAAATCGCGGAATAGTTTGTTAGTGTACGTCAGGGCATCCACATTTTTGACCTCAGCTACAAGCGGGTGGCCGAGGCAGACGCGCTCTAGGGCTTCAGCAGCGCGCAGGTGCCCTGTCCCTGCGGAGGCCGACATGATGAGCAGCCTTTTCTGGCGCAAGGGCAACAGTCCTGATGTTGCATTTGCCGCTTTTTGCTGTTCCAGAACTGTGTTACTGGGGATCACGCAAATATCCTATTGCACATTTGGCAAAAACATTGCCAATCATTAACTGCACTATCGAGCTGAACAAAAGCAAATTGGCTGGACCCGGGATCGAACCGGGGACACGCGGATTTTCAGTCCGCTGCTCTACCAGCTGAGCTATCCAGCCTAAAGTGATAAAATGTCATTTCTAATTTTATTCGTCAAGCTACTAAGGGTTTACGATGAATTTAGATCAAACAATTGTACATGCTTTTTTTAGAATTTGAAAATTCTCAACTGACTCGCCTTGTTTTTTCTTCAAGAATGGCCAGCATTAAAATTAGAGGTGACTGAGTGATTCCCATTAAAACTCCCAGACAGATTGAAGCCATGCGTCGAAGTGGGGCGCTTGCTGCGCAGATTCGCGATCGGCTCGCAGATTTCCTTGAGCCCGGCATTACTACGCTCGATGTTGATCGAGAAGCAGAACGCCTTATCGCTCAAGCCGGTGCCAAAAGCGCATTCAAAGGCTACAAAGGTTTCCCGGGGCATCTTTGCATTTCCATAAATGAAGAGGTCGTCCACGGCATCGGTAGCCCTCGAAGAAAAATCCAACTTGGCGATCTTGTAAAACTCGATGTTGGTGTAGTACTTGAAGGCTGGCTCGGAGATACGGCCACCACTGTTCCCGTCGGCCCTGTGCCACCCGAGTGGGATCATCTCGTGCGCGTGACGGAAGAGGCTCTGGAGCGCGGCATTGCCGAAGCACGGGCAGGTGCGCGTGTAGGCCAGATTTCCCATGCCGTGCAAAAATTCGTGGAATCGCAAGGCTGTTCTATAGTGCGCGAATTTGTCGGCCACGGCCTGGGACGCAAACTTCATGAAGAGCCGCAAGTGCCCAACTTTGGCCGCCCCAAGGATGGCCCCAAACTCCGCCCGGGCATGGTGATCTGCATCGAGCCCATGGTGAATCTGGGCGGGCCTTCTGTGCGCGTGCTCTCCGACAAGTGGACGGCTGTGACAGTGGATGGACTGCCCTCCGCGCATGTCGAGCATACCGTGCTCATCACGGAAGATGCCCCGGAGATCCTCACCCCCTCCTCGCGCGCCACGATCGCCATCTCTTGAGCTAGGTCCCCGACGCGGATTGTCTTTGCGCGTGCTGGGATGCAAGATCATCCCCATGCCGCAAGATGCACTGAAAACCGCGAAGCTGAAGATTCTTTGCACGCCGCGAACCATTTTTGAGTCCACACCACTTGCGGCGGCACGTGCATTGGTGGGAGCCACCCTGCACTGGCGTGATTGTTCCGGCATCATCATTGAAACGGAAGCCTACAGCGAACGCAACGATCCCGCGTGTCACACCGCACGCTCCCCGAAGTCGCGCGCGTTTTTGGAAACTTCGCCGCCCGGCACACTCTACGTATATTTGAATTACGGCATGCACTGGATGCTGAATTTTGTGGTGAAATCGCCACGCGAATCAGGCTTCGTGCTCATCCGCGCAATTCATCCCCTCACCGGCACTGAGCACATGCACCGCCGGCGCGGAGGGCGTCTGCCCTTGGCCAGCACACCGGGGCGGCTAACACAAGCACTCGGCATCACCGGCAACGATCACGGAATGGACTTGTGCTGCACCAGTGACTGCGCCCTGCAGGCCCCAACCCGGCGGATTCAGTTGAAGGCCTCCCCGCGCATTGGGATCTCCGTAGGAACAGAACTGCATTGGCGGTTCACACCCGCTACCCCAATCACGCAAGAGGCGCGATGAAAATCATCACTGTCGTAGATTTTGAGACGACCCGGCCGGAGCCACGCCGCCCGGCACAACCTTGGCAAATTGGCATTGCTCAACTAGCTGATGGCGAGGTTGTGCCTGATTCCCTCTGGCACAGTTATCTGCGAGTGGATGCAGATGTTCGGTATCATCGCGACATCATGCCCAATCGGGCGGAGAGAGAAATCATCGCTTCCGCTCCGGAATTTCACGAAGTGCTGCCCACTCTGCTCGCCAATCAACTTGCCTATCCCCTGGCCGCACACAACGCCTCTGTGGAGCGGACGATTCTGCGCCGTGCTGCACCGTTGCACGATTTTTCTGAGTGGATTGATACACTCGAACTTGCACGTCTGTGTTACCCAGGCATGACCTCATACGCTTTGAATGATGTGATCATCGCCCTTGGGCTTGAAGTGCCTCTGGAAAAACTTTGTCCTGGGCTATGCGCGCATCACGCCCTGCGCGACGCCGTGGCCTGCGCCCTGCTGCTGGGCCTAATGCACAAAGAGTTCTCTGTGCTGAATCATTGGGAGGCCACTTGAGCAGCGAGTCATCACAATCGAAAGGATTGCGTGAGTTGTGGTATTCTCCCGTGCAGTTTTGCCCCGGCGTGGGGCCAGAGCGGGCACCGCTTTTGGAAAAACTGGATGTGCTCACCGTGGGGGATTTGTTGTTGCGCAAACCGAAACGCTACGAGGACCGCCGCGAAGGTGCCTCGCGGGTTGAGGTCGGCGAATACTGTGCGCTGACCTTGGATGTGATTTCCTTTAAATTGAACCGCACTAAGGCGCGTAAGCTCACGCTATTTGAGGTCAAGGCCCGCAACAGAGAAACCTCACAAGAGGTGTCGCTCCTCTGGTTCAACAATCCCTACATCGCGCAAAATTGGGAACGTCGTCCGCCTGAAAGTGTGAGCGTCTTCGGCCGAGTGAAACTTTCCCGCTCGGGAAAAATCCAGATTATCGCCCCGGAGTGGGAGCCGCTTTATCAGGATGCGGAATTGCAGGTGCACACCCAACGCATCGTGCCGGTGTATGCCCTCACCGAAGGAATTTCCCAGCGCCTGATGCGGCGTATTCTCTGGAATTTGACGCAGCAGATTACCGAGCTGGCCAGTGAGGATTCGGACTGGCTGCCGTTGTCAGGCGACCTCACCCCGTGGCATGAAGCACTAGCACAACTCCACTTCCCGGATTCTTTCGCTGCTGCAGAGCGAGCGAGACGACGACTCGCGTTCGATGAATTTTTTGTGTGGCAGACGTTGCTCGCCTTGCGACGACTGCGGCGCATCCAGGAGAAGGCCACGCCGCTGCAACCCACCGGAAAGTGGACCTCCGCCGCGCTTCAGGCCGCTGGCATCACACTCACCCCGGCGCAGAGCCGTTGCCTGCGCGAAATTTCTGCAGACCTCATGCTTGACCGCCCCATGAATCGCCTCCTGCAAGGCGATGTTGGCTCCGGAAAAACATGGGTGGCCCTGCTAGCTATGCTCCAAGCTGTGGAAGCAGGCCGAGCCGCCGCGCTTATGGCGCCTACTGAAATTTTGGCGCAACAGCATTACAACAATTTTCGAAAAATTCTCGGCCCGCTCGGCCTCACTGTGGGCCTCATGACGGGTAAAACAAAAACGCAATCCGGAGATTTTTTCCGTCCACACCTCTGGGTCGGCACGCATGCGCTTTTTCAAGATTCCGCCGAGCTGCCGGACGTGGCGTTGGTAGTGATTGATGAACAGCACAAATTTGGCGTGGAGCAGCGTGCCCGGTTGCGTCGCAAGGGTCAGAACCCGCACACTCTGGTCATGACGGCCACGCCGATTCCGCGCACTGTGGCACTCACGATTTATGGAGATCTGGATGTGTCCGTCATTGATGAATTACCCAAAGGGCGCGGCTCGCTTCGCACCCACATCCGCGAGCACACCGCGTTGCCCAAGGTCTGGAAGTTTGTTAAGGAGCAGTGCGCCGCGGGCCGTCAGGCTTATGTCGTTTATCCTATCATCGGCCCGAGCGAAGCGATGGAGGACGTGAAAAGTGTTGAGGCCGAAGCCGGCGAACTCGAACGCCTACTCGCTCCGCACCAGATTGCCGTGATTCACGGGCGAGTGCCTTCGGCAGAGCGCGATGCGAGGATGGCGGCATTTCGCAAAGGTGAAGTGAGTGTGCTTGTGGCCACGTCGGTGATTGAAGTCGGTGTGGACGTGCCCAACGCAACAATCATCGTGATAGAAAATGCGGAACGCTTCGGCCTGGCGCAACTCCACCAATTGCGCGGGCGTGTGGGCCGTGGGCCGCACCCCTCTCACTGCATTCTGGTGTTGGGGAAAAAGAATTCCGCCGCACGTGAAAGGCTGGCGATTTTGGAGGAGACACGCGACGGATTTCGCATCGCTGAGGCCGACCTGGAACAGCGCGGTCTGGGCGATCTGCTTGGCGTCAAGCAATCTGGACGCGAGCACTTCCGCATCGGTCAAATCACCAAAGATCTCGATATCATTACATCGGCTCGCGCGCGGGCCGAGACACTGCTAAAAGAAAATCCTACATTGGACGGTGCTCCGTGGTCGGAACTTCGCCGCCGGGTGCGCCATCTCGCGCGCACACTGCAAAGCCACCTTGTGGATCGTGCATGAAAACGCGTGCTGCAAACAAGGCTCTAATCTCGTTACTGAAGTTATGGTTAATTGTTGTGCCGGTGTTTCTTATTGTAACGGCATCGTGGTTTTACAAAGCACTACGCAAACTCGGTACGACGACAGGCTGGCAGTTTTTAGCAACAGTCGGCTTCGGCTCGGTGATCGAACGCACGTTACAACTGACGCTTTTGCCCGCACTGCTCGCGCTTCTCTATGTGAAAGGATGGCGACGTTGGCGTGACTACGGATTGATGAAAGGCTGGTTGCGCATGGCCCCTTGGGGAGTGGCGCTGGCCTGCGCTGCCGTCGTGGTTGCGACAGTTTTTCAAATTGCTCTGGGAGCACGAGAGTTCAAGGCTTCCATTCCATGGCTGGCGGTTTTGGCGGTGCTGCCTGGTGCGGCTGTGGTGGCACTTATTGAAGAAGTATTATTCCGCGGAGTATTACTTCAGTTGCTCGCAAAGCGGATGATGTTCTGGCTGGCGAATCTGCTTCAGGCATTGATTTACGCATTTGTTCACTTTCTCTCGCCCGCTGGTTTTGGTTCAAAACATGAAGCCACAGCCTGGAGCGGCATCCAGTGGCTGGGGGCGGTATTTCGCCAGTTTTTTGATTGGCAAAAACTTTCTGACTCCCCTGCCCTGTGGATCAAGTTTCTTGCACTGACAGCACTCGGTTGGCTCATGGGGGTGTCTGTTCGTGCGTGCGGACACATCGGCTGGGCGGTGGGTTTCCATTTTGGGGCTGTGTGGACGTTGCTTACAATTCGCAGTTGGACTGAGGCGGAAAAGGGTTGGTGGCGGCCGTGGATTGGGCGCGAGCCGGTTGAAAGCATGGATGTTCTTGGCATAGCGATGCTACTTTGTGTTTTGCAGGCGCTGCTTGCACACGTTGAAAGCAAAAAAATAAAATTGTTTAATGTATTTTAAACATTCAAAATATTTTCACGTCGTGATTTTTGATTCTATTCTTTCGTAATAAGAAAATCATTTTTCCCATCCACGATTTACGCTTAAGAAGTTGCGATGACCGAACAACCAGATTCATCAGGCGATTCGTTGCTAGCTCTCCGGCTAAACAAAGCATTGGAGTTAAAACAGCTTGGAATAGATCCTTTCGGGCACAGTTTCACAGGCACAATACCCATCTCCCAGGTGCTCCAGGAATTTGCCGAAGGTCGTGCTGTGCGCATTGCCGGACGGATGCTTACTCGCCGAGATATGGGTAAAAGTGCCTTCGCCCATATCCAGGACGAAAGCGCAAAAATTCAGATTTTTCTCAGTCGTGACAGTGTACCTGAACAAGAATTTGAAGTCTTCAAAAGGTTGACAGACTTAGGCGACATTCTGGGGATTGATGGGGAATTATTCGTCACGAAGACGGGTGAGCGCAGCGTCAAGGCCCGTGCCCTGCACTTTTTGAGCAAAGCACTACGCCCACTTCCAGATAAGTGGCACGGCCTAACTGACACCGAGCAGCGATACCGCCAGAGGTATTTGGATTTAATTGTCAACACCGAGGCTCGAGATGTGCTGCGCAAGCGATTTGAGATAACAAAGGAGATTCGCGCATTTTTCGAACAAAGAGGATTTTTGGAGGTAGAGACTCCGATGATGCAAGCTGTGGCCGGTGGGGCAGCGGCGCGACCTTTTGTGACTCATCACAATGCACTGGATCTGCAACTTTACTTACGTATTGCACCGGAGCTGTATCTGAAGCGGTTGTTAGTGGGTGGTTTTGAAAAGATTTTTGAGTTGAACCGCAATTTCCGTAATGAAGGCATCTCTCGCAGGCATAATCCTGAGTTTACCATGTTGGAGGCTTACTGGGCTTATGCGGACTATGATTTGTTTGCGGCGTTTGTGGAGGATCTCATTGTTCATCTGGCGCGAAAATTTGCTTACTCCGGACCGCTGGATTTTTCACCACCCTTTGCACGCGTGAGATATCGTGATGCAGTTGCTGAGGTTGCAGGGGAGGACTGGTTTTCTCTGACACGCGAACAGCGACGCGAGCGGGCTAAGATGCTGGGTGTGGAATTTGCTCCCGATGCAGAAGATTATGAAGTGACACAAGAAGTGTTTGAAAAATTAGTGGAGGGACAAACGCAGAATCCCACATTCTACACGCATTTGCCACGTGAGTTGGTGCCTCTGGCAAAGGCAAATTCTGACGATCCGTCGCTGGTGGATGTTTTTGAATTGGTGATTGCAGGTGTGGAGGTGTCACCAGGCTATACAGAGTTAAACGATCCGGTGGCACAACGTGAGAGGTTACTGGCGCAATCAGGCGGTGAAACTCAGGCACTCGATGAGGATTTTCTCCAAGCACTGGAGCATGGGATGCCCCCAGCCGGAGGAATTGGGATTGGAATTGATCGCCTGGCGATGATCCTGACTGGCGCTGAGTCTATTCGGGATGTCATTTTCTTCCCACTGCTGCGTCCGAAGTCTGGTACTGCTGGCGGATGATTGAGTGGTGTTTTGAAGTGTTCAGCCTTTTTCGATGACTGCGTAAGCGGAGTGATTGTGAATGCTCTCGTGGTTTTCAACTTCGATGCGATACCAAGTGACGCGCTCTAGTTGATTGAGTCTAGTTGCCACGTTGCGCACAAGGTCCTCAACAAACACAGGGTTGTCGTATGCTTTTTCAGTAACAAACTTTTCATCTTGTCTTTTGAGCAATGAATATAGCTCACAGCTTGCAGATGCCTCCACCAGTTCGATGACTTCCTCGATCCACATCATCTCGCCAGAGCAGCGCAGGGCCACACGTACGTTGCCACGTTGGTTGTGTGCGCCTCTGTCACTGATGGTTTTGCTGCAGGGGCACAGAGTAGTTACGGGTACATCCACGAGCATGACGAAGTCCAGCTCACCCGCACGGTCTGCGGCGTCGAAGGTCACAATGTAGTCCATCAGGCCTTTGGCACCTGTTATTGGAGCAGCCTTTTCCAGGAAGTAGGGGAAAGTCATTTTAATATGAGCAGTTTCTGCATGCAGTCTGGTGCGTAGCTCCGCTAACATCCGGGGTAGTTGACTAGCACTCAGTTCGCGGCCGTGCGCGTTGAGGACTTCCACAAATCGACTCATGTGAGTGCCTTTAAAGTGGTGAGGCAGGTCCACGGCGAGGGTAAACTCTGCAATCGTCGCTTGTGAGATTGCTGCACGATCGCGAAGCAGTATGGGATGGCGCAGGCCTTTGACGCCGACTTGGTCTATGCGCAACTGACGCTTGTCGCACGAAGACTGGACATCTTCCAGTTGCGTATTTGCAGAGATCTGTTTACTCACAATTTAATAATACACAGCTGCAGTGGAACATCACGTAGCATTTTGCGCGAAACGTAAAAAGTTTCATTTTTTATCGTAAAATTTAGACAAGAAAAATTTCCAGTGCGAGGCTTGCTGTGAGTTATTTTTTTTTGCTTAATGCCTCATGGCTTTGGCAATAACGACACATTGCGCAACAACAGAGAGGCTTCCCGAAGTACGTGCACTGGCGGCAAAAAATCATGTGCCTTTTTTTTTCGTGCACACTTCGCAAGTGGTGAGCAGCCCTCTATTAGAGACAACCAACCTGGATGCCACGGTCGAAGGCTTTAGCGAGGATGGTCAAACAAAACCGCTCGGGATTCACGGGTTACTGGAGGATGCCCCAAGTTTGGCACTTTTAGCTGCGGAGTCTGTGCAGCAACAGTCTGCGGCCCGTGTGCGCGAGATGGTTACGCTTGCTGCCTCGTTGGGTGGGTCGTATTTGGTGCTTGGCTCGGCTGATTCCCGAAAGCTGCCCTCGCGCATGACGACCTCCGAGTTGCATGCGATGCTTGCTGTATTTTTCGATCGAGTGATCCCCGCCTTAGAGGCGAGGGAATGTCAGCTTATTCTTGATGTATTGCCACCAGTTAGCGAAGGGCAAAGTGTTTCATGCCTGAAGCGGATTGAAGATGTGCTGCGTTTTTTGCATTACTACCGACATCCTTTGCTAGGGTTGGGGTTGCGCAGCTCAGCAGTGCTGCAGTTACCTGAAAACCTGACGGATTTTTGCGATAATGTTCTTCCCTACGCCGGGCTCGTGATTGTGGACGATTTACAAGCTGGGGCACAAAACACACAAAGACTATTAGACTTATTTTCACGAGCAAATTCTCGTCTCCACATCTGTCTTGAAACGCCGAGAAATATGACTGATCCACTTGCGACTTTGCGTCACTTGCTTCCTCAATTCCGTACACTGGCCGGACTGGGAGAGAGGCCTGTTTGAAATAACTTTTCATTGCCTGTAATTAGGCCCAATATGAGTGCATGGCAAAGACACCCACCACAAAAAGCAAAGAGTCTGGTTCAGCTTCGCCCGTAGTACGCGACAAAAATCTAGAACTTGCTATTCAGACAGTAACTAAGCAATTCGGCGAAGGCTCGATCATGCTGCTTGGCGACGAAGACGCCAAAATGAAGGTAGACGTCATACCAACGGGTTGTATTGTAATTGATCGTGCACTTGGGGTTGGTGGCTTCCCGCGCGGACGCATCGTCGAGGTGTTTGGACCAGAATCCTCTGGCAAAACAACATTGACTCTCACAGTAGTGGCCCAAGCGCAAAAAGCAGGTGGTGTGTGTGCATTCATCGATGCAGAACATGCTTTAGACACAGCCTACGCTCGTAAATTGGGAGTAAAAACTGATGAGCTACTCATTTCTCAGCCTGACTCTGGTGAGGAAGCATTGACAATCGCGGAAACACTACTGCGGTCTAACGCTTTAGATGTGATAGTGATTGATTCGGTTGCAGCTCTAGTCCCCAAAGCCGAGCTCGAAGGCCAAATGGGAGATGCTACTGTAGGTGCGCAGGCCAGACTAATGAGCCAGGCTATGCGTAAACTGACCGGCGTCATAGCCAAAGCCAAGACTGTTTGTATTTTCACCAATCAAATCCGGGAAAAAATTGGAGTTATGTTTGGCAACCCCGAAACAACGGCCGGGGGCAAGGCTCTGAAGTTTTACGCCTCTGTCAGGATCGATATACGTAGAGTCGGAGCCATTAAAGCAAGCGATGGGACAGTCACCGGCAGCCGCACAAAAATCAAAATCGTAAAAAACAAAGTGGCCCCGCCCTTCACAGAGTGCGAATTCGATATCATGTACAACGAAGGCATCTCCTCTGATGGGGCGCTGCTAGATTTAGCAATCGAACGCAACGTTGTCGACAAACGCGGCGCGTGGATTCTCTTTGAAGGCAATCAGATCGCGCAAGGACGGGATGCAGCCAAGGAGGCAATCAAAAACGACCCAGTATTAAAACACAAAATCCAAAGCATCCTTTATCCACAACTAGGCCTGGAAGTTCCGACATTAGCTTCAGGAAATGGTGTTGGGAACACGGCCTGAATTTTAGACCATGCCCTCGCCGGTCGAAGAGGATGACGAGCTTCGCGATCCACCACGGCCTTTTTTAGCACATCTTGAAGAGCTGCGAGGTGTTTTCCTCAAAAGTGGATTTGCTTTAATCATCTCAACAGTTTTTGCGTTTATATTCATTCGCCAGGTTTTTACGCTTCTGCAGAAACCGCTAGTATTTGCCGGGCTTGACCCTGAGCAGTTTTTAAGAAACCTCGCACCTGTGGGTGGTTTCACTACGGCGATGCAGATGGCTTTTCTCGTGGGGCTTGTGATTTCTCTGCCTTTGATTTTGTACTTCGTGGCAGACTTTATTATGCCTGCACTAACGAAATCTGAACGTCGTGTAATCGTGCCAGTGTTTTTCGCAGGGGCTTTGCTCTTCTTGTGCGGCGTGGCTTTTGCGTATTTTGTACTTATCCCAATTACGCTCGGTTTTTTTTACGAATTCGATAAGTCACTGGGTTTCACCAGTGAGTGGACAGTGCAAAATTACATTGGTTTTGTCGTGCAGCTCCTCTTAGTCATGGGGCTTGTCTTTGAGCTACCCGTGGTGATACTCAGCCTCGCTGCTCTGGGTTTGGTGAAGTCCAAATTCCTAGCGGAGTATCGTCGTCATGCAATCGTTGCCATAGTAATTTTGGCTGCGGTCATTACACCAACTTCCGATTTGGTCACACTCTCTTTAATGAGCATTCCCATGTGGTTATTATATGAAATCTGTGTTTTCGTGACCCGATTTATGGAACGTCGGCGCACAGAATTTTGATCATTCCGCGCGAACTGCATGAGCAATTTGCAAAGAAGCCGCTTGTTGTGCTGGGTACCATGCGGCAAGCCAACACCCCGCCATAGAACAGGGGATGATCAGCAACAGCAGTGCCCAGGGAGTAGCCCAACTGACTGTCCAGCCAAAAAATGCTACGTTGATTACCCTCATTAAGAGAATAGCCAAACACAGTCCACAGGCTATGCCAATCGTTCCTCCAGCCAGGCCGATAAGCATGGATTCTCCGCGAAGAATCTGGGCGAGTTGGCTGCGGCTGAAGCCGATTGCACAGAGTACTCCCATTTCCCGACGTCGTTCTACGGCAAGCAGTGTTGCAGTGAGGAAAACTCCAACCGCTGCGACCAACATCCCGATCGCTTGCAGAACACCAGTCACAGAAAAAGTTTGATCGAAAATTCTGAGCACTTCTTTTCGCAGTTTTTCATTCGAATAGATGAGATAGTCGCCAGCGTTCGCAAGTCGTTGACGAAGTTGTTTGATGACTTCCTCTGAGCTGATGCCCGGCTCGAGGTATAATGCTAATGATTGGGGCAATTCTGATTGCCAGAACTTTACGAACTGGGGCCAGTGCATAAGTATTAGTCCTTGGTCGGTCGTGTAATCAGTGAATACTGCAGCGATGCGGAAATCTCTCGCACCGATCGGTGTAAAAATCGTGAGCGTGTCACCTGTATGCTTACCAAAGCGTCGAGAGAATGGTTCACTCACTAGGATTTCACCTTCCACAGCAGCATTGCGAATCGTCGTGCCAGAGTGTGTTCCGGGAATTGGCAGAGGGCTGTACTGGCCCATCACGAGGAAATTTACAGCCGCGAGGCGAGTTGGCCGTCCTTGGTAGTCGAAGCGAATTTCCCGATACATATCATAGGCTTGGGTACCGGGCTGTAATTGCACGATGGCAATTGTTTCTTCAGGAAGAAATTCTGCACCAGGGGTGATGAGATTTGAGACGGGAGCAACAAACACATCGGCACGCACACTTCCCAGAATCCACTGATTTACTGTTTCACGAAAACTGTGAACCATCACACCCAAACCAACGATTAACGCTACAGCACTGCTCAAGGCAGCTACTGCGACTGCGTTGCGATGCAGTCCAGAACGGAAATGCCCAGTGATCATACGCCAGAGGATGTTGTCCCTCCGAGGATAACCTGTGCGTATTTCTGCATTTTGGGTTCTATTGCCGCTAGCGATTATTGCGACCATTCTTGAAGAAATCCAAGGGGCCATAACTGCGAATCCGAGCAAAGTAAGTGCAGCAGATACAAAGCTAAGCCAATCAGGGCCTGTGTTTAGGCTCAGGTGCGCAGTAACGATAGCCAACACCAGCAAAACCAACCCACGCCACAGCCAGATTGCTCCAGCTTGCACAGTTTTTTCCATGAGATTGCCAGGCCAGAGTGCTTCGCGAGGTGATACCAGCGAGGCCTCTCGGGCTGGAATCCATGCGGCAAACACTGCAGTTAATATTCCAAGAAGAAGACCACCCAGCAAAGCCCAGCCACTGATGAAAAGTTCGCGAATACTCAATAAAATATAGAGTGAAGAAATCGTCCTCGATACCGCGCCAACAAGAACAGTGGCGAGCAATTTACCCAGCAGCAATCCTAATAGCCCACCGAGGCATCCCAGCACCGCTGCTTCAAGCAGGATGATCCCGCGGATTTGCGGACGAGAGGCACCAACAGCACGCAAGAGGCCGATCTCCTCACGCCTTCGCACAACGGAGTTAGCCATCGTGTTAAAAACGAGGAATGCGCCCACCATCAACGCAATAAGTGAAAGTGCTGTAAGGTTGAGTTGAAATGCGCCAATCATCAATTCCACCTGGCGATTTCTTCGCTCGGGCCGTTGTGCTATCAAACCGGCTGGCAGCAGTTTATTAACACGATTCAAAACTTCTTCCTCCTTGGCGCCGGCAGCGAGCAAGGCATCTACACGGTCTAACTTACCCTGGAAACCAAGCATTTCTTGAATAGTAGAAACATCCACCACTGCAAGGTGTTCATCTGCCCCCACGGCGTCAGCCTCACGTTCTAGGGTAAACAACACCTGCATATCCCCACCTCTACCGAGTGCCCGCCAGCGCAGTGTACCACCTGGTTCGATACCGAGGCGTGATGCCAGGGATTCTTGAATCGCAACTGTCCCAGGGACGATAAGAAAATCCTCCAGATCAGCTTGCACTCCTCGAGCAGGACGAATCTGCCAAGTGCGAAAATCTTGAGAACTAAAGATATCTACACCGACTAAACGCAAGTACTCACCGGGATAATCTGGCAACATGATAATTTGCTCAAACACCGGGGTGGCATTAGCAATGCCCGGCTCCTGCCAAAGTACGGGAAGTACAGCCTGCTCAGCTAAGCGTGTGCCTGCTGCGGAAACAACCTGCAAATTTGCCCGCCCAGCTACCAAATCCACGGAGGCTCGAAATGATTGCAGTGCGCTGTGGTTAGCTGTCTGTATGGCCACAAACAGGGCCACTCCTATAGCTATCCCAAAAAGGTTAAGCAATGCAGCCAGCGGATGACGCGACCATTCTCTCCAGCAATGTACCAACGCTAACAGAAGAGTGTTCATTTTTTAGATCTCAAGGCGAATGAGGTGGTTTGAGAATCAGCACAAAATTTATTTGCTCACTTTTTTTTCGCCAGCGTTATTCGACCCACGCTTTGGTACAGTCATGAAAATCAGCAAAATAAGCGCGATAAGGAACCAGGCAAAAGTCGAGAATAGCGCAGCCTGCATGTTAAAGCGTGCCGCAATGCTGCTAAAAAGCGGCAAGCCCACAACTGCGGAGAGTTTGCCAAACACACCCCAGAGGCCGTAGTACTCTCCCGATTTTCCCTCGGGTGCAAGCATCCCTACCACAGCTCGGGCTGTGCACTGCGAACCGCCCATAGCAATACCGGCGAAGATACCAACAATGTAGAGATGCGTTTTGCTTTGCATAAAAAACGCCCCAATCACGACGCCAATCCAGAGCGCAACCGCAGTCATGAGCGCAGAACGAGAATTCGCGGCGTCTTGCAACCACCCAAAAAACCATGCGCCGGCGGCGGCTGCTAGCTGCAGGACCACAAAAAGCACGATGATCTCCTGTTGCGTCGTACCTAGTCGTTCTTCCGCATAAAGGGGTGTGAAGTACACGATATTGCCCAAGCCAGCCATCAAACAAAAAAACGCTGCAAAAAAGATTGCCACCAGCGGGTAGTTTCGAAGATTTTTTAGAGTGCTGAACAGAGAATGCACCGCAGAGGCGATGGCTGTAGCACCACGAACCTGAGTAGGTGTGGCACGTTCCCGCAAAAAGATCATCGTGGGGAGGCCGGCCAGCAAGAAGAATGCTGCTGTGGCTAGGACACCTGAAGATGCAGGCAACTTCAGGCCTTGAATCATCAGCAACACAAGACCAAGGCTGAGCAACCCACCAAAGTAACCTATCCCCCAGCCAAGTGCGGAAATCCTCCCTTCCTGCCCGGGTGGTGCAATCTCAGGCAGAAAACTTGAAATCAAATTCTCACCCAATGAAAAACCGATCTGTGCAAAGAAGAATCCTGCCAGGGCAATCATCCAGCCGACGGGTAAGCCAAAAAGCAGAGTCCCCAAAAAACAAAGAAGGTAAGTGATCAGTAGGAATAATTTCTTTCGAGCACGTGCATCTGCCAGGGCTCCGACCAGCGGTGAAAGGATGACTACGAATGCATTGGCCAGTCCGGCAGCCCATCCCCACCAGAGAACGGCCTGCTCGGAGCCACCCATCAGGCTGTTTTTGAAGTACAGCGAACCAACAACACTCACGATCACGGTGACGTAGGCAGAGTTGGCAAAGTCAAAAAAGGCCCAGGAAAGGATTTCTCCCCGGCCGGCTGGAGGGATCTTGTGAGCAGGTGGGTTAGTCATTTCTTCTGTGAGGCTTCGTAGTCAGGATCGTAGAGGATGCGACCGCAGTTTTCACAAATGCCGATGCGGTCTGTGGAACGGGCATCCAAGATAGTCTGGCTAGTGACTTCCAAGTGGCAGCCGGAGCAAATTTTGCCATGAGAGAGAGGTACCAGGGCATTGAGCTTTCCTCCGGCGCAAAGTCGGTCGTACTGCTTAAGCAAGTTTGCATCAATTTGCGGTCGTATGGTGGTAATCTTTTGTTGTGTATCTGAAAGTCGTTTTTGAGCAGCGGCAAGCTGGATATCGAGCTCCCCGCGGCGCTTGTTGAGTTGTTCCTGAACCGGGATGAAGGCTGCACGGGCAGTGAGTACTGCCCCTTTGAGAAGCTCTATTTCTTCCATGAGCTGCAATTCTTCTTCTTCGATTTGGTTACGTTTTTGTTCGTGCGTGGCGACTTCGTGTTCGATGGCCTGATACTCTTCGTTTTTGCGTGTTGAGGCTTGGCGGGCACGGAGCTGGGCAATCCGATCGGTTTCCGATTTGGCGTTGAGGTCCAATGTGCGAAGGCGGACTTCAGCCTGACGCACTTTATCTTCAGCAGTACGAATATCGCTCTGTTTGTTTTGTGTCATTTTATCTAATGCGGCAACTTCTGCTGGGTAGCGGGCGATGAATTGCGCATCGTGTGCAGCGAGCAGATCGAGTTGCTGAAGGCTCAGTAGTTGCTGCAGCGCGGGGTGCATGAGTTGATCTCAAGTATGACGTTGCGAACAGAGCTCAGCGGAATTTTTCTGCAGGGCCCTGTGGCCAATATCTCGTCTGTATTGCATCCCTGGAAAATGAATTCGGGAGATGTCTGCATAAATCTGTGAGAGCGCATGCTCCAGAGCATCCGCATGGTGAACAAGAGAGAGAACACGTCCACCATTTGTCAAAACGCTCTGACCATCGCGCATTGTACCAGCGTGGTACACATAAGAGTTGCGCACCAGATCAAGCCCCTGGATCAGATCGCCCTTTCTGGGATTTGCCGGATAGCCTGCAGCCGCTATTACGACACAGGCGGCAGCGCCACTAGCTATGCTTAGTGGAGGTATAGGCTGGCCGTTAGCCACAGGTAAAATCACCTCAAGAGGGTCGTTTGCAATCAGGTGGACAAGCACCTGGCACTCCGGATCTCCGAATCGGCAGTTGAACTCTAAAACTCGAGGTCCATGAGCCGTGATCATCGCACCGACATAAAGGACGCCACGATAATCCATCCCATCCTGCCGCAGGCCGTTGAGTACGGGGTGAATGATTTGTTGCGTGATCTGATTGAGCTGCGTGGTCGTAACGTTGGGGACAGGCCCGTAGGCACCCATGCCGCCGGTGTTTGGTCCGGTATCGCCTTCACCCAGGCGTTTGTGGTCCTGCGTGAGGGGCAGGATCGCAAACTGCGAGTGTGACGCAGAAGTGCTGAGCAAGACATGGATGGAAATTTCTTCTCCTTGGAGAAACTCTTCAATCACGAGCCGTGAACCGGCGGCTCCAAGCACACCCTCGGCAATCATGGCGCGCGCGGCTTGTAGAGCTTCGCGTGTGTTTTGAGCGATGATCACACCCTTGCCCGCGGCAAGGCCATCAGCTTTGACAACCCAGGGAGAGTCTGGATGAGAACGAAGAAAGTGTTCTGCCGATTCTAGCGAGTCGGCCCGGTGCCAGGCAGCCGTAGGTACACCCCAGTGCGTCATTTTTTCTTTTGCAAAAATCTTACTGCCCTCAAGTAGCGCACTCAATCGTCCTGGGCCAAAGAACGGCACACTCATCTCACGAACAGCATCCCCCACCCCTGCGCAAAGAGGGGCTTCTCCACCAGCGAGGACGAGTTGAGGGGTGTTTTTTCTGCAATAGTTTGCGACAGCCTGCGGGTCTGTATATGGCAGGTCAACCGCGAGGATTTTTGGGTGAGGTGGAGCTCCGTTGTGGCCCGCCCAGTGAATCTGTTCTACACGAGGCGATCGGGCAAGCCAGAGGGCGAGGGCATGTTCACGAGCGCCGTTGCCAAGCAGGAGGATGTGCATCGGCAGAGATGTTAATCCGATAATTTCGTTTGTGCCAAGCACGAGGCTTGGTTTCTGGGCGAATTTACATTAAGGATACAGTTTGACGATGAATACTCTATCCATACCACCAATCCCCCGGGGCAAGCCGATAGGTTATGATTCTCAGTACAAGGCGTTGATGGCTGTTGTTGGTGTACTCGTGGCTTTGGGCGGAGTGATTTCTGTTTTTATTGGTCTGGCGGGGTTTTTGTTAAAGTTGTTGCTGATACTCATCACACAATCAGCCGGGCCGAACTCTACAGTAGCTTCGGCGCTGTCATTGAGCAGTGCTCAGGATCGTTTGCTCTGGGTCAATGCGATGATGTATGTGCCTGCGGGAATAGGTATCATCGTACTCGGCATTGGAATTGTGCGTTGCCGCAGGTGGGCACGCGTGCTGTTGGAGTCCTTCGCGGCTTTGATGACATTGCTCGGATTGGTAGGAATGATTGCGTCTTTCTTTATATCGGGGCTCATCTCGGAAGTGATGTTGGGGTTATTTTCAGCTTCGGCAGCCCCCGGAGTATCATCTTCTCCTAACCTTTATTTTGAAACGGCAAGATTTATGATGATGGGGCTTACTTTAATGAGCGGTTTCTTCTATGTGGGCATTCCTGCAGCTTTATGGTGGTTTGCTAGAAGACCAGCTACACGTGCGATTTGTGAGGCTTGGGACAAAGAAGAATCTTGGTTTGAGCGGTGCCCCAATTTGGCGATTTCCCTGGTGATGGTCAACTTGACTTGTTTGTTTCTGCTGCCTCCCTTTTATGTACTCAAACCAGAATTTGTGGACGGGGCAATCTATTACACCGTACTATCTGTCCTTTTCATCGGGTTAGCTCTTGCCGCTTATGGTTTGCTGCGGCTTGAGTTTTGGGGCTGGCTACTGAACTTTATAATTATGGTTTGTTTGGGTGTAGGTGCTTCTTGGTTTTTGATTGTTTATGGCTCCCGCCCGATTGTGGATTGGTATCTGGAGCTCGTGCTGTCGGGTATTCGCTTGGAATTTCCCACGCAAGAAGATTTTTACAAAAAAGCGACTCTGTATTTTCATCTAGTCGTGTGGTTGAGTGTTTTTCCTCTACTATTTGCACAAATCTGGGTTGCTGGACGTTACTGGGGATTAAAAAACACAGCTTCTTCTAGATCAAACATCTGATTAGGTGCAAAAACCCGGCCGTCGATTAAACCGAATTTATTTAAACTCGCTTGTCTGTTAAGAGCGGAAGGATTAATCTCTCAACAAGGCCTCGGTAGCTCAACGGTAGAGCAGTTGACTCTTAATCAATTGGTTGGCGGTTCGAGCCCGCCCCGGGGCAAAAACAAAATGAGCTGGACAAATCTTTACAGAAGCCCTTCGGCTTCGAGCGTGTCCAGTTTTCGCTCCTCATAGTCGGGGATGATCTGAGTAATGCCAATCAGCTCTGTAAGTATGCCGAGGCTGAGACTAGGTTGGTCCCCATTTGGCATCCCAGTCGTTTCGATGCTACGTCGCTGTAGCGTAGCATAGACCCATGCGAACTGGTCTCCGTTAAGTATGCGAAATTGCATATGTTCGCGTATCATGACCTCGTTGGGATTCTGGATCCGCGTGGTGGCGACTTGACCAGGGATGACTTGTTCTACGCGTTCGAAATTTTCCATCCATTGGGATACGAATCCGCGCACGTCGTCTGCAGTGATTGGTCTGGCGACGAGGGCCACAAATCCCACGGAAAATTCGTTCATGGTGGGAGGATAACTTCGCAGCGCAAAAAAACAAGAGAAGCGGCTTTTTTGTAGGGCCGTACACTGTTATTGCACGGGTTGGGTCTTTTTGGGTTGGGTGATATCGTTTCTGGAAAATGGTGGGAATTCGGCAGGACGTTGCCCGCTTGGCCACATCGCGCGATCTCAAAGCAATGGCTGGATAGATAATGGGGAATCTGCCGTATTGGCTACTAAGAAGTCGTCTTGGTATAAGGCAAAGCAGATGGGAAATATTAAGGGCGGGCGTCTGCATTTCGGAAGCTGACTTTCACTTCGCAAACTTTCTCGGAGCGGATAAAAAGAAAACAGTGAACCTACCCCTTTGGCGCGCAACAGATGCTGGTAAATTCTTTTTTCCTGAGTTTGCGTAAAAATCAACTTTTATCTGCCTGCCCGGGTGAGCTGTGATGCGCAGCAGAAGAAGTGATTTTTTCAGGGGCTTTGTCCGAGGGAATGTTGGGGCAACTATCTATCCAGCGACCCTGCGGGGCAAGCCAGTGTACGGCATTGCGCAAGATGGTTTGCACCTCCCGTTGGTGGTATGTGGGATAGGTCTCATGGCCCGGGCGGAAGTAGAAGATTTTTCCGTTGCCGCGTCTATAACAACACCCGGAGCGGAAGACTTCCCCGCCCTCAAACCAGGAGATCAAAAGCGTCTCCTCGGGTTCAGGAATTGCAAACGGCTCTCCGTACATTTCTTCGTGAGGAATTTCAAAATATGGCCCCAGACCGCGGACGATGGGATGGCCGGGGTTGCAGACCCAGAGGCGCTCTTTTTCGCCGGCTTCGCGCCACGTCAAAGAACAGGTCGTTCCCATCAGTCGTTTAAAAATTTTGGAGTAGTGAGCGGAGTGAAGCACCAGCAGGCCCATGCCTTCGAGTACACGTTTGTGAACGCGGTCCACGACGGCATCCTCCACTTGGCTGTGGGCGCAGTGACCCCACCAAGTAAGCACGTCAGTATCTTCGAGCACTTCGTGGCTGAGGCCGTGCTGAGGTTCTTGCAGTGTGGCGGTGCGCACATTGAGCGTTTCGTCTTGCCGCAGCGCCGAAGCGATGCATTCGTGCATGCCAAGAGGATAAATAGCACGCACGGCTGGGATTTTTTGCTCGTGAACGTTTTCGCCCCAGACGGTGACTTTGAGTTTAGTGGTCATAGTCGGGGTGTAAAAGTATCGTGTTGCAACGCAAGCGCAATTGTGGCGAAGACTTCTGAACGCGGTGCACAAATCAGTAACCCTTGGGTGGTTTCTGGCTAACCACAATCGTCCAGCGTTTAAAATTTTTTTTTGATGCAGAAATCGTATACTGGGTGTTAGGTCACGCCGTATAGCGCTTGTAGATGTTGAGCACATCAGGCCCGCAACCAGGTTTGCACAAATTATCACGTGTGAGGTGTAGCGTGAGCAGACTTCGAGCTAGAGTTAATCAAAAATAGCTGGATCGCCGTAGAGAGTAAATCCGCTGCTATGCTGGATTCGCACATCAAGCAATTTGCCACGGTGACGCTCACCACCAGGGAAAACGACGATTTTGTTTTGGCGCGTGCGGCCCATGTAACGTTCTTCCGTAGTCTTGCTAGGACCTTCAACAAGGATTTGCACAGTACGGCCAAGAAGTTGCTGATTTTTGGCATGGGCGATTCGGTTGACCTCAGCCAGCAACACTTGGTTACGGTGCTCTTTTTCTTCGTCACTAAGCTGACCTTGCATGCCCGCAGCGGGTGTATCCTTGCGTTCAGAATAACGGAACACAAAGCAATTATCAAAAGCAACCTCGCGAACGAGCTGTACCGTGTCCTGGAATTCAGCATCCGTCTCAGTGGGGAAACCCACGATGATATCAGTAGTGAGGGCAATATCAGGTCGTGCAGCACGGAGGCGCTCTACTTTTTTCAGGTATAGCTCACGCGTGTAACTCCGATGCATTGCGCGTAGAATACGGTTATTTCCACTCTGCAGAGGTAGGTGCATGTGCTCACAAAGTTTGGAGAGCTCTGTGTACGCACCGATCAGATCGTCCTTGAGGCCGGCAGGATGCGGCGAAGTAAAACGAATCCGTTCCAAACCATCCACTTTTTCCAGCTCGTAGAGAAGCTGCACGAAGGGAGATTTACCATTCACTACTGGAAATTCGTGGCGTCCGTAAAGGTTCACAATTTGCCCCAACAGGGTGACTTCGCGCGTGCCTCGCTCCACGAGGCCGCGTACTTCGCTGAGAATATCGGAAATTGTACGCGAGCGTTCACGGCCTCGGGTGTAGGGCACTATGCAATAGGTGCAAAACATATCGCAGCCCTGCATGATGGAGACGTATGCCGTGGCGGGTGCCGGGCCGCTGTTCAGATGGTCGCGGATGGTGGATTGCGAGCCAGTCTCCTCGGCGGTGTCTACCACAGGTGCAGCGGCAGCGGCGGATGTGAATTGCGCGCGGAGATCTTCGACGTAGTCCGCCACGCGGTGATATTTTTGCGTGCCCACGACAAGGTCCACATCAGGCAAGCGTTCAAGCAGTTCCGCGCCTCGGCTCTGAGCCATACATCCCAAGAAGCCAAGGATGAGGTCAGGGCGGTCACGTTTGAGGTTTCTCATCATCCCCATTTTGCCCAGGGCTTTTTGCTCGGCCTGGTCACGCACGGAGCAGGTGTTGATGAGGATGACGTCTGCCTGGCGCTCGTCACTGGTGAGCGTATAACCGCGGGCAGTCAAATCCTGGGCGACTTGCTCAGAGTCGCGCTCGTTCATCTGGCAGCCGTAGGTCTTGATGTAAACGCGGGGCATTATCCTTACGGTAAGGTTCTTTTGAGAAGCAGCAGAATTATTTCTGTTCGGGCTTTGTGGCGGCTTCTTCGGACACGCCTTCGATGTCTACGGGTGGTGGCGTATCTATGGTGAAACTGGGTTTGCCATCACTCATGTCGACTTTGACGATGCTGGTGGGTTTGATTTTTTCTTCCAGGAACATTTCTGCCAACGGATCTTCAAGCCAGCGTTCGACGGCACGGCGCAGAGGGCGCGCGCCGTAGGCGGGATCATAGCCTTTTTCGATAAGGAATTCCATTGTGGCGTCTGAGAGGTCCATGATGATCTCGCGGTAGCGGAGGCGCTGGATGAGTTTGTCAACCTCGATCCGGACGATGTGTTTGAGATCATCTTTAGTAAGGGAGTGGAAGACGATGAGGTCGTCAAGGCGGTTGAGGAATTCTGGTTTGAAGACGCGTTTGGCTTGGTCGATAATACGTTCGCGCATCAGTTCGTAGGAGTCGTGTGTTTGGGCCACTCCGAAGCCCATGACGTTGGATTTTTTGATGAGTTCGGCACCGACGTTGGAGGTCAGGATGATGAGGGTGTTGCGAAAGTCCACTTTGCGGCCGAGGCTGTCCGTGAGTTGGCCGTCTTCGAGAATCTGAAGCAGGATGTTCCAGACGTCGGGGTGGGCTTTTTCAATCTCATCGAATAGGACAACGGAGTAGGGTTTACGGCGAACGCGCTCGGTGAGTTGGCCGCCTTCTTCGTGGCCAACATAACCTGGAGGTGAGCCTATCAAGCGGGAAACGTTGAACTTTTCGGCGTATTCGGACATGTCGATCTGGATGAGGGCGTCAGCGCGGCCAAACATGTATTCAGCCATGGTTTTGGCGAGGAGGGTTTTGCCTACGCCAGTTGGGCCGAGGAAGGCAAATGAGCCGATGGGACGTTTGGGGTCTCGCAGGTCGGCACGAGAACGGCGCAAGGCGCGGCAGATGGCATCCACGGCTTCGTCTTGGCCGACGACGCGCGCTTTCATTTCTTCGCCCATGCGTAAGAGGCGTTGGCTTTCTTCCATGGACATGCGTTGCAAGGGGATGCCTGTCCATTTGGAGACGACTTGGTAGATTTGCTCTTCATCCACGGTGACGGTGTCTTCTTCACCACGGGCTTTCCATTCGGCGAGTTTGGCTTCGTATTCTTCGCGGAGGGCTTTTTCTTGGTCTCTTAGGGATGCGGCTTGCTCGAAATGGGAAGAACGAATGGCTTCTTCTTTTTCAGCTCGGAGGCGTTCGATTTCGCGTTCCATTTGTTTGAAGGACGACGGGCGTATAGAGGCGGCGATGCGGGCGCGGGCGCCTGCTTCGTCCATCACGTCTATTGCTTTGTCGGGAAGTTGGCGATCTGTGAGGTAGCGATCAGAGAGTTTGACGGCGGCGACAAGGCTTTCGTCGGTAAACTTTGCTTTGTGATGGGCTTCGTATTTTCCGCGCAGGCCTTTGAGGATGAGGATTGCTTCTTCGACACTGGGGGCTTCGACTTTTACGGATTGGAAGCGGCGTTCGAGGGCAGCGTCTTTTTCGATGAATTTGCGGTATTCGGCCAGTGTGGTTGCACCGACACATTGTAGTTCACCACGAGAAAGGGCGGGTTTGATGATGTTGGAAGCATCCATAGCTCCTTCGGCTGAGCCTGCACCGACGATGGTGTGAAGCTCGTCAATAAAGAGGATGATGTTTTTTGCACGCCGTATTTCCTCCATAACGGCTTTGATGCGTTCTTCAAACTGACCTCGATATTTAGTGCCGGCGACCATAAGGGCGAGATCCAGAGTAATGACGCGACGATCGCGGAGTAGCTCAGGGACGTTACCGGCAACGATTTCCTGGGCAAGGCCTTCCACGATGGCAGTTTTGCCAACACCTGCTTCGCCGATCAGGACGGGGTTGTTCTTTGTGCGGCGGCAGAGAATTTGGATGACGCGTTCAATTTCGTTGGTGCGTCCGATGACGGGATCGAGTTCTCCTTTGCGGGCGAGTTCTGTAAGGTCGCGACCGAAGGCTTTTAGTGCTGGTGTTTTTTCGTTGCGTTTATCTCCACTAGCTGTGCCTGCGGGGATAGAACTGGCTGTTTCGGGGTCCTCAGCAGAGACGCCTTCTCCAGCAAAGCTGGGGTCGAGTTCTTTGAGGACTTCCTGACGGCAGCGTTCCACGTCAACATCTAAAGATTTGAGCACTCGAGAGGCGACACCTTCGCCCTCACGGAGTAGTCCCAAGAGAAGGTGCTCGGTACCGACGTAGCTATGGTTAAGCGCTTTTGCTTCTTTGCTGGCGAGGGCGAGCACCTTTTTCACACGTGGTGTGTAGGGTACGTTTCCAGTGATTTTTTGTTCTGAGCCTGTGCCAACTTCTTTTTCAACTTCGAGGCGGACAGATTCCAGGTCGAGGCCAAGTTTTTGTAAGACGCTGACGGCAACACCTTGGCCGAGCTTGATGAGACCAAGCAGGAGGTGTTCTGTACCGACGTAATTGTGGCCGAAGCGTTCGGCTTCTTTGCGAGCAAGGGCAAGAACCTGTTGGGCGCGAGGTGTAAAGTTATTCATGATTGTTGTGTTGAGTTTGTCTTAATTTGGTTCCTGTTCAAGTGGAGATGGTTTAAGAATTTTTTTGGAATCAGGTTTTTTAACGCCGGTGAGTTTTTTCCGCATAATATCGGCACGTAGAGCATCACGCTCTTCTGTAGTGAGCTTGTTCCGTGTGCCAACTTGGAGGTGAGCCGGCTGGATAGCAATCATGAGTTCATCTACCGTGAGGCGAAGACTGTGGGGCATGATGCCCAGATCAACGCCCATGCGCAGGATAGAGAGGAGGTTAAGAGCTTCCTTGGAAGTAAGGGAGTGGGCGTTTGTAAGTATGCCGTAAGCGCGACCAACTTGATCGGCAAGCATTCGCGGTTTTTTCTCCAGCAGGGTGGCGCGAGCGTTTTGTTCATGTGTCACGAGCTGCTGGATCACCTTGGAAAGCCGATCTACAATTTCCTCTTCGACTTCACCGAGGGTGGTTTGATTGGAGATTTGAAAGAGGTTGCCGAGGGCCTCGGTGCCTTCACCATAAAGACCCCGGACGGCAAGGCTGAGCTTGCCCACAGCTTGAACGACCTGGTTGATTTGTTCGTCCAAGACCAGAGCTGGCAGGTGAAGCATAGCAGAGGCGCGCATCCCAGTGCCCACATTGGTGGGGCAAGCAGTCAGGTAGCCAAGCTTATCATGGAAGGCATAGGGGACGTTTTTTTCGATTTCTGAGTCGAGCTGATCAATCGCTTGCCATGCCTCTTTGAGACGAAGGCCAGGTTTGAAGGATTGCATTCGCAGGTGATCCTCTTCGTTGATCATGATGCTGATGCTGCGGTCCTTGTTGATGACGACTGCACTGCCAGCGCTTTTGGCTGCGTGTTCGCGACTGATCATGTGTTGTTCAACAAGGATCTGTTTATCAAGCTGTGTAAAGGCATCCATGGATTCAGAAACGGCCCAGGAGGTCATCGCTCCGGACTTCTCGACCACGGGCTTGAGCATTTGGATCAACTCCATACGCTCGACTTTCTTGGCCCACGTGGGGAAGGCGTAGCCGCGAATATTGCGTGCTAAGCGAACGCGAGAGCTGATCACGATACTCGTCTCTTCGCTTCCGTCAGTAAGCCAATCTGCTGATGTTTCTATAAGTGAGGAAAGCTTCACTACAAAATTATATCGGTGTTGAAGACAATCGCAAGCAGCAGCGGCGGGGAATAATTACTTAAGCTTTTCGAAACATTAAATTTTTCCGAAACGTCTGTTCCGTTTTGAATAGTCTTCGAGAGCGGCAAGAAACTGAGGTTTGCGGAAATCTGGCCAAAGCACCGGGGTGATGTGGATTTCGGTGTAAGCCATTTGCCAGAGAAGGAAGTTACTGAGGCGCATCTCGCCGCTTGTGCGAATGAGCAGATCGGGGTCGGGATAGTAACGGGTGTAGAGGTTTTGGGAAATAACTTTCTCATCCACTTGGGCTGGATCAAGGTGACCGAGACTGATTTCGCGTAAAATGGAGCGAACTGCTTCGGTGATTTCGACGCGGCCGCTGTAGCTCAATGCAAGGATGAGATTCAGACCGGTGTTGTTGCGAAGGGCTTCAATGCTTTTGTGAAGCTGTTCTTGGACACTGCCTGGCAGATCGGTTAGGCGCCCGATTGCATGAAGCCGCACGTTGTTTTTCATTAACTCAGGAACCTCATCGCGGAGAAATTGCTCAAGCAGGCGCATGAGGACTTTGACTTCATTTTTGGGACGGTTCCAATTCTCCACACTGAACGCGTAGAGGGTCAGATATTCTACACCACATTCACCTGCAGTGCGCACAATTTCGCGTACGGATTCCACACCCCGGCGATGCCCATCGACTCGGTTGAGGCCTCTTTCCCGTGCCCATCGGCCATTACCATCCATGATGACAGCAACGTGTCTGGGTATTTTTCGTACTGTTGCTGGCAAGACTGTAGCATTTTGTGGCATAATTTTAATTGGCCCTGCGTGATCTACTCGATGTTGTGCCGTTAAGAAGAACTCTGGTTTTACAGTATCTCAAACCGGTATTCGGTACGTTGGTAGTATTTCTGCCCAGGTTTGAGGAGGATGTCTTCAACATCAGGACAGTTCACTCCGTCAGGGTAGCCTTGGCATTCGAGGCAAACTCCCTCAAAGGGCTGGTAAAACCGGCCTGAGCGTGAGCGGAAAGCTTTGTCTGCTAAAAAACGGCCTGTGTAAAATTGTAAGTTTTTTTCTGTAGTAAACACACACATCCGCAGGTCCTCTGAGGGCGATACAAGTGTCGCGACATGTCGCGGAATTTGGGTTTTAGGAGCCGAAAAGTAGTAGTTATCGCCGTGCGCCCTGTGAAGCGCTGGAAGGATCTGCGCGATCGGGCGAGGCTTGCGCAGGTCTGCAGGGCTCCCTTCGACTGGTGTAATGCGGCCTGTTAGAGTCATTTCAAAATCGGCAGGAATGTAGTGGTCGGCTAGGATCTGAAGTTTGTGGTCGAGGATATGACCTGAATCTTCTCCGGCGAGGTTGAAGTAAGCGTGATTAGTCAGGCTCAAAGGGGTCGTTTTATCAGTTGTCGCCTCATACTCTATGGCGAGAGTCAATGGTTTGAGGAGGGTGTAAGTCACTAGAATGTTAACAGTGCCCGGGTAGTTGCAGGCGCCATGGGGGCTGGTGTGCGTCAGTCGAAGCACTGGTGTGCCATCAGTAGACTCCGAAGCCTCAAGAACTTGCCAGAGTTGTTTGTGGAGTGCGTTTATGCCGCCGTGCAAGTGGTTAGGCGGGTCGTTAATTTCCAGTGAAAACTTCTCGTTGTTGATTGTAAATTTTCCAGAGCTTATTCTCCCTGCTACTCGCCCTGTGATACAGCCAAAATAAGGGTGCCCCGAGATATAATCTTCTAAGCTGCTCATGCCTAATGTGACCTCACGCTTACCTGTGTGAGTTTTTAGCAAAATCGACTGGATGATGCCTCCCAGCTCAAGAATTGTGACTGACAGTGATTGTTCCAATTCCAAGGTATAAGAGGAGATTGCTGCCCCGCTAGGATGTGTTCCGAAGATTTTTTTACTTATCACAGACAAACTTTGACGATTAAGAAATATTTTGCCAGTAGGATTCTACTACCAGCGTGTGAAGCCTAAACAACCGCGAACTGCTGAAAGGCAGCCGCGTAACGTATAGGCAGTCTAGCTTCGGCCTCAATTCCGTGCTCTGTAAAATTTTCCGAATAAACTCGGCCAAGTTTGTGCAACTGAGAAACGAGATCGTAACGGCTGTGGGGGAGAAGCAAAGAAAGCCGAATGGTCTCGGGGCGCGCCATTTCGCTCAGGCGATGTGTGAGTTCATCCATCCCCTGCCCGGTGTGCACGCTGAGGAAAAGCGCATGTGGAAAATGGTTTCTTAAATGCGCAATTTGTGAAGCATCCGGCACGAGGTCCATTTTATTAAAAACCGTGAGAATGTTTTTCTGGTCTGCCCCAAGATCGCGTAGTACCGAGATCGTTGTCTCGTGATGCTGCAAGGCCTCGGAAGATGACGCATCAATTACATGGATCAAGAATGTAGACATCACTGCTTCCTCAAGCGTTGCTTTAAATGCCTCCACCAGACGGTGAGGAAGCTTGCGGATAAATCCAACTGTGTCGGTCACAAGCAGTGTGCTGTGATCTGGGAAGGTAATGCGCCTCGTGGTCGGATCGAGTGTGGCGAAGAGTTTGTTTTCAACGAGCACGTCTGCTTGGGTAAGCGCCCGCAAGAGTGATGATTTTCCGGCATTAGTATAACCCACGATGGCTGCCGTGGGAGTAGGCAGTCGGAGTCTTTGTTTGCGTTGTGTGGCACGCACCGCGCGCACATGGAGCAGTTCGGTACGGAATTTATCGATCCGTTTACGGATGAGTCGACGGTCTACCTCGAGTTGCGATTCACCTTCACCTCGCATATTTGCAGCACCCCGCTGACGGGAGAGGTGAGACCACGCGCGAGTGAGGCGTGGCAGGGAATACTCCATTTGTGCGAGACCTATCTGCAGTCGCGCCTCACGCGTGCGCGCGCGCCTTGCAAAGATATCTAGGATGACTTCCTCGCGGTCGATGACCACCAAACCCGAACGTTTTTCCCAGTTTCTTTGTTGCGCAGGCGACAGTTCGTGGTCGAAGACGAGGATCTTCGCGTGCAGATTTTTGGCTTTGCGGATGATCTCGTCAGCCTTGCCAGTCCCCAGAAGAAGCTGCGCATGCGGCTCTCTGAGATGCACGAGTTCTAAACCGCAAACTTTCATTTCTAAAGATTCGGCCAGCTCCTTGAGCTCGGAGAGCAAGTTTTGGGACTCACTAGGGTCTTGATCGCGTAATTGGATCCCAACCAAAAAAGCACTTTCTAGCTGTACGTCCGTGTCAACAGGTGTGATGGGAGCGTGCATTTAAAAACACCTGTAGGAGCAGCTTATCCTAACAACCCCCATTATAAAGCAACCTTTTTAAAGTTAAGCAGTAGCATGTTCGCTAGTTTTAAGCTTCAACAAGTTCTGAGTTTGTCAAGCATTAGAAAATCATCTCTTGTGAAGTTTGGTTTCAATCTCATTCACGACCTAGTGATTTTTTTATAAGAATTAGTTCATCGAACGGAGAAGAATGAGACATCGCCCTTCCAGCACGCTGGTACCAATATTGCGCGTTAACTAGATCGCCCTCTAGCCGATGCAGAACAGCGTGAATCCAAGCAGCCGGAGCAGTGTCGAACTTCTGCACAATGTTGTGTGCCTCTTCCCACTTATTTGCGCATGCAAGCTCCACCGCGTTGAGCAGGAGCTGAATTTCGTGTTTACCCTGCTCCACAATTTGCAAAAACATCAGGGGGTAGAAGTACCTGTAGAACTTGCAACGGCTACACCAATGATGAAAATGTAGGCTAGAGCGGCGATGATGGTTAGCACCAAATTAACAGCGTTCAGTATCAATCCGACCAGGGCCATCCAGTGATTTCCATAGGCCTGAGGTGTCTGCTTGATTTGATTGCGGCCAATAAGTGACAAAATCAGCCCAGGAATGGAGGCTAGACACCCACAGAGTACAAATGAGGCAATTCCCAAGATGAAGCCCCAAAGCGCCATATTGTTATTGGGTGCCGCAGGGCTTACCCCCACCCCAGGTACTTGTACAGTCGAGGAAACAGGCGCGGCTTGATTGGCAGCCTCGACTGCCCCTAAGGTATTTGGGGCTCCTGTAGAGAAATCAGTGATCTGGGAAAAGGGCGTCCACTGAGCCATGCCTTGACGCCAAACGAGCGAAGATGAAGGAATTTCTCCCTCGCTCACAAGCTGGCGCAATGTAGCTTCGTCAACAGGCCCCATTTGTTTGCCTTCTTTTGCGTAGAACCAAACAGACATATGCCCTGTCTGGGGTGGGAAAACAGAACGGTCAAGCGCAAACTCCCCCTAACCTGAAGCCTGGCAATCTTTGATTTTTGCTGAGGCAATGTTATCACGAAAGCATGAGCCAAATGCTAGAACCGTTCGAATCTGAAACTGGCAGGAGCGGTTCATATCCACAACGACCTCACAAATCCCACCTCGGCTACCGCATCATCAAAGTGCTTAGCATCGTCGGCGCTGCCTTTGCCTTGGCCCTCTGGCCCTGGCCTGTACTTAATGAAGCGCAACGCATTATGCTGGGAATATTTGCTGCAGCCGCAGGGCTTTGGATGACGGAGGCCATCCCACCTTTTGCCACCGCAATCTTGGTGATCGTCTGCAGCGCATACTTCTTAGGGGCTCCCGGGGGACCAATGGGGTTTTCAGGCGCTACGGATTATCTGATTTTTGTTCAACCAGTTGCTGATCCGGTCATCGTGTTATTCTTTGGGGGATTTATTTTGGCAATCGCAGCCACAAAATTCGGTCTCGATCGTCTGATGGCTGCGCTGATTCTGCACCCCTTTTGCCGAAGTGGTTCAAGCCTTGTGCTAGGTGTGATCCTTGTCACGGGTTTCACGTCAATGTTCATGTCCAACACAGCTACGGCACTAATGATGATGGCGATCCTCGCGCCGCTAATCCATGGTTTGTCAGATAGCAGATTAGCCAAAGCCCTTGTGCTAGCGGTGGCCTTTGCGGCCAATGTGGGCGGAGTCGGTACCATCATCGGCACCCCGCCAAATGCACTGGCAGTCAAGGCACTCCTCGACGCAGGCATCAGAGTAACATTTCTTCAATGGATGCTTTTTGGCGTGCCGTTTGCACTGACTATGATGTTAGTCTTATGGCTAATATTAATTAACATATTACGACCGGGAAATTCCGCTGTTTTTTTAGAAACAACTAACTTGCCCAAGTGGAACAGAAACTTAATGCTAGTGGCGGCAGTTTTCCTAGTGACCGTTTTGTTATGGGTTACTGAGGCGTTTCATGGAGTTCGCCCTGAACTTGTGGCAATGTTACCGCTCGCAGTGTTTACAAGCACAGGATTGATTGGAACCGCAGACCTCAAGCGCGTCGAGTGGGATGTACTGATACTCGTAGCCGGAGGGCTGGCACTCGGAGTCGGACTGAGCGAGACGGGCCTTTCGCAAATTTTTGTCGGTGCCCTGCCTGTCGGAGAACTTCCCACACTTGGCTTGGTGCTTGCTCTCGGGCTGGTCACTGTTGTGCTATCCAATTTTATGAGTAACACCTCTGCCGCTAATATCATCGTACCTATAGCAGTGGCATTATCTTCGGGGTCTCCAATGATCTTTGCAGTAGTCGTGGCCATCTCTGCTTCCCTTGCCATGAGTCTTCCGATCTCCACCCCGCCCAATGCTGTGGTTTATGGCACGGGTGTTTTAAACAGCAGCGATCTCATGCGTATCGGCAGCCTCATAACATTGTGCGGCATCGTTATTTTGATGTTAGCAATAAGTCTTTGGCAAGCTATACTTACTCAGTAATTTTTAAACATAAATATATTTAAAAAATCTCAAATTTTCAAAAAATTTTGCCGCAAACTATTAACTCATTAAAAACATCATTAATAGATTTTTTTTTTGAATCAGCGGAATATTATTGAAAAAATATGTCATGATTATCTTGATTCAGTTCTAACGTCTCCCACGATTTCTAAAACATCTAAATATTCATAGTTATAACCTCCAAACGTGGCGCCTAAATAAACAATGAGAGCGGAAATCTCTTCATCAGGGATCTCCGGCATCGCCGGCATAAGTGATTGAGGGGAATGAAGTCCGGCCTGCCCATGCAAAATGACGCGAGCCAAAGCAGTAGGAGAGCCTAGCTTCGGCGTAATTGTAAGCGCAGGGTGGATGTGGTCTCCCGCGCCATCACCATGGCAACGTATGCAATATTCAGAGTAATATTCCATGCCACGAGCTATGTGAGAGTCAGCAGAATACTGAGTGGAAAATTTAGCCGAACGCTCTGGGAGGCAGGATGCAAAACACTGAGCGAAAACAATAACGCAGATAGCATACATTTTTGACCGTACTGTCATGCTTCGATTCTGGGATTTTTGTTCAATTCCCACGAAACAGGGCAAATATGCCTTCGTGAAAAACCCAAAAGTTCAGCAGCAAAAAAAGTAGAACCGCTGCCACATACCACCAAAGCAGCCGCATTCGCTGCTGCTTGCATAGCCAAGGGGAAGAGCGGTTTTCTGCAGCTTCTTCAGGATCCTCCGGCAGGTCCAGTCCCTCCTCGCCGTGTGATGCCCATCGTGGACTGTTCAATGGGGGGGCATCCGGATCGCTCCATTCTTCGACTTTACGCTCCTCACCGGTAAAAGGATCGATGTAAGTATCCGGAATTTGGGGGTTGCGACGAGTCATGAGGCAAAAAAAAGGCGCGGCTGGGCCGCGCCTTGGGGGAATTGATGGGGATTAGGCTTGGTTTTCTTCTTTTTCGGAGTCTTTGTCTTTGGACTTCGAGCCTCCACAGGCTGATTTTTCGCCTTCAGGCTCTTTGTTTTCGACTTCTGCGCTTTCTGCTTTTTTCTTTTTGCAACATTGTTTTTCGCCTGAGGCAGCTAGGCTAAAACCGGTAATGATTGAGAAGGATGTGATGATTGCGATTAATTTTTTCATAGCCCCAACATATTGCTTGTCGAAAGTTTGTCAAATGCCATTGGCCTTTTTTAGCTCATTTATTTGATCGCGTATTTCAGCAGCTTGTTCAAAACGTTCGGCCAGGACAGCTTCTGCAAGGCTGGCTTCCAACTCTTGGATTTTAGCGAGCTGTCGCCGCCGTGAAACATAGCCCGCCGGAACTTTGCCTTTGTGCTCAAGGCCGCGATGCATAGCTCGTAAGACTGGGCCGAGTTCAGACTCGAAAACGTCGTAGCAAACCGGGCAGCCCAGTCTTCCCAGTTTTTTAAATTCACTCTGGCCAAATCCGCAGGCCGGGCAAACAATTTCGTTAGTCTGTGAAGCGGTGCCTTGTGCCTGGCTCACCCCCAGCAGTTGCTCGGCGAGGGCGAAACCTGTGGGGTCATCCACGTTTTTTGCGTTGGGACATTTCGCACACATGTCTACCTTGTTCATGACGCCGTTTACAATCTGGGTGAGGTGAATGGTGCAGGGTTCTTTGCAGTTCTCACATCCTGGTGGGCGTTGTGGCTCTGGCATTGTTAAAAGATTGGAGTTCCAGTGGTGGCTGTCAAATGGCGATATGCTCTGATGAGTTCTAAAGTGATTGGGCCGGGTACACCCTGCCCAATTTGGCGGCCGTCAAGTTCGACAACGGGCACAATCTCTGCACCGGTTCCCGTCAGGAAAACCTCATCTGCGACGAACAGGTCGTAGCGCGTAAGCTGCGTCTCAACGACTTGGTGCCCCTGTTGTCGCAGAAGCTCAATGGCCGCCGCCCGTGTGATCCCGCCCAAAGCACCGGCATAGATCGGAGGGGTGTGTATTATCCCCTGCTTGATGGCAAATACATTGTCGCCAGAACATTCTGCGACGTATCCTTCCTGGTTGAGCATGAGCACTTCTTGGGTGCCGGCAATTGTACCCTCAATCTTCGCGAGGATGTTGTTGAGGTAATTGAGAGATTTGACCGCGGGGCTCAGAGCAGCAGGGCTGACACGGCGCGTCGAGGCTGTGACGAGTTTCATCCCTTTCTCGTAAACTTCCGCTGAATATAGCTGAATGCCTGCCGCGATGATAAAAATCGTGGGCACAGGGCAGCTTTCTGGATTAAGACCAAGGGAGCCAACGCCACGGGTGACAACAAGGCGAATGTATCCATCACGGATGTTGTTGAGACGACAGGACTCTATTGTGGCGTTGCAGATTTCCTCGTGGCTCATGGGAATTTTCAAAAGGATGGCCTTCGCGGAATCATAAAGCCTGTCGATGTGTTCTTTGAGGCGGAAAATACGCCCGTTGTAGGCGCGAATCCCCTCAAATATGCCATCGCCGTAAAGCAACCCGTGGTCGAAAACGGAAATCTTGGCATCTTGACGATCCACAAATTTGCCATCGAGAAAAATTTTCATGAGCGATTATTCTATTCTAGTAATTTTTCCATTTTTTAGCAGGTAGCGGACGTGGCCTCTGGCTGCAATATCCGCGTCATGCGTGACGAGAATAGTAGTGAGTTGACGTTCATTCTGCAAATCAAAGAACAAATCGAGCACGGCAAGTCCGTTGTCCGCATCGAGATTACCAGTTGGCTCGTCTGCCAATAACACTGCCGGATTATTGATAAGAGCACGTGCGATTGCAGCGCGCTGACGCTCACCCCCGGAAAGCTCCGCAGGCCGATGGGTGCTGCGGGCTGTGAGTCCAACTCGTTTTAAAAGCTCATGCGCACGATCGCGTTCAGCACGTCCACATCGTCCTAGAATTTTTGCTGGCAAAAGCACATTTTCTAACACTGTAAATTCGGGTAAAAGATGGTAAGCCTGAAAAATAAAACCGACTTGCGAAGCGCGCCACAAGGCACGCGTAGAGGCAGAAGCCGCATAAATATCCCCAAGTGATGTCATAACCCGACCGTTATCTGGTTGTTCGATTCCGCCGAGGATGTGCAAAAGAGTACTCTTCCCGCTGCCAGAGCTTCCCATAATCACGTTAACACGGCCAGCCATCGCCGTAAAATCTACCCCATCGAGCACTCGCAGCCCAGAGCCGCCGCAGCGAAAGCTCTTTACCAAAGATTGGCAGAAAAGTGGCGAAGTTGTTTGCGTTTCACTCATAACGCAACGCCTCCGCAGGTTGCACACGCGCTGCAGCCCATGCGGGAAATAATGCAGCAAGGACGCACAATAACATGGCACTCAGACCTATGATCGCCACACGCCAGGGATCCACTACGGCTGGGATCATACTAAAACCGTAAATTTCAGGTGGGAAAATATCCCTGCCAGTTAGCTTACCAAGCAAAGAAGCCACGGGATTGCGAAACTCCACCAGAGTCAGCCCACAAATGACACCTAACACACTGCCCACCACTCCCACAATTAATCCATACAAGACAAAAACCCGCATAATCCTGCCCTGAGTAGCTCCCAGAGAGCAAAGCACCCCAATTTCGCGTGTCTTTTGAACGGTCACGGTGATCAGAGTGCTCATGAGTCCGAGCGCAGCTACGATCACAATGAAGAACAACAAAAAAAACATCACCACCTGCTCCTGGGCAACCGCCGCGAATAATGTCGGATTCTGCTCCCTCCAAGAGATCGCACGCAGCGGCGGTGGCAGCCTCCAGGTCAACTCTTCGGCTACTTGATCAGCCTTCATCGGATCAGTAATCCTCAACACAACCCCATGCACCCCGCCCTGCATTCCGTAAAGTTCCTGCGCCATCTCCAAACCTGTTAAGATAAAGCGCGAATCATATTCATACATGCCAGTGGAATAAATTCCCGTAACAACCAACTCTTTGGGCAACAGTACAACCTCTTCACCTTCTTGCTGGGCCCTTCGCATCTGCGCCAGATGCCACGGCGAAAGCACCCGAAGAGTATCGCCAATTTGCAGAGAATTATCCTGCGCTAACCGGTCGCCAATCACGGCGCCCTCGCCCTCGAGAAAAAACTCGCCTGCAACAAGTTTTTTTTCCAAACCAGTGACGTACCTCTCAAAATCAGGCAAAATCCCCCGAACGATCGGGGTGGCAACACGGTTATTTACCTCCATTAATACTGGGCCGCTAATAAACGGAGCCGCAGCCAATATACCCGGAGCCCCATCCAAATGCCTGACCACTGACTGCCAATCATCAATTACACCAAAATTAGTTACCTCCACATGCGCCAGAAATCCCATCACCTTATCTCTCAACTCTCGTTGAAATCCCTCCATGACAGAAATGACCAAGATCAACACCATCACACCCAAAAGCACGCCGCCCAAAGATAAAAAAGTAATCACGGAAACAAACGTCCTGCGCGGTCGCAAATAACGCAGCGCAAGTTCCAGCTCAAACATCCCGCTTCAATACCAACAATCGCGTTGAAAACAAGCGAACAACCTGCGCGCAGCTTGCGATTTCTGTAGATTGTGGTTTTCTGCACGCATGAAAGCCCGTACGCGCCGAGTAATTTCAGCAACTCTACTTATTACACTAGCAGTTGCAATCATACTCGCAACATCTGCACGTCTCTTTCAGTATCGCGAGCTTCAGCGTAGGCAGTCAGAAGAGCGTGCCAATACAAGCCCACGTGCTCTAGTTTCGGCAGTCATCGTACCGAGGGATTTCTCTCGTGAAAGACGTCTCCTCGTCCGACTTGAGCCCTGGAGAGAATCGCAACTCGCTTCCGAGATCTCCGGAATCATACGCGAGATTCGAGGCGAGCCCGGCCTCGTTTTCAAAAAGGGTGACGTCATTGCAAAAATAGATGATACCTTGCCTCGAGCCGAGCGAGACGCCGCACTCGTCGAATTGCAAGAAGCTGAGCGGTTGCTCCGAGAAGCCCAAGAATTAGGAGCACAACGAGTCGTATCAGCCACTGAACTGGCCGCTCGTAAGGCCGCTGCCGAAGCCGCTCGCGCACGCGTTGCACTTTTGAACGCAAGAATAGAAAAAACAGAAATTCGAGCTCCCTACGATGGAGCGGTTCGTTCAAGACGAGTGCAATTGGGTGAATCCGTCAACCCGGGCCAGCCCATAGTTGATTACATCGAGATTTCTCCGCTTCGTGGTGTCTTGCAGGTGACAGATGAAGAACTCTCCGCATTCCAAATTGGCGAAAAAATCCAACTCCAAATCACCACAAATCGTCTCGTTCATCTCGAGGGAATTGTTTCTTACATAGCACCTGGTGCAGACCCTGCGACCCGGCTTCATCAAGTAGAACTCCGCATACCTCAACCTGTAGAAAACCCAATCCCTGCAGGCACATTAGCTGAATCCCGCGTAAAAATCTCCCGCTGGCAGGGCGTGCCAGCCGTGCCAGAAGCCGCAGTGCGCTGGCGTGGTAACACTGCGACAGTCGAACTCATTTCTGGAGGTGAAGCTAATCCTACCGTTGAGCAAGCCACTGTACAACTTGGCCCACTCATCAACGGATACTACCCTGTACTGGAAGGGTTGTCCTCGGGTGATCGGGTGATACTTAGGTAGTTTGTACTAGAGAGCAGTTAGCTGCACTTGAGCTCAATTTTTAGCTTAAGATTCCATGGCCTCTGGCGCAGGACCAGCGGAGATCAGCATCCCTGCGCTCAGAGAGCCTCCTGACTCAACCCAATGTATGCCTTCGCCAGTATTTAAAGCGTTGGGTGGCGCTGTCCAAGGCTCGATACACACAAAAGGGGCATCCAGCCGAGGACGCCAAATTGCCCAACCACGAAAATATTTTACATCAGCTTGCACTGTAACAGCCCACTGCGATTGGCGATCCATCAGCATGAATCCCTCGGGACTCACTCCTTCGTAGAAACGTGTGAGGGAGAGCGACGAATTGAGTGAAATAATTCTGTTTTCCGGCTGCACGGTTTCAGTTTCCCGACCTCCTAACAAACGCAAAGATCGACTCTCTGGCACTTTAATCACTTGTCTCGTGTATGGCGCCTCACTCACAAAGTAGGGATGGAAACCAAAGTGAAAAGGCAGTTGATCCTGTGAAAGATTTTTGATCTTCACGCTCGCACTCAGACCCTTTGCTGTCAGTGAGTATTCGAGCTCCAGCTCAAAATCCCAGGGAAACATCGTCCGAGTTAAAGAAGAGCTTTGCAGCACCATCCTGATTGCACTTTCAGTGAGATCCTCTACGGCCCAAGGCAAATGCCTCGCAAACCCATGCTGCGGCATCCGATGAAATATGCCCTTCCAGTGAAACACATCCTTGTGCTCATAAAAATTCAAAGTCGAGGGGCAGGGAAACAACACCGGACAACCATAATGAATTTTTATGGGATAACTCTCGAACCAATTTTCTGGACAGTGCACCACTTCTTTCCCATCGACGCTGTATTTTAACAGGAGCCCACCACTCGTGGGGGACACGCTCGCGCTTTGCTCGCCAGACTCAATCAGGAAAATTTCGGGTGCTCTGCTCATTTGTGGATTAAGTCGTGCTGATCAAAAAACATGATAACCGATCATTCCTTCTTCACAGTATCTATGTGCAAACTCAACACAAGGTCGCGTAACATCGTGAAGTGATCATTGCCTGTCTCAAAAAATGACGCATAGCAGTCATATACCGATTCGAAAAATCTCTCCCATACAACCAACGGATAGTCCCGTACTTGAGCTGATACCCGCTTGATCCGCCAAGCACTCGGAGCACTCTTGCGTTCGCCTACAGGTACGAGTAGCTCTTCGCCCTGCCCAATCGCACCTCCGGATCCTAGCAACTTCATGTCCGCGAGTAGCCGCACTTTCATCGCGAGCCGAGCATGGTTGATCAAGTTGATCATTAAACCTACGGGATTCTCTTGCTGGAATTTGAGTTGTGCAAGCAACTGCAACGCATCTGCCGTACGGAATTCAATAACAGCATCGCACCAATTCCAAAATGTCTCTTCCGCCGTGGGTGTGACAATATCAGTCACATCAGCAGGCGTCACTTCATTCCGCCCTTGGCAATACGCAATCAGCTTTTCAATCTCCATTTGCATCTGCCGCGGATCAGGACCGCTCATACGGCTTAAGATCTCCAACGCTTCAGGATGGATCCTCAACCCTGCCGCAGACAGCCGTTCCCTGACCTCAGCGACCGGCGCAAATGAAGACTGAAAAGGGCTCGATGTCGGCAAATTAAAATCTTCAACTAGAAAATGCTTTAATTTTTTTAATTTACCAAACGCCGAAGCATTCTCATCTTTGGCCTTGCGATCCACTTTCGCACCAGGAGCAGAAATCAATACACGCAGATTATCTGCTAAAGGCTTTTCCAAAATGCTTACCAACTTCTGTACCGTTGCTTCCACGCTTTGATTACCGGAAATCTTTACCGTCTCCGTATCCGCAAAGAACGACACATTTTTCAGCCAGACAAACTGCTCACCACCAAGAAACGGAGGAGTCAGCAAAGCCTCAATCGCTCGTTCTATTGCGGATACTGCAGACTCCGCGTTGTCCTGCCAACAGTCCACTATCTCCGTTCCCCATTCACCTGCAGGTACCATCACCCGCGCATGCTCCGCTGCCCGCTCCTTCACACGCAACTCATCCGTCCCGTAAACTAATACAGCTCTCGCAAACTCCTTGGACACTCCCCACGAATTACCCAAAAACACTCAAACGGAAAGCCACAATTGCCAACCACATTTACCTCATCCTTTGCAAATTTAAAAAATTTCTGCACTCCCCAACAAAACTCCGCTACAACAATGCACCCATGACCACAAACCCAGCCACCCTCCTGCCAGAGCGCCTTTCTGGCGAAGCCATCCGCCAGTCTTTCCTAGATTTCTTCGCCGCCCGTAATCACACCATACTCCCCTCAGCCTCACTCTTACCCGCCTCCCCTAACCTCCTCTTCACCAATGCTGGCATGAATCCCTTCGTCCCGATTTTCCTCGGCCAGCAAAAGCCTGACGTGCACACCTGGCCAGGAGCCCTTGCCGCCTCCCCCACTCGCGCTGCTGACTCTCAACTCTGCATCCGTGCCGGCGGCAAACATAACGACCTCGAAGACGTCGGCCTAGACACCTACCATCACACCCTCTTTGAAATGCTCGGCAATTGGTCCTTCGGCGATTACTTCAAATCTGAAGCCCTCGCCTGGGCTTGGGAGCTGCTCACAGAAATCTGGAACTTTCCCCCGCACCGGCTATACGCCACGATCTACCAACCGGCCCCTGGCGATCCTGCCACTACCGACGAAGAAGCCCGCGACATCTGGCGCTCCCTCTTCCGACATGCCGGCCTCGACCCCGACACACACGTCCTCACCGGCGGCAAAAAAGACAACTTCTGGATGATGGGCGACACAGGTCCTTGCGGCCCCTGTTCCGAAATCCACGTTGATCTCACACCTGCTGCCGACACCCATGGCTGCCTTGTCAATGCCTCCTCCCCCCTCTGCATAGAGATTTGGAACAACGTCTTCATCCAGTACAACGCCCTGCCCGATGGCAGTCTTGAACCCCTGCCCTCCCGGCACGTCGATACCGGCATGGGATTGGAGCGAGTCGCTGCCATCCTCCAAGCCACCCGCGGGTTCACCACCTTCCCGCCAGCCGAACGTCTAATCTCCAACTACGACACCGACCTTTTTGCCCCGCTCTTCGCTACACTGAGCCAGATCACCGGCAAGCAATATCACGCTACCCTCCCTCCGCCCAGCCAACCCATCGCTAGCCTCCCTCAAACCCAACGCGACGACATCGCCTTCCGCGTCATTGCAGACCACCTACGCGCCCTATGCTTCGCCATCGCCGACGGTATTCTTCCCTCCAACGATGGCCGCGGTTACGTCCTGCGCCGCATCCTCCGTCGCGCCGTCCGATTTGGGCGCGACCTCGGACTCAACCGACCCTTCCTCCACACACTCGCCGCTACGCTACAAGTACATTATCAAAGTCACTATCCCCAACTCGCGACTCACGCCTCCCTTATCGCCGAAACCCTCCAGACCGAAGAGCAAGCCTTCCACCGAACACTCGAAAAAGGCCTAGCCCTCTTCGAATCAGAAGTCGCCAAACTCACACCCACCAACACCACCCCCATTCTTTCTGGCGACACGGCCTTCCTGCTAGCCGACACCTACGGCTTCCCGCTCGACCTCACCCAGCTTCTGGCCCGCGAACGTGGCATAAACGTCGATACCGCCCGCTTTGAAACACTCCTCGAGGAGCAACGCACCCGCGCTCGTGCCGCCCGTCGCACCACCACCATCGAAGTCACTAGTGTGCCGGGCGTCCCTCACACCGAATTCATAGGCTACCAAGACCTCATCTGCACTGCTCGCGTGCTTTGGCAGCGCGACAACCTCCTTGCCCTCGACCTTACCCCTTTCTACGCGAAAATGGGCGGCCAAGTTTCAGACACCGGCCAGATTCTCATCCAAGGACAACCGCAGCCCGTCACGGATGTCAAACGCACGGCCGAGGGTGTTATCCTCCACGCCCTTGCCGAGCCGCCTGTCCAAGACCTCACCGGCCAACCCGTCACCGCCGAGGTCAACCCCACCGCACGCTTCCGCACTGCTGCCCACCACACCCTTACCCACCTCCTCCACTGGGCCTTACGCGAACTTCTCGGCCCCAGCGTCAGTCAGAAAGGCTCTTACGTTGGCCCCGACCGCCTACGATTCGACTTCTCGCACGGCGCGGCACTGACTGATTTGCAGCTTTCGGCACTAGAACAAATGCTTCAGCAACGCATCGCCGCTGCAGACCCCATCTCTTGGCTCGATGCTGTACCCTACTCCCATGTTCGTCAACGCACAGACATTCTCCAATTCTTTAGCGACAAATACGGCGACAGTGTCCGCGTAGTCCAGATCGGAGGCCACCCCGGCCAGCTCGACGGATACAGCATGGAACTCTGCGCAGGCACCCACCTTTACCAACACGCTCTACATACCTGGGCTGACACGAGTGCGATCGGCCACGTCAAGATCCTCTCCGAAAGCGCCATCGCAGCAGGCATCCGCCGGATTGAACTTGTGGCAGGGCTCGCCTCTGCGGATGAAGCGCGCGCCCGACTCGCCGTTCTTCGCGAGAAACTTTCTGCACTCCAGACAAAAATAACCGCTCATTCGCAATAGTGGCTTAATAACCTTCAATGAAGTATCTATTATCTTAATTTTTATAAATGTATTTTTGATGATATAATTTATATATATTACAATTTTGTTATTTAAAATACTGTATTTCCAAACATTCCTCCGATTCTTCCGTAAAACTTCACCTCGCACGCATGTGCGATGTTAAATTGGCTAATCATATTAGTATTTTTAAAAATTTTAAATGGGAACTAACCAAATTAATCTTATCGCTGTGTGCCAATATGCGTATATTTTAATAAAATTATTTATTCATATTCCAGTTCTGATCTACGCTTTATAATGCCTGCGATGCCAAACTACCTGCCCACTTCATCATCTTAACACTGTTCAGGCGAGCACCGACCCGGAATAAATCACGCAGGTCTATTCCCACATAGCAGCCAACCCACGAAACACCTACTATTGTAGCTCCATCGAAAAAAATTGGTGAAAATAAAAGAATATACAATTATTAAAATATTTTAATATTACAATACTTTCATTTATAAAAATCTGAAGAAAAATTTCTCAGCTTTTTTTAATTCGCTCTTCAGATCATTATGGTAATGCGATCCCAATCTCAGCCTTGGGCATGATTCAAATCTCAAACTGCAAATTTTTACCAGAACGCGGATAAGGATCATCAGGGAATTTTTTGCG
>CALLMV010000004.1 GCA_938005615.1 uncultured Verrucomicrobiae bacterium
TGCGGAAAATCCACTCTTCTTCGCAGTATCAACCGCATGAACGAGCTGCTAGACTGCACACGTCATGAAGGAGACATCCTGCTGGAAGGCTCTTCTGTTTATGCGGATGCCTTGCCTCTGACAGAATTGCGGCGACGTGTGGGCATGGTGTTTCAAAAATCCAATCCTTTTCCCAAGTCCATTTATGAAAATGTGATCTTCGGTCTGCGGCTGGCAGGTGTAAGCAAACGCAGCATTCTCGATGAGGTTGTTGAAAAGTCGCTACGCGCCGCTGCACTCTGGGATGAAGTGAAAGACCGTGTACACGAAAGTGCTCTTGGTCTATCCGGTGGCCAGCAACAGCGGCTTTGCATTGCCCGAGCCATCGCATTAGAACCACAGCTTTTACTCATGGACGAACCCTGTGCAGCTCTAGATCCCATTGCCACCATGAAAATTGAGGAGCTTATGTTTGAACTAAAAAAGCGCCTCACCATAGTTATCGTGACTCACAATCTACAACAAGCAAGTCGGTGCTCAGACACAACCGCATTTATGTATCTTGGTGAATTACTCGAAATGGGTAGTACAGAGGAAATCTTCCGTTCACCAAAACATCCCAAAACAGAAGCCTACATCACTGGACAGATTGGCTGATTTTGTAGATGCATCTGCATGTCCTCTGCGGCACACTTCATTTATGTTTTCCTTTAGTCTGACTGAAGAACACTTAACGTTCTTGGTCATTTTTCTGATCTTTATTCCATTCCTTCTTGCCACATACATCGCAACTGTCATCTTAGAGCGTAGGCAAGCCTCACATGATCCCAGCAAGGTCGTGCTAGCGAGTTCTCAAAATTCGGAGCAAGATACCAGTAATTCATTGGAATCTCCAAAAACTGGACAACCGGCCTCAAGCGCTTCCACGAAGATAAAACGCAAGAAAAATTACAATAAATCCAAAAAGAAATGACGCAAAACCCAATCATAAAAAACTCCAAGGAAATCCGCGACCCTGACGTCATCCTGATCGGCGCAGGCGTGATGTCTGCCCACCTAGGCTCACTCCTTAAAAAGCTAGACCCGCGAATCACTATTCAATGTTACGAAGTGACTGACGAACCTGCTCGTGAAAGCTCCGACGGCTGGAACAACGCTGGAACTGGCCACGCAGGTCTCTGTGAATTGAGTTACACCCCGTTTCGTGAACCAGATGGCAGTGTCAAAATCCACAAAGCACTAGAGATCTTCGAGCAATTTGAAGAAACACGCCAGTTCTGGTCGTACGCTGTGGAGTCTGGCATGGTGAAAAATCCAGCGCAGTTTATACGACCAGTTCCGCACGTCAGTTTTGTTCACGGTCAGGAAATGTGCGATTTTTTGCAAGCACGTCATAGATGCCTGGCAGAACATCACTTCTTCCGATCTATGGTCTACACACAAGACCGAAAAACCATCTCAGAGTGGAGTCCCCTGCTGATCGAACAACGTGATCCAGCCCAGGCCGTCGCAGCCACATACATGCGAGGGGGCACAGACGTCAACTTTGGCAACATCTCCCGCGCCCTCTTTGCATGGCTCACAAACCAGGAAGGTTGCTGCATTTCTACCCGCTGTCGTATTATACGCTTGCTAAGAGACGGTGAGCGCTGGAGGCTTACAATCCGCGAAGAACAAACGGGAGACATGTGGACTAACACTGCAAAATTCGTTTTCGTCGGTGCGGGAGGAGGCAGTCTCCCATTACTTCAGCTAGCAGGCATTCCCGAAGCAAAGGGGCTCGGAGGATTCCCTATCGGCGGTCAGTGGTTGGTTTGTGATAACGCAAATGTCGTATCCAGACACAATGCAAAAGTTTATGGCCAACCTCAACCAGAAGCCCCAACTATGGCCGTTCCTCATCTGGACAGAAGGCATCTTGATGGCAAAGAGTGGCTTCTTTTTGGGCCTTTTGCCTCCTGGACTACCAAATTCCTCCACAAGAAGGGTTCAATATTCGACCTGCCGCGCTCTGTGAAACTAGACAACTTGGCAACTTTGATAAAGATCGCTGCCAGCAACCTCGACCTGGTGAGATATCTTGTTGATCAAGGGCTGCAAAATATGACGCGTCGTATGGAAGTGCTTAGAAGATTTTATCCGGCGGCTCAGACCGAGGATTGGAAGCTGATGGATGCTGGCATCCGTGTGCAAGCCATAAAAAAAACCGATGGAGAGGCTGGTATTGTTCATTACGGCACCGAAGTCATCACCAGTGCGGATTGCAGTATCTCTGCACTTTTAGGTGCATCGCCTGGGGCATCTGTGTGTGTACATATTGCCCTGGAGGTCATCCGCAAATCATTCCCGCAATACTTCACTCAACCCGAATTCTCTTCTCAGCTTCAGGCTATGATTCCGTCTGTGGGTCAAAATATAAGCAAGTCTGAAAATGCAGCTCTGTTTGAAAAAATTCACAAGCATTGCTCAGATATTCTGGGACTTGTTGACTAGTTTGTAAAGCTTGCCTGTCTCCGGAATTTTACTAGGGACCGCTTAAAGCGCTGGCTGATCAATTTAGATAGCTCTAAAGTTTACTATAATGAACAACGCATTGGAAAACGTTCGACTCCAATTCGAATCATTTTGGAGTGTATACACCGATGTGTTGGGGAATAGCTTAATCTCTGCTTCACTCCCCAAGAATATCACGCAAGATGCAGTAGAATTTCTCAAACGCAGAGGCAAGAGAGTGCGGCCACTGCTTTTTCTCCTCACCTGGGTTAAGATTTCCAATGCAAAGGCTCAGGATAAACTGCCAGATTTTGTTTTGGATGCAGCCGTTGGTTTGGAGTTGCTGCATTCGTTTGTTCTAATTCACGACGATGTTATTGACCGCAGTTTGACACGGCGCGGAAGTCCGACTCTGCACATGCTCTTTTCCAAAAATTTTCCCTCCGCCATACATTCGGAAAACGCAGCTCAAAGTTTGGCTGTTGTATTAGGTGATGTTTTGTTTGCTGAAGCTCTTGCCCGCATCAATCATGCTGCTACCAACAACAAAAGCCAAAGGTTGATTATCCCTTACTTCCTCGAAGTGGTGCGAGACACGGGATTGGGAGAGATGCTCGATGTGCACATGGCCTCAGGCCCATTGAAAAATTACGTAGAAGCTGATGTGCGTAGGATGTATTGGCTCAAAACCACACGATACACAATCGAGTTACCACTTGTTCTCGGATATTTGATGGCTGGTGGCGATGAAGTCCATCTTTCCACACTAGCTCGCTACGCTGAGCTCCTTGGGTTGGCATTCCAAATTCGAAATGATTTGTCTGAAATAGAAAAGTCTGGCGAGGATGATCAAAGCGACATTTTACATGCAAAAAAAACTTGGCTGATCGTTAGGATGAAAGATCTCCTTGATGAGACGGATCGCTCATTCCTTGACCTCTGCATTAGCGATCACCCCCGTGACAACCGTCTGGTTCACAAAGTGAGACTGCTCTTGGAAAAATCCGGCGTTTTACCTGAAGCGTCTCAGTTAGTGGAAAGTCTCCTCCAACAAGCCGCTCAACTTTTGGATGATTCGAAGATACTTCCGACCTATAAAAACAAAATCTTCTCGGTTTGCGATGACCTCGCCAGCATTATGTTTTCTTAGTTTAACAATCATCCTGGTTGTCTACTTTTTCTCCCGAAACACTCCGCGGGTTTTGAGGCAAGCTAAACCAGATTGTTGTGCCCAAGCCTTGTCTGCTGCTGATACCGACACTTCCCCCGTGGGCTTCAACGATTTGTTTGACGATACTCAGCCCTAATCCTGTACCTCCTGTAGATCGCGCCCTGCCTTTGTTTGCGCGAAAAAATCTGTCAAAGACAAAAGGCAAGTCTTCACTGGAAATTCCGATCCCTTTGTCGATAACGCTGATTCGGTTCATGTTCGTACCTTCGATCGGGTCAAGCTCGACCTGAATATCTTTACTTTGGGGAGAATACTTCACCGCATTTTCCACAAGATTTGCCAAGACCTGCTTAATCCTTGTGATGTCCACCCATGCTTTGTCTAAGTCTTCTGCAATGCGGCTTTTGAGAGTAATACGCCAGTCTCGCAGTGACTCTACACGGCAAAGCTCCTCAAGAGTCTCTTCGACAAGTTTTGAAAGAGGTACGATTTCTTTTCTCAAGGTGATTTTTCGTGATTCAAAAAGGGACAAAGTGAGCAGATCCTGAATTAGGTTGTTGAGCCTGTCTGTTTGCGCTTGTATCAACTTTAATATCCTAATCAGTTCTTTTTTTGATGGCGGTGGAGCTTCGATCAATTCCTCTAGATAGCCGCGGAAAATGGCAAGTGGTGTTCTCAGCTCATGCGACGTGTTGGCAACAAACTCCTTCTGCACCAGCTCCATTTGCTTAAGGGCAGTCACATCGTGCAGAACGGCAACAGCGCCTAGCAATTCTTTATTTAAGCTCAAAACCGCAGAAATGGTAAGTACCACATGCAATGATTTACCTGGATTAGAATCGCCCGAAGCTAGTGTAATCTGCCAGCGCCCAGATTTTCGATGTTGCAATACCTCACGCAATGCGTGGTTGACTTGGTGGTTGCCCGTCGCCTCGATGACGGATTGATGCAGTGGTAGTTTACTTATACCAAACATTCTGAGCATTTGCTCGTTGGCCATAATAATGTGGCCTGTGGCGTTTGTCACAAATACTCCCTCGGTCATACTGCTGAGAATCCCTCGCAGATTAAAGTCATCGATAGCAAGTTTACGCTCAGACTCATTTAGCCGCTCCAGGAGCAATTCCAGATCCGCAATCGTCCGGCGAACCATCCAGGGCCCAATCTGGATAAAAGAGGGTCGCTCCCTGCCTACAACAATCGTGTGCACTGTTCGGTAAATTTTTTTAATAAATCCTGAAAACCGAATCTGCTGGTATACCAATAGCACCAGCAGCAGCGCACAAATCCACCAGGGATTCATTTGAGACTAATCAAGAATGCGATATCCCACACCCCTCACTGTTTCGATAAGATTACTGTGCGGCCCGAGTTTTTCGCGCAGGCGGCGGATGTGTGTATCTACGGTACGAGTCTCCACGGAAGTGTCGTAATCCCAAACGTCTGCCAGCAACCGCTCTCGGCTTTGCACACGGCCTCTCCTCTGAACCAACAAACTCAACAATTTGAACTCCGTGGGCGTCAGGTCAATGTTCCCGTTTTTACCAGTCACAAGATGACGGGGCATGTCCACGACCAGATCACCGAGCACTACCACCTGGTCCTTCACCGTCTCCTGCGTCTGGCTGCGCCTGAGCACGGCCCTGACACGCAGCAGAAGTTCCTTGGTAGAAAACGGCTTGGTCACATAATCATCCGCTCCGTATTCAAGTCCCGTCAAGCGATCACTCTCCTGAGCTTTTGCAGAGAGCATAATCACAGGAATGTGCTTAACAATACGGCTAGCACGAATTTGCCTGCAAAAATCAAAACCACTCATGCCTGGCAGCATGTTATCTAAGATTACCAAACTTGGCATCTGCGTGCGTACCAAATCGATCGCCTGTTCAGCACTTGTCGCAGCCACCACCGTATGGCCATCTCGCTTCAGAGCCATGGACACGATTTCCAGCAAATCCACCTCATCATCTACCACGAGAATTTTCGCCGGCATACTGCCCGCTTACCAACACAGCAATTTTTGGCAAGCTTCATGTCGGATGCTTGTTAGTTAGGAGTTAGCAATGATGCGTTTTTTCTCCTTTTCAAAAATTCCGCAATTGCAAACGGGCTCATTAATAATATGAACTTTAACAACGCAATCACTTCGATCACGAGGATATACCATGGCCAAGGACCAAAATAGTCGAGCATCGAAGGATTTTCTGGTTTCCTTGCCAAATAACCAAAATTTGTACCCAAAAGCCAATTCGCTAAACCCGCAATAATCGCATAAACCTGTAACCACACAAACGCCCGAACCACTGCACCCCACGTCGGTAAAATTCTACAGCCCAGTGTTAGATAAAGCGATGCAACCACAATTCCGCAGTGAGAAATAAAAAAAGTTAAAAATCGCGGCTCTGGAAAACCCACGCGGATATCCGGAGTCAAAATAGCCTGCATAGTCCCTGCTAGTGAGAAAAAATAAGTCACACGCACAAGCTCTGCATGCTTAGTTAAGCAAGCGATAATCACCATGAAATTCGCCACATCGCACAAATGCAGCGGCAACAAATTCCGCCACTCTCTTACACCCAAATCCAGCGCCACTTGTAGTGCCCACACACGGTTCAAAAACAGTATTCCAGCAAGTGTCCAAAGCACCATTTTTTCAAATTTGCCTCCCGAAAATCTTCGTGTGAAAAGAACCAATACAATCGGCAAAAAAACAGTTATGGCCAATACCGTAAGATGTTGCGCGTCAAACAGCCTAAAGCCACTGTCCATCCCGCAGAATAAATTCGCCGAAATTACTGGCCAAGGCTTTTCCTCAACACATAACCATGCCACACTGCTTCATGGCACGTCTAGAACCTGTCGTCTCATTTAAAGCCGTAAAAAAAGTCTACCAACTCAGCGGCCAGACCATCCATGCCCTAGACAACGTCTCCTTTACCATTAATCGCGGCGAAATGATCGCTGTCGTTGGCCCTAGTGGCAGCGGTAAAAGTACCCTCATGCACCTCATGGGCTGTCTCGACACCCCTACCGCAGGCACTATTGAAATCGCCGGAGAAGACATCAGCCGCCACAGCCAAGCCAAATTAGCGCGCATCCGCAACAAACACATCGGCTTCGTCTTTCAAATGTTCAATCTCCTGCCTAAGTTCAATGTTCTTGAGAACGTCGAACTCCCCCTTATCTACGCAGGCATTGGAGCCACAGAACGCCGCCGCCGCGCCCTCGAATCAATCGAAGAAGTCGGTCTTACCTCACGCATACACAATCGCCCCTCCCAACTCTCTGGAGGCCAAAGCCAGCGCGTCGCCATCGCCCGCGCAATCGTCAACAACCCCGACATCATTCTCGCAGACGAGCCCACAGGAGCACTCGACTCCAAAACCGGCAAAACCATCATCGAACTCTTCCAACAACTCCATTCCAGGGGCAATACCATCGTCATCGTCACACACGATCCTTCACTTGCCGCCAGCCTGCCACGTCGACTGGAAATCTCCGATGGGAAAATCGTCGCAGACCACCATTCTGGACTAAATCATCAAAACCCACGAAACCTATAAAACGGCAGCACAACCTCTGGAGGAGATTTTCTCCTGGGGAAAAGATCCCTTGTCTAGCTACGTGCTAAGATTTCTCTCATCACTCGAAATGAAAAAACAGGGCTCAGGACGAAAAAGACTCTGTTGAGCTCCGGCATCTAGCCCCTGCTTTTGCGAATCTCATTATCACGCTGCCTTGCGACGCCGAAGAAAATTCCTATTTTACATCGCTTTCAAGAGGTCTGCTGGCACTCAGAAATTAAGAGAGGTGCTGTGAGTTTTATTCACGGATCAGAATTTTATACTTCCTTCGACCAACTCGGAGAGATCTGAATGAAGAGGCACAACTCCTCAGTTAGAAACAAAACGGGGCTTTTGATATCTATATTTTGCGGCTTGCCGGAAAAAAAAACTCTGTCCAGCCTTGCGCCATGTCTGCGCAATACAATGATTACGTGCTCGACACTGCTGTGCAGCAGGGCTGGATTTCCTCTGAACAAAAAAACGCGGCAGAGTTTGCCTTGCAATCTTTACCTGGTGCTTCCGCGCTTGACCTTCTCCTCGAGCAGCAACTCCTGAATCGCGAACAGTACGATGCCTTCCTCAATGCCATAAGAGAGGCTGAGGCAGCAGCAGAGGCTGAATCACAAGCCCTATCTGCCCATCACGTTAACCCCACCAATTTCGGTGGACCTGAAACGGTTACCGTCTCTGTATCCGTCGATAATCTGCAAACTATCAACGACTACCTGGCACTTGCCAAACAGCACGGGGCCTCTGATCTGCAATTGACGGTGGCCGCGTTACCCACGATTCGCCTCAATGGAAAACTCACACCCCTGCCCGGCCACAGCGAACAGCTCAGCAAAGAACGGATGGCTTCACTCGTCAAAGGCTTCCTGACTACGGAACAATTACAACGCCTCGAAGAGCACGGCGACATTGATTTTTGCTACTCCTGCGAAGGGCTTGGCCGCTTCCGCACTTCCGTCGTTTATCACCGGCTCGGCTACGGTGCTGCATTTCGCATCATTAACAGCAAAGTTCCGACGATGGAGCAGCTCGGCCTGCCGCCGCACCTCAAGCGCCTCACCCAGTATCACAACGGCCTCGTGCTCGTGACCGGTCCTGTAGGCTGCGGCAAATCCACCACCCTCGCCGCGCTCATCAACGAAATCAACATGACTCGCCGCGACCATATCATCACGCTGGAAGACCCGATCGAATATCTCTTCACCTCGGGCGGCTGCCAAGTTACGCAACGCGAGATCCACAACCACACTGAGTCCTTTGCCACAGCGCTGCGCGCCTCGCTGCGCGAAGACCCCGACGTGATCATGGTCGGCGAGATGCGCGACCTGGAGACTATCCAGCTCGCGATCACTGCCTCGGAGACCGGCCACCTCGTGCTCGCCACGCTGCACACCGCTAGCGCCGCACGCACACTCGACCGCATTCTCGACGTCTTTCCGACTGACCAGCAGGATCAAATCCGTGTGATGGTGTCTGAGTCGCTACGCGGCATCATCTCCCAACAACTTCTTCCTCGTGCCGACGGCAAAGGCCGCGTGCTGGCGATGGAAATCTTGATCAACTCGCCCGCTGTGGGCGCCCTCATCCGCGATGCCAAGACGTTCATGCTCCCCGGCGTGATCCAAACAGGGCGCAAACTCGGGATGCAGCTGATGGACGACTCCATCATGGCTCTGCTCGAGGCCCGGCTCATCACACCCGAGACGGCTATCGAAGTCGCCACCAACCGTAAGCTTTTCGAACCACACCTCAAAAAATAACCCTCTCACACCTATGGCCCTGATTGACGCTCTCTTTAAAACCCTCATCGAACAAGGCGGCTCGGACCTTCACCTCTCCGAAGGTCAGCCTCCCAAAATCCGCGTCCACGGCGAAGTCACCCCCATCCGCGACGCCGTGCTCACCCACCAGGAGATGCACGACATGCTCAGCGAAATCGCCGGTCCCCACCGCTGGGAACGTTACGAGCAGCGCGGCGATCTGGACTTCGCTTACGAGATGGATTCCACCTCTCGCTTCCGTTGCAATTTTCTAAAACAAGTCAACGGCTACGGAGCCGTGTTCCGCATCATCCCCACCGAGATCAAGACCCTCGATCAACTAGGCGTGCCGCCCGTGATCCGCACCTTCGCTCATTATAAAGGCGGCCTCGTGCTCGTGACTGGCCCCACCGGCTCGGGCAAATCCACTACGCTCGCTGCTATCATAGATTACATCAACTCCACGATGAACAAACATATTGTCACCATCGAGGAGCCGATCGAGTTCGTTCACCAAAACAAAAAATCCATCATCACCCAGCGCGAAGTGCCGGAGAATACGCCCAGCTTCTCACGCGGCCTGAAAGCCGCCCTCCGCGAAGATGCCGACATCATCCTTGTGGGTGAGATGCGCGATCTGGAGACCATCTCCCTGGCCCTCACCGCTGCCGAAACGGGCCTGCTCGTCTTTGGCACCTTGCACACCAACAACGCTACGAAAACTGTGGACCGCCTTATTGACGTGTTCCCCGCCGACCAACAGCAGCAAGTGCGCACGATGCTTAGCGCTTCCTTGCGCGGAGTAATTGCCCAGCTCCTGATGAAACGCTGCGACAAACCCGGCCGCATTGCCGTCAATGAAATCCTCGTAGCCAACCCAGCCGTGAGCGCCATTATCCGCGAAGGCGCCACGCAAAAGCTGCCTGACGTGATCGTGGCCGGTAAAGGCGAGGGGATGCAGTTTATGGACGACTCGATCATGAAGAACCTCAAGGCCGGCATCGTGAGCGGTCATGAGGCCTACATGAAGGCAATCGATAAATCACGGTTTCAGGAATACATCAAAAATTAACGGCACATATTTAATATTCAAATAATTTTGAACGTTCAATATATTTGAAATTATTAGACGCGAGCCTACGGGATCGATCCCTGCTCAAAGCTCGGCGCCGCTCCTCCGACGTTCTCTGACTGCCGCTGCCAAAGTTTCCAACAGCGGCTCGGTCTGTTCAAAACTGATGCATGCGTCCGTGATGCTCCGACCACGTACAGCCTTCTGCGGGTGTTGCGGATCATAGTCCTGCCGCCCCTCTACCAAATGGCTCTCGATCATGATCCCCGCAATGTAGCGGCTACCCGTGGCGATTTGCCCTGCGAGATTTTCGCACACCGGGATCTGCTGTAAGTGGTCCTTGTTACTGTTGGCATGACTGCAATCCACCATTATGCGCGGGGGTGTGATGCCGGCCTTCTCAAGCAGACCCGCCGCCTCGCGCACAGCCTCAGCATGATAATTAGGACCGGTGCGTGATCCCCCGCGCAGAATAATATGCGTATCGGGATTGCCTCGTGTCTCAAAAATCGCCGCCACACCTTGCTTTGTTACCGAGGGAAACCAGTGGCCGCAGCGGGCGGACTTTACAGCATCCACAGCGATCTGAATGCCGCCGCCTGTGCCGTTTTTGAAACCAACCGGCATCGAGAGACCGGAGGCCAGCTCGCGGTGAATTTGGCTCTCTGTAGTACGAGCTCCGATGGCACCCCAACAGATCAAGTCGGCAATAAACTGCGGCGTGATCGCATCCAAAAATTCGGTGCCCGTCGGCAATGCCAAGCGTAAAATATCAAGCAGAAGGCGGCGAGCCAAACGCAGGCCTTGATTAATGCGGAACGAATTATCAATTCCAGGATCGTTAATCAGTCCCTTCCACCCCACTACTGTGCGGGGCTTTTCAAAGTAAGTGCGCATCACGATTAGCAGGTCTGCGGCTGTGCGGTCGGCCACCTTCTTAAGACGGCGTGCGTACTCTAAGGCAGCATCAGGATCGTGGATTGAGCAAGGACCGACAACAACGATCACTCGATCATCCTCACCGCGAAAAATCTTGCTGATCTCCTCGCGACTGCGCGTCACAAACTCTGCCAAATCAGGCGTTATGGGTTCATCCTCCAGAAGGATGGCCGGGGGAATCAGCGGTCGCAGGCCCCGGATGCGAATATCAGATGTCGTGGGTATTATCATGGTAAACAGGTGATATGAGCGTGCGTGGCCAAGGGGTCAAGCTGCATCAAACTATCGTGCCGTACCTGATGCACTGTTAGTGTTGAAAACGGATATCTGTAATCTTCAACTGCTCTCCAAGCTGGCGGTGCAGTGCGGCCAGTAGCTCCTGCTTGAGCGTCCGCAGGTGATGATGGGTGGCTGAATCCGCAATTCGCACAGTCAGTAGACCGCGGCGCAGGGAATCGGGGTATGATTTACAGGCAAGATGTTCGCCGACAAGTCGAGGCCAGATTTCACGAATTGCCCGGTTGTGAATATGCTCATCCAGCTTAAGCCTGCAGAGAAGCTGCTCTACTACCTCGGCGGCAGAAGCTGGCTCGGGTGCATTAAGATACTCAGGATCCCGAGGGATATTTGACAAAGTATCATGCAAAAAGGTGGTTTTCGTCTTATTGTTAACGACTGCAGAAAAGGGGGCGTTTTTATCGCGTGTTTTTTGAGACTGAGTTTTAGAACTTGGTTGAATTTTGATACGAGAAATCTTTTTACGTTTTTGGACTTCTGTTCCCAAGAACTTCTGAGGCGGATTTTTTTTGGAATTATTCACTGTGGGTTTTTGTTGAGCATTTGAAATTTATTAATCGGGAAATCTAGCTAGAAGTTAAATTTTTAGCGAGAGATGCGCAGAATAAATAAGAAACCGGCTCAACAGTAACCCAAATTAAAAGATTCTTCGGAGCGAAAAACATCTCTTGGCGAACCAAGGGCGCTAATCCATGATGCCAACAGGATCAGGAAATTATGGAAAACCTTACACGAATCGCACTACTCCAAGCACGAGCGGAAGCCTCTTACCAGGCCAACCTCGAAAAAGCGGTCTCGATGATCCGCGAGGCAGCCGCTCTGGGCGCTAAGATCGTCTGCACGCAAGAGCTTTTCACAGGCTATTACTTTTGCCAGGAGGAAAATCACGACTGGTTTGCTACTGCAGAAGATGCACGCGAGGGGCCCGCTGCGAAGGCACTCGGCCCACTTGCTCGCGAGCTGGGTGTGGTGATCATATCATCCATTTTTGAACGGCGCATGGCTGGGTTGTACCACAATACAGCACAGATCTTCGATGCGAGTGGAGAGCTGCTAGGGCTGTATCGGAAAATGCATATCCCGGATGATCCGTGTTACTATGAAAAATTTTACTTCACGCCGGGCGATTTGGGATTTCGTGCGTGGAATACACGCCACGGCAAAGTCGGGGTGCTCATTTGCTGGGATCAGTGGTATCCGGAGGCAGCACGCGCTACGGCGCTTTACGGGGCGGATGTTATTTTTTATCCCACTGCAATTGGCTGGCATCCCAAAGAAAAAGCCCAGTGGGGTGCCGCACAACACAGCGCGTGGGAGACTGTGCAACGCGGCCACTCAGTAGCTAATGGTTGTTATGTAGCAGCAGTAAACCGCATCGGTCATGAAGTGCTCCCTACAATGCCTGGCAGCGATGGAATCGAGTTTTGGGGACAGAGTTTTGTGGCGGACCCGATGGGAAAAGTCGTGGCCAGCGCGGCCGCCGACGAGGAGCGAGTTTTGCTTTGCGATTTGGATTTCACCCAGGTTGACTCTACGCGCACACACTGGCCGTTTTTGCGCGACAGGCGGATAGACGCATACGCAGGATTGCTTCAGCGGGCGGCCTTGGGCTGACTGTATTGTGAGGTTGTTGTCTTGTGTCGGCGCTTCATTTTGTAGCCAGCACAGAGTTAAACATCGCTCATTTAGTGAAAATGAGTTTGTGAAGAAGCTTCCAAGAGTTCTCCTGATTCGCCTGAGGTATCTGGGTGATGTGATTTTGCTTGAGCCAGTTTTGCGGGCACTGCGTCAAGCTCAGCCCCAGACAGAAATTCATGTGGCCATCCCCTCGGGAGCCATCGCATTACTTCAGAACAATCCTCACGATATTCAAGTGCATGGCTGGAATGATAATCGGCCCGTGCAAAGCCTGCGGGTAATATGTAGCTTACGCCCCGATGTAGTTGTGGACCTGACGGGTTCTGACCGATCGGCGCTTATAGCGTTGGGTTGTGGAGCGCAACTGCGCGTAGCTTATGAAGCGGAGCGTAAAATCCCGTGGTGGTCAGTGCGGCGTTGGGCATTCAATAAACGTGTCCCGCTCCGTAAGCCCAAGCCACACATTGTGGTGCAACATTTGCATTTATTAAATTCATGCGAGCTGACTCATGTAGATTGCGAAGATCCGAACGTGCTTCAGCCGAAATTTGAGCTCGAGGAAGATTTTCAAAATTCTGGGAGAAACTTCCGTACACAACATTTCGTAAACACCAAACCTATAGTACTGGCGCATCTCACTTCACGGGATATGCAAAAGGCGATCCCCGGTCACATCTCCGTGAAAGTAATTGAAAAGCTTCACACTTACGGGGCAGGAGTCATCCTGAGTATCGGCCCTTCTGAGATGGAAAAGCGCCATTTAAGCGGGATTATTAACTCGCTGAGCAGCCAGGCATCGAGCTCAGTCAAAACAGTCTCACCAAGAAGTTTTTTGGAGTTATGTGGCATCATCTCTGCCTGTGATGTGTACTGGGGCGCAGATACGGCTCCGATGCATGCAGCAGCCGCACTAGGCTTGCCAGTATTGGCACACTTCGGACCGTCTAATTTCAAACACTGGAGTCCTCTGGGTAAATATGTTCACGTGGATGTGCACGACTGCCCGTGTTTGCGTAAACCTGTGACTTGCCAAAAGGATCTTCCGGGAAAATGTCTCACAGGCATTGACGCTGAAAAGACTGCGAATGTTATACTGGATTTAGCAGCACAAAGGAATCGAGGCTGAGGGTACATTTCCTCCAGCTTCGGAAACGGGGGCAAATTGTGCTGATTGTTAAAATTTTAGAACATCCACTGAAGTCTGGCGCGAATTGTCCAGTTGTCTTCGACTCTTACTGAGCGACGTTCGGCAGTGCCATCCGCGTGCGTATTTTCAACACCAAACATGAGTTTGAGATCGTTGCCTTTGATGTAATGGTTTACACCAAAGTAATGCTGGTAAATATTATCGAAGCGGCGATTGAATGGGTAGCTCGTTGCGGCTTGACGGACAGCGGAGTTGAGCCTGATAGCTTCGTCACCGTTAGTATCGAATTGAGAGTAGGAATACACCAGTTCCCACTTTGGATGGATGAACAAGCTGGGTGTTATCGTGAATCCTGATGGGCGTCGGCGGAATCCTCCGTTTTCCTTGGCGCGGCTGTAATCAACCCCGAACCACTGAGCACTTAGATTAAACCATCCGAATGTGTAGTTCAAGTAAGGACTGATGGCTTCCGCCTCTGTAGGTTGGTTGCTGCTTCTAGCCTTGAATGCATTGATTTTTGCGAGGTCGCAGCCAATTTCGAAACTGCCAAAGTTTGTACGGATGTCTTTGCCTAAGCGTAGAAAGTATGATGGCTCCGGCCAGTGAGGTAAAATCCCAGTGGGATCGCCTTCCCAGGCCGCATCTGCACCTTCTCTGGGATTGGCTACTGCAAATTCATAAATCAGATCTACGCGCTCGATCGGTCCCAAGTTAGTGAACGCCTCACGATAGGTACCTCCAACAGAAACGCGCAAGTGAGAGTCGCCCATGTCTCCCAGGCCGGTAAAAATACGGTTGGCAGCAGATCGTTCGATGCGTTTGAGTTGCCAACTTGGAGTGGTCTCTTCCCAACTCAAGGGCACGCGGTCATAGCCTGCCTTAATTGTAAAAGCCTCGAACAGGTTCCAACCGATGTTACCGCTAAAAAGGGCGAATGGTGCTCGATGCTGATCAGGATGCTCATCAAATTCTCCTGCTGCGTCGACAAAAAATCCTAAGCCCAAGTCGCGTTCTGCATAGAGGCGGAAGCGCCTCAGCGTCCACTTGTTTACAGTGTCAGGGTCACGAACGTCTTTTTCGCGGCCCTTATTTTCAGTTTGTGAATGATCCATTTGCAGGTGCATTAAACCACGTAAACCGATGGCGCGAACGGCCTGTCCCGCATAAGAGCGCCAGAAAGAGTTCACCCAACCGGATTGGTCGTCGGAAAATTTGATCACCGGATCATTTAAAGGACCACCTGGCAGGTACCAACGAAATCCAGCAAACACTGCATGTGATATGTAGTCCTCATCTGCAAGTTGCGCTTCGTATTGCACATAAGCGGAAGTCGAATCAGTAAACGCAAACTGAAGACCACCACCGACGGCTACATAATCCTCAGATCTGCCGGGTGTTTTGAAATTGTAAGAATTTCGACTGCCCTTGAGGCGAGCAGTAATGGTGCGATCAGAATCCAAAAGCTCGCGACGATATTCAGCGAAGACTTCTGGTCGCCATGAGACAAGGCGACCAGGTACTAAGTAGCCTGCACGAGCTCCTGCGCCAGCAACGAGACTATCTGCATCAAGACCTGTAAATCGCTGCGCTGCAAGAGAGCCGTTTTCAGAAAAATCGTCGACCCAAAGATAGTTGTATTGCAACGAGGCAGTCGGTGTAATGGAAAATCGTCCGAATTTTAGATCGTAACCAGTCTGGAGGATAGTCGCCAATTGATTTGCGTCGGGACGTCCGCGAGCTGTACCCAGGACGGTGTAGCGCTCTGTTTCAAAAAAATGCCTCAAGTACTGCGCACCAATCGTCGCATGAAAATTGTTCGCAACGTAAGAAGCCATCAGCCCGGCGCCGACGGAATTCGCGTCTACCCAACCCCGGCGGTGGTCAAATTCCGTTCGGCTGTGCTCATAGCTTCCAAATAGCCCAACCGCGATGTTACTGGTTAAAAACTTATCTGCGCCAAAGAGTACACCTTGCGCGTTGGCCTCATATCCACCGAGATAAAAATCGCGATAACGCTGTTGCCTGTTAAGAAAAACATCTCCGAAAACAGCCCATTCAGGTTCTGGACGTTCTAAGCTCCTGCTGTGCATGGCCATCGTTTTACCGCTATGTAGAATCTTCGGATCGACCAGTGTATCCAGTTGCATCGGGGAAACACCCAAGTGATTGTGCAGGCCGAAGCGGGTCTGGAGATGCGGCGCATTGCGTGTGGCGAATCGAAGCTGATTTTGTGCGTGAATCAGAGCGGAATCCATCAGCCCACCCAATTCTTCGGCTGAAACTGATTCGTAGAAACGTCGGATTTCACTTCCACTGCCAAGGTTGAGGGCTCGGCGGCGAATTTCCTGTAACGCCTCCCCGCCGCGTGCACGATTCAGGTAGCGAGCGAATTGCCTTTGGTAATCGTTTAGGCGAAGGCCGTATCCCGTATAGTCAACATCCAAGAGTAGTTGCAGCACATTTCCCGTGTTATTGAGAGTAGCTCTAGTCAGATTGGTATTGGCAACGCCGACACCTAGATCTGTTATGGCGCCAGTGGCCTGAATGATATCCAAGCTGTATCTTCCTGACCTTAGACCACTTTGGAAGTTAGGTACAATTAATGAATTCGCATTCAGTGTTGCGTTATTCAACGCCAAGGAACCGAATGTGTTCTGTCCAGCAATGTCTATAGCAAGGCGGGAGTTTGAAGCCAAATCAAAGTTGTTAGCGCCTAGGGTTGTATTCTGGCCGATGCGAAGCGCGGACTGCAGTACTTCGATATCACCAGCAAATGCGGAGGCATCACCGTTGATAAAAATCGTGCCTGCCTGAATCGGGTTTGAGGTCGTTCCTTGGTTGATTCGCAAAGTTCCATTACCTGTTAGAGGACCCGTAAATTCGAAAACTGAACCTGCTATTCTCGAGCGAAAGTTGCCCGTACCAGTCACGCTAATCGGGTTTGTGAGTCTTGCCCCTTCTTGGTCGGTGTACTCAATGCTGCTTGTGCCGATGATATTGATTGGTGCGTTGCCGCCAGCGCCAAGGGAGTACTCACGAAATCTGCGTTGCCCAAAGCGCAGGTTGCCACCGTTTAGGTTAAAAGCGGTCGTGTTAATGGGAATTCCTGTATCGTCTATTCTGATACGTCCGTTGTTGATGTTCGTCACGCCCGTGTAAGTTTTGGGAGTACCTGTAAAACGCAGTTCGCCACCGCCAGCCTTGTTTAGGTTGCCGGTTCCCGTGATGTCACCTGCTGCATAGATCCTTGAATCGCCAGGTGCATTGATTGTGCTTGTGCCAGTGATATTGATCGTCTGATTAATGCGGGCAATATCAGTTTCCAAGCCCGAGAATTGCCTGAGTGTTCCACCGTTTAGAAATATGGCACCTGTGCCGAGCTGCCAGTTGTTTGTACCGGCCACATTTAACTGAAGCGTATTGCCTGCGTTCACGGTCACTGATGACGCATTTTGAATGGCCTGTAGGTGAGAGAGGCGCAGTTCACCGTTCTGAACGAGCACGGCGCCGGAAAAAGAATTTGCCGCAACCAAATCAAGAATACCGCCACCTCGTTTCTCAAGACCGCCAACACCGGAAATAGTACCCGTCAGTGTCATCGTATTAGCGCCGCCTTGCACGAAGATCGCAGAGTTTGCTTGCAACTCGAAGGGATTAACGACAGTCGCATTAACACCCTGGGTGCGGAATGCTCCGTTAGTAGGATTCCCGCCGTTGAGAAAGATAACTTGTGCTGGATTAGCGCCAAAAGTGTAGGTTCCTGCGCCTGTGATTCGTAACTCGCCGGTTACACCGGAAACAACTATGCCCAGTGGGTTTGTAAGTGCGTTGGCGGCGGTGGGATTAGCCACGGTTGTCAGCGTTGTAATATTTATCTGAGCAACCGATTTTTGTATCAACAGAGACAGAAGACTGAGCTGGGTGAGTCTTTTTACAAGTTTTTGAGTTTGCATGGGCGCGAAATTCAGAGATAACCGGCCATGAGAGCAAGAAATTTTTATGTTACTTTTTTGTGACATTTACGACAAAAATGTAACATAGTTAAACTCTTTTTTGCCTTGATGAAATTAGCCGCTCACCATTCACTTCGCGCATGTTAAAACGTGCTTACACAACATTCTTTTGCTCTTTCTGTGCAATAGCGTCTATCACTAACTTCACGACAGCTGGCCCCGTACCTACAAATGCACAGGACGGCATGTCCCGCATATACTACACCTACAAAAAAGGCATGGGGGGCGGAGTTGCCGCCGTTGTTGTTCATCCCAACACAGGCAAAATCATCCGGCAAGAAGTACTCGGGGAAAGCCCCCTTTTCGTCAATCCACACAAAATCAAAGTTTCCGAATGTGGTAACTATCTCCTAGCCACATCCCAACACGAGGCAGTTAACAACATCTTCCTCGCTGACCTGAGAAATAAAACCCACAAGTTCCTCTCTGTTCCACGTAATCCCGATGACATCGGTACACACGGTTGTTTGTTCTTCGTCGGTGCAGAAGAACAGTCTGCCTACACCATCTGCGGAGAAAAACAGAAAACCATCGTTCATTGGAATGGCAAACACCAGCTTTACCCAGAGGGTCGCAGAATTGAATACGTTTCCACAACCCCTGACGGTGCAGCTTGGACAAGCTGGCAAAAAGACAGTGGCAGCGGTCGCAGAAAAGGCAGCCGTGTCGTTGTCATAGACATTGCCTCTGGCCGCACCATCGCCGACCTTCACATGCCTCGAGCCATGCCACACCTAAACTTGGCTGACATGAAAGAACAGGGGCCAAATCCAGAAATCATTTACCCTTCTGTTAAAACAAACACCCTATTACTTTCGATGGATCTCTACGGCGGCATCGCTATGGCAGACCTCGACGCCGCACAAAAGGGCCGCTGGCAAAACCTAACTTACCACAACACCGACCCCACAAAAAAGTGGGGCACAGCCTTCCCTGATCGCGGCATCCTGTACCCCACCAAGAACAATGATTTTGCGCTCATCGCAAATGCTGGCAAAAATGGCGGGGCCGTTTGGATAGACCTCCGTCGCAGACAGATTGTTCAGACACTCAACACACCCGCTGGCTTGGAAGCTCCAGTCATTGTAGCAAATGGACGTTTTCTAGCAGCACCAGTTCCAGGCAAATCCAAATCCCGCTTCTTCGGCGAATTGATGGAAGGCCGCAAGCCCCAATCGGTTCTCTACACCTTTGAAGTCATCAATCAACAAGGAGAGCCGCGCTTACGGACGTTCACTCATGACTTACCTACTCGGGCTTATCGCGCTGCCCCCGTCAACGCAAAGGCAAATGATATCGTTCTCTTAACGGCTGGAAATAAAAATGCCAATGAACTTATCACTGTCCGTGCCTCAACAGGATCTGTGCTTGACCGTGTATCGGCAGTAGGAAACATCAAAAGGATAGCTTACTAATAAGTTAGAAATTTGAAAATTCTCTGACTAAAAGCAAATCCATCGTTGCTAACACAAACTACAACACTACATCCGTTGAGTTTTTGTAAAGAAGTGCCCAAATGGTTCTTGTTGTGTTAAGAATTTACAATAAATATGTTACAAATATGTAACATATTCGTATGCTTCACTTTTTCACTTCCCTTGATTTTACAAATCAAATATTCTTCGCAGTGAATGAAGCGGCTTTTCGTCGGCATCGACAGCGGAACCCAATCTACTAAATCCCTTGTCATTGACGGAAATACAGGCGCCGTCCTTGGTTCTGCAACTGCCAAACACACTAGCCGGGAAGGTCTTCCTGTTGGACATTTTGAACAAGACCCGGAGGTCTGGCGCAAAGCCATGTACAGCACGCTTAAAAAGGCACTTGCAGAAGCCAAAGCAAAAGCATCAGAGGTTAAAGCGCTGGCGGTTTCCGCTCAGCAGCATGGTTTTGTCCCGTTAGATGAAAAAGGAAACGTCATTCGTCCAGCGAAACTCTGGTGTGATACTTCCACTGTTTCCCAATGCGATTACATCGCAAAAAAAATCGGATCACAGAAAAAAATCCTTGAGTTATCTGGTAACTTTATTCTTCCTGGATACACCGCATCAAAGGTTCTCTGGCTCAAACAAGTCGAGCCTGAAAACTTTCGTAAATTACGCTCCATCCTTTTACCTCACGATTACCTCAACTTTATCCTAACCGGTAAACTTGCGATGGAATATGGCGATGCCTCCGGTACGGGTTTTCTCGACATCCGTACACGCACTTGGTGCGAACCGCTCCTTCATGTTATTGATAAAAATCTGCAGTCATTCCTTCCTCCTCTTCAAGACTCATCAAAACCTGTAGGTACACTGAACCACACAGTTGCAAAAAATCTTGGTCTCTCCGCAGAGTGTCTGGTCGCCGCTGGTGGAGGAGACAATATGATGGCCGCCATTGGCACGGGAAATACCAAGTCTGGTATCCTCACAGCCTCTTTCGGTACATCCGGCACGATCTTCGCTTACAGTCCACGGCCACTTATCGACCCGCAGGGTGAGATCGCAGCATTCTGCGACTCGACTGGTGCTTGGCTCCCGCTAGTTTGTACAATGAACTTCACTGGAGTCACTGAACTCATTAAGAACGTTTTTTCACTTACTAACGAAACGCTCACCAAAGTCATTGAAAAAGTACCTGCAGGCAGCGACGGTCTTCTGCTAGCGCCTTATTTTCGCGGCGAGCGCACTCCTAACCTTCCCGTAGCATGTGGAGCGTACTTCGGACTCAACGACAACAACTGTAGCGCTGGACATTTCGCACGTGCAGCCGTCGAAGGAGTCACGCTTGGAATGAACTACGGTCTAAATCGACTCTGCCAGCTCGGCTCACGCCCGAAAGAAATCCGTATCACTGGTGGTGGCTCACAAAATCCTGCATGGAGACAAATCATGGCCGACGTCTTTGCAACCCCAGTAGTCGCATTAAAAACCTCTGAAGGAGCTGCCTACGGAGCAGCACTCCAAGCCATGTGGACCTGGCACAACGCACAGGGAGAACGCGTCAAAATAACACAAATAACCGACAAATTTGTCAAAACGGATCCAACAACACAAGCCGAGCCGCGAAAAGATCCTTCTAAACGTTATAAAGAACTCCAACATCTTCTCGCTGAATTTAGTAAAGCAGCCTTACCGCTTTTTGAAGTTCACGCTCGTCTCCTAAAAAATTTCGCCAACCTTCAAGACAAATAAACCTCAGGTCATTTATCCTGATCGGGTCCATAGTTCCATTCTCGGGTGGAGTATTTTTTAAACTCTAATTCATTAGCAAATACAGACTCCTCAGTTGTTAAACTCGACGAAACTTTCTCCAGATTAAGTGCTGCAGAAATTTGTTCCACAAGTCTCTCTCCCAAACTTGATCGCAGATGTTCGTCCCCTTTAGATAAAAGCACACTCCCCTGATGCAAGACTCCCTGCCTGTTCCGACGCTGTGCAGCGCCAGCAAGCTTACCACCGGTACGAGCACAAATCACATCATGAGCTACTGCCTTTTGAAAACAAGCGGAAGCATCCCCATCAAGAGCGACGGGCGTTAACTTTGCTTGAACACCTAAATCAACCAAAGCACCCACCACTGCTTTGTGCACTGCACAGTACATCGCGGACGTACCCGCCGCACTCAGCGGATGTGATCGTGGCAGAACAATCGTGTACGTCAGATCCCTCGCATGATCCACTAACCCACCGCCGGTAAACCTCCGCACAAATTCCCGACCTGGTGGTACCACAGATACATGTTGAAAATAACCCAAACTTACAGCCGGACGGTCCCATCCATAAATGCGTAAAACAGCCTCGTTTAAAGTCTGTAGCAATGCCTCATCTACTGCCATATTCCACCAAGGCGTGCCTGAGCCATGCCACAGAACCCTCAAAATTTCTTGCGCACTCATTTTATCTCAAACCTCATCTCAAACACTTTCTAGACTACCTGAACAAACACCAAATGAATAACACTCAAACAACATTCTTTAGGCTAATTGCTCTTGGCAAGAATACCTCTTCGACAAAAGATAACACATGCACAAGCTAGCTTGCCTTGTTACGACGTGTTTGTTAATCGGTGCAACACTACACGCAGGTAGCCGTCCACGCGTACTCCTCACAATCCACACAGAAGTCTCGGAAATTACACACCCCGATAAACGCCTCGAAATTCCCCTTAATGTACCACCCGGAAAATTCTTTGTCGGAAAAGTTCCAGACATTCCACAATCCTTGCTCATAAAAATCGAACACGGCACCCGACCCGGAGCAGCTATGCTTACCTTTGACCCCAGCGGCACTCGGCTCTTGCGCAACATCACAGCCACTAACCGTGGCCGCCGACTCGCAATTCTTCTCAACGGACGCGTAATTTTTTCTCCTGTCATTGACGCCACCATCACCAACGGCATGCTCTACATACCGGGAGGAATCTTCCCCCAGGAATTTCAACAGCTCGAACTCGTAGCTAAACAGAATGCCCGCCGTTTTAAAAATCGCCCAAAACCAGACATCAACTAAACACCATCCATGTCGTCAAAAAAAATTTCCTTACTCAGCCTTCTTTTAATAACAATCACCCTTTACACTTCTTGCATCTCCCAGAACACCACCAAAAAGCCAGCCCTACCACCACCCGCGCCTGCAAGACAAGCATCGCAAACCCATCCTGCCATAAAAGAAATCACACTCAGCGATTCCGACGCCCAGCGCATTGGCCGGATGATCTGGCAAAATGAATCTGGTGGCAGGCGTGAGGGCCTCATCGTTTGGAACGTCGGCGAGGAGTTTCCATCCCTCGGTATTGGACACTTCATCTGGTATCCCGTCGGATACCGTGGCCCTTTTGAAGAAAGCTTTCCTGCACTTGTACAATATTTCCTCACACAAGGCATCACAGTACCCAAGTGGGCAGAAGGACAATGCCCCTGGCCGGATCGCGAAACTTTTCTCAAACTGCAAAACACTCCTGCAGTAGAAGAACTCCGTGCTTTATTAGAACGCACCACAGCACATCAGGCGCGCTTCGCAGCCCAGCGACTTCGCAACGCCCTACCTCGTATACTCGCCGCATCAGATCCCGGGACTCATTCGCACATCATCTCACGCTTCAACGCTGTACAAGCTATTCCACACGGCATCTACGCGTTGATGGATTACGTCAACTTCAAAGGCGAAGGCACCAACCCTACCGAACGCTACAACGGCCAGGGCTGGGGCTTGCTTCAAGTCCTAGAACTTATGCCCAACCGCGCGAAAAATGCCCCGCCAGAAATCATTATGGAAGATTTTTCCAACTCGGCTTGGGCTGTTCTGGAACGCAGAATCCAAAACTCACCACTCGCTAGAGGTGAATCTCGTTGGGCTGCAGGTTGGCGTAATCGCTGCCAAACCTACAAACTATAACTTTAAAACCTCTGCAAGGGCATCATCAGTGAGAGTTATTCTCGCAAAGAAGAATAAATATAAGTTCAAAAATTTTTTACATTAAAATATATACCAATATTTCAATATTACGATATAGTTGATTTTCTACTTCAAAATTATTCTATAAATCCCAATCACCTTCACTGACAATCACCTCATCTACCCTTTCATCCCACGGGTCCTCCGGGATGTACTGAACGATCTGCCATGGAAACGCGATCCCCAGCCTCAAGATCTTTGAGGGAATCAGCTTTAAAAACGCATCGTAATAACCCGCGCCACGTCCGATTCTTGAACCGTTTTTGGTGAATGCCAGTCCGGGAATGAGCACAACGCTCTTTTCCGGCAATTCTTGAGGTACTACAACCACAAGGGTGCTTGAGGGTTCCAAAATTCCGTAAGTGCCCGTTTGAAAATGATCATTCTTAGTGACATCTGCAAAGTAGAAATTTAATTTTCCAAATTCGCACCTGGGGAAAGCTGTTGCGACACCACGCAAAATCAACTCCTGCAAAAAATATGTCAAATCTGGTTCATTTGGGAGTGCACGATATGCCAATAAAACGGGAGGAAGATTTGAAGCAAACTTTTCGCTCAGCTTTTTACAAATATTTACCGAGCCCTCTGCAATTTTTTTTGTTGGTACATTCCTTATTCTCTGTCGAATGATCTTGCGCAAATTTGCCTTTTCTAACTTGCTATCTGCGTCTGACATGACATCAAGTCTGCTACAAATCCACTCAACCAAAACTGCTAACTTGCGTCAGTACAGTTCTTAGAACTTCGATGGCACAAAATCTCGCGCGTTGACGATTTCGACACTCTCCCCGCTCTGGGCGATCACAAACAGCCCGCGACTTTCTGCCAGCTCCCGCGCGTCGCTATCTACGACCGCGCCGGCCACCGCTCCGTAAACATTCATATCTGCATACTTGGGCATCATGCGTTTGACTTTCTTGAGCCGTTCGATGTGTTTGAGAACATCCTCGGCGGTTAGTCGGCACTTGCATTCCACGGCCACAAGTTCCGTGTCGTTCACCACCAACAAATCCACTTCCAGTGTCTCGTTACCGCGTGTCACTGTCGTGCGGGAATGCACCTCGTGCACCGCAATCCCCCGCTCTTGAAAAAGTTTCACCGCAGCGGGCTTGACCATCCCCTCCACAAATTCCCCCAGCCGGTTGCCCATCTCGCCAAAGCGTCGGCCCAGATCTTTAATCAAACGGTCGGTCTCTTGAAACTTACGATCTGTCTCTTGGAATTTGCGATCAGTCTCCTGAAACTTGCGATCGGTTTCTTTGAACCTGTCTGCAGTTTCCTTAAACTTCAGGTCTGTTTCCTTAAACTTCAGATCAGTTTCCTGAAACATCTGCCAAACTTTTTCAAACGTGAGCGATTCGGCCATAACATTAAGGTATAGTCGTCCGATAATGAGTCAACAAACGACCGATAAATATTTTACTAGATTTTAATATTATAATATTGTGATTTTAAAATTTATTTTTGGAATGAATTCTTTTTATGTCGTAATGCCAAGTGCTCTGGCCAAGAAACGGCCGGTGTGGCTTGTGGGGCATGCGGCGATTTGTTCGGGTGTGCCGCAGCAGACGATCTGGCCACCGGCGTCGCCACCTTCGGGGCCGAGGTCAATGACCCAATCGGCGCACTTGATGACGTCGAGGTTGTGCTCGATGACAACGAGTGTGTTGCCGGCGTCGCGCAGTTGCATGAGCACGCGCACGAGCACTTCCACGTCGCCGAAGTGCAGACCGGTGGTGGGTTCGTCGAGGAGGTAGAGGGTGTTGCCGGAGGATTTTTTGGCGAGCTCAGTGGCGAGTTTTACGCGCTGGGCTTCGCCGCCGGAGAGGGTGTCGGCCGGTTGGCCAAGGCGCAGGTAGCCGAGGCCGATTTGGGAGAGGGCGCGGATTTTGTCGCAGATGGCGGGCACGTTGCGGAAAAAGTCGCAGGCCTCATCAATCGTCATTTCTAAGATGTCGTTGATGTTGCGGCCGCGGTAAGTGACTTCGAGGGTTTCGCGGTTGAAGCGTTTGCCGCCACAAGTCTCGCAAGTGACGTAAACGTCGGGCAGGAAGTGCATGGGGATTTTGATAACGCCGTCGCCCTTGCAGGTTTCGCAGCGTCCGCCCTTGACGTTGAAGGAAAAACGCCCAGGGCCGTAGCCACGCACTTTGGCCATGGGCAGTGCGGCGAAGAGATCGCGGATCGCGGAGAATGCGCCGGTGTAGGTAGCGGGGTTGGATCGCGGGGAGTTGCCCAAGGGGGATTGGTCAATCTGGATGACTTTGCCGAGTAGTTCCAGGCCGTGGACGGCGTCGTGTGCGCCAGGGCGTTCTTTTGCTCCGTAAAAGTGACGGAAGAGGACGCGGGCCAGGATGTCGTTGACGAGGGTGGATTTGCCAGAGCCGCTGACGCCGGTGACGACGTTGAGGCAGCCGAGGGGGAAGGAGACGTTGATGTTTTTGAGGTTGTTTTCGCGGGCACCGAGAATTTTGAGGGCAAGGCCATTGCCGGGGATGCGTTTTTTGGGTGTCCAGATGGTGAGGCGGCCGGAGAGGTATTTACCGGTAAGTGAGTTTTCGGATCGGAGGATATCGTCGAGTGTGCCTTGGGCAACGATCTGGCCGCCGCGGACGCCGGCGCCGGGGCCGATATCCACGATGTGGTCTGCGGCGCGGATGGTGTCTTCGTCGTGTTCAACGACGAGGACGGAGTTGCCCAGGTCGCGCAGGCCGCGAAGTGTGGCGATGAGGCGTTCATTGTCGCGCTGGTGCAGACCGATGGAGGGTTCATCGAGCACATAGAGCACGGAGGTAAGGCCGCTGCCGATTTGTGTGGCGAGGCGGATGCGCTGCATCTCGCCGCCGGAGAGGGTGCCGCTTTCGCGGTTGAGGCTTAGGTAGCCGAGGCCGACGTCGCGCAGGAAGCCAAGGCGTTTTTGGATTTCGGTGATGACTTCGCGTGCGGCAGCGGCACGTGCTCCTGAGGTGTCAATGCTTGCGAGGAAGTCGTGCGCAGCGGCGACAGAAAGTTCGCAGAACTGGTGGATGTTAAGGCCAGCTTTTTGGCCGTCTGCCGGGCGCGGCGAGCCGCCGAGGGTGACGGCGAGGATTTCGCGTTTGAGCCTCGCACCACCGCACTCGGTGCAGGGTTGGCGCGACATGTAGTTTTGGATTTTGCGGCGGGTGAATTCGCTTTCGGTCTCTTCGAGGAGGCGAGACATTTGCGGGATGACGCCCTCGAAGGGCTTTTTGACTTTGCGCGTGGCTCCGGCGTGAGTGTAGGTAAATTCAATCGACTCATCGCTGCCGTGGAGGATGGCGCGGCGCACGTTCTCAGGGCACTCTTGCCACGGTGTTTCGGGATCGAGTTTGTAGTGGCGGGCGACAGCACGCAGCAGGCTCTTGTAGTAGGCAACGAGGCGTTTGCCGCCACGACGCCAGGGGGCGATAGCTCCGCCTGCGAGCGGGCGAGAGGGATCTGGCACGATGAGAGTCTCATCCAACACGAGCATAGTGCCCAGGCCATGGCAGCGCGGGCAGGCACCCAGCGGGCTGTTGAAGGAGAAGTGGCGTGGGGTGAGGTCGGCAAACTGATCGCCTGTTTCGGGGTCGAAGTTGAGGTTGCTCCAGGAACGCTCTTGCCAGGGCTCAGAGGCTCGGCTCTGGTGCAGGGCGATGAGGATTCCGTTACCTCGTTTAAGAGCAAGTTCTGCCGATTCACTGAGACGTGAGCGGATGTCGGGCGCGATGGTGAGGCGGTCAATGACGGCTTCGATGGTGTGGGGGCGTTCTTTGTCGAGTTTGGGAGGATTTTCGAGGTCAACAATCTGCCCGTCTATGCGTGCGCGGACGTAGCCATCGCGGCGGAGTCGCTCAATGGTGTCGCGGTGCTGGCCTGGCTCTTCGCGCACAACGGGGGCGAGGAGAACGAGCTTGGTGCCTTCAGGCACGCGAAGAATATCTTCGACAATCTCCGGGAGCGAAAGCCGCCGAAGAGGTTTGCCCGTGCGTGGGTGATGCGGCACGCCGAGCGCGGAGTAGAGCACGCGGAGATGGTCGTAAATCTCAGTGACGGTGGCCACCGTGGAGCGAGGGCTGGGTGCGGAGCTGCGCTGCTCAATGGCTATGGCGGGCGAGAGTCCGCTAATCGAATCTACGTCGGGCTTTTGTAGCTGGTCGAGCAACGCACGAGCTTGTGAGGAGAGGCTCTCCATATAACGGCGCTGGCCTTCGGCAAAGATAGTGTCGAAGACGAGGGAGCTTTTGCCGGAGCCGGAGAGGCCAGTGAAGACAACGAGTTTGTTGCGCGGAATGGAGAGGGAGATGTTTTTCAGGTTGTGCTGGCGTGCGCCGCAAATCTTAATGCGGTTGTTATCGCTTCCGTTGTCGCTGTATGCGCCGGGTGTGCTCATGCCAAACGATGATGTTTGTGGGTTGCGCGGCGAGGCGTCAACCGGCAAGGCAGCAAAATTTTAACAGCTCATCCGAACTGCAGTTCGCACAACCGGCGATACACCTCACAAGTGCGAAGAAGTTCTTCGTGACGCCCGCAAGAAACGAGACGGCCTTCTTGCATCACGAGAATAGCATGCGCGTTTTGCACGGTGGCCAAGCGGTGGGCGATGGCAATGACAGTGCGGCCCTCGCTAAACTCGGTAACGGCTTGTTGCACGTAGGCGGCGCTTTCGGCATCGAGTGCGCTCGTAGCTTCGTCGAGAAGGAGGATCGGGGCGTCCTTGAGGAATGCACGGGCGAGGCTGATGCGCTGAGCCTGACCGCCAGAAAGCTTAGCACCCTTGGTACCGACTTGAGTGTCGTAGCCTTTGCGGAGTTGTTCGATGAATTCGTGAGCATGGGCGCGCTTTGCCGCGGCGATCACTTCTTCGCGTGTGGCCGAAGGACGACCGTAGAGGATGTTGGCGTAAATTGTATCGTGGAAGAGGAAGACATCCTGCGAGACGACGCCGATTTGGTTGCGAAGCCACTTCGGATCCAGCGTGGTTAACGGGCGGCCATCAAGGCGCACCACACCCGCCGTGGGATCATAAAACCGCAGGATGAGTGAGAAGATGGAGGACTTCCCCGCGCCGCTGCGACCGACAAGGGCATAGTGTTTACCTGGCTCAAAGGTGAAGGTGAAATCCGACAAGGCAGCAGGTTTCTTCGGTTGTTTTTCCTGCTCTTTTTCGACGGGCAACTCCTCTTCGTCTTCTTCGCCGGCCCAGGCATCTACGCCTTGAGCGTCTTCATCGTTTTGCTGGTTTTTGAGTTTCTGAATTTTTTCGTTGATGCGCTTAAGAAATTCTGGACGGGAATCGGTGAGAGTGACGCGCGCCACTTTGGCATAATCAAGGCTGACGCGATCAAACTCGATTCTTCCTGCGGCCTGTCCTATGGCGTAAGCATTTTCTGCACGCGGCATCGGATCGGGGGTATCCAGAAATTGGAACAGAGCTTCGAGGGCCACGCCGGAGCGTTGGGCCTGCATGTAAACGCGGCTCAGTTGTTTGAGAGGCGGATACATCAAGTAGAGACCAGCCGCAAATGCTAGCAAGGTTTCTTCAGGGATTTTGTTATAAATGCCGTAAACCAGGGCTGCAGCAAAACCGAAGGAGGCCATCACCTCAACGGTCGGGCTGACAGATTCAATGAGTTTTCTTGTTTGTAGAACTCTGTGCATTTCTTTCTGTGCGGCGGCTTTGAATCGTGTGGTTTCCTCCTCTTCGCGGGCGAAGCTTTTGACTTCCCGGACGCCGGAAAGATTTTCGGCAAGCACAGTCATGGTGCCGAGCTGTTCGCGCTCCTCGGCCTTGCTGAAATTTCTCAACATCGAAGTGAAGATCAGCACTGGAGCCAAGCCCAGCGGTAGGAAGACCAGTGCGACAAGTGCCAGCTCCGAGTTGACGTAAAAAAGCCCGGCCGCGAGGCCAATCACCGTGACCGGCTGGCGGAAAATATCGTTGATGAGGGTGAGGGCTTTCTGCTGGAGAATCTTTGGACGCATCGCGATCATTTGATTCAGAAAACCGGGTTTCACCTGGTGAAAAAATCCCAGCGGAAATTGCTGCATGTGCTCAAAGAGCCGGATGCGTAAATCGCAAAGCAATTTGAACCCGACTGAGGAAATGAGGTAGGAGTTTGCAAAGCCCAAAATGCCACGGATGAGAAAGTATCCAGGAATGGCTAACGAAACGAGGATCAGCTCCCACAGAGGAAGCTCACTTCCGGTCTCACGCATCCAGCCCACACCTTTTTTGATGCCCACGACGAGCACCGGTGCCCACGCGCCAAAGAGCACGCCAAAGATGATGCCCGCCACCCAGGGGACCATGTGTGGCTTGAGGAATATGCCGAGGCGCTTGTAATAATGTAACGCGGACCGGAGCATCGCGTAGTTGTCGAGAAACACAATGAGGATTCTCGTGAAGATCGAGGGTTTGCGTACCTTTGAGCTCAGATTAGCTGTTGCGGGCTGGATGACTTCCTGTACTACTGCCACGATCTTTCGTTACGTCGCGCTGGCGCGAAAATCAAGTCGGGGTCTTATTTCTGTGCCCTCTATATCAGTCAAGATTTATTATCGTTCTTGGTGCTCATTTTCCTGTGGCTCAGCTGCCCTTTCAGGGCCTGTGGGCACGCTGGTATCAGATGATGAATCGTGAGATTTGATAAGGATTTGACCAGTGGGGTCGATACTGACTTCCTCGCCTTTGGTGTTTCGGAAAATTATCCGCCCTTTGTTTGCTTCGGCGATGCTTATTGTGTATAATTCATCCGTCTCTTTGATTCTGATCGTGTAAGTACCATCTTGCGGGTTTTCACCAACCCACTCTACTCCAGGATTGAGGCTGACGGCGGCTTTTATAGGATTGTTCTCAGCCTCTTTGAGGAAATCCTGGATGCTCTGTCCTTCGAGCACATTTTTTTCCACATATTTTACTCCTTCTTTGAAGCTGAAGTAAGCGAACACTATTCCTCCAATTGTCAGCAAAACTATCACGCCTGCGCAACCAAGTGAAAGGGCAAGGCAGTTGTTGCCCTTTTTAGTGGGGCTCGCGGTACTTTGAGGAATTTCTTGAGGAGTTGGGTTAGACACAGTCAGAGAAATGAAGGCTGCTGTGATAGAATTACAAGGATTAAAAATTAGACTAAGAGACAGTAGTCCCGGTATCCTCTGCCATTAGGGCACCAGTGATCCAAGCAACGAGATGTCCACAAATCTCAAAAACCAATCGAACAGCACGAAGGTCCTCTGGATAGGCCCAGAGATTAGCATCCTCCAAGGCAGGTTCTTCTATTTCATCCGGGCATCCCATGAGGTGCCAAGCCTGCATACGCAGATCATTGATACACTGCAGAAGCCCGTGCGCCCGCTCCTCATCCAAACGCAGCTCTATCGCGCCACGGTTTCCGGTAGGCATCGGATCAAGAGAGCGGAACAAAGCGTTGCGTTCCTTATGTGCTTCGCAGCGCGCATCCTCAAGCCATTGAGAAGTTTCTTCGTCGGGAGCATTTTTTTTTCCACGTAGCAGGTCCGGAACAAATGAGCTACCGTGTTTTTCACGCAACCAGTCCCAGAACGGTGCGACCTCGCAGGAAAAACGAACACGGATGCCACCGCCAGGCAAGGGTTCGGATTTGATCCAGTGAGCCATGTTAATCAGCAGATTCTAGAGTCGCAGTGAGGCCGTAGTTTTGGAGTTGATGTACGTAGTGTTCTGCCTTTTCACGATTTTCACGGGTTACAATGCTACGCCCTTTTTGATGGACTTCGAGCATATGTTTTTCAGCTTTGGCACGCGGCCATCCAAAGACTTTCTGAAAAATCAATGTTACGTAATTCATGAGATTGACAGGATCATTCCACACGATAACAAACCAGCCTGGTTCGCGCTTTTCGACCGCTTTTTCTAGAATGGCTGGCTCATGGGTTGTCGTGTTCTGATTCATGCGGATACAGTTTAAAGATAGCTTCTCGCAGGAAGTCAGGCAAGCCAGCACTTGGCTGACAACAAAGATTAGAAGTAATACTTCAGACCCATCACGATCAGATGTTGCAGATAAACATCACCGAAATTTTGCCGGTTAAAGTGAGCCAACGGTTTGTACTCTGCAAAAATTCCCCAGTTCTGCTTTTCTCCCATCAAGTACTCCACACCTGCAATGCCTTGAACAGCAGGCACAAGCCCTCCGTCTTTAGGAAGTACAAGTGTTTCCTTGCCACGGTTCAACCTCATCCAAAGCCCATGTTGTTCCACTTTTGCAACACCACCGCCTACGCCAACATAAGGCCTGAATCGACCCATTTGCGCACGCAGAATCAGATTCCCCATAACGTGAATTGATGTGATTTGACCGCCCGTGTTTGCATCGAATCGCGAGTCGTCCAAGATGCCAGGATACGTCAAACCACGCTTAGCAAGCCATTCGCGAGAGCGGGGTGTAAGTTTTTTAAAACCATTTTCTCCGCGGAAAGGGACTGAACCGTAAAAAGATTCAATTTCTAATGCAGGCTCTAACCCTGTTCCTGTATACCAAACATGTCCTGCTTTGATGCCAGCTAACCAACCTATCTGGCTAGATTGTTCAAAGTAAGTTTTACTAGGACCATATGTGGCTGGAGATGGATCTAATTCATTGCCGCTTTGTGCCGCGTTTAAACCTCCAAATGCGGAAATGTAGAACCTGTTTCGCAGAGAATCTGGTTCATTTTGAATCTGCACAACACCTGGTGAACGATCGCCCTCCCAAAGTACTGAGGACTGTTGTGCAAAAGCTGTTATATTTGAAATTACAATCGCAAATAATAGCAAGCAGAGCTTAGCCATAAGTTATTTATATCATTAAAAACTTAACTATCAAGATAATTTTAAATTTATTATAAGAGAATGTTTTTGCGAATTATTTTGCAGAATGCTCAGATTTCATATACGCCCAAATTAGGGTCAGAGCAGGAATCTTTCTGTAAAAATTTGTCATCAAAAGGCTGTTTTTTCTGACTAGCGGAGCAGTTTTGGAGGAACTCGCGCGCCATCATTTCCAGGGAAGTTTTATCCACGATATCGTTGACCGCATCACGTACCTTGAGCATGGTGTTACGAAGTGCACACAGTGCTTCATCTGGGCACGTACACTTTTCGTAAGCTGTGCGGCTCACGCATGCAATAGGTGCAAGAGATCCGTCAATCAGCCTGAAAATTTCACCAAGGAAAACGCTGTCAGCGGGCTTGGCTAGTCGATACCCTCCTGCTTTACCGCGTCGGCTCAACACAAGACCAGCTTCGCGCAGTTGCATGAAAATTTGCTCAAGGAAGGGGATCGGTATTGTTTCAATTTGCGCGATTTCTGAAATTCGAACTACGCTTCGTCCGATCTTTTGTGCAACAGCCAACAACACAAGGGCACGCACCGCATATTCCGAGCGTTTAGAGAACTTCACAATTTTAAAATAACAGAATTAAAACAGCAACACAGACAATTCTGCTGCCGGTTTGTCTGGCCAATGCTCTGCTAAACACTCTAGTTTTACGCATGAACATTGATCCGATCCTCATCGGCCGCGATCATGCGGGCGAACAGGTGCATCTGCTGCCCGCCATGGCGAACCGCCACGGCCTCATCAGCGGCGCCACCGGCACGGGCAAAACCGTGACACTGCAAACACTCGCCGAGGCGTTCTCACGGCGCGGAGTCAGTGTCTTCACCGCTGATGTGAAGGGCGACCTTGCCGGCATCGACCGCCCTGGTGGCGGTAACGCACGAATTGAGCAACGTCGCAGCGAAATGGGGCTAAACACGGCGCCCTACAGCGGGGCACCAACTGTGTTTTGGGCCCTGGAGGGCGGCGGCGGCCACCCGATCCGAACGACTGTCTCCGAAATGGGTCCGCTCTTGCTGGCCCGCCTGATGGAGCTAAGCGATGCGCAGACGGATGTTTTGCGCTTGATATTCAAAACTGCTGACGATCGCGGCCTTCTGCTTTTGGATATGAAGGACCTGCTGGCACTTCTCGGCTGGATGGAGGATAACGAAAAAGAACTTCGCACCGAGATCGGCGGCTTCACTCGGCAGACTGCGGCAGCACTTCGCAGGCGACTCGTGGTGCTCGGCGAACAGGGCGGGGAAAAACTATTCGGCGAACCGGCTCTCGATGTGCGTGAACTCGTGCGGCAGGACCTCTCTGGCAACGGCCTCGTGCATGTGTTGGACGCACGTTCACTGATGACTAACCCCGCGCATTACGCCACGTTCATGCTTTGGCTCATGTCGGAACTCTTTGAGAAATTCGAGGAATCCGGCGATCTGCCGGCTCCAAAAATGGTGTTTTTCTTTGATGAGGCGCACCTGCTTTTTCGAGAGGCGCCTCCGGCTCTGGTGCGGCAAATTGAGCAGGTGGTTCGGCTCATCCGCTCCAAGGGCATCGGTATATTCTTTGTCACGCAAAGCCCCACAGACATCCCGGATTCTGTGCTCAGCCAGTTGGGCAACAGAATTCAACACGCACTACGCGCCTTCAGCGTCAAAGATCAAAAATCTGTGCGCGCCGCTGCGGAAACTTTCCCCATCAATCCGGAGCTGGACCTCAGCCGCGTGATCCTGGAACTCGCCGTAGGCGAAGCTCTCGTGAGCTGCCTCGACGCCAAAGGCCAGCCGCAAATCACAAAGCGCGTGCTGATCGCTCCACCCGCTTCACGACTGGGTCCGCTGAGTGATGATGAGCGTCGTGAACAAATCCGCCGCTCCCCTTACGGCACACAGTTCGATACGCCCCTGGATCGCGAATCGGCTTACGAAGTGCTCAAAAAATCTGCCGGTCAACAACTGCAAAATTCAGGCACGCCGCCACCGCTTCCTCCAAGTGCTGGAAGTTCCGCAAGGCCGACACCTGCCGCCGCATCACCAAGGCCTGCCTCGGCAGGCACCGGGCGTCGCTCCGACACCTTCGTCGAGGCTCTCGGCAAATCCGTGGTTCGCACTGTGGGCACCGGGCTGGGCCGTGAAATCCTGCGCGGCATCCTCGGCGGAATGATGCGTGGTAAAAAGTAGCATTCCAAAAAACCAAATACACGGCACTTTATCTGCAAAGCACTCTAGGTATGAAACGGAGGAACTTTCTGAAAATGCTCTGTGCCACATTTGCGGCTGGCACATTAGTTCCTTTCTCGGCTAGTGCCCAATCATCGCGTAGCCGCCGCGTGATAATCATCGGCGCGGGCATTTCCGGTCTGGCAGCCAACGATGTCCTTCGACGCGCCGGCTGGTAAACGATCCTCCTCGAAGCCCGCGATCGCATTGGTGAGCGCATCTGGACGAATCCCCAAGGTCTGGACCTCGGCGCAAGCTGGATCCACGGCAAAACGGGCAACCCCTTGATGAATCTGGTGGCTGCCACCTCAACGCCCACATTTTCTTTTAACTACGAAAATATGTGGCGTTACAACTCCAGTGGTGCCCTCTCTGATCGTGCTGACAGCCAGATCGAAAGCGACATGGAGAAAATCGAAAATGCCATCGCTCGCGCCCAGCATAACGCAAGAAATTCTGATTCCCTTAAGCCCACTGTGGATAGAGCCATCGCAAGCTTGCCCGCCTCGCGGCAAAATGGGGCACGTTATGCCGTTAACACAAATCTGATTCACGAATACGCCGCAGATCCGGCGCGGCTATCGCTCGCATACTTCGACGCAGGTGCCGAGCAGAGAGGCGGTGACCTACTCCTGTCCGCGGGCTACAGCAGCATTTTTGGCGCGCTTTCCTCGGCTTCGGAACTTCATCTCAGTTGTGTTGTCTCACGCATCTCGCATACAGGCACCGGCGTCACAGTCACCACCAACAAGGGCAATTTCACGGCGGATGCCGCCAGCGTCACACTGCCATTAGGTGTGCTCAAAGCGGGCAAAGTTGTTTTCAGCCCTGCGCTTCCGTCCTCGCATCAAAACGCCATCAACCGTCTTGGCCACGGCACACTCAACAAAATTTACCTCGAATTTCCTCGAGTGGCGTGGCCTGAATCACCCCACCTCTTTGGTTATGTGGGAGACGGCTGGTGGGAAGAATGGGTAAACCTCTACCCCGTCACCAGGCGGCCGATTCTTCTCGGATTCAACGCAGGGGCATTGGCAGAAAGTTCCGAGTCCCGCCCCGATGCCCAACTTGCCGAATTGGCCATGCGCGTGCTGAGAAACATGTTTGGCCGCTCACTCCCTAATCCAGTGCGAGTCACAGCCACGCGCTGGAAGAGAGATCCCTTCTCACTAGGTTCCTATTCCAGTTGGGCACCGGGCAGCACCCCCGGCGATCGCAGTGCGCTTGTAGCCCCGATCTCACCGCGCCTACTGCTCGCAGGAGAGGCCTGCTCCCGAGATCACCCAGCCACAGTTCATGGTGCATACTCCAGCGGCCTGATTTCTTCTCATCACATACTAAAGGACTCTCTTTAGTTACATATAATAAAATTTTTTTTACTGCTTTCCGGTAATTATTTTCCGTTATCGAAAACGACTTATATAATTCATTGAAGTGAATGTAGATTAACTTCTAATTTATATTCTACTTATTTTATTTGATGGGCACTACTGTATTTTTTTATGGAATTTAAAATTTTCCTTGAGCTTATAGCGTTTCAGACTATTATTTAACTGAGGTTTGGTTCCATCATTGACTCACTCCATTGTTCATGTTCTCTCCCTCTCTCATTGATGAGTCAAGGTGGGACCCGCCTCGCCTTTTTGTCCGTTGACACCTCTCAACAAATCACAAACCTTTAAAGCATGACTTCAAACCTTCCCCACATCAGCATCCTGCTTTTGAGTTTTTTGGTAACAAGCTCAGCTCACTCACAAAAAAATGAATTTGCAGACACTATCAAGAAGGCAAACGAGCAGTTTCAGGCAGGAAGGCTCTCGGAAGCGGAGCGCCAGCTTCAGTTTGCCCAGCAAATTATCCGTGATCAACGTTCCCTGAACCTCAAGGCCTGTCTTCCGACGGGTTTACCTGGTTGGAGCATTGAAGAGTCCACTACCGAATCATCCGATTCATCCATTATTGGTTTGGCCCTCATAGGCAATAACGCAACGGCCAAAAGAGTATTCAAAAATAGCACATCCCGGGTGGAATGCTCCATCAGCTCCGATCCCCCTCTGTTGCAGCAATTCGCGGCCATCCTCAATTCGCCGCTGATGAACATCGCTAATAACAGCCGTTTGGAACAAATTAACGGAGAGGTTTCCCGAGTCACTTACGATGAATCTGAACGCAACGGCGAGCTTTTCTTGATTTACGGTTCCCGGTTCTTGATCAATGTCAAAGGTACTGACATCAGCCGTGCAGATCTCGTGGAATTCGCAAAAAAATTCGATTTTGCGACCCTGAGCTCGCTTAAGTAGCTAACGTTTGATAACTCTTTGAAGTCTCGATTTGAGCGTGTAGATTCTTGTGGCGAGCCACACAATCTGTGAAATTGAACCAAAGATGATATTGTAGGACACAGCCAGCGTGCAACAGTACCACAGACATCAACTTCCTGATGTGTCATGGCTCGCTTCAGATGTACGGGCAGATCTCCAATCTGCAGTTAGATATCCCTCTTGGCTCTCGATTCGCTGTCGTAATTGTGACGCGTTGCTGGAGGTCTCAGGCCGATGGAGCAGCAGTTATGCCGATTGTCCGGCTTGCGGATACTACAATCCGCTTCCCTCCTTTCAAGCCGTGGGTCTCACTGTACGCACTTGTCATGTTTGCGGAACAACCGTTTCTTTTTCAGGAGAAAGAGTGACCAAGACCGTCGCTGTCCGGCTTGTGGCACATGGATAAACCGCGCAGTATCCACTAATCACGTGCAAGGTTTCTTGCAGTGTGATGAGTTCACGCAACACACAGAAACTCTATCATACCCTAAATATCAGCCTCTTGTCTGGTTTAAGCCATGGCCCATTTTCGATGAAAATCATAACTTCGAAAGTTATCCCTCACTGAAACAGCATCGAAAAAAATTCAAGTTTCGCAATCCTTTGGTGCTACTACGGGCTTTGAGAAAAAGTTCCCATCAAAAATCTAAACGAAATTTTTTGGCGGGAAAATTGATTTATTTACTGGAAAATCAACGGAAAGAACGCCACAAGGCGCGACTTTTTTGGCTGCGCCGACAGATCAGGCAAGATTGAAAAAATCGTTCTCGGCAGAGATTTCTAGTGCGCACTTTAAGGGGATTTTTCCAAAATACGCTTCAATTCCCTCAGCACGACTTCCGGGTTGATATAGTCTGCACCATTACGGCCTGCTAGCTCCGTACCCTGCTCGTCAACCACCACAAGATAAGGGATACCTTCTGAGCTCAATTCTTCAACCAGGGGAATTTGTGCTCCGTACCTAAGTGCGGGAAAGGTCATTTTACCCCATTTCATGTACTCAAGCATGGATTTTTCGTTTTTATCGTAACTGACAAAGATCAGTTCGAAAATGTCGTGGGCCTTGGCAAGTTTCTGGTATTGCTCGACAAGTTGAGGGGTAAACCGTCGGCACGGCGGGCACCAATGTGCAGAGTAATACAGAGCGATAATTTTTTTACCCTGCAATGCTCCTTCATCTAGATCTGTGATGATTTCCTTTTCAGGGTCGAATTTTACCAGGTTCTGACCTAGCTCAGTTATAAAGCTGCCAGCACATAAGACCGGTGTCACAGCGATCAAGAATGATAAAAAAGTGTAAAACTTCACACTGCACATTGGCACGAGCTTATTAAACGTCAATCATCAGTCTTACCTGATCTGGGATGGTGATGGGCGTGTACTCGCGCCAATGCGGACTCTTCTGTATGTGTGTAAACTTGTGTGGTCGTAATGCTCGCATGTCCGAGCATTTCCTGTATGGCCCTCAAGTCGGCCCCACCACGCAGAAGATGAGTCGCGAAACTATGTCGCAACACATGCGGGTGGATAGGCTGCTGGATGCCGGCTTCCTTTGCCTTAGCAACCACAATACCCCAAATACGTTCACGAGTTAGACCTCGCCCGTGCCGGCCAAGAAAAACTTCTCCACAGGGCTTGCGGCCGAGTAACAACGGACGGCCCTTTTCTAAATACGCTACCATCGCAGATGCGGCTTTGCGTCCCAAGGGCACAACACGTTCCTTGGATCCCTTGCCGATGACTCGCACCACACTTTCAGAGAGTTTGACATTTTCCATTAACAATCCCGCAACCTCGCTGACACGCAATCCGCTCGAGTAGAGTAATTCCAACAAAGCTTTATCGCGCATACCTAACGGTGTGTCGGGATAATGCATTTCAAGCAATCGGTTCATCACACCCGGGGGGACAGTTTTCGGCAGTGGTTTATCGAGCTGGGGCAGGTCAAGGCGTGCAGCAGGATTTGCGCAGTTTTTTTGAATCGAATACCAGGCAAAGAACCGGCGTATGGCATTAACCACAATTTTCAATCCCGCAGGTCTGCGCCCGTTCGCAGCTTCTTGTGAAATAAATTTTTCTAAGTGGTCTTGGTGAAAAGAACTCACATCCACTTCGGGAAAAGCCGCAAAAAGCCGTGTTAACATGCGCCGGTTTAAATCCACGTAACTGGAGGATAATCCGCACTCCACCTCCAGAAAATTACAGAAGTCCACGACGGGCTGCGGAATCTCGATCAAAGTGTGAGAAGATAACACGATGTTAACTCCTTTGAAAAGAACGTGATTTTCCGTGCCCAGAATTCATTTTGAGCTAAACCATCATGGGATGAGCAGCAAAACAAAAGATGTATTTTCTCTACGTGTGCCCGGAACAACTTCCAACTTCGGTCCGGGTTTTGACGCTTTCGGCTGTGCACTGTCCATTTTCAACAACGTCACAGTCCGCAGAAGCAACCGTTTGCCCAGCAATTCGCTGCCCGATCAGGCCTCTGCCGCAGTAGCTGCTGCGGCAAACACAGAGTCATTTGCCGTAGATGTCAGCGTAAGCGGTGACGTTCCCCAAGCACGGGGCCTGGGCAGCAGCGTGACAATACGCGCCGCAGTCGTCCATGCTGTAAATTACTTTCTCGGTTATCCTTTGACTCTCGAAGAATGTCTAAAGATTGTTTGCGATCTTGAGGGGCATCCAGATAACGCAACACCTGCCTTCCTTGGTGGTTTTACCATTTGCTGTGGCCAAAAAATTTTTCAGACGCCCGTCTCCAAAGAACTCAAATTTGTGATTGTCGTTCCAGACTTTGAGGTGCGTACAGAAAAAGCAAGACGGCTGCTGCCAGAAAAAATCACACTCAAAGATGCAGTAGAAAATGTACGCCACGCAGCGTTGATAGCCTCAGCGTTTGCCACAGGGCACTACAGGCTATTAAACGAAGCTTTTCAGGATCTTTTTCATGAACCGTACCGAAAAAAACTGATCCCTGCATTTGATGAACTAAAAGACGCTGCAAATCGTCTCGGCAGTCTCGGTTTTTTTCTGAGCGGTTCTGGTTCTACCGTAATCGCACTCACAGACTCAGCGTCAACCTCACGCCTCTTGCAAAAGAAATTGCCTGCCATCTGGAAAAACAAAAGAGTGCAATCTTTCAGCAAGGTGCTGACGGCACACAACGAACCTCTCTCTATTCAGTAAGCTTTAAACAGGATCCACTTCTTAGTTATTGCTGAGTTGCACTTTCCAGCCGTTCACGACGTTCGACACCCCTGTCGATGGCCTTCTCACTAGCTTTAAAACCGGCTGTTGCAGCATTAAAGGCAATCACCCCGACAAATGCCACGACAAGACCGACAAGCCACGAACCAAGAGCCGACATGTATTTGCTTCTACACAAGAATGCGACTAATGGAACCCCCACCAAGACCAGGCCAATAAAAGCTCCGGCCGATTTAAGAATGATTTGTCCCATGTCACCGGACACTGATTTAGAAAGCAGGGTCACTGCTAGCGTAGAACCACCCAACATAGCACCACCACCAAGTATCGTCGCCACCAAAGCACCGAAGAACGAAGGAAAACCCGCATTCATTACGTTAAGGCTAAACTTTAAAGAGTATGCCGCAAAAATGACCGCAATCCCTAAAGCCACCCACATAAAAATGGACTGGCTGGGCTGCATGAGTGCTTGACGAAGGATGTCTGTAGCAAGTTGCGGAAAGCTGGCATTCATGATCTATGTTCCTTTCGTCCGGCAAACTTGTCAACCCGGCAATATAAGTGCATAAGAATTCTGACCACACCCGAAAGCTTGAAAACAATTAACCATCAAATCCGGAAATGAGTTTTTCAATCACAATAGACGAACTCGAAGTTTGGGCACGAGTCGGAGTAAGTGAAGAAGAAATCTCTTGGCCACAACGGTTACTTGTAAGCGTCACTTTACCAGCTCCAGCACCTAGAGAAGACGATATCTCGACTGCACTTAATTATTCCAAAATCGTTGAAACAATTAATATTACCGTGCAAAAAACCCGGCACAGACTTCTCGAAACTCTTGCCCAGACACTCTTTCAAGCTATAAACGACGCGCACAACACCCGCCCAGAAATAATCGTTATCAAGAAATTTGTTATCCCCTCCTGCCGTGCGGTTGTGGTAACTCTTCGCTCTTCACCGTAAACAACCACACATGAATACACCGCTGGTCGCAATACTAATTAATGGCGAAGGGAGAATCTCCTCACTGATAGATCAAAATTTCCTGAAAAACTACAAATTAGAAGCACAGCAACTGCTCGAAAAAACCACCGAGCAACTACCCAAATCACCCATATCTTCTCTCATCCATAACATCACCAGCTTAGTCAGAGAACGCCCCGAACCTCTTCGACTCACTACTCAGCTGGAAAGCTCCACGGGTCCTCGTACGCTCGATGCTCTGGCGTGGCCCTCAACAATCGGCGACCACACCATTCACCTCTCTCTCTGCGATACAACCCAGGAGCGTCGTGCGGCTGAAGAAGCCGTTCGCCAGGAAAAAATCAACTCACTTTCTTCCCTTTCTCGCGGAGTCGCCCACTCTATAAACAACGCACTTGTAGGCATTATTGGTCATGCCGCCTTGGCCGAACAAACGCTGCCTCCGTATCACGCGGCACGCTTTAATATCGAGCAATTGCTCAAGGCAGCCGACCAGATAACTGAACTTGCCTCACAGCTCATGATCTACGCAGGCAACCACGATGCCTCGCTCCGCCGTGCCAACCTCGCCCACGTCATCAAAGAAAACCTACCCCTCCTGCAGGCAGTACTTCCCGGACACGTCAAAATTCACATCGAGGAACTTTCCGAGGATGCCCCAAACGTTATGTTGGATATAAAGATCCTTCAGCAGGGACTTATGGCCACCATCTCCGCGGTCGCCAGTTCAGTCTCTGCAGACTCTTCGGCTGAAATCTCCCTCCGTGTCAAACCCGAAGTGATCGTAGAGGATGCCGACGAGGTCCTTACACTTATCGGCAAAATCCCGCCCGGCTCCTATGCCCTGCTTCACTTGAGCTTACCCGGGGGTCACGTCAAGGCCAGTGACCTACGTCAATGGTTCGATCCATTTTTCCATGCCCGCCAAAACGCTTCGGTCATCGGTCCGGCCGCACTGCTAGCAGCAACACGCCTTCACAATGGCGGGCTTAACGCGTATGTGGATTACCTTAAAACTCTTCACATTCGCGTGCTCCTGCCCGAAGCAACACTCCAAGAACAAGAACAAGAAGCACCTCAACCCCTCATTGAATTCAAGCCCGAAGGGATTGCACTGATCATCGATGATGAACAAGCCGTCCGAGACGTTGCGCGCGAGATGCTCACCCAGCTTGGCTTTGAAGTCCTCGCGGCAGAAACAGGAGAAGCAGGTCTCGAGCTCGCCACTAAACACATCGAAAAACTTTCTCTTGTGGTCCTCGATCTTCACATGCCCAGCCTAGGCGGCGCGGAAACATTCCGCGGCCTCCGTCTCGTCCAGCCCAACCTTCGCATCCTCATCTCCTCCGGATACAGCAAAAACGAAGCTATGCGCCAGTTTCCCAACACCGAGGGCACGGCCTTCCTTCAAAAGCCCTACCGGATCCCGGAACTCGAGGCTGCCGTGCGCGAACTCTTCACCCGCAGATTGTGAGCAGCATTCTGCCAAGCTATTTCTCAGCAACTCGCCCCTTGTCACCAACCCCTGAGTTGCAGGTAACATAACTGCGATGCCCCAACACCTACGCATCATCAACGGCCGCACCCTTTGCCCAGCCACAGGCCGTGACGACACCGATCCGCTCCTGATACTCGACGGCCTTATTGCTCCCCCCGATGCCACGCCCCCTGGCGGCTGCCCCGTGCTAGACGCCCGCGGTGCCCTTATCGTGCCCGGTTTGGTTGACATCCACGTGCACCTGCGCGAGCCGGGTCGACCAGATAAAGAAACCATCGCCACAGGCACCCAAGCCGCACTGCAAGGCGGATTCACTACCATCGTGGCCATGCCAAACACCAATCCACCGATTGACAGCGTAGCCACCCTGGCTTGGTGCCAGCAACGCGCGCTTCAAACCGCACGTTGCCGTGTTTACTTTACCGCCTGCCTCACCCAGGGGATGGAAGGCCAGGCCCTCGCACCGGCAGCAGCACTCCGCAAAGCCGGCGCCGTCGCCCTCACGGATGATGGACGCTGCGTACAATCGGCCGAACTCATGCGCCGGGCGATGCAATACGCACGCATGGTCGGCCTTCCCGTCCTTGACCACTGTCAAGATGAAAGCCTAACTCGAGAAGCCCTTATCAACGAAGGCAAAGTTAGCGCCCGCCTCGGCCTGCCCGGCTGGCCGGCCCTGGGTGAAGAACTCATCATTGCCCGCAACGCCCTGCTCAGCGAACACACCGGGCATCCCATCCACTGCCAACACGTCAGCACAGCTGGCGGTGCGCGCCTCATCCGCGAAGCCCGAGCCAGAGGCATCCCCATCACCGGAGAGATTACCCCTCACCACATATCGCTGACAGACGAAGCTCTCAGCACGTTTGACTCCAACTTCAAAATGAATCCCCCTCTGCGAACAGCGGCCGACGTCTCTGCGCTCCTCGCTGCGTTTGACGATGGCACCCTTCATATCATCGCCACAGACCACGCACCTCACTGTGAGTTTGAAAAACAACGCGAACTCTCCGCTGCACCCTTTGGCATCCTTGGCCTCGAAACAGCCCTCGGCGTCATCCTCACCGAACTTCACCACAAGCACGGCTTCCCACTTGCTAAAATCATCTCTGCCATGACTCACCATCCCGCCCGATTGTTGGGACTGGACGCTGGCACACTGGCTCCCGGCGCCCCGGGAGACGTCACCTTGATTCAACCCAACCTTCCCTGGATAGTTGATAAACACCACTTTGCCTCCAAATCCCGCAACACCCCCTGGCATGGAGTCACCCTCACCGGGCGCGCCACCGCGACCATCCTCGGCGGCCGAATAGCCTGGCAACTAGAAAGCTGACAACGACTGTTCGCCTCCAACGCACATATCATGGCTAGTTACTACCAGTGCCAACGCTGTACCGCCTGCTGCCGCATCCCTGGCTTTGTCCGCTTGCGCACGGAGGAGATCGCCCCCATTGCCGCGCACCTCAACATCTCCGTTGAACACTTTACCCAAAAATACTGCGAGCTACTTCCCAGTCGCGCCGGCCTCACCCTCACCAGCCGTGCAGATCACTCCTGCATCTTTCTGGAGGGCAACTCATGCCGCATTCACGCCGTTAAACCTGAGCAGTGCCGCGGCTTCCCGAACACCTGGAACTTCCCAGGCTGGCGCACGATGTGCCGCGCAAAAGAAGTGCCCATAATACAAAATCAACTCTGCTCTCCCGAAACGCCACTCCACACCGAGGATTGAGCACGCCCAGCCACCTGGGCTGCCACATACTTACCCAAGAGATCAAACTCCACATTCACCAGATCACCTACCTGGCGCTGGATTAAGTTTGTCACCGCCCGCGTATGGGGAATGATCCAAAAGCGCATGCGCTCGGGCAGCACATCGGCAATCGTCAGCGAAATGCCATCAATCGCGATGCAGCCTTTGGGGACGACCAGCGCTCGGTACTGATGTGCCAGCTCCACTTCTAGCAACCAGTCGGCCCCGCGTTTTTCCCAAGTTAAAATTTGGGCTACTCCATCCACATGCCCTGTGACGAAGTGCCCCCCGAAGCGGCCGTTTGCTTGCAGCGAGCGTTCCAGGTTTACAAAGTCGCCCGGGCGAAGAGTACCCAGGTTAGTCACACTTAAGGTCTGCTCCAACACATCAAAGCAGATACGGTCATCAGTCAAAGCCGACACCGTTAAGCATACACCGTTGCAGGCCAAAGATTCCCCAACACTAAGTGGTGCGATCTGAAGGCAAGCTTCCAAGCACAGGCGGCTTGCCTCACCACGCGCTTCCAGAGAGGCGACTTTGGCTGCCGTTTCTACAAGACCAGTAAACACGACCTTTACTAAGCCACAACGCGCTCCAGCGCAAAAAATTTGTTAAAGTTAAGGCCGCTAGTCCGGATGGAGAAGAGATCAGTTAGTGACGGCTTTCGTGGTAAGGTGGCGTTCACGATTTTCGGTGTCCACGCGCTGGAGGAAGTCATCGAGAGGGAGGGTGCCTTCTTTGCCGCGGTGGCGGGATTCGACAGAGAGGGTGCGCGTCTCGGCTTCGCGTGCACCGAGGGTGAGGAGGTAGGGGATTTTTTCGAGTTTGGCTTGGCGGATTTTTGCGCCGATTTTGTCGGGGGAGTCGTCGATCGAGACGCGGATGTTTTTTTCGCGCAGGGCGTGGGCGACGTGTTGGGCGTAATCGGCCTGGGCGGTGCTGATGGTCATGAGTCGCACTTGTTCGGGGGCGAGCCAGAGAGGGAAGTCGGCAGCGAAGTGTTCGATGAGCACGCCGGTGAAGCGTTCGAGTGAGCCGAAGGGGGCGCGGTGGATCATGACGGGGCGGTGTTTTTGGTTGTCGGCACCGGTGTAGTGGAGGTCGAAGCGTTCGGGAAGGTTGTAGTCGACTTGGACGGTGCCGAGTTGCCATTCGCGGCCGATGACGTCGCGCACGACGAAGTCAATCTTGGGGCCGTAGAAGGCGGCTTCGCCGGGTTCTTCGGTGTAGGGCACGCCGAGGGTGGCGGCGGCGCGGCGCAGGGCGGCTTCGGCTTTGTCCCAGGCTTGGGGGCTGCCGGTGTATTTAGCGGAATCGGGGTCGCGGAGGCCGACGCGGACGCGGAATTGGTGCATGCCCATGACGCGGAAAACTTTTTTGACGAGTTCGAGGCAGCCGGTGATTTCGGTTTCGACTTGGTCTTCGGTGCAGAAGATGTGTGCGTCGTCCTGGGTGAAGCCGCGGACGCGGGTCATACCGTTGAGTTCGCCGGATTGTTCCCAGCGGTAAACGGTGCCGAATTCGGCGAGGCGCACGGGCAGGTCACGGTAGGAGTGAGGGCGGGAGTCGAAGATTTTGATGTGCATGGGGCAGTTCATCGGCTTGAGGAGGTAGCCTTCGGCGTCGCCGGATTCGAGGCGGTTGGAGAGGTCGGCGCAGGTGCAGCCTTCGTGGGCGAGGTGGTCGAGGGCTTCGCGCTCGATGATGGGGGTGAATTGGGAGTCTTTGTAGTAGGGGAAGTGGCCGGAGGTGCGGTAGAGGCCGAGGCGTCCGATGTGCGGGGTGAAGACTTGCTGGTAGCCTTGGCGACGGAGTTCTTCGGAGATGAAGTCTTGGAGGGCTTGGCGGATGATGGCTCCTTTGGGGGTCCAGAGGATGAGGCCCTGGCCGACGGCGTCGTCGATGTGGAAGAGGCCGAGCTCGCGGCCGAGTTTGCGGTGGTCGCGCAGCCGGGCTTGTTCGCGGGCGTGAAGGTAGTCGTCGAGTTCTTTTTGGGTGGGGAAGGCGGTGCCGTAGATGCGTTGGAGTTGGACGTTGCGCTCATCGCCGCGGTGGTAGGCGCCGGCAATGGTGAGGAGTTTGAAGGCGCCGGAGTGGGCGGTGGTGGGGATGTGGGTGCCGGCGCAGAGGTCGGTGAATTCGCCGTTGCGGTAGAAGGAGATGGTCTCGCCTTCGGGGATGTCGGCGAGGCGTCCGGGTTTGTAGCGGGTCTGCCCGATTTTTTGGATGAGGGCCGCGGCTTCAGGGCGGGGGAGTTCGATGCGCTCGAAGGTTTGGTTTTCCGCGGCGATGCGGCGCATTTCTTCTTCGAGGGTTTGGAGGTCTTCGGGGGTGAGTTTGTGGGGGAGGTCCACGTCGTAGTAAAAACCGTCGTCTGTAGGGGGGCCGATGTCGAGCTGCGTCTCGGGATGGAGGCGCAGGAGGGCTGCGGCGAGCATGTGGGCGCAGGAGTGGCGAAGTTCTTGGAGTGGGGTCATCTGCGGTGTCATAGAATTTGGAGCGGACGGTTGTGCGTGGCGTCCGGTGTGTTCAGGGGACTACTCCTGAAGCAGGGGGTCAGTGGGGAGGGGCTCAGGCGTGGGGAGCGGCGAGGGCTCGGGTTCGTCAGGGGGATTTTCGTCTTTGGGGGAGTCGGCCTGTTCTGCTGCGGGAGTGGTTTGCTCTGTTGTGGATGTATCTGCGGCTGGGATGGGGATGTCCTGCCAGTTGCGGTCGTCGAGAGCCTGCTCAGCAGCGGCCACTTCATCCGGGGGTAAGATACCCGAAGCGCGGAGGTAGGTGCTGAAGGCTTCCTCAAAGTTCTCCATGCTAAAGGCATCGTCGCTCGGAGGAATAAAGGGTTTCTCGGCCAAGCGATCGCCTGCGGTGGCACGTGCTTGGACGGAGGTCATGGTGCTGAGGGTGAGAGTGAGGATGAAGAACAGCACGGCACAGTAAACGGTCATTTTGCTGAGGACGTTGGAGGTCTGGGCACCGAAGACGGATTGGGTGGTCTCACTGCCGAAGGCCGCTCCGATGCCTTCCTGTTTGCTGCGCTGCATGAGGACAAGCAGGATCATGAAAGCGCAAACGAGTATGAGGATTACGAAAAGCGTGATGTAGATGAAGTTGAACCAGAATTCGTTCATCGTGGGAACTTAGCGAAGGGAGCTGTTACTTGCAAGCCAAAGCGATGGAGGCAAAGGCTTCGGGATCGAGAGAGGCACCGCCGATGAGTGCGCCATCAACGTCGGGCTGGCTGAGAATGGTAGGAGCATTGTCGGGTTTGACGGAGCCGCCGTAGAGGATGGGGATGGCGCAGGCGGTGTCGGAGCCGCAAATTTGGGATAGCTCCTCGCGGATCCAGGCGTGGGCTTCCTGGGCTTGCTGTGGGGTAGCAGTGCGGCCAGTGCCGATGGCCCAGACGGGTTCGTAGGCGATTTGAAGGCGAGGGGCATCTGTGTCGGAGATGTTGGCGAAGATGGCGGTGATTTGGTGGGCCAAGACGTTGCGCGTGTCGCCGGCGTCGCGGTGGGCCAATGTTTCGCCGACGCAGAGCATGGGGGTGAGTTTTTCTGTGAGCAGACGGCGGACTTTGGCGAGGAGGAATTCATCGCTCTCACCAAAGAGGGTGCGCCGCTCGGAGTGGCCAACGAGGACGGTGGTCACGCTAAGGTCGCGCAGCATGAGGGCGGAGATTTCACCAGTGTAGGCACCGTGGGTTTCGGGGTGGACGTTTTGCGCTCCGATAGTGCAGCGTGTTACGGGGTGTTTGTTCAGCGCGTTGGCCGTAGCCTCGATGGCAGTGAATGGCGGGTAGATAAGGAGGCGCACATGCTCGGGCAGGGCGGGAAGTTTGGCGGAGAGCGTTTGGATGAAATCAGCGGCATCTGCGCGGGTTTTGTGCATCTTCCAGTTGGCAGCGATAATTTTGGGGCGCATGTTTTTTGGGATTTTTGGGGATGTCTCTTTGAATAGTGGCGGATTAAATTTTTACTGCGACCAGCGAGCAGTTGTGACCGCCAAAGCCGAAGGAGTTGTTCATAATCGCGGTGACTTTGCGCTCGCGTGCGGTGTGCGGGGTGTAGTCCAGATCGCACTCGGGGTCGGGGTTGTCGAGGTTGATGGTGGGTGGGATGATGCCCGTTTCGATCGCCTTCATGCAAATGGCCATTTCAACCGCGCCAGCGGCACCGAGCAAGTGGCCAAGCATGGATTTGGTGGAGGAGATGGAAACTTTACGGGCGTCCTCGCCGAAGACGCTCTTGATGGCCTGCGTCTCGCACACGTCGCCGATGTTTGTAGAGGTGGCGTGGGCGTTGATGTAGGAGATATCACTCGGGTAAAGCCGAGCATGTTGAAGGGCGATTTTCATGGCGCGTGCGGAACCTTCTCCGTTAGGCGAGGGGGAGGTCATGTGGTGGGCATCGCAAGACAGGCCATAACCAACAACTTCGCCGTAAATGTGTGCCCCGCGTGCTTTGGCGTGTTCGTATTCTTCGACGACGAGGACGCCCGCGCCTTCGGACATGACGAAGCCGTCGCGGTCGCGGTCAAAGGGGCGCGAGGCTTTTTCCGGGGCGTCGTTGCGCGTGGAGAGTGCGCGCATCGCACCAAAGCCGGCCACGCCGATGGGGACAATCGCGGCTTCGCTACCTCCTGCAAGGACGACGTCGGCCTCATCGTTACGGATGAGGCGCCAGGCTTCGCCTACGGACTGCCCAGATGTGGCGCAGGCTGTGACGACGCAGTAGTTTGGTCCGCGAAAACCGTGTTCCATGGCCACGATGCCGGAAGCCATGTTGCTGATGAGCATAGGAATGACGAATGGGGAGACGCGTGAGGGGCCTTTTTCCAGCAGTACTTCGTATTCGCCCTCCAGAGTAGAGAGGCCACCGATGCCGGAGCCGATGATGCAGCCACAGCGGTCGAGATTAAGTTTGTTTTTGTCGAGGCCAGAATCTTCTACTGCCATTTTAGCGGCAGCGACGGCCAGGTGGGTGTAGCGGTCAGTGCGTTTAGAGTCTTTGGGATTGTTAAAGCCAAACTTGCCATCAAAACCGCGCACTTCGCCGCCGATTTTACAGGAGTAGTTCGTGGTGTCGAATGCAGTGATGAGACCTATGCCGCTTTTGCCTTGTATAAGCCCCTGCCATGTCTCTTCAAATGTGAGACCTAGAGGGGTAATTGCGCCGATTCCTGTGATGACTACACGTCTATGCATAAATAATTAGTCATGAACAGCAGGGATAACCGGCGCAAGAAAAACTTGCTGTTCAAATCCATGCAGCAAAGCGGCTTATTTGCCAAAAGGCCAAGCAAGATAGATCGGATCAATCTTTCTCGACGCGCTCGCTGATGTACTCTAGAACATTCCCCACAGTCTGGAGCTTTTCTGCATCTTCGTCAGGCACTTCGACACCGAACTCCTCTTCAAACGCCATGACGAGCTCAACGGTGTCAAGCGAGTCTGCACCGAGGTCTTCGATGAAGCGTGCTTCGGGAGTGACTTGCTCGGGATTTACGCCGAGTTGTTCGACAATGATGTCCTTGACTTTATCTTCCAGTGTTTTGTCTGCCATAGGTTGTTTCCTGTTTAAGTTTGTTCGGGCTTCTTGCGTATGTTGGGCAACTTTTGCAAACAGTTTTTTAAGAATTTTTTTAGGGTGAGATTTTACGACGCCACTTGTCAATGCCTCAAATAAGCGTAATGGCGGACTATGTGCTTGGCAAAGTGGAGTGTTGAAAACCGCGTTTCAGCAAACATGCTTTGCATTTTGCTGCTGTTCGGGGGATTTGGCTGGGCGGCAAGCCAAATGCGGCTGAGCTTGTTTCCCGAAATTACGACAAACTTTATTCTAGTGCGAACCGTTGACCCGCAAACCTCTGCACCTGCCGATGTCGAGCGCTTGATCACCATCCCGATCGAACAGCAGCTGAACGATGTAAGCCGCGTCAAGAAAATCACCTCGGTATCGCAGGACAACGTCTCGAGTATTTTTATCGAGCTTGATCCAGCGGTTAGCGAGGTCAGTGACATTTTAAACGAAGTACGACAGGCAGTTGATCGTACCCGCCGTGAATTACCGTTATCGGCCGAGCCACCGGTTGTAGAGAGTTTCGATATCCCGATGCCTTTCATCACATTTTCCGTCGTTTTACCTGAGGGCGTTAATGTGAACTCTTACCGGGAAAATTTTGAGCGACTTAAAAGAAGACTGCTTACTGTGGGTGGCGTGTCCGATGTGCTGGTGGACGGCCTGGAAATGCGAGAATTATGGGTGGAATGGGATCCGCTTAAAATGGAAATGACCCGTACCAGCGTTGAGCGACTTGCACAGGCCATTCGCACAAAGAATCTGGATCGCGTCGGCGGTAAGCTGGAAACCGTGGGGGGAGAAAAAATCGTGCGTTTGCTCGGGGAAGTGCTCCAGCCCGAGGAGCTCGAAGACATCCCGCTCGGCCAGCCCACCGCACTAGTGCGCCACGTGGCCACGGTGCGCGAGACGAGCGCTATAGAGCAAACCTCCGGCACAGTAAACCTGCGAAGGGCAGTGACATTTACTATCGTGAAACGCAAAGGGGCAGATGCGATCAGCACTGTTCAAAGAGCCAAAAAAATCTTTAATGAAGAACGGCGATTCTTCCCGGAAAATTTTGAGACTCTCGCTGTGGGCGACGGCACCAAGTACATTCAAACTCGCTTAGATACGGTTTTAAAAAATGGAATCCAAGCCCTCCTGCTGGTCACTGTTATGTTAATATTGCTGGTCAACTGGCGCCTTGCCTTAGTCGTGGCGGTGGGCATTCCGATCAGCTTTGCGGGTGTGCTTATCGTCCTTTTTCTCACAGGCAACACCATCAATCTACTCACTATGTTTGCTATGATCATGGCTCTCGGGATGGTGGTCGACGATGCGATCGTCGTCAGCGAAAATGTTTACAGACATTACGAATCAGGCATGGACAGAGTGAAAGCCGCGATCATCGGCACAAAAGAAGTATTCTGGCCCGTGCTTGGTAGTGTGAGCACTACGATCGCTGCTTTTCTCCCTCTGATTCTGGGGGAAGGAATTTTAGGGAAATTCCTCGCCGTTGTCCCCGTGGTGGTGATTACCGCACTGACTTTTTCTGTGCTGCAGTGCTTCTTGATCGTGCCAAGCCATCTTGCAGACTTTGTGCGTAAAACTCCGGAGCCGGACGAAGCAGAACAACGACGTAACAGCAGCAAAGGCATCATAGCCAAAATAAAAAATACGATACGTCTCAGCTATGCAGAATTGCGCCTCGGCGTCGAACGGGGCATTCGTGAGGTGATTCAGATATACCTGGACATCCTCAAAAGTGCTTTGAGACTGCGTTACATCATTTCTGCAGGTTTTGTAGCACTGCTGCTTGGAACCTTCGCTCTCATTGGCAGCGGGGCACTGGGATTCAGACTCTTTGGTGGCGACTTTGCTGATATCGTCGTCATCAAGACAGACCTTCCCACAGACGCAACTCTGCAAGACAACGAAGAAATTATCCGGCGATTGGAGCGGCGCGTCATTGAATTGCTCCCCCCAGATGACCTCGTCTCCACTAACGCTCGCATAGGAGCCCGCATGGACCCCACTAACAGTTACCTCGAAATCGGTTCCAACCTCGCTACGCTCAACGTGGACATCAACGAGCAATCTCGATTGTGTCGCCGACCCTCGGTGATAGAACGCGAATTACAGAAGCTACTTGAAGAATTCCCAGAATTCACGAAAGCCACAGCAGCAAAACAGGGTGGCGGTCCGCCCACAGGCAAACCTGTGAATGTGGAAATTACGGGGCAAGACTTCGACGCCCTTCTGGAAATCGCCAGCGAATTCGAAAAACGCCTCAAATCCTTGCCAGGTCTCAGAAACATTGGCAACGACTTTGGCAGTGGCAAAAGCCAATGGCTCTTGCGCGTAGACGCTCCCAAAGCTGCCTCCCTGGGACTGACGACTGAGGAAGCCGCCACTCTTGTACAGAGTGCTTTGCTGGGTTTGGAAATTTCTCGACTTCGCTGGGGAAACGAAGAAGTGGCCATCAGAGTACGGATGGATGAGAGATTCCGTCGCGACCCAGAGGCTTTGCTCGGGCTTCGCACGATCACACGCGACGGTCGAGTAGTTGCCTTGGAGTCATTTGTTACCGTTCAGAAAGATGTCGGGGCAGCAAGAATCAAAAGGCAAAATAAAGAAAGGATGATCACAGTATCGGCGGATTTAGATACCGCTTTGAACTCTTCGTTTGCCGTAAACCGCGAAATCGCCCGCTGGGTACCGGAAATCTTAGCCGACTACCCGGGCTACTCTGTCTCACTAACAGGAGAGAATGAAGATACCGAGGGCAGCCTCCGCGCCATGTCCTTGGCTGCAATGCTCGCACTCATCCTCATCTATGGCATCCTGGCAGCAGTGACAAACTCCTTCATCCAGCCACTGATCATTATGATCGTTATTCCCTTCGGAATCATTGGCGTATGTGTGGGCTTGGTTATGATGGGCCAACCATTAGGGCTCATGTCTATCATGGGGACAATCGCTCTGGCAGGTATAGTCGTGAACAACTCGCTGCTGCTAGTGGATTTTATTAATCGTTATCATGCCATCCCTGGCCATGCACAAAGCCGCTGGGGGGCTATCCTCAGAGCGGGCCGTGCGCGATTTCGTCCAGTTTTCCTTACTGTAGCCACTACGGTAATCGGACTTATGGGGCTTGCTACGACCACTTCCGGTCAAGAACAATTCCTTGCTCCCATGGCTCAAGCGATTGTTTGGGGGTTGTGCTTTGCCACCGGGCTGACGTTGGTGTTTATCCCCTGCCTGTATGCAATTACTGACGATTTGAAGTTTCTCAAATCGCGTCGCGCAAGGACTTAGTGAAATAAAGCTCCTATGCCAAAAGCTGCTTCGGGGTTAATGATAAAAAAGCCCGCCGGTCGCGGCGGGCTTTGTTTCTGAGATGAGTCGGTTAAACAGCTTTCTCGCCGCGTTCGTCCGTACGGATGCGGATAACATCTTCTAAGCTGCTAACGAATATTTTTCCATCACCGATTTTTCCGGTTTTGGCGCTTTTCAGAATGGCATCTACAGCTTTGTCGAGAAGTGAATCCACGACCACAATTTCGAGCTTGAGCTTTGGCAGGAAGTCCACGGTGTATTCTGAACCGCGGTAGATTTCGGTGTGGCCTTTCTGGCGGCCAAAACCTTTAACTTCCGTTACTGTTAGCCCCTCTACGCCGACTCCGGCGAGGGCTTCTTTGACCTCTTCGAGTTTGAAGGGTTTGATAATTGCTTCGATTTTTTTCATAAATATTCCCTTTCAAGTTGTGCGATTGTTAACGGCTCTTTTTCCGCATGCCAACCGCAATTTTTCTAATTTTTCTTCTGTGACCTTTCTTTCCTTTTGTTTTCTAGTTGTTTTCTGATACTCCCCTTCGATCAGCAAAGGCCAAGGCCTCTGCCGATCTGAAGTAGCCTCCTTAGTGATTTTTATCCACGGCTAGCAGGCTGGAAGTCCGGGTAGGCTTCCTGGCCATGTTCGCCAATGTCCAAACCTTCATTTTCCTCTTCTTCGCTGACCCGAATACCTAGAGTGAGTTTCAGTAGTAGGAATACGACGAAAGAGAAGAGAAATGCAGCCGCAGCTACAGCGAGCACGCCAATAAACTGACCGAACAGTGTGTATTTCGTGTCGGATACATTAAATATCGCGCAAGCTAGGATGCCCCAAACACCGCAAGTGCCGTGTACGGATATTGCACCCACGGGGTCGTCAATCCTCAGCCTGTCGAGCAATATTACCGAAAACACGACAATCACACCTGCAATCAGACCGATTGGCAAGGCGCCTCCTATCGGATGGACGATATCTGCATTAGCAGTAATCCCGACCAAGCCTGCCAATATCCCGTTAAGGGCCATTGATAAATCTGGCTTCCGGATAAAAATCCACGAGGCCAGTATCGCACCAACTGCACCCGCACCTGCTGCTATTGCGGTAGTGGCAAAGACTAGCCCCACAGCGCCTGGCTCGGCGGAAAGTACTGATCCGCCATTAAATCCAAACCACCCAAACCAGAGCAACAACGCACCGATCGTAGCCAGAGGCATGTTGTGGCCTAGTATAGGCTTAATCTTGCCATCAGCGGTATATTTTCCCTTGCGTGCTCCCAGTAGTATCACGCAGGCCAACGCAGCAAAGCCACCAAAGGCGTGCACAACAGCAGACCCCGCGAAGTCTTTGAAGCCCTCACCGCCGTTTAGGCTGCCCATCCAGCCACCGCCCCAGTGCCAGGAGCCTACGATTGGATAGGCAATGGCCACAAGTAGTGTCGCGTAAATCATAAAACTCACGAGCTTTACTCGCTCTGCTACAGCACCAGAAACAATCGTCGCTGCCGTGGCGGCAAACATGGCTTGGAAGATAAAATCACCGAAACCAGTCATGCACAACGCCACGCCGCCATATCCAAAAGTATTGTTGCCGTCAGCATTCAGATCGCCTATGGGACCTCCCAACTTGAGCCACCCGTTGAAATCGCCCGGGTAGTGAGTGTTGAAGCCGATCAGAGCATATGTGACGATGCCTATGGAGATGATGAAGACATTTTTGAATAAGACGTTGACCGTGTTTTTGGACTGTGTGAGGCCCGCTTCTAGCGTCGCAAAGCCTATGTGCATAATAAACACAAGTGCTGCTGCAATCACCGTCCAAAGCATACTTGTGACAAAGAACGGATACGCGAAAGCAAATTCCCCCTGCCCTTTCAGCAGTTCTACATAGGCCTTCTTCTTTTCGATTACTGCTTTTTCGTCATCATCGGTGCTTGCCTCATAGGCTGCTTCCAGCTCTGCATACGTTTTTTCCACAAGCTCTGCGCTCGGGAATAGTGCAGAAACATTAACGGCGGGGATTGTAGCCGGTTCCTCCATCACTGTTTCGTCTGCTTGCGCTTGCACTGTCGGTCCGGCCATAGAAATTGCCAGACCCAGCGTCACAGTTCGCATCTTTGTTAGTATATTTTTTATCATTCTGTTCCTTTCTTTTTTATTTGTTAATTTTTTTACAAAAAATCTTTATCAATCAGCATGCCAATTTAATTAATTTCTTTATATAATTTTCCGTCAGATATTTATAAATAAATTCGACGAAACCCTGAATAATGGCAAAGGAAAATTTTGTACATATTCAATTAAAATCTGTTTATTTTAATACAGTTAAAAGTTTTTTTCCTGCATCCGAGGTAGTGCTAGGTGGAAAATGACTCGTGCACTTCTCCACTCCTAAGAAACTTTTTATCCCCTAATCGTAGATAAATCGGAAAAAAAATTTGCAACCCACTGCCACCAATAAGTTTTTGTGTGGCGTTACTCTATCTCTAAAGCGTAAACCTAAAGATGCAGAAAAAACCATTTTCCGAACTAGGCCTCAGCCAGGGCGTCCTCAATGCTGTCTCTGCGCTCGGCTTTGAACAAGCCACGCCCATCCAAACTCAGGCCATCCCAGAAATTCTCGCGGGCCACGACGTAGTCGGCCAATCCCAGACCGGTTCAGGAAAAACAATCGCCTTTGCCGTCCCAGCCGTCGAACTCGCCGACACTAAAACTCCGGCCACCCAAGTGCTCATCCTCTGCCCCACGCGCGAGCTGGCTATCCAAGTGGCTGAAGAAACGGCCAAAGTCGCCGCCGGTAAGCCCGGCCTGCGCGAGCTGCCCATCTACGGAGGCACTGGCTACGATCGCCAACTTCGTGCGCTCGACCAAGGCGCACACATCGTGATCGGCACCCCAGGCCGCATCATGGACCATCTCGAACGTGGTTCGCTCGACATCTCTGCGCTCCGTCTCCTCGTGCTCGACGAAGCCGACCGCATGCTCGACATGGGCTTCCTCGACGACATCCGCGCCATCCTCACCACCGTGCCCGAGCAACGCCAAACCGTGCTCTTCTCCGCCACCATGCCCAAACCCATTCTGGAAATTGTGCGCCAATTTACGCGCGACCCGCGCCACATCCGCATCCAGAGCGAACAACTCACCGTCCCTCAGATCGAGCAAGTCTATTACGAAGTCACCCGCCGCACCAAACTCGACGTGCTCTGCCGCCTCATTGACCTGGAAGAAGTCAGCTACGCCATCATCTTCTGCACCACCAAAATGACCGTGGACGACCTCACCGAACACCTCCTTGCCCGTGGCTATGCCGCAGATAAAATGCATGGCGACATGTCCCAACCCATGCGCGAACGTGTCATCGCCCGCTTCCGCGCCCGCAAAATTGAATTCCTCATCGCCACCGATGTCGCCGCCCGCGGGCTCGACGTGGACGACGTCGCAGTCGTCGTCAACTACGACCTGCCCCACGACGGTGAGGACTACGTTCACCGCATTGGGCGCACAGGCCGCGCCGGACGCACTGGCAAAGCCATCACCCTGGTCGCCGGCGGCGACATCCACAAACTCACCTACATCCAACGTCACACCAAGGCCCGCATCCAACGCCTACCCGTTCCCACGCTCGAACAAGTCGAACAAAGCCGCACCGACAAAATACAGCGCAAGATCCTCAGCACCCTCGATGCAGGCAACTACACGCGACACGACGCCCTGCTCGACCAACTCCTCGCCCGCGGCTTCACCACTGCCGATATACTTTCCGCCCTCGTCTCCCTTTACGCTCTAGAAATCCTCCCGCCCCCAAACGAAGCCACAGCGGCAGAGCCTGCAGGCCCCATCGGGCAAGACAAATTCACTAACGACAGCGGCAGAAATTCCCAAAAGTGGAGTCGAAAAAACCGCGCAGGCTCCTCAAAATTTCCCGACAAATTCAAACGTAAAAAACCCCACCCTGCGGAACGGCGCATCAAAAAACGCATCAAGAATACCGTCTAATAAGCTCACAATTTTTGTGGAGCAGTTTCCCATCTCATCACACACCTTATCGTGCTGACTGGATCGGATCATGCTTCAAACACTCCGATCACCAGCGCATAAAAGCGGCTTGCCGAAATAATGTTTTTAACAATTTTCGGTGCCCTTCGCCCTACGCAATAAGGCCGAGCAGTAAGCCCCATCCCTGCCACAACTCCGCATCCTGCCACCACTCACAGCCCTTCATCCCCACGTCCCGATATTTTAACAACCTTGACTACCTACCGACCACATGCGGAAGCGACTCCACCGCCGCCCGCTCAATCGCCAATCCCCGCACATACCTCTGCAGATACCTCTCAAACCCCGACTGCTCCTCCTCGGAGGCCGCCATCGCAGCCCCCATCTTCCCGACAAACACCCCGTTCAAAAACTCCACCAGAGGCACCTCGCGCTGCTCCCTCGCTGCAAACGCCGCCAACAGTGTTATCCCCCATGCTCCCCCTTCACCAGCCGTCTCCAGCACCGACACCGGGATGCGCGTAGCGGCCGCCATCAGCCGCTGACCCACCTCAGGCACCTTAAACAGCCCACCGTGCCCGCGAATCTCCCGCACCCGCACCCCCTCCTCCTCCACCAACACATTCAAGCCCAACCTCAACGCACACATCGCCGAACACACATGCGCCCGCAAAAAATTCCCCAGCGTCAACGCCGCCCACGCCTAGAGCACCACTAATTCACCAACTCCTCGAAGGCCGAGCGCCACCGGCCCGGCACCAGGAAAATCATAATCCGCCAATTGCGGCCCCAATTCTCACGCGTTAACTCCCGCAGCACGATGCGTCGAAAATCATAACTCCCATCCGCGCGGCGCGGCTTCACATGCGCAAACACGCTGTAACCCACCTCCGCGCAAAAATCAAAAAGCGCCTCCGGCGTATTCAACGGCCCCTCATAAAACTCGATCAAAAACAGCGGCTCGAAGCGCCCGATCACCTCCCGCGCCCCGCGCACCACCGGCAGATCATACCCCTCCACATCCACCTTCACCGCGCATGGCACCACCTCGGGATGCTCGCGGCAGAACCGGTCAATCGTCGTCGCCGGCACCACCACACGATTACCTTGCGCTGGCAGCTCGCCCGCGATCACGTTTACCGACGGCTCATCCGCCAAGCAAAACGCCACACTCTCCACCTCCTGCTCCGTCACTGCCACGGGCACCACCGTGATGTTATCTGCATTGCGGCGGTTCTGCTCCAAATGCCGCAGATTCCGCGCATCCGGCTCAAACGCAAACACCCGCCGGCAATACGGCGACGCCCAGAGGGAATAATACCCGATATGCGCCCCCACATCCAAAAAATCCTGCTCCCGGTTCAAAAACCTCGCCAGCGTCTGCTCGCTGCCCCAATCCTGCGAAGGGCGCTTCACAAAAATCCCCGTGGCATTCGCATTATCCCAGGGCAAATCCATCCACACCCCGTTGGCCAGGCGGAGGCGATGATCGCGCCGCAACACCCGCGTATAAAACTTGCGCACCAGGGTGCGAGTCAGCCACGCCACCGCGCCGCACTCGGCGATGTATTCGGGGTT
>CALLMV010000005.1 GCA_938005615.1 uncultured Verrucomicrobiae bacterium
CCTCCTCACTCAAATACCTGTTGCGCGAACTCATCGCCAACCCATCACGCTCTCGCACCGTCGGCACAAACACCAATCGCACCCCAAAATCCAAATCCCTCACCATCCGTTGAATCACCTGGCACTGCTGAAAGTCCTTCAACCCAAACACAGCCACATGCGGGCGGCAGATATTAAACAACTTTGCCACCACCGTGGCCACACCCGCAAAGTGCCCTGGCCTGGAGATACCGCACCGGTCGCGTGATAACATAGTCTCCTCCACACGCGTGCTCGCATCGTCTGCATACAAATTCCTCGGCGCAAACACCACATCCACTCCCTCTTGTTTGCAAAGTACCACATCCTCATGCTCTACTCGCGGATACTTCTCGAAATCTTCTCCTGCACAAAACTGCGTGGGATTCACATAAATCGAAACCATGACACAATCCGCAACGCGTCGCGCCCTGCGGATCAAAGCCACATGGCCCGCGTGCAACGCCCCCATGGTTGGCACCAAGGCCAAACGACGACCCTCCAACCGACGCTCTTCAGCCCAAGCCGACATCGCCCGCGAACTTCTCAACACTTTCATCACCGTGCATCTCACAACCGAACAGGAAAAATCTCAAGTATCAGCAGTCACTACCTCAAAATTCCAGATAGCTGAACTGCAGCATTGGCAAAAAACACAAACTCCCTTATGAAAACCCATGGCCACTGCCAAAAAACTCGGACGCGGACTCGACGCGCTGCTCGGCAAAAAGACAGACTCCCTCGCCTCTGCCATCGCAGATCCCCAGCCTCAACCGGGCGAGCAACTCACCACTCTTCCTCGGAATCAACTTGTCCCCTGTCCGCTCCAGCCACGCAAAAACTTCCCTGAAGAAGCACTGGCAGAACTCGCCGACAGCATCCGCGCCCAGGGCATCATCCAGCCGCTCATCGTCCGTAAAGGCCCCACGGGAAAATACGAAATCATCGCTGGCGAACGCCGCTGGCGCGCCGCCGAAAAAGCCGGCCTCAACAAACTTCCCGTCATCATCCGCGAAGCTCCCGACCGCCAAGTCCTTGAGCTCGCCCTCATCGAAAACCTCCAACGCTCCGGCCTCAATCCCATCGAAGAGGCGCGTGGATACGCCCGCCTCGCCGAAGAATTTAAACTCACCCAGGAACAAATCGCTCAGCAAGTCGGCCGCGCCCGCACCTCCGTCGCCAACGCACTGCGTCTGCTCGAACTCGATCCTGTCGTGCAAGAGCACCTCGCCACCGAACGCCTCTCCACCGGTCACGCTAAAGTGCTCCTCTCTCTGAAAGAAAAATCTCTTCAGCGCAAACTTGCCGACACCATACAGCGCGACAACCTTTCAGTGCGTGCCACCGAGAAGCTTGCCGCCCAAATTCTCGGAAAACCAGAAAGCATAAAGCAGCATTTACCCCAAAACAAACAATCCCAAAACAGACGCGCTCAAAATGAGCGCGATCCATCTGACAGCACCACACTCATCGGGGCTGCAGAAGCCGCACTTCGCTCCAAACTCGGTACCAAAGTCGCCATAAACCACCACAAAACACACGGAAAAATCGAGATTGAATATTACAGTATGGACGATCTCAACCGAATCCTCGAACTCCTAGAAATCTCTCTTTGAACAGCGCTATGCCCGCGCGAAAAAAAAAAACGTCCCAAACCGCCAACACTCTTCCTTCCCCTCAGGATATCTCTGCGATGCGACTGGCTTTGCGGCTGGCCAAACGAGCCCTTGGCCACACCGCGCCCAATCCTCCCGTCGGAGCGGTCCTCTACCGCGAAGAAAAAATCCTAGGGCGCGGATTCCACAGTCGCGCAGGAGCACCGCACGCTGAAATCGAAGCCCTCACTGATGCAAAGCGGCGCGGCCACAACCCGGCCGGTGCCACGCTTGCCGTGACACTTGAACCCTGCTCCACCCACGGACGAACCCCGCCCTGCACCGAGGCCATCAAGGCTGCGGGCATCTCCCGCGTCGTGATTGGCTGCCTTGATCCCAACCCGGCCCACGCCGGGCGCGCACTCCAGATCCTGCGAAGCGCAGGAATCGCCGTAAGCACTGGCGTGCTCGAGGACGAGTGCCGCTTACTCATCCGCTGCTTTGCCCGCCACATCACCACCGGTCGCCCGTGGGTGATCGCCAAGATCGCCACAAGTCTCGACATGCGCATCGCCCCAGCTCCTGGGAAACCTCGCACTATCAGCGGCCCGCTAGCTTTGCGCCACGCCCACAGCCTGCGCCTGCTAAGCGACGCGATCCTCATCGGTGCCGGCACTCTGCGCACCGATGACCCCGCACTGACGATTCGTCACGTCCCCTGCCCAGCGCACAAGCCGCAGCCTTGGCGAATTGTGCTTACAAAATCTAGCAATTTACCCAAACAAGCGAGAATTTTTAACGACCTCTATCGCGATCGTACACTAGTCATGCTCGACACCCCATGGCCAGAGATTCTTAAACAGCTCGGCCAGCGGGGGGTCCAAACGTTACTGATCGAAGGAGGCGGCATCACCCTGGCCTCAGCTCTGCATGCTGGAATCGTCGATGAACTTCACCACATTGTATGTCCTTTTCTTCTGGGCGGTCCTACCTCGGCTTTCCCCGGAGAGGAATTTTTTACTTCAAACCAGAAAATTGCAGCAACTACTCATGTCACGCGCCTTGGAAGTGATATTTTGCTCCGCACGCTGCTATCCAAGCCGTAGCTCGACTTTTTGCCTTGCTCAAACCCTCCACACGACATCTCATCGGCAATAAAAGCTTCAACAGAATTTTCTGAGACTGAACACGAATTTACCACCAGCAATTTTTTGATTATTTTTAAAAGCATGCTGTAACGCATCAGACGACTCCCACATCTTGGCAAGTTGGTAAATCAAAGTCAGCAGACGAAACACCTTCATATCTTATTTCGGCTTACATACCGGGAGCAGCCCAGCTCGATTAGGCAGCAGCACAGGGCTTGCTGCTACAAATTGTAGGTGCATGTAAAAAAGTTTAATAACACTGTTTCTGAGTAATTTCCACCGGGCGCGCTGTTTGCTAGTTAAGCTGTTGTTAGTAATTACATTCGGGTCATGTCTGTGTATTCAGGGATGGTGGTGTTTTTAGGGATGACTAACACTCCGTCGCGCACGAAGAACCATTCTCCATCGTAATGTTGGCCGAAGTTTTGAGGTGTGAGCACACAATGGGTGCCAATGCGTGCGTTCTTGTCAATAATGGCATTTCGCACGGTGGTGCGTTCGCCCACACCAAGCGCGATTTTGCCGTCGGCAGGTTGAGATTCATACATATCGGCTCCCATCATGACGACGTCTTCCATGATCACATCACCCCGCACTATGGAGCGGACACCTAGCAAGGAACGGCGAAGTCTCGCCCCTTGGACGATGCAGCCTGGTGAAATGAGCGTTCGCTCGACATCGCAACGCTCCACTTTTGCGGGAGGCAGGAAGTATGTTTCTGAGAAAATTTTATTTTCCTCATCAAAAAGGTTAAACTGGGGAACATTTTCGGTGAGGTCGAGATTTGCTCGAAAAAATGAACCTATTGTTCCTATATCCTCCCAGTAACCTTGGTAAACGTAAGAGCCGACTTTGTAATTGGCTATTGCGTTGGGGATGATATCCTTGCCAAAATCGTTGAGTTTATTGTCAAGCACCTGGGATAGTACATTCCGGTTAAAGACATAGATCCCCATCGATGCGAGGAAGAATTCCGGACCGGGCCACTGTTTGGCGCGGCTCGTGATTTTTGCGAGGTCGTGTAGTGCAAGGGAGTTGAGCAGTTCTTCATCCTTGGGTTTTTCCACAAAGCGAATGATAATCCCCGAATCATCCACTTGCATAATGCCGAAGCCTCGAGCAGCTTCGCGGTTAACAGGAATAGTTGCGATGGAGATGTCGTTGCCCCGGTTGAGGTGTTCGGCAATGAGTTCACGAAAATCCATCCGGTAGAGTTGATCGCCCGACAGGATGACAACCAAATCGTGCGGTTCGTTGGCAAAGTGTGCAAGATTCTGGCGTACGGCATCTGCAGTGCCCTGATACCAACCTGTGCCTTCTTTCGGGCCTTGCTGTGCAGCGAGGATTTCGACAAAGCCCTGGATGATGCTGTCGAAACGATAGGCTCTCTGAATATGTCTGTGCAGGGAGGAGCTGTTGAATTGTGTGAGCAGATAAATGCGCCGCAATCCGGAATTCAAGCAGTTGCTTATGGGAATATCCACTAGGCGATAGCTGCCTGCCAGTGGAACTGCTGGTTTGGAGCGATCTTTAGTGAGGGGGTATAATCTAGTGCCCGCTCCGCCTCCCATGATAACCGCGATTGCCCTTTGTGTTCTTACGGCTGTGTGAATCATCTCAGGCATGTTGGATTTTTATCGCCGTAATTATGTCATACAAGAAAATTAGAGATTAATGTTAAATCATGCATCGGTTTTCTTACAATTATCACCTGACTCATCACGAGCGCTTACGATTGCTGGTCTTCTTCCGTTAACTGACGCAGTGCATCCCGAAAGTAGAGTACAAAGGAGAGAGCCGAAAAAAACGCTGTGATGATAATGAGGGGGAAAAACGGCACCCACGAAGGCCTCCAGAGTGCTACTACAATTGCCGTAAGCAAAAGTGCAGTAGTGGCCTTTCCAGCCAAGTTTGGCCTCACTTCAAGGGTTCCCTTCTGCATGTAAATGATCATACATCCCAGGAGAATAATGCCGTCCTTGGCCAGAAAGAGGACTGTGAACCAGAGCGGGAAACGCCATTCTTCGGCTATCGAGGTGAACGTTAGGCCGATCAGCGCGGTAAGGCCGAGCAATTTATCGGCAAGAGGATCTAGTGTCGCCCCGAGACGAGATTGTTGGTTAAAGCGACGGGCGATGTATCCATCCACGGCGTCACTAAATGCAGCTACGAGGAAAACGCATAGCGCCATAATCCGCCACGTCGGGTCGCCTGGGCCATCGCCTCCACTCCTTGCGTAGTATGCCAGAAGCAACGCAAAAACCGGAATCAAGAACAACCTAAAAAGCGTGATCCAATTGGCGATTGTCATGGTCAAATGGCGATTAGTCTTTGCTAAGCTCTATGAGGCTTTCATTTTTTTTGACATATTACCGCGTCAGATACAAGACACCGAGATGAAAGTTTTAGTCACAGGCTCAATAGCGATTGACAATATCAAAACTCCTTTAGAGGAACACAGAAATCTGCTCGGTGGTTCAGCTTCTTACGCTGCAATCGCTTCCTCTTACCGCGCACCCACCGGGATAGTTGGTATTATCGGTAGTGACTTTCCCCAAGAACATCTGGAAACTTACCACAAGCATCAGCTTGATCTGGAAGGGCTGCACCGCGCTGAAGGAAAAACCTTCGCATGGAGTGGTGAGTATGAATGGGACATGAACAACCGGCGTACTCTCAGTGTGGAATTAAATGTGTTTGAGAATTTTTCGCCTGTCTTACCTGCCTCCTATAAAAACACGCCCTACGTGCTTCTTGGTAACATCGCCCCATCCTTGCAGATGCACGTATTATCCCAAATGCACCGCCCTTTATTCATAGTCGCCGACACCATGGATTTATGGATAAACACCGCAAGAAATGACCTACTGAGCCTGCTCAGGAAGATTGATATGCTCATCCTCAATGACAGTGAAGCGCGTGCACTGACCTCACAAACAAGTCTCATTAAAGCAGGGGCTCAAATCCGGACGATGGGCCCACGCTACGTGGCTATCAAAAAAGGGGAACATGGCTGCCTACTTTTCGGAGAAGAAGGGTTTTTCTCCGCGCCCGCCTACCCGCTGGAAGATGTGCATGACCCGACCGGTGCAGGCGATACCTTTGCAGGCGGAGTGGTTAGCTTCGTGGCCTCTGCGGAGCGCGTGGATTTCGATGTACTGAAACAAGCCGTAGTTCACGGATCGGTGTTGGCATCCTTCACGGTCGAGTCTTTTTCCGTTACTCGTTTAAGCGAATTAACACAGCAGGATATTTCACAGCGTTACGAACAATTTCGCCTCTTTAGCAGATTTGATGACTTACCCTAAAGACCTTCTACTTCTGGTTTTTATCTTTGCTTTAGCCTCTCTTAAGACAACTAGAGTGTCTGCGGAGCAAGACCCACGGAGGTCTTCACTGACAATCCAGTTGGAGAACGATCTCTTTGGATTTTCAGACAGACACTATACCAGCGGTCTGCGATTAGCGTGGCTCTCACGCGATTATCGCACTGATGAATTACCCGAACCTTGGCACAGCATTGATCAATCGATACCATTTTGGAATCACCAGTCATTTTATGCAAAAAATTTTGGTTTTTCTATAGGGCACAAGATTTATACACCTGAACGTATCGGCCTAAGAAATCCACCGAAAACCGAACACCCTTACGCAGGCTGGCTTTTCATCGAGAGCTCCATTCACACAAAAAATAAAAACCACCTCAACTGCCTGCAACTTTCGCTGGGAGTGGTTGGGCCCGCTGCTTTTGGTGATTGGGCCCAAAAAACACTACATAATCTCATAGGCTCAGAAAATCCCAGAGGCTGGAATTACCAACTTAAAAATGAACCTGCGCTCATGTTGACTTACGAACACCACAGCTGGCTTCCGATACTTCCTGGCAAACTCGGTTTGGATGCGATAGTTTACGGTCAGATTAACCTCGGCAACGTTCATACTAATCTAGCTGCTGGCGGGATCGTGCGCGCAGGATGGCAGCTCCCTAGTGACTTCGGTCCAAACACCATCATGCTCAACTCCTATGCACACAATCTCTCAAGAAATCCAGATGCTCTCGCACACGAAAAGCATTTCTCGGTCTATGCGTTTGCGGGAGTTACAGGTCGCTTGATTGGCAGGAACATTTTTCTTGACGGCAACTCCTTTACTGAAAGCCGAAGCGTTCATAAAATCCCCTACACTGGGGAATTACGCTTCGGATGTGCCATCGTTTGGCGCAACATTGAATTTGCTTACACGCAGACCATCAAATCTTACGAGTTTTATGGTCAGAAATACGGCAATGATTGGTACGGTTCGTTATCGCTTTCGATAGGCTTTTGAAACATACAAACTGATGTTAAAAAAAATTTCCAACTTTTGTACGGATCAATTCATTCTTGCGCTTGGTCTTTTGATTTTCTTTGTATCAGTAGTTCGTCTTTACCTTGCGACTCTTTACCCCCTATCACCTGACGAGGCCCATTACTGGCTGTGGTCATTGTTTCCCGATTGGTTTTATTTCAGTAAAGGACCGGTGGTCGCATGGCTAATCGCAATAGGCACGGCCATTGGTGGACATACTGAATTGGGCGTAAGACTGCCCGCAGTGTTTTTTTCAGGAGCGACGTCTGTTCTGATATTTTTGTTGGCCAAAAATATATACGACATACGAACTGCATGGGCAGTTACCATCGTAGGTCTGCTGGTGCCGATGTATGCCTTAGGAAGTATCGTCATGACGATCGATGTGCCGAGCGTCTTTTTTTGGAGTGCAGCGGCCATCTCCTCCTGGAGCGCATGGCGCACGAACTCTACACTACTATGGATTGTGACTGGTTTTTGTGTAGGCATGGGCTTTTTAGCAAAATACACAAACGCCGTTCAAGGCCTCTGCCTGGGGCTTTTGCTTGCTGGCACAGCACAAGGAAGACGACAACTACTCACGCCTTGGCCATGGCTGGGACTTTTCGTTGCGCTTTGTTGCACTTTGCCCTACTGGGCGTGGAATGCCCAAAACGGATGGGTTTCTTGGGAACATCTTCTGAGCCGAGGTCAGCTAAAAACCGCCGAAGCACATGACATCAGCTTCAGAATCAATCCTGTGGAGTTTGTCATGTTTCTCGCCTTGCAGGCGATTGTGATTTCTCCCGTGTTGTGGGTTATCGTGGTTACAGCTAACGCTCACAGCTTCATGGGTTTATTAAGTAATCAGATCCTGAAACAGAATAGTACTTTGAACAGCGAAAGTGAGGAGGGGCGCCAATTCTTTCTGCTCTGCCACTCTCTGCCTATTCTAATGGTGTTCGGATTTTTTGCACTAAATGACGCTGGTCAACCCAACTGGACTGCCCCTGGATATGTGACTGCAGGCATTCTCGCAGCACACTGGGTTCTATGCAGATGGGATAAATCTGCGCTGTTGCGACGAACGACCTTTGCAGGTCTAATTTTGGCTGTTGTTGGCACGATTATCTTGCACGACACACGGGCGCTGCGGCTTCCGCGTGATGTTGATCCTCTAGCTCGTGTCCGAGGTTGGAATATTCTCTGTGAAAAAATCCTCACCATACAAAAAGAGCGCGATGTCCAAATGATAATCGCAAATCACTACGGTCTAGCGTCTGCGTTAAACTGGCACATGCCCGGGCCAAGAGGCGGCCTTCGTATCTACCGATCACTTCGACCAGGTAGAGTTAATGATCAATTCTCATTTTGGCCAAACTACCTCGAACGTAGTGGTGAAGATGCTCTCCTAGTCATGCAAATTCGTGGCGATCAAATATCACGCAAGATCAGACCTCCCAAAATACTTCGCGAGCAGTTCGAGGAATGGGAGGCCTTGGGCGAGCCTTTCTGGCTAAGCGACAACGGACTAAAAGTCGCACCTTACGCACTTTTCCATCTTAAGCGTCTGAAGCCTACCGAATCACTTAAGGCAGAGGGATTAAATTAAGATGACTCGTAAATTTTTCTGAGGGACAAAATACTTGATTTTTCGTTATATAAAATCCAAAGCCGATGCATGTTCGAACACCGTCAGCTGGCACTTCAACTTTACACACTTCGAGACTTCTGCAAGACCGAGACTGATTTCGCTACCACTTGCAAAAAAGTTCGAGATATCGGTTACGATTCTGTTCAAATCAGCGGAGTCGGCCCCATCGAGCCGGAAAAAATTGCAAAAATTCTCTCAGATTACGGACTGTTTGCTTGCGCCGCACACGATGACTCCAAGTCAATACTTAACGACACGCAAAAGGTCATCGACCGCAATAAAGTACTTGGCACAACTTTAACTTGTTACCCCTGGCCGGCAGATGTCGATTTTACTGACATGAACTCCATAGACAAGCTTTGTGAGGGCTTAGACAGTGCTGGTGCGAAACTTCGGAACGCAGGCATCACTCTATGTTACCACAACCACGACATCGAGTTCGTCCGTCTCCCCAATGGCAAACTCGCACTAGAATACATTTTTGAAAACACCTCACCTCAAAATCTGCAAGCCGAGATTGACACCTTCTGGGTGCAGGCTGGAGGCGGTTGTCCTATCTACTGGTCATCGCGTTACAAAGGCCGCGCCCCGCTGCTTCACCTCAAAGATGCTACGTACGACCTAAAGAATCGAAAACTTGCTTTTGCAGAAATCGGCAAAGGTACACTTGATTGGTTCTCAATACTCTCTGGTGCAAAATCCGCAAACACATTGTATTTCATCGTCGAACAAGATACCTGCCCAGGTGATCCTTTTGATTCTGTAAAGATCAGCTATAAGTATTTAACCGAGAATTTTTTCAAATAATCGCAGTTTTATACTTCACCAAAACCACAAATCTTACATCTAGAAAAAAATGTCAGACACGATCCCACGCGAACATCTTCGCATAGGAATCGTATGCTCAGTTTACAATCAAGAGTTTACCGATGAACTGCTTAACCGCACAGTGCATGAATTACAAAAACTCAGTGCTGTTGCCACACCACAAGTTGTACGTGTTCCTGGTGCTTGGGAAATTCCCTTCGCTTTGCAGCGTCTGGCACGCGGCAACCCCCCGCCCCACGCGCTCATCGCACTAGGTGTCATCTGGCAGGGTGCCACCACACACGCACAAATCATAGCCACAGAAACTGCACGCGCATGCATGGATATTTCGCTTCGTGAGGATGTGCCAGTGTTACACCAGATCCTCCACATCTCCAATCCAGAAGAGGCTAATCAGAGAATTACCGGGCCGCTCAATCGGCCGGCAGAAATCGCATCAGCCGCGCACGAGATGGCCCGCTTAAATCGCTCTTTGAGATAAAATTTTTCTCTAAAACGAAAACCTAATTCCTACACGAAAAAAAGGCCCCGGGTCTGATGCGTACTGAAGACCAGCCCTGTTGTAAAGCCAGAGCCTAGCGATTGTTACACCAGCCTCAGCAAATCCACTCGTGTTGTTAGATAAGCGAAGTTCACCGCCCAAGCCTGCATTAAATTCGCGCAAGTTAATCACAGTGTTGTTTAACTCCGGTTTTCCATAGCCGCTCCCAAAAGTCTCACTTACACGAAAACTTCCCCCTCGATACTCACCAAAGACGTAAGCCGAAAGTTGATCTGATATCTTCCATACAACACGCGGCTTGGGGGCGATAAATTCCAGTGTCCAACCCTCGGCGAATTTCCAATTAAATCCGAGCCCGGGGATGACAGGAAATTCTCTCTGAAAATCCAGACTCAACCCGAAAATCCACGTAAAATTCTTGTTCATGAGGTACTCGCCTCCAATCAAAATTGGGACGTTGAAATCACTCCAAGAAATATCGCGGAAGTCGGAGTACAGCCCAGGGCGAGCCTGTAACAAAAACCTCCACTCGGGATGGGGTTGAAACAAAATTCCGAAATTTAGACTCCAACCATAAAGATCCGAAGGAAGGGCTGCCTTGCCAGGGCTGTAGATTCGATGCCAGATTCCTGCAGTCCCTACCTGAAGTGCAAATCCTGTGGGGAAAGGAGCCGTCGCGGTATAAGTTACATCTGTGGTGCGAGCAGCATATTCGCCCAACCTGTCACGACCTTGGTAAATATTTGTCGGAAACACCGAGATATCTGATGCCCGAATCTCGTGACGCAACCTGCCACGCCGAGCCTGAGCCATGTCCTCGGCTGCACGTTCCACTATTGTGACTGGACCACCGGGCGAAGCCTGGGAAAACACCCGATCGGATGTTGAGATGAGAAAAGAAAAAAAACAAAAATAGATAAACGAAAACTGCTGCTTCTGATTATTTACGATCACGTTTGGACTCTACAGCTTCATAAGCTAAGCGCAATTAATTCCAAAAAAATTGCTCTGAACACTTTCCTTTCCTGTAAATAAATGAACAACTTTTACAGGTGCTACTTGTGAAAGGCTGCTGTTAGAAGTTCAACAACCTCACGAGGAATCTGTCACACAATTGTGTTTGTACTTAACCAAAGCCGACCGTGGGCTTTCAGTCTAATGTGCCGTTGAATGGCTCGATTTTATCCACGCGTAAAGTGACAGTGGTGCCATCCTCACGAGGCAGTTCCACCACATCACCGGGCGAACGACCCATTAGCGCACGTGCTGTCGCAGTAAGGTAGGAAATAATGTTGCGCGAGGGATCTGCATCCCAGGCTCCTAAGATGGAATAGGTTTCTCGACCATACGGACCAGATACGGTCACAGTCGTTCCGATTGAGACACGGCTGGTATCCGGGTTAGAAAAATCTGTGCCTTCGGCGCGCATGAGGTCGGCCTCTAATTCAGCCCGTCGGCGGGCGAGAACTGCCTGCTGTTCTTTTGCGAATTTGAACTCAGAGTTTTCCCGCAAGTCGCCATAGCTGCGCGCGATTGCGATTTCCTGTGTATTCGCAGGGATTTTTTTATTTATAAGTTCATCCAGTTCATCTTTGCGACGCTTCAAGCTACTCCAGGAGACGATGAGCTTACCCCCTTCGGATTGTGCTGCCGCTGTACTGCTTTCGGCGGCTGCGGCTTCACGTGACTTTCCTGGAGTAGTGGTAACGTAGGATTCTATTTCTGGGTATTTTTTAATGATGCGCGCCAGCAGGGAGCGTTTGTTCATATCATCAAAGACGCTGGCTAGCAGCAGCTGACGAGTCATGTCGCGCACCTCCACAGGGTCTGCGTTTTGTAGCAAGTCAGTAAGCAGTGTACGGTCGCTGATCACCAAATCATGTAGTCTTGCGGAGCGTGTATCACCAATCTGATCACGCTCAATAGCAGCGATGAGCGCGGAAAATAACCGTGGATTGATTAGGCTATTTTGATTTTTTCTGTTTTTAATGATCCAGATCAGCCCCTCAGACGAAAGATTTAATTCTCGCACGGCGCGCTCGATTCCTTCATTAAAAACGTGATCCGATTTTCGTTCGCTTAAGAAGTCCCGAATTGAGGTGAGCAGTCGCTGACCTGCAATACGCAGAAGTCCGACTACCGCTGCATGCCAAGTCTCAGGTTCACGCTCTGCAATAACCTCTAGCAACCTTTTCTGGTGCACGGCTGGTAAAGAGTTAATAAGCTCTGGCACTTGTGATTCTAACGTACCAAGCAGCATGACAGTGCGTACGTGGTCAGAAGGTTGGACGCCGAGCTCTTCGGCTAAAAGATCCCGTGCAAGAGCCAATTTGAGCAAATCCTGTTTAGTTTTGTTTGTCGTAGGCTTATGGCTGAGCAGCTCATCTACTCGCGTGAGTAAAGCAACCGCTTCCTCTTTGTGATCACGCAAAGATGCCGTATCGCGCGAAATTTCCATCAGTGCTCTGAGTGCCTGCTCAATGCCCTTAGACTGAATGGCGGTCTGGATGAGGGACTTAGAAGTTTTGGCCTTTTCTGTGAAAATTATGGGTTGCGTTTTGGCAGCCGGGAAAGTGAATCGCCCATCGGCACGAGCTGCTTTGCGTGCGCTATCCCACCACTTTTTCCATTCGTTTAAAGGAATTGGATCGGGAGTAAGCACTGCCATGAGTGCCTCTGGAGTGGCGCGGCGAGCCAAAGATGTGATTGCTATCCTGAGCAACTCCACAGGATTATCTTGAGCCAGAGCACGCGCCTCCTCTGGTCTTCCTTTACGCAGAGCGTAAATATGTTCATCGGCAAGTGGTGTGAGGCTTTCTATTGCAAAAAGTACTTCCAGCTTGTGGCCAGTCTTTCTCTCAAAATCTACTGTCATTACGCCTGTCACTTCATCGAGTGATGTAACTTTCCCATACCCCCAGCTTTTGTGTTCGCAGTAGCAACCAGGTTGGAGTTTTTCAAGAATGGCTGCTTGTTCTTTGCTAATTTCTTCAGTAGCTATGAGTTCTTCAATAGATGGCATTAGATTTTTTATTTCAAAAAAAACAACCTTTCGCAAGCAGAGAATTTTGTTGACATCCAAAATTGCTTGCAAGCAGGTGTGCAACTAACTCCATGTATGCTAAAAATAATTTAAAAGATTATTTGCTCTTTGCGGTAAATTCTGCAGCAAAAATAAAAGATCTGGTGAAGACATTTTCATACAAAGAGTATCAAAAACTGCTCGCAGAGATCCAAAGGCACAATCAACTTTACTATCAAGAGGCCGCGCCGGAAATTACCGATGCGGAGTATGATGCGCTCCTCGCACGTATCGAAGAAATCGAAAAAAATCATCCAGATTGGGTCTCACCCGGATCGCCTACGAGGCGCGTGGGCGGAAAACCTACCGAAGGATTCATCCAGAAACCACACTCTCTACCGATGCTCAGCCTGGATAACACCTATTCACCCGGCGAGGTGGCTGCATTCCAAGCCCGAATTGGCAGACTTCTACCTGGTGAGTGCATAGATCTCGTTGCTGAAATAAAAATCGATGGAGTATCCGTCTCACTTCGCTATGAAGGCGGTCACCTCGTATCAGCCCTTACCCGGGGCGATGGCTTGATCGGTGATGAAGTCATCGAAAACATTAAAACTATCCCGGAGGTTCTGAAAACAATCGCTTGTGACTGGCCCGTCCTCGAATTGCGCGGAGAAGTGTTTATGACGTTTTCGGAATTTCAACGACTCAACAGCGAGCGCGAAGCTCGTGGCGAGCTTGCTTTTGCAAATCCGCGAAACTGTGCCGCAGGCACTCTCAAACTGCTCGATCCTGATGAAGTAGCGCTCCGTCGTCTTCATGTTATCCTCTACTCGCACGGAGAGATCATCCCACCACAAGCAGGTGCTGCACCTCAAAGTCAGTGCCAGTTGATTGAAATGCTCCGAAAATTGAACCTCCCTACACATGAAAAAATTTGGCATGTAAAAGATTTTTCAAACATGTCAGAAATGTTATCCGAAATGGATGTTTATCGCCGCAATCTCCCTTACGCAACCGACGGCGCAGTCATCAAAGTAGATAACTTCTTACAGCGGGAACGTCTGGGCGCTACAGCTAAGGCCCCGCGTTGGGCCATCGCTTACAAGTTTGCACCCGAGCAGGCTAGTACCATCTTACGAAATATTACGATCCAAGTTGGTCGCACCGGCGTGCTCACTCCTGTCGCTGAACTCGAACCCGTGCAGTTGGCAGGAACAACCGTCTCGAGAGCGACTTTGCATAACCAGGATGAAATCACTCGTAAGGATATTCGGATCGGCGACACCGTCCTGATTGAAAAAGCCGGTGAAATCATCCCTGCAATCGTCCGAGTCATCCGCGATGCTCGACCTCAGAACACACGACCGTTCGACATCTTTGAGCACCTGAGCGGTAAGTGTCCTGTTTGTGGTACACCAATCGTGAAGGATAAAGGCGGTGTAGCTTGGCGTTGCCCCAATCCGCAATGCCCTGCTCAAACAACGAGGCGACTGTTGTTTTTAGCCCAGCGCGATGCTCTCGACCTTCAAGGTCTTGGCCTCGCACTCGCAGATAAACTTGTCGAGCTCAATCTTGTACATGATCCGCTCGACGTTTTTACTCTTTCCCAAGAGACCCTTGCCAATCTGAATCTTGGCACTGCTCAAGAGCCCCGCAACTACGGCGCAAAAAATGCGGCCAAGCTCCTCGCATCGCTACAAAGAGCCCGCACTGCACCCCTCCACCGATGGATTCTGGCACTTGCAATCCCAGAGATAGGTAACAGCACGGCGCGTGATCTCGCGGACTTTCATGACTCTCTTCACGAATTAGCGAATTCCCGCTTATTGAAAGACACTGTGCTATTTCACAATGTTGCTGCAGAACTTTCTGAAAGAGAATTTGCTGCGTCACGATTACTAGCAGCCGGCTTTGGCAAACGAGGCAAGTCCAAGTCTCTCACAACTCAAATCGGCCCAAGTGCAGCCGCGCGTGTGTTAGAGTACTTTAACTCTGGCCCTGGCAAACATCAGTTAGCCCGCATTAGTGAGCTAGGCATTGCGCCTCATCCTCTAAGAAAATCATCGACCACTACAGGCATTTATACACAACAAAAAACACAAGGTCCCCTCACCGGAAAAACCTTCGTCATCACAGGCACCCTCAGCCGGCCACGCTCTGAATTTGAAGAGATAATCCGAAGTGCCGGCGGCCGTACAACGAACAGTGTGAGTGCGGGCACAGATTATCTGATCTGTGGCGATAATGCAGGGAGTAAGCTCGATAAGGCCCGCTCACTGAATGTGAAGATCCTTAGTGAAAAAAACTTTTTTGAAATGCTTAATGATCAGCAACCACACACACCGAACTTGCCGGGCCTGTAGCGCAGAGAATTTCAAACCATGGTATAATTCCTGACGAGCATGTGCTCCACTTGCTAAGCTTTGTAAAACACGGCCACGTGACCGAGTATTTGAATGAGATGACAATCACACTTCATGGCAATTTCTTCTGCAAGCAGTTTTCTTTGATCCTTGAATTGCTCGAAACGCACTTTGATAAGTTTGTGTTTTTCCAGTGCTTCGTTCACTGCCTTGATAAGGCTTTCGTCGATACCATTTTTCCCAACACGCACGTGAGGTTGCATCGTCATCGCCTGAGATCGCAGCTTTTGTTTCTGAGCGCCACTAAGCACAAGCGATTGTTTTCCAGAAGAGTAGATCTTTGTCCAAAGCATTTTGAGAAATCCCGGATGAAGTAATCGTTAGTCCTCTAGGTGGAGATTTTGCGGGCACAATTTTTGGGGGAGATAGACACTGCGGACCAGTATATCATTTTAGTCGTGACGGCAGCATGATTTTACTCTCTGAGAGGCAGAGCACTCCAAATGGTATGGCATTTAGTCCTGATTTGACGCGAATTTGCTTCACGAATCTCTGATCGTGCGCTCTGATGGAATAACGGTCGATGCCATTCGAAACATATGGTCAGCACACAGGAAGGTAGGGAGGGAGGCCGGGTCTTGAGCATTTCACCCGAGGGACAGATTTTACACTGCAAGCAAAGATGTAACTTGAGTTACATTTTGTAATTGAAATTACACTGGTTTGTGTGTTATAATTGGCGTGGGGCATCAACGGCCAAAACTAGTTGAACATGCGGGTGCAGTTTTTGTTCTGTGTAATGCAAGGGGCGGCAACCGAGAATTTTACTCACTTTCATAAAATTATTGATACTGACAGAAATTTTTTGCAGTTGTTTGCTGTGAAAATATTTAAAGAATTCGTTGCGTTCATTAATCGCGGAAACGTCATTGATCTAGCTGTCGGCGTCATTATCGGTACGGCGTTTGGCAGGATTGTCAGCTCTCTGGTGGCTGACGTATTCACCCCTCTGCTCGGGATTATTGTTGGCGGCGTCAATTTATCTCAGCTCAGTCTTGTTGTGGGGCAAACCGAAGGTAAGGAAGTTGTCCTAGCTTACGGGAATTTTCTTCAGTCGTGTTTCGATTTTCTCGTGACGGGTTTTGCTATTTTCATGATCATACGTTTGGTCAATCGCATTCGCGAAATTCGCAAACCCGAGGAAGTTAACCATTCTCAGGATACACCGACCAATGCACCCCAGCCGACAGAGGAGGTACAACTACTGCGGGAAATCCGAGACTCTTTAGCAGAAGCAAAGCGTGCAGGCAGAGGCAAAGAGAATAGCGACTAGCTAGCCCGTCAGCAGATTGTATCGTTGTAGGCTTTGCGCAAGCGAGTGATGAAGTGCAGTTGAAGGTGTTTGCCATACTTTTTTGTGTAACTGATCCATACTTTCATAATCCTGGAGCAGGGCCATGCGTTCCCGTTTTGTAAGTGAAGCTGGACCGTTTATTAAAAATCGTTCGGCTAGCCTAACCAGGTATTCATGTTTGCGAGTTGGTCTTTTCGATCTTCGCCTTAAGAACGCGATATGCACGGCATTAATGTAGGGATCTATTATAACCCGGATTATTTCTTCAACTGGATTTAACTGTGTAACCTTTTGCCTCTGTTCTGTGTTTAGTTTTAAGAAAAGTTCAAACTTTTCAACAACTCGAGGCTTCGTGATTTCAACCGGGGTTAAAAAAAGCCCGATTTTTTTGAGCATCTGGCCTAACCAGGGCTTGCTACTAAGAACAGAGAGAGGAGCAGAGAACACAAGTCCAGCTAAAAGAGGTGTCAGCCAAATTAAGATCTCTGGTGCTTCCAGCAATAACGTCGCTGACAAGATGAGACCGACTAAGGTATGTGTAGAGTGGAATGCCCAAGCTTCTGACCAAGATGTTCCCTCGCCACTTTCCCGATTTTGTGTACCCCAAGTGACTGTTTGCCCCAGTGCAGTGTAGATAACAAATTTCGTGTTCATGAGCATGTGCACTGGTGCTGCAAGAGTCGAAAGGCAGAGTTCAAACATACTCGAAAGGAGAGATGACAAATAGCCGCCGTAATTTTTTCGTGTAACACTAATTCCTGCTTGAATCCAACTCAGCAACCTCGGCAGGAGAATCAACATCACTACGAAAAGAAAAATTGCTGTTGCCAATGTCTCGGGATCCTTGAGCCGAAATAATTCACAAATGAAGCTTTTTTTCCATTCGGGGCCTCCTCGCAAGTTTTCAAAATATTGAAGGACTGTGGCTAAGATAAAAGTTGCCCAAAGAGGCGACGTCACGTAAGACAATACCCCCAACAAAAGGTGCAGTTTATTGACAAGGCTGATTTGTGGACTGAATAGTAACCACACGTGTTGTAGATTACCAGCACACCACCTGCGGTCGCGTTTAATGTAATCAATCCAAGTAGGCGGGCCTTCTTCGTAAGAGCCGGCAATGTCGTAAGCAAGCCAAACGGAATATCCAGCACGTTGTATGAGTGCTGCTTCAACAAAATCGTGACTTAAAATATGACCGCCGAATGGAACAGCGCCAGGGAGGTTGGGTAGGTCACAGTTTTCGATAAAAGGTGCCAGCCTGATGATTGCATTGTGCCCCCAATACAATCCTTGACCCTGTTGCCAGAAATTTAAACCTGCACAAAAAAACCGTCCGTAAAATTCTACCACATATTGTGCTGTACGGGCAAAGAGGCTTTCCCCTCGAATAAGTTTTGTCGCCGTTTGAATAATTCCTACCTTGGGATGCTTATCCATGAGTTCAACGAGCTGGACTAATGCGAAACCCTCCATTAGACTATCTGCATCCAGTGTAATCATGTAGTGGTACCGCCTTCCCCAACGGCGGCAAAAGTCAGCCACGTTTCCGCTTTTTTTGTTAATTGCGAGGCGACGTTTCCTGTAAAAGATTTCGCCAAAACACTTGATTTCTCGGCACAGTTCCATCCATGCGGTTTCCTCAGCTATCCAGATATTTTCGTCGTTGCTATCACTGAGAATGAAAAAGTGAAACCTACCGCGCGCACCAATTTCCTCGACTGACTCGAACATTGCTCTAACGCGGGCAAAAACAGCATTCGTATCCTCGTTAAAGATTGGAATAATCACGGCAGTAAGCGAATGTTGTTCGGCAATCTTTGTCTGGTTATTAGTAGGCAATGCAGTGATCCTAAGTGGATCTCCTCCCGAGAATTCCAACCAAAACCCTACGGCACACATCACCGCACCCAATACTATAGGCACTGACAGTATAGCGAATAGCAGCAACTGCACCCATTCCAGAGGTTGCATACCAGCTTGCCAAAGCAGATCCGCCAAGCTGAAGACCAAGATTGCCCAAAGGGTGAACACGACTCCAAAAAAAAAGATCTCCGCCGGTTCGCACGCAGGCAACTAACTTGCGCTTGTGTGGAATTGACGCTGCTCATCGTGTAATCCAAAAAATTGCTACCAGGAACAGCATTAGAAATAGCCAGAAAATGAAACCGCGGAATACAGGGCGACGTTCCAGCTCTTGGAAAGTGCTCCGCGCAATACTAGTGACTGTACCTAGCTGGATTTTTTTGGGCACCATGGCTGTTAGCTCCAGCTGAGGACCTATAGCAATTCGTTTTGCAGGAATCAAAGAGTCGCGTCTGACACCGGCTGAAAAAAATTGAGGAATCTCGCTCACAGCGCCGGCTACCCATAATTCAAGCCGGGCCCGAGCGAAGTCTTTTTCATCTAAAGCCGCCGCAAGCTGAAACCCGAGTGTGCTAAGAAAAATTGCTACCACTAATTCAACGGGCGCTGGCCCACCAGGATAATGAATTTCCCGGGCTTTATTCAGAACGTTCAGTAATATACTTGCCCTGTGCTCATAGGATTTGACACGGTAGGCCCGTAAAAGCGCGTCTAGTCGGGAGGCGGCTTCGTCCCATTCAGATTGGTCTGCGCCGATGAGATTGCTTGGAGCACTGAGTGTCAAGGAACAAGAGTGTGCGTCCATGTTTCCGTGAGAATATCACCTCCGGATCTGAGAAAGGCTCTGAAAGTGACTGGTCTCCCGCTCCCATCAAAGCGAATACGGGCAGCCGCTCTCCATTCGCGTATTTCCGGAATAAAAGTTGCATACTGATGGAAAATCGAAGCTCCCTCTGAAGCTGAAAACAGCACATCAACCTCCGCTGAATCATCTAAAGTGCTCAGAGTCCCACCAGCGAAATTGAGGATCACTAATCGTTCCAGCGGTTCTCCTGGCACGCGCCCCAAGCGAGTCATCGTGCAAAAACCTCCGGGAGAGAGTCCCGCTTCATCTGTAGTCCAGTGAATGTTGTACGAAAACCGGAACTCATCTCCCGCTTGGAATTGTTTGTCCGGAACCCAAAAGGCAACGATGTTATCTTCATATTCGTTCCTACTGGGAATTTCCACTAATCTCACTCTGCCTTTGCCCCAGTCATCCAAAGGCTCTACCCAGGCAGAGGGTCTTTTGTGATACTGTGCTTCAGTATCCTGAAAGCTAAAGAAATTTCTTTCGCGCTGTAAGAGTCCAAAGCCTATTGGTGACACACACATAAAGTCCTGGTTACTCAAAGTTTGAGGATTATCTAGAGGCCTCCAGATCCATTCACCAGTGCCGTCCGCAACCAACAACCCATCAGAGTCATGTACTTGGGGGCGGAAGTCCCCATCTTTGCGAGAAGAATGTGCGCCAAACCAAAACATACTAGTGAGCGGGGCGAGACCAAGCAGTTGGATTCTCTTGCGGAAAAATACGTGCCCATCAACGCGCACCACTGTGGATTTCCCAGGTTTAACTTGAAAGCTGTACGCGCCAGTCAAACTCGGACTGTTAAGCAAAGCGTGAATAGTTATGTACTCAGAATTCACTAGCGGTCGCTCTATCCAGAATTTTTCAAATACTGGGAACTCCTCTTTCTGCCCTTGTAAGCCGCAATTGATTGCTAGCCCTCTTGCGGAAAGGCCATAAATCTGACCCTGGCCCAAAGCTCGAAAGTAACTTGCACCCTGAAACACAATTAGCTCATCAAACACTCCAGGACGGTTCAATTGGTAGTGGATACGAAAACCTGAGAATCCTCCTTCTGCTGCCAATTCAGGTGTGATCCCACTGTTGCCGTAATTAAAAAGTGCTGGCGAGAATTTCACTTCTGCAGTCTCTCTTGTATCCGTTGAAAACACCCTAATCAGACTTCTGTTAACCCAACCGGCTAAAAAAAACTCCACCCGAAAGGGAAGACCGTCCTCCAACCACAATGCCCGGGATTTATCGAAGCGAATTTCCCTGGCCTGGTCATACTGCATGTCAGCTAGTGGCCCTTGGTTTATTGCAGGGTGCGGAATGTAATTTTTTTTGGAAAGATCTCGAGCTTCATGCACTACATCTTCAAAACTGACCTTAACGGATTGCCCATGCAGTTTGATTGAGAAATAAATAGCAAATGCCAGGAGTAAAAATGCAGAAAGCCTAAGAGTTTTTGCGTTAAGCATAATCCATTTAGCTTGTCGTATTAGATGCTACCAAGAGCTAAAAAAAGAAATTTATGTGAGTGTAATGACTGCAGGATCAGAGCAAACCTCTAGACTTGTGCTTGGAAATCTTTGAAAAATTTGGATTAGTGCTGACGCTCTGAATTTAAACCACAGTTGACTAGATGCTCTGAAACCTCGCAAAAAACAATTGCATGAGACGTAGACACATCACCCTAGTTGGCATGATGGGTTGCGGAAAAACTGCAATCTCTCGAGCACTTGCTAGACTGCGATACATGGCTTGGGTCGATACAGACGAACTAATCGCATCTCGTGCAAGAATGTCGATTCCAGAAATTTTTAAACTTGAAGGGGAAGCAGGCTTTCGCAGCCGAGAGCTGGAGGTCGTAGAAGACACCGTGCTTGAACCCCGGCCTCAGGTCATTGCTACTGGAGGTGGTGCCTTCACCCAGCGCTTTGCGCGTCAGGTTCTCCTGAGCACGTCCGTCGTAGTATATCTGCGTGCGTCTGTAGCTACACTTGCAGCCAGGGTGGCAAAGGGCAGTGGACGACCTCTCTTGGACTGCTTTACTGATCCCGAATCGCAAATAAAAAATCTTCTTAATGAACGAGAAATTTATTATCGGCTAGCCGACTTGACGCTGGATGTTGATCAGGGCAACATAGAGACTATCGCAGAGATTCTTGCGGAAAATCTACCAGCTTAAGTAAAGACGATTGTTCCTGTGTAGTTCAAGGTATCTGTTCTCTAGTATAATTTGACATGCAAAATAGAGAGGTTGAAGCCATTCGCGAAATGGTGCTAGAAATGCAATCTCGTGCCAAGGAAATGCTCCAGTTGACTGCAGCGAACTTCTGGGGACCCCAATCCCCCGAGGCATTGGACACCATAGAGAAGTCAGATCAACATTTGGATAAAGCCGAACGCGAAGTTGATGATCTAGTGTTGCGCTGTTTGGCCTTGCGAAGGCCGGTTTCCCGAGATTTGCGATTCATGGTTGTTTCCACTCGCATTGCGTCGCACTGGGAGCGCGTGGGCGATGAGGTAACCAGCATTGCAAGACACATGAGGCATTTGAAGAGCCCCATCACCGGAATCAGGGCAGAGGCTCTACGAAAGATATTCTCCCTTGTACTCTCTGCGCTGGAACAAGTACGTCCACTGCTCGCCTCAGATGAGTATGGTGAGGCACTGCAACTGGTCTCCCAAGACAAGGAAATTGATGTCTTGAACAAAAAAATCTTTACTCAAGAGACGAGTGCTATCTGTGATGAGCCTACAATGGCTAGCGATCATGTTCGTGTTTTGCTTATCTCTCGCGCTTTGGAGCGGATAGGTGACCACGTAAAACACATCGCACAAGATATTCACTTTATGCACCACGAGGAAGACATTCGACATACTGCCCCAAATGCAAACGAGCCTCAAAATACTACCGCTTTTGATTTTCCTGAGGTTTAATACGTTGGTTTTGTTTCGTTTGCCCGGAGATGTTGGAAGAAAATTGAGTTATCCGCCCAGAGCCGAACTATCAACATTTCGATAGCCTTTATTGATTCTGCTAGCCTAGGGAGAGATTTTGAGCCTTTCACCATTTTGTTCCTTACTGTGGATCACTCCCTGTTCTTTGTAGGTTTTCAATTGGAAATGTGTTGCAGTACCGCGAACTCCTTCAATGGTCGAAAGTTTTTCTGATACAAAACTGGCTACATCCCGCAAACTAGACCCTTTGATTGTGACTAACAAGTCATAAGCTCCGCTCATCAGGTAACATGACACGACCTGCGGATATCGTGCGATGCGTTCAGCCACTTTGTTGAATCCACCATCACGCTCAGGGATAAGTTTTACTTCGATTACTGCTTTAACGACTTCACGACCTGCTTTTTCATCATCTACTATGGATTTATGCCCGAGGATCACACGATCCTCCTCAAATTGCTTGATTTTGTGCCGCACATCCTCTGGGCTGATACCAAGGTATTTGGCGAGGGTTTCATCGGGTGTACGAGCGTTTTCTTCAAGTAACTTGAGCAGATCATCCATAACTTATTTTAGCTAATCGTGCTTGGCATTTAAAGGCGGAGTTCCCCCGCACTTCAAGCAGAAGTGTTGCCTTGCGGAAAATGTTAGGGCAAACTTACCTAGTGAAAACTGAACAATCCGCAGGCAACAGAGAGCAGCTCCCGACAGAGCTATCATCATTTGCGGATCTTGGCCTCGATGAGCGAACTTGCAAAGTCGCAAAACACCTCAACTGGCACTGGCCGACACTTGTACAAGCACAAGTAATCAAACAGGTTTTGTCATTCAAAAATCTGGTGACAATTGCACCAACAGGAACCGGTAAAACCGGAGCGTATGGCCTTCCTCTCCACACACTCTGGCAATCAATTCGAACGCCCCTCGAGCCTTCTCGCCCCTGGGCTGTCGTTCTCGTGCCCACGCGGGAGCTGGCTCTTCAGGTTACACGTGTTTTGAAGGGCATTTTTCGTGATCAGGAGCACCTCGTTTCGGCTCTTGTTGGTGGTGTAGGTTATGCGGCTCAGAGAGAGGCACTAGCATCTGGTTTGGCAATTTTAGTCGCCACACCAGGCAGGCTTGAGGATTTGGCTCAGCGTAACGAAGTTCATTTCGAGCGATTACAATTTTGGGTGCTTGATGAAATGGATAGGATGTTGGATTTCGGATTTCGGCACGTGGTACGAAGGCTGGTGCGTAGAAGTCCCGAGAGCTCAGGTGCGCGTATTCTGATGTTTTCCGCGACAGAAGGTGACGCTCTTAAGGTGATTCGTGAACTAGGAGTTCGAAATGCTGAACATATCTCTATTATTCACGATCAGTGTGTCCCTCCGACATTGAGTGAGGCTGTTTACGGCGTGAATCAAGGCAAGAAAATAGCTCTGGCCGCAGCAATTATCCGTGCATGGCATCCACGTCGCACAATCGTTTTTCTTCAACGGCGAGAAGATGTGGAAGAAACAGCTATGCGATTACGACTCGAGGGCTTGAGCGTAGTGTCACTACACGCGGAATATAGTATGACGGCGCGACGTGATGCGGTGGATAGATTTTCCTCCGGAAAAAACTCCGTGCTCGTGGCCACAGACATTGCCGGTCGTGGTATGGACATTCGTGGTGTGGAATTGGTTATCCACCTGGATGTACCGCCAACCTTGGAGGAGTATGTTCATCGCTCAGGGCGCACAGCGCGAGCCGGCAACCCAGGGCGTGCAATTATTATTGCAGATAAAAACGATCTTAGAGACGTCGAACGGCTAGAATCCCGGCTGGGAAGACGTCTAGCACGCCGTAGGTTAGCTGGCTTCGATTACGGGCGGATTACGCCTAATCTTCCCAAGATCAAAGTCTCGCTCACTGGCAGACAAATCGGGGGCAAAAATACAGTTCTGTTTGCCAAACCCGTTAAACTACTCAACAGATAACCATGTCATCTAGGCGCAAAATTAGCTCCACGATGCGGTATCATATCAAAGATCATTTTTCTTATACCAAAACTTGTAGCGCAAATTTTCTCAAGTCTTGCCTCTGGATTTGGCGACCTTTTGCATTCGCACTTTTAATTTTACTCATGATGGTATGGTGGGTACCGCTTCCAAGAGAGTTGGATCATCGGTTAGTTGAACGGGAAACACTTTTTGATAACCGCGGATTGCTCGTTATCTCTATACCTAACTACGAACCCAGACGATTTTACCCAATTGAAATTGAAGATATGGGGACATGGGTGCCAGAAATGGTCGTAGCTCTTGAGGATCATCGTTTCTACACCCACAACGGCGTTGACGTAGTTACACTGTTTGGTTCTCTCTTGAGGAACTTACGTGCGGGGCGCCGTGTTTCCGGAGGGTCGACGATCACTCAGCAAGTCATCAAATTGGCTGAAAAGAAGTTCGAGGAACGGACAATTCCTAGAAAACTTTATGAAATGGCTGCTGCTCTACGTTTGGAGCGCAAGTGGACCAAACAACACATTCTCGAGGAGTATTTGAACCGTTTGCCGTTTGGTAACGGACTCATCGGGGTTGAAGCTGCCGCCATATTTTATTTTGGAAAGAATAGCTCTCAGTTAAATCAGCCTGAAGCTATATTCTTGGCTGGGCTCCCGCAGGCACCTTCTCGATACAATCCCTGGAAGAATCCCGAAAGCGCTCGAGAGCGCTACCGCCGTTGTGTCACTCGCTTAGAACAGATCGGCGTACTTACGCGTGAAAAAGCCGACGATTATTACTACAACGTTCCCGATGTTCGTCCTGAACCACGCGAGTGGGACGGTCTAGAAGTCAGAGTAGCTCGAGCCAAAAAAAATGCCAAATAATCTCAAGTGCAAGATTCAAAATAATTACGGATCTCTATCACAAACCTGATGCTGCCCATTGAGCCTCACAGTCGCCTTGCACAACCGTCGATACCCCAGCCCATGCCTCGGCGTAAAAGTTATCTTTGGAAATTTACTTTTTGGCTGACTGTTACAGTGCTTTTAGCCCAGGCAGCATGGCTCGGAACAGTGCCTTTTTTCCGAGAGCGTCTCAGGACAGAACGCGCTATGCCGCGAGTGGAATGGCTCACCTGGCCATCGGAGATAGACAGTTTGCAGACCAGCAACTTGGAAACATCATTTAACCTTGCAAATGGCCCTCACTTAAAAAGTTTAAAAATCGTGTCTCAATCAGCTGGTGGCAGGTTAGGGGCTATAAAACTACGTGGTAAAATTTGTTGGGAAAAACTACCTCGCATTGTTGAACCATGGAACATCCGTCTGGAAATGGCTGTGATCGCAATTACCGATGAACGTTTTCTCTCTACAACTCGCGGTAACATCCACCCAGAATTTTCCTCAAAAAGGCCCAACTGGAGCGCAGACAATGCGTGCGAGCAGGTGTCGATCTCATCAGATTTCATTTTGCCTCGGGACGGCAAATTTTATGGATATATTATCCGGGTGTTTTACAAAGAAGGTATGAGTGATATCATATCGCAGCCAGAAAACCTCGTTTACTACTTCCCGCTTCCAAAACCGAAATTCGAAAAATGAATAAAAAAATTTCAATTATAGTTGCAGAACCCGACCCTCAATATCAGGACCTCATTGGACGCGAGCTGGCAGCTTTCAGTGAATTCATTCAAGCCTACCTTTGTAAAGGAGGTGTCGAAGCCTACCAAACCTCCCAAGCTTTGCCAGAATTAGATCTCCTGATCACGGAGGCCGTCATGAGCGACCTAGACGGAATAAACCTCCTAGTAAATGTTAGGCAAACGAGGCCTAACCTGCCAGTCATTGTGCTTTCTGAGTATGATCTGTCTGACTATGCATCTTATTTAGGCGATGCTAAAGTCCTCTCAAAACCATTCCTGCCTGGGCAGCTACAGCGTCTGATGCTTCAGGTGATTCCAGATCTAGGAAACACACTAACTTCTCCGGCTTTCGCCCCTCAGCAAATGTTAGTTCCCCAAGCGACACCGGCAACTACAACTAACTTACAGCCTTATCCGCAAGCCGGACAAGCGATTTCCTCAGAGCGTGCTGCAACACCCATTTCCAGTCTGCCCTCTATTGCAGCGTCGCCAACAGCTACTCAAAGCCACCCAGCAAATCGCTTGCTTCTTCAAGAAGGCATGCAGATAAGTTCTTATGTTTTACAGCAACGATTAGCAGATACCGAATGGGGACCTGCTTTCCAAGCATCACAGGCAGGTGTCAATAGACCTGCACAGATCATTTTTTATCAGAACCTCGGCACTTACTCTGCTCAGGAATTTATCAACTATTTCACACAACTTGCGGCCATACCACACCCCAATCTCATAACAATCATCGAACTCGGTGATTTTGCTGGCCAGCCATTTGTTGCACAAGAACTCTGGCCAGGGCGTCCTTTGTCAGACTTCATTGCATCACAAATACAATTAGACTCGCGCCAAGCTGCGTACCTTGCCGAACAGGCACTAAATGCCCTACGACAATTAGCCCACATTCCCTGCAGACAAATCACACCAAGCGATCTACTCATCAGCAACACTGGTGTTCTAAAAATTACTCATTTACACCCTGTCCCTGGAGTGGCACCCGCCACAATGGCAACTCAGCTTTCTACATTGGCAACTATCCTACGCAACACACTCAATCCCAACGCACGTGCCGAGCCGCGCCTTAATAGGCTGCTGGACGCCATGATTTCTGGATCAGTCTCAGTGGAGCAAGCCGCTTTGGCCTTCCACTCGCTTCAGATCGAAATGGCTCCGGTGCAACAACGCGCTGAAACCCAAGAAGCCAAACAAATCGCCGCACAAATTGAAAAAGAAGAAAGAAGCAAACGTACTGGTCTGATTATTCTCATGCTCACCATGCTAACGGTTACAGGTGCAATAGTTGCATTCTTCTATCGCGACGCAATTCTGGAACTCATCGGTAGCCAACAAGGAAAGGATTTTACAAATGACATGCAACGCATACCCGCTGGCATCGTACAGATGGAAATGCAAGATCCTGACAACCCTTCGGCTACCATTCCTATGACAATTAGCACGCCGGAATTTTGGATAGGCACGTTCGAAGTCACAATTTACGAATATGCCCAATTCATCAGGGCCTCACGTCAGCAAGGATTTGACCGTGCCTCAATAATCCATCCCGACACACCGCCCACAGAAGACTTTATCCCACACAACTGGGATAAAATTCTCGCCGCCGCTCAAAAAAACGGATTCTTTGGCGACAGCCAGCTCACGCCTCGATCCCCTATCTTCAACGTCAATTACTACAGTGCCTATGCCTACGCTAAATGGCGAGGAAAGCGACTACCAACAGCGGAGGAGTGGCTAAAGGCTGCTCGCGGGCAGCAGGGATTTAATTACCCTTGGGGAAATGAGTTCGATCCCTCAGCCGCGAATATCGGTTTAGACTATATACCTGGAGATCCCCGTAAAGGCGGAGAGAAGGATGGTTACAACGGAATTGCTCCAGTAGACAGTGCAAGACTTGCAAAAGATACCAGCCCGTTTGGAGTGCGCCAGATGTACGGCAACGTCATGGAATGGACATCCTCCCCTGGAGGTCTGCGCCTGGGTCGCGAAACCATGCGGGTTATGGGTAACTCATTCAGTAGTGAAGTCGAGCGGCCTCTCTCCAGACCTGGCTCACTACCACTGAATCCTGTATCTAGTAACATCTTTACAGGATTCCGGCTGGCATCTGATAAACCGCCGGAAGGTAATTAACTGACGAAGTCTTTACTGTGGGCAATATCATTTTGAAGATCGGTCTTCTTTAAAAAACATATTTGCTATTTGCTCGCTTAACCAAAAACTAACTTCGCCACGTGCTGGACATCTTTATCACCACGACCTGAAAGATTCACCAGAACAACGTCCTCAGGTGCTAGCCGCGGGGCGATCTTAATTGCCTCAGCTATCGCATGAGCACTCTCCAGCGCTGGAATAATTCCCTCCTTTTCGGCCAAAGTACGAAAAGCACTGAGAGCCTCGTCGTCTGTGGCATAGGTGTAAGTTGCCCTCCCCATCTCGTGCAAGTAGGCGTGCTCAGGTCCAACCGCAGCATAATCCAAACCAGCAGAAACGGAGTGTGTATTTAAAATCTGACCGTCTTGATCCTGAAGCACAAAAGAGCGGGTCCCCTGCAGCACACCCAGGCTTCCTCCATGAAAACGAGCAGCATGCTTGCCTGGTTTAATTCCCTGGCCGCCAGCTTCCACACCAACAAGACTGACTTGAGTGTCATCTATAAATGCGCTGAAAATCCCGATTGCGTTCGAGCCTCCACCCACACATGCAATCACAAATCGGGGCAGCCTCGCCTCCCGCTCAAGAATTTGACTGCGTGCTTCTCGCCCAATAACTCGGTGAAACTCCCGAACGATCACCGGATAAGGGTGAGAACCATATGCTGTACCTAAAATGTAATGTGTCGTCCTAATGTTTGTGACCCAGTCACGCATTGCTTCGTTCACCGCTTCTTTGAGCGTGCGTTGGCCTGCAGTCACGGGCACGACTTCCGCACCCAAAAACTTCATTCTCGCCACATTTAATGCCTGCCTCTCCATATCCACTTCGCCCATGTAGATAGTGCATTTCGCACCAAAGTGAGCCGCCACAGTGGCTGTCGCGACTCCATGTTGCCCGGCACCAGTCTCGGCTATTACACGATTTTTGCCCATACGTTTTGCAAGCAGCATCTGGCCAATTGCGTTATTGATTTTATGAGCGCCGGTGTGGAGTAGATCCTCGCGTTTGAGATAAATCTTTGCACCCTTGAGTTCGCGACTAAGCCTTTCGGCATAATACAGGGGGGTAGGACGACCGACAAAATCCCTGAGCAATTCATCGAGCTGGGCGCGAAAACTACTGTCGTTCATCGCCTTGATAAACTCATGCTCCAGCTCTGTAAGCGGAGCATGCAAAGTCTCAGGGACAAACATTCCACCGTACTGGCCAAAATATCCGCGCTTTGTCTGCGAAGTAAACGGATCGTTGTGCTCTTGGTTTGCAGGTTCAGCGAAGTTTTCTGAACTCTGTTTGATCGCAGTAATTGTACTCATAATTCAACGCCGCATTCCCGATGAAATTTCAAAGATACCGGAGATCATGGAATATGCGATTAACCCAACAAAAAGTGCCAGGCCAACGACGATCGCAGGTTGTATCAGTGCGGTCATTCGAGCAATCCGCCGATCTAGCTCACGATCATATCTCGCTGCAATTTTTTGTAGCGAGGCCGCTAGATCTCCCGTTTGCTCACCAACGACAACCATATCAATAAACACCGGGGGAAATTTCGCAAACCGCAGCAAGGCACGAGAAAACGAACCACCCTCCGCCACTGCGTCTGTGACTTTTTTAATGCACTCATGCAGATATGTGTTCTTGTTGCCCGAGTTTACCAGCCGCAAGGCATTTAGCAACGGCACACCATTGCCAACGAGTGTGGCAAGTGTCTGTGCAAACTGGGCATAAAAACGAGTGGAAAGAACCATGCCAAAGAGCGGCAGTTTGAGCTTCGCCTCGTCCCACCAGCGCCGACCGACAGGTGTCGAAGTGTGCGCGAAGAAAACAATAAGAAATGCGACAAACGCGCCTACGATAACATACCAATAGGTGGTAAGTAGCTTACTAAAATCGATTAAAATCCGCGTTACTAAAGGAAGGCTCCCACCTGTTTGACTTAGCATCTTTTCAAGCTGGGGCACGAGGAAAACAGTAAAGAATATGACTAGCCCAATGCCCGCTGCAGTGATGAATGCTGGATACAGTAGTGATTGGATTACGCGGTTCTGCAATTCGTTCACACTGGCCAGATAAGTCGCCTGGCGACGCAGAATCTGGTGCAACGTCCCACTCACCTCGCCCGCCGTTACGAGGTTGCAGTAAAGTTCATCGAAACTACTGGATGTCGTGCGAAGAGCCGAGGAAAAGGAAATCCCTTCACGCACCTTATTCCTCAACTCAGCAATCACCGGTTTCAGTTGGCTGAATTCTTTTCTTTGTTCCATGATGCGAAGCGCAGGTTCGAGTTGTAGGCCTGCCTCCAGTAAGTCACTCAGCTCGTCAGTAAATGTTACCAGTTGCGATTGGCTTAATGGGTTTTTGAGAGGTTGGTCACCTTTTCGCAAAGGTGCTTTGGCAGATGATGTTTTTGGGGCTGCTGATGGCGTACTTTTGCCTGAGCCGTTAGACGCCGCTTCAGATGGAGATTCTCCGCCCACAGCTTTAACCGACAAGGGTTGCATGCCTTGGCGATCAAGGATTCGAAAAACTTCAGCTTTAGAAGCAGCGCGTATTTCACCTTGCGTGCGAACACCCGACCTTTGAACAGCCGTGTAGCTAAAAATTTGCATCTATTATGATTATTAGCATCTCCTTGCCAAATCACAATTCCCGTTGAAAGCCCTTTGAATTTACTTCAAGATGATTTAACTCGGATTTTTGCAATCCATCCTTTAATCTTAATTGTGACAGAAATTCGTCGAGTGCCACTCTCAGAGCTGCACAACATCAGGCTTGCACGCGAGTACTGGGAACTACTGGACAAACCTCCAAAAAGCGACTTCACACTCCACACGATTGCCACGAAAGAGGCACTTGGCCAGAAAACAATGCTCGCTGAACTAGTGATAGCTGGCAAAGAAACCCGGGAAAAGTTTCCCCTCGCCGATAAATACCCTGTCCATTTTAAAAAAACCTACCTGCCAGGCGCTCTGCATCGCGACACTTCGGAAGAGTTTGCTGCCCTCAATCTCGCAAGCCAAATCCTCGAAAGCCCCGGGCCAATTGGCTATTCACCTCACACGATCCGCTCATGTTTTATTCCCGGCAAGACTCTTGACAGGCTAACACCTTTCACGTTGGAGCCTCCCGAACAGAACGTAGAAGTAGGCCGCAAATGCCCCGAGCTGCAACTATACGGCCTGTGGATGTTGTTACGCGAGGCTTACGATAATCTTTACAAACTCCACGAAAAAAATTTCTTTCACCGCGATCTGGAATTACATAACTGCACCTTCTGCCCACGGCCCACGAAACTCTTTTTAATTGATTTTGGTGCCGCTAACGAACTCAAACCAGGCGAAGACAGGGGAAAATTGAAATTTAACGACCTCAAACAAATCCTGACACAAGCTATCTTCGTACAGTGTGCGCTAGGAAAACAAAGTGATCCACTCGCAGAAGCTTCAATCTTGCACGCGCAAAATTTGTTCCGCGATGCCTCCTACTTTCTCCGTCGCATCGAGGAACTCTGAATAATTATCCAAACGTCCGATAAACAAAACAAAGTCGGAATTTGACAATAATGTGCACATCGCACACAACCCTGCATCATGACAAAGCCCACCTCCATCATTGACATTCAGGCCAGGGAAATTCTTGATTCCCGCGGGAATCCAACAGTTGAAGCAGATGTAATTCTCGCCTGCGACGCTCAGGGACGCGCCGCTGTTCCCTCCGGTGCCTCTACCGGCGAACACGAAGCCTGCGAACTTCGCGACGCAGACGCCAAACGCTACCTGGGGAAAGGTGTCCTAAAAGCAGTCCAAAACGTAACACAAGTGATTGCACCACAACTGCGTGGCATGGACGCTCTGGATCAAATCACTATCGACCGAACCATGATTGAACTCGACGGCAGTATCAACAAATCCAAGCTTGGAGCGAACGCCATTCTAGCAGTCTCACTGGCCACAGCACGTGCGGCAGCGGCCGCCCTCGGCCTACCGCTCTACCGCTACTTGGGTGGTACAAACGCCAAAACACTTCCAGTGCCGATGGCTAACATCATAAATGGTGGCGCCCATTCGGATGCACCAATAGATTTTCAAGAATTCATGATCGTACCACGTGGTGCCCCCACATTTTCCGAGGGCGTGCGGATGGCCACACAGGTATTTCATAACCTCAAGAAGGTTCTTCACAATCGCAACCTTAGCACAGCTGTCGGTGATGAAGGCGGTTTTGCGCCTGCGCTTACTTCTACTGAAGACGCACTCGATGTTATCATGTCTGCGATCGAGAAAGCTGGTTACAAACCAGGTGAGGATGTCTTTTTGGCTTTGGACGTAGCCTCTTCAGAATTTTTCAATTCCCAAGATAACTTGTACGTATTCAAAAAGTCCGATGGTCGCAAACTTTCTGCAGCAGAGCTCATTGAATACTACGATGCACTGATCAATAAATACCCTATCGTTTCCATAGAAGATGGTTGTGCCGAAAACGACTGGGATGGATGGAAACTGCTCACTGAAAAGCTAGGGGCACGCTTACAACTTGTTGGCGACGACCTTTTCGTTACCAACACTACGTTCCTGCGCAAAGGTATTGAGTCGGGAGTCGCAAACTCCATACTCGTGAAAGTCAATCAAATCGGTACACTTACTGAAACCTTGGACGCCATTTTCCTGGCGCAGCGCAACGGTTACACGGCCGTCATCTCTCACCGCAGTGGCGAGACTGAGGACTCCACAATCGCCGATATTGCTGTTGCTACAAACGCTGGACAAATCAAAACCGGTTCAATGTCCCGAAGCGATCGCCTCGCAAAATACAATCAGCTCCTGCGCATCGAACAAGAACTCCACAACAACGCGCTATACGGCCTTTCCTAAAAATCGGCATCAACAAATACCATTCAATGCAGCAGAAAGCCCCCTGAAGATTCCTCCACGGATGGGTTATCAGGAGCATGCTCCACAAAAATGACCTCCACTTTAACGCCTGTCAGTGGAGCGACTGCCTCCATCACCGCTTTGCGTGCTGCAGAACGCAAAGCCTCTGATGGCAACAGCCTCTGAGCAGTCTGTCGAGCGCGCTGGAGGAGAGTATTCACGTGTTCTTCACGCTCCTCAGGCCGTATGCGATTCCAAAGTCCATCAACATCACGCAAAAATTGCACTTCCTGCAATTCCACACTCAAGACTTCAGGCTCAGGCAATTCGACAATTATAACATCCTCTTTGATTAAGATCCTTGAGCGTCTGCCCAAGTCTAACCCCCCACGCGCTCGAAATTCACCAACTACTTCAAGACGTTTTGTGGAACCGAGAAATGTGTGTGTAAAAGTTCTTTCTTGCTTAAATTGCGTTTCTCGTAAAACGACGTGGCGCACATCTGTTGACCCGTGCTCCAAGATGTCGTCCTCGAACAGTACGACAGGTTTAAAATTCAGGGCGCCACGAATACTCTCCGCAACAGCCAGACCGGCTTCACGCATCTCGTTTACACTGCTCAAAATCTGTTGCCTAGCTCCCTCGGAAATCTTCCCGGGAATCGCAAAAAATTGATTAACTAAATAAAGCACAGCACCCAGCGAGATGATCAGAACTAAAAGAATCGCTGAAAGTAAAATCGCAACAACGGACTGAGCTTTATGAGCTTTCTGAGACTGTGACTTCACCACGACAGGATCACATCCAAGATCTGTTTTATCGTGTTCTGTATTCACCGACTAATCGAGCACCACACATCTGATTCTGCAACTGTGTTTGCTTTTTTGTTCATCATCTCTTGGGAATCAAGGGCTGAATGAGATCCGCATGAAGACCTGGCGTGATCAGATATAACCCCGGGAAAAAACTCAAAACAGCTTCACAGATTCTCTTGGAAATTCTCACAGACATTTGTTTAGCCGCTTGTCGGTCCAGATTGCGAAATGCCATCCTTACCTCATCCGGAATTGTGATGCCCGGCACTTCATTGTTCAGAAACTCCGCATTCCTCTCATTCATAATCGGCATCACCCCGAGAAATATTGGCACACCGAATTTTGAAAGCGGGCCTGCACATCTCTCTACTAATTTCACGTCAAAAATCGGTTGCGTCATCACAAAATGCGCACCTGCCTTAAGTTTCGATTCCAGCTTTCTAAGTTGGTTGTCAAGGTTGATCGCGTTTGGGTTAAAAGAACAACCGATCAAAAAACTCGTCTTTTCTTTCAGCTCTCGGCCAGAGTGGGTCAAGCCCTCGTTGAATTGTGAGGCAATTTTTATCAAACCGACAGAATTTAAATCATAGACCGAAGAGGCCAGAGGGTGATCACCGACCTTCGCGGGATCTCCTGTGATGACCAAAATGTGATCCAGGCCCAGCGTGTGTAAGCCCATGAGTTCAGACTGTAACGCAATTAGGTTTCTATCGCGACATGCGATGTGAATAAGAGGTGGAAGACCTTCATTCATCATCTTGGCCCCAACAGCAAGGTTGGAATTCCTCAAGATGGCCAGTGCGTTATCCGCTAGCGAAATCCTGTCTGCGCCAGCATCAGTCAGCTGCTTCGCTACTGTGAAGTATTTTTCGAGGGGCAGTGTTTTGGGTGTGTCCAGTTCGACTATTGTAGCGATTCCTTGGCGATATTTTTCCAACAAAGAGAGCGTTCTACGCTTCTCCGTAGCTGCAGACCTTAACTGCTCTGGTTCACTGATTTTACTTACGTATTTGTGAATCGAAACTCTCTCTACTGAAGGACTCTGACATTTGCTCTCTGCATGCAGCAAAAGACTGGCCAATTCCCTGATGTGTTCAGGAGTCGTTCCCACGCATCCGCCTATTATAGACACGCCAAAATTCACCATCTCCGCACACTTTTTAGCAAAGTATTCCGGTGTCGCATAAAACAGGTAGTGTCCTTCCAAGTACTGCGGCTTTCCCGCATTTGGATAGACGGCAATCGGAACATTGAGAGGCGAGTTAATTTCCATCAGCACTCTCAGCGTTGATGCAGGCCCGAGGCTCGCATTCATGCCCACACAATCAGCGCCCTCTGCCTGTAGAATTTTAAAGGCCTCACTGATGTTGAGACCGCCGGAAATTCGTCCTTCCTCACTAGGCGCGAGTAAAGTGGCGACAGGCACTTGAGGATAGTGGCGTTTACTGATCTTCAAACCACTAATTGCCTCGTTAATTGTTGTTTGTGTTTCGAGGTAGATTACATCAACTCCTGCTTCAACAAGGGCGGAAATCTGCTCTTCCAAAGCTTCAAGACTTTCAGTGCTTAAATCCTCAGTAATGCCAAGTGGTCCCACTGATCCCGCTACGAAGATGTCGCTACGATCTTTTGCCGCACGCCGGGCAATCTCAACGGACAACCGGCACAACTGCCGTGCATGCTCCTCCATACCATACCGTGCCAGGCGAATCCGATTCGCTCCAAAACTGTTTGTCTCGATAATACGTGCCCCGGCTTCAATGTATGAGCGGTGGACTCTCTCCACCAATTCAGAATCAAGAAGGTTGGCCTCCTCCACACAACGGCCTGGCGGAAGACCCATTGAGTGAAGATATGTACCCATCGCACCGTCGCCACATATCGGTTTGCCTAAAGTATCCTGAAAAACGTTTGCCACTGTACCACTCTTTTGCGAGCCTGCGGACAGGATGCAAAAGAAAAACACACGTGCTTATCTCAATGATCCAAAACTCGACTCGGAAATCGGCAAACTCATCACGGACGCAGGTATCACTCAAGATGAGGAGCTATACCGCCAACTTATTGTAAACGTCATCAAGCTCGGCAGAGCAAAACCTCACCTTGCTGACCTGAAACTCATCGCCCGAGCACTTGGTGAGTTACGCGTAGCAGATCGCGTTTTTAAGCCTTACAGGCATATTAGAAAAATCTCTATTTTCGGTTCTGCACGCACGCTCCCCTCCCATCCTGCTTACAAGGCAGCAGAAAAATTTGGCAGGATGATGGCCGAGTCCGGTTACATGGTGATAACAGGAGGCGGAGACGGCATTATGGGGGCAGCCCAAAAAGGCGCCGGGCGAGAACGCAGTTTCGGCCTAAACATCAAGCTACCTTTTGAACAAGCAGCTAACGACACAATTCAAGGAGACGAAAAACTCATAAACTTTCACTACTTCTTCACTAGAAAGCTTAACTTTGTAAAAGAGTCGCATGCCCTTGCCTGTTTCCCTGGTGGCTTCGGCACGATGGATGAAGCTTTCGAAACACTCACACTTATCCAAACAGGAAAAAGCAAATTGCTGCCACTCGTTTTTGTAGACAATCAAAAAGGCAATTTCTGGAAAACCTTTGAAAAATATCTCCGTGAGCACCTCCTTAAGGATAAGCTGATTTCAGCTACAGATTTTTCGCTCTTTAAAGTGACCGATTCCCTCGAGGAAGCTCAAGAGGAAGTCCTGCGATTTTACTCAAACTTCCACTCCTACCGCTTCGTCGGGGAACAGCTCGTCATTAGAATGCAGCGTCAGCTCCCTCAAGTCGCGCTGGATAAAATTGAAAAAGACTTTGCCGATATTTGTAAGTCCCACTGCAAGGAACATCCTGCAATAAAATCTCAAACTGAAAACGACAGCCAAGAAGAGGCTTCCGAAATGCCTCGCTCTGCTGGCATTCTCAAGGCCTGTCTTGCTTTGCCTCAAGAAATCAATGAACCAGAAATTGCCCACCTACCCCGATTGTGTGTACCTTTCGACCGTAAACAATTCGGTCGCCTGCGTGAGCTGATTAACTTCATTAACAATTACTAACATTCACCCTGTACTGTTTAGCCGAGATTTACAGGAGACGATAAACCCTGTTTCGATATCGCCCAGTACCTCAGTGCCCTTCCCTTCAGTAATCCAATGGTGCCATCCCGTGAGTGCACAAAGCATCGCGTCCGTTTGGTCTTCAAGATTTTTACTCCACGGTTTGATTGAGAGAAAACGTTGCAGGTCTATATCTGGACTGACTCCATAAAAAAAGTTTTCCAGCGAATGGAGCAAGAGCCGCTGATATCTACCGAATTCGCGCCGTCTTTCGCATACCTTGCCCTTTTTATATTTAAGAATACGTCCAATTCCAAACACATGGAGCGTGCTGATATGCGGGTAGACTTCGATCAAAGTTACCCGATCTCTCCTCACCTCAGGCGTTAATAAAAAACCGCAATCCTCCAGTTTTTCTGCAAGCACAACCGGCCTGGTTATTTTATCCAGATACGCGGGGTGGCAACCTGCATGTTGTTTTCGGTACAATACATGAGTCAGCCGGTCCACGGGTCTCATTCCCTTTTTGTTTTTTATGATAAGAGGTGCATCCACCGAAATAACCCCACTTGAAAACCCCTGGGTCAATCTTTGTATGTTTTCCAGCAACACATCATTCCCCCAACTTAAAAAACAATCATTCACGTGCAGTGATTGACCGTCCCACACAAAGCAAAACAACCCATCAGGGTTGCGCTCACCCCAAGCCAAATCCACTCCCACAAAAATCGCGCTATGCGATTCAATCATACAATATCAGAATCGTTTTTCGAATTAGCAAAACGTAATAAAGTTAATCGGGACTGTAAAAGAGGGGCATGATCAACTTAATTTAATCATTATCTTCTTTGCGATGATACCAGAAACGGGCAAGCAAATGGCTCGCCACCGGTACTGTAATCCCCTGGAAAACAATAACTGCTATAGCCTTCAAAGCGATATCCAATGTCTCAGCACTTAACCAAAACCCGATAAGCAAAATCGTAATGCCAAAGACCATACCCTTACCTAATGCATGAGAGCGGCAGTAAGGATCTGGAAACCTCATGATGCCCAACATCGAGGAAAAAATCGCGAAAGCCCCCAACAGCATTACGATCGGGGAAATCCAGTCCCTCATGAGATTGATAAAATCATCCATCACTTTGATTTTCCTCCGCAGAATTTTTTTGGGCGTCGGTACCGTTCTCCTTGAGGTAATTAACAAATGCTACAGTTGTAAGAAAACCTAGAAGAGAAATTACAAGCAGCAGATCTAGGTAAACAGTAGTGCGCCATACAAAAGAAAGCAGCGCCAGAAATCCTACAGCACACAAAACCACAGCATCCAACGCAACGATCCTGTCCACAACGGAAGGTCCAATCACCAACCGCATTATTCCCATGAACAAAGACATCCCAACGAGCACGAAACTGGCTATTATTAAGAGAGTCTGAGCTGTCATATTCTAGTTACTCCGGTTATTGCGTTCTCTAGCGCATCGCGTATAGAACTCTTCGAAGCCTCAACATCAACACTGTCCAGCACATGAATTCGTAAAACGTCGTAATTTTCTCCAATAAAATCTATCGTCACAGTCCCAGGAGTTAGTGTGATAAAGTGTCCGAGCAACAAAGCCTCAGCCCTTGTGAGGTGCTGGGTGTCGTAAGTGAAAAAAGTACTTTGGGGTTTTGAAGCTCTACGACTCCAAGCCAGACTAAGCACTGCAAGAGACGATATCACCACCTCACGAACCAGCACCCAAAACAATCTGCCGAGTGCCAATACGCGCCTCACATAGCGCTCTGCCCTAAGCAAGCTTTGGAAGACAAAAATTAATAAAAATCCCGTAAGCCAACCAGCCAGAAACCTCTCCAAAGAAGGCCTGTCTCCAAGGAACAACCACAAAACAGCAATAGCCAAATTCAAAAAGCCAGGCACACCCATCTCACAGCCCCCTTCTATCCCAACCTCCAAGCACAGCTTGGCGGTACGCTGCGGCATCTAACATCTGCTCGCCGGCGCGCAAACAAAAACCAACAAAATGTTGAGCAACCAAACCCATACCAAGGGAAATAAGTACCAATACACCCATGGCAAGACTCATCCCCTTCCACCCCTTTTTCTTCAGATCTGGCTCATAACCCGCAACCGCATCCTTCCAGTAGGCACCTAACCAGATCTTCAACATACTGAACAACGTCAGTACACTGACGGCAAGAGCTAGCGCTGCCAGAAAAAATTCACGTAGACGTATACCCTCCAAGACAATCATGTACTTCCCCCAGAAACCACTCAGCGGCGGTATCCCTGCCAAACTCAGAGCTTGTAGCAGAAAAATCAAACCTAAGAGCGGAGCTAATTTCCAGAGACCACCTGTTTTCTTCAGCTCATCTGTTCCATTTAACACAATAACAACACCACCATTGAGCAGTAGACATGATTTTACGAAAATGTTGTGTAAAATAAAAAACAAGCACGCAGCAAATGCATATGGAGTGTAGAAGCCTACGGCCAAGATCATGTACCCAATTTGACTCAGAATGTGATAGGATAAAATCGACTGCACGCCCCCACGAGACACCGCTCCCAAAACACCCAAAAGCATAGTTACACCCCCCATCCACATCAAAACCAGGTAATGATAATCCAAATTTGGCGGGAACACAGTACCCGTGAAACGCATCAGCAAATAAACACCTAATTTGGTCAGCAATCCTCCAAACAGCCCAAGCACAGGAGCAGGCAAAGTCGGGTAGCTGTTTGGTAACCAGAAATACAAAGGAAAAGCCCCAGCTTTAATTGCAAACACAGTCAAAATCAATGCTGCCAACACAGCACCTCTTCCATCGCCCGTGGTCTCAAGCATTCTTTCAGAAAGCAATGCCAGGTTCAGCGTCCCGTAAGATGCGTACACCGCCCCGCACGCCATCAAAAAGAATGAGCTTCCAAGTACATTCAACGCCAAAAAAGGATAACTCTGCTTCACATCCCAATCATCGGCCTCCAGAGACATCAAGGCATAAGAAGCCAGCAACAAAACCTCAAAAGCCACAAATAAATTAAACAAATCCCCTGCAAAAAAAGACAGGTTCACACCCACCATCAAAAACTGTATCAAAACACCTCGCAGAGGGTGCTCGGTTGAAGCAAGCGTTTGAAAAAATGAATAAGCCACGCAGACCAGCGCCAAAGTCGCACCAGCCAACACAAGTAACGAAGACGTCATATCAGCCACTACCACAATCCCGACAAACGGGCCCCAACTGCCAAGCGAGTGCACAACGTAACCAACGTCCGAGCACGTCAGGACCAGCATCCACGCCAAAACAACCTGTAGAGAACTAGCCACAAGGAGCAGGCCTCTGCGCAGCAAACATCTTCTCCTCAAAAGCAGCAAAAATGCCGCACTGAAAAGTGGCATTAACAATAGCCCTATAAGCAGCAGCGAGTTCATTTCTCAGCCTCCTCTGGCTCAATCAGAAAAGTCTCCCGAGATTTTGAGTACAAATCTTCTGAATTTGTCGTTCCACATGCCTTGAACAGCCGGTAAAACAGCATGACCATGTACCCGAGCACACCAAAGCCGATCACAATAGCAGTCAACACTAACGCCTGCGGCAAGGGATCCACAAATGGCCCATCCTTGATCACCACAGGAGCTTGCCTCTGATCAGGACTACCAGACATCAGAAGTACAAACATATTCACAGCGTTAGAAAGCATCGCAAATCCCAAAAGAATTCGAACAAAGCTGCTTTGCAAAATTAAATATATCGAGCACCCCACCAGAAGCCCCACCATGATGATTGATTCCTCAAGCATTGCTCGCTTCCTCCTCTGCCTTGCGACCTTCCAAATCCTCCGCATCAGGCAAAGCGCAACCCTGTTTTTCGTAAGGTGATACCAAAGACCTTCCCTCTTTGGCTCTGGCCAGTAGTAAAATCAATTTTAGCAGTACCCCGACAACGATCGCATAAATCCCTAGGTCAAACCAAACGGGTGTTCCTAAATAAATTTCTCCCAATCCTTCGCTTGCAAAAAATTTAAAATGATAATGCTTCAAAAATCCCTCACCCAAAAAAAGTGGCAACACACCCACAACTATCGAGAGTAATAAGCCAAAAGCGGAAAACGTTAACGGCCGTATAGGTAGCAATTCTTCAGTTTCCCGGGTTCCCAAAGCAAGTACCAGCATCACAAACGAAATGGCCGTCCCAGCACCAGCAATAAACCCACCGCCCGGTAAGTTATGCCCTCGTAAAAACACATACAGAACAAATATATTGATCAGTAAAAAAAGCAGGCGGGCAATAGCCACAAACAAAGGGGATTCAGGTCTCATGGCTTCCTACCTTCCGGACTGCCTGCAGGACGATTCTTCTGACGATTCACCAAGCCAACTGCACCAAGCAGTGCAATAACTAACACAGCCACTTCCAACAAAGTGTCCCACGCGCGGAAGTCAACCAATATCGTGTTCACCGCGTTGCTCCCCTTCGCTTCTTGTATAGTGATTTCAGGATACACCAACCCGACTGGCAGAGGATGTTTCTGAGTAAGTGCAAGGAAACCCACAAAGATCGTCAAAACAGCACCCCCTAAAGCCAAAGTGATTCTTGCCAGTCTGTGTTTTCTGTCCGAGCGTCTTTCGATTTCGCCTAACTCCGCTTTTCTAGGAAACCTCGCGAAGAGAAGCAAAATCAACACCAGAGTGACAGTTTCAATCAAAATCTGAGTCAGCGCCAAATCCGGCGCACGCATCAGTATGAAATAAAACGTCACCAAAAATCCCAACACAGACATCGCGATTAACTGAGACATCCATCTCTTAAGCAGAATCACGGCTACAGCAGAAACCAGAATGCAAAACGCAAAAAGCCCTCGTAGGAAATTCACCTCATCAAACCAGACTACCTGTGTGATATTTTGAGACCACCAAACAAATGTAGGCACACCTACAGCAGCCAAGATAAACAACAACATCCAGGGCACGTAAGCTACAGGCTCATCTGCGCGCAGAGATCTTGTTACAGCAGCAGCAAAACGTGGCGTCCACTCGACGAGCTTTTCGAAGCCTACGTCCCATCTCAGTAACCAAGGCACCTCCAAACGCGGCCAAACTTTCCAAAGAGCTCTAGTCAGTAGCAAGCCCACCGTTATGACTCCGATAGTAATGAACAACTCCCGAGTCCATCCGTGCCACAACGCAAAATGCACCTCTTTCATCGCGTGCATGCCAGGTACCTGAGACCATTCCACCACATGCGCCATTCCCGATGGCCACACTCCGAAAACTAAAGTTGCGCCAGCCAAGAGCGTGATCGGCCACACCATACGCACATCTGGCGCATGCCAGTGCTCACGCACTTGCTCCGTCTCCGAACCCATGAACAACTTCCACCAAAACCTAGTAGCAAACGCCATTTTTAGTACGGCCACCAGCACAAAAGTGACGACGGCCAAAACAGGCCAAAGCGTCCAGCCCGAGTACTCCGCCGCCTTGACCAGATCTTTCAAAAAATACTCCTTGCTCACAAAGCCCAGCGTGAGTGGCAGGCCTGCCATCGACGCTGAAACCACAAGTGCACATACCCCCACCCAAGGAATCCTTTTCATCAGACCACCCAAGTGCCGAATGTCCCTGCCGTGGGCAGCGTGATCTATCAAACCAGCAATCATAAACAGCGCCCCCTTGTAAAAGACATGATTTGCCACATGCAAAATATCCCCCTTCACCACCGCACCACCCATCCCATAAAACGCAATCAACAATCCAAGCTGTAAAACCGTGCTCTGGGCTAAAATCGCCTTCAAATCATGCGACAACAGTGCAAGCACCGCTGCCAGCAAAGCCGTGAATAAACCTACGCCCATCAACAGAGGCACCCACTCTGGCAAAGTCGAAAACGCTGGGAACACCCGCGCCACAAAAAAAACACCCAGCTTTACCATCGTCGCAGAATGCAGATACGCGCTGACAGGAGTTGGCGCTGCCATAGCATTTGGCAACCAAAAGTGAAACGGAAACTGCGCGCTCTTGCCTAAAGCTCCCACAGCCAAAAGCACAAACACCGCCGATTCCGCAGCACCCGCCCCCTCTGGCGGTCCGTTGAGTATCTTCACAAGATCCAGCGTCCCCCAAACAAGCCCGCTCAAGGCCACACCTGCGAGCATCACTAGAGCAGTACCCCCCGTCACAAGGATCGCCATGCGCGCTCCTGCGCGGCTCTTCTCTTTGTCGTGTAAGAAGCCGATGAGCAAAAACGAAGTCAGCCCAGTCAGCTCCCAAAACACAAATAGCAGCAGGAGATTTCCCGCCATCACAGTCCCGATCATCGCCGCCATGAACAGCATCAAGTAAGCGTAAAAACGACCGTGATTTTCCGAATGCGAATCCATGTAACCCCGCCCATACACAGTCACCAAAACCCCCATCCCAGTCACAACCAAAGCAAAGAAAATTGAAAGCCCATCCACTAAAAACGAAAACTCTAGCCCCAGTGCTGGCACCCATTGGACAGAGACGGCGACCTGCGTGCCAGGATCATGCCCTGCAGCTACACCTGCAATACATGCAGTCGCGGAAAGTGCTGTAACAACCGCAACCCATGCCGTCCTTTCACGCAAAAAAGGCCCAACAAACGCACATGCCAACGAACCTAAACCACACAACGCAAGCGATAGACTGATCAAACTGAGTGCGTCCACAGCCCGCACGATTAACGGGTCTTGGTAGGCTGCGTCAACGACACAGTGTACAAATTAAAAAAACACAAGCTGTAGAACCTGGAAAAAACCCGTCAGTAAGCCGCTTGGGCGCCCTTCAAGTTTTTCTTGGATATCCAAGGCATAAGAGCCCGCAAGCGAGCGCCTGTCTTCTCGATCGGATGCTTCTCGCCGTTGCTAAGCAGTTTCTTATAATTTTTGTAGCCAGTTTCGTATTCCTTGATCCAGCCCTTGGCAAACTTACCGCTTTGGATATCCTTAAGTGCCGCCTTCATCCGCCGTTTGACACTAGCGTCAATAATTTTTGGCCCCACTGTCACATCACCCCACTTCGCCGTCTCGGAGATCGAAAATCGCATCCCCGAAATTCCAGACTCATTGATCAAATCCACGATCAGCTTTAACTCATGAAGACACTCAAAATACGCCATCTCTGGAGAGTAACCCGCCTCAACAAGCGTCTCAAAGCCCGCCTGTATCAGTGCTGTACAACCACCGCAGAGGACAGTTTGTTCGCCGAAAAGATCCGTTTCCGTCTCCTCCTTAAACGTGGTTTGCAACACTCCGGCACGCGTGCCACCAATCCCATGCGCCCAGGCCAGCGCGATCTTCTTCGCGTCTTTACGCGGGTCCTGATGCACAGCAATCAGGCTTGGCACGCCTTTGCCCTCGGTGAACTGCCGCCTCACAATGTGCCCCGGTCCTTTGGGTGCCACCATGATCACAGCCACATCTTTTGGGGGCAGGATCGTCTTGTACAAAATCGAAAAACCATGGGAAAACAGTAAAGTCTTACCCTTCGTCAGATTTGGTGCGATGTCCTTAGAGTATACTGCCGGCTGTTTCGTATCCGGGATTGCCACCATAATCACATCACCCTGGCGCACAGCCTCAGAAGTATCGAGTACTACAAACCCATGTTCCTTCGCGACTGGGATGGACTTTGACCCAGCATACAAACCTATAACCACATCCAGACCAGAATCCTTGAGATTCAGAGCGTGGGCATGACCTTGGGAACCAAATCCCAAAACCGCGATTTTTTTCCCCTTCAATGGAGAGAGGCTAGCATCTTTTTCTGTATAGATTTTTGCAGGCATAATTCAGATAACTTTCTATGTTTTGATATTATTGTTCCTTCACTTGTTAATCTGCTCACCCGCGATAAGGCAATGTTTTTCGTAAAAGCTGTTCTCCTCTATCCAAACTGATCTTTCAACAACCGTAAAAGTGCTTCTCCTCTTGACAAATACGAGCCGGTATTCAAGGTGGTTTGCTATTTTTATGAAACGCACATACCAACCTTCGAAGCGCCGACGTGTCCGACAGCACGGCTTTCGCGCGCGCAACAAAACAAAATCTGGTCGTGCCATCATCGCACGCCGCCGTCGGGAGGGCCGCAAACGCCTCGTAGGATCCGGCACAGAAAAGAAATATCGCAGACACAACCACTAAAAGTTTTATCAATCAACGCCCCCAAAGCACCAAAACAAAAACCCCCATTCGGTAGAAACCGAAGTCCGCACAAGCGGATGATAAACCGGAAACACAACATATGCCAGCAGTCACAGTCAAGGACCTGTTCGAAGCCGGAGTTCACTTCGGACACAGAACTCAAAAATGGAACCCTAAAATGCGCCCCTTCATCTTTGAAGCGCGCCAAGGCATCCACCTCATCAACCTCGACGAAACTCACAAACAACTCACCACAGCCTGCCAATTCCTCCGCGATCTCGCCAGCCGCGGCGGGGAAATCCTCATCGTGGGCACCAAAAAAGCTGCCCAACAAGCTGTGCTCGATGCTGCAGAAAAATGCAACGCGCACTGCGTCTCCGAACGATGGCTCGGCGGTACACTCACAAACCTTGAAACCATCAAAAAATCCCTCCGCCGCCTTAATGAAATTGACGCCATGGAGCAAGACGGACGGATGGCCAAGCTCCTCAAAAAAGAGGGTGTCACCTTACGCCGTGAACGCGACAGAATGCTCCGCAACCTCAAAGGTATCCGCCGCATGGAGAAGCTCCCCGCTGCCATTATCATTGTGGACATCACCCGCGAAGTAAACGCCGTCGCGGAAGCCAAACGCCTTGGCATCCCCATCATCGCCCTTGTCGATACCAATGCCGACCCTACCATTCCCGAATACCCCATCGCAGCAAACGATGATGCCCTGCGCTCCATCCACCTCATCCTGGACATCCTCGCCCAAGCAATTCTCGAAGGCAAAGCAGAGTACAACAAAGGCGACCACAAACCCCGACTCTCCCGCGGTAGAAAATCTGCCTCGTCAGATGAATCCTCGGAAAAAGACCTAATCGAATCATGGAAACAGGAATAATCAGAATAAACTTCACGGCGTCAGATGAATCCTCGGAAAAAGACCTAATCGAATCCTCCTCCGAGCTTGTCTCCTAAACAAAAAAAACGTACTAACATTTGCTCATGAGCGCAAATACCACAGAAATTTCAGCAGAACTCGTCAAACAACTCCGCGAACAAACCGGGGCTGGCATGATGGAATGCAAAAAAGCACTTCAAGAATCCAACGGTCATATCAGCGGAGCTATCGAAGTATTACGTAAACGCGGCGCTGCCTCTGCCGCAAAAAAAGCCTCACGCGAAGCCCGTGAAGGCATTATCGCCTCCTACATCCACATGGGCGGCAAAGTTGGAGTGCTCGTCGAAATTAACTGCGAAACCGACTTCGTTGCTAAAAACGAAACTTTTCGCGAGTTTGCCAAAGACATCACACTACACATCGCTGCAGCCAACCCCACCTGCGTCTCCCGCGCCGATGTCCCAGCAGAGCTCATCTCAAAGGAACGCGAAATTACCCTGGCGCAACTTCAGCAGGACCCCAAAAACGCCAAAAAACCCGCTGAAATACTTGAAAAAATCATCGAGGGTAAACTCGATCGCTTCTACCAAAGCATCTGCCTCCTAGACCAAGCCTTCGTGAAAGACCCCGATTTGACAATATCCGAACTGCTCACCAAAAAAATCCAGGAAATAGGAGAGAACATCGTCATCAAACGCTTCGTTCGCTTCCAAGTTGGGGAAACAACCACCACACACAACTAACAGAAAAACCGTAAAAAACAAACTGTAGAAACTACATCACGATAAACTTTGAACCAACCTGGCCTGTCCGTGTCTTAACGAACGCAACCTAACTCAAAGAAAGGATCAAACTATGATTAAAAAACTCCTCACCCTCACAACACTCAGTGCACTGGCCCTCACTCACAACGCAGCATACTCTGAAGCCGTCGTTGGAGAAAAAGCACCCGACTTCACACTCACCGACACAAACGGCCAAAGCCACAGCCTCTCAGACTTCGCAGGCAAAATCGTAGTCCTCGAGTGGTTAAACCACGGCTGCCCCTTTGTCCAAAAACTTTACCCTGAAGGCGGCGATGGCATCATGCCCGCACTCCAAAATAAGTATACCCAACAAGGCGTTATCTGGCTATCCATTAACTCCACCAACCCTGATCACAAAGACTTTCTTACAAACGAACAGGCCAACGAAAAGTCTGAGAAAACTGGCGCCTCGCCCACAGCAGTGCTGGTAGATGCAGAAGGCGAAGTCGGTAAAGCCTACGGCGCAAAAACCACACCACACATGTTCATAATTAACCAAGATGGCATACTCGTTTACGCCGGAGCGATTGACAATAACCCTACGCCTCAAGTCAAAGGTGACGAAGAAAACTTTGTCGCAGCAGCCCTTGACGAACTGCTCGCTGGCAAACCCGTCACCAATAGCGCCACACGCGCTTACGGCTGCTCAGTCAAGTACCGCTAAAACTCTAACCATTATTCAAAAAGCCCCGCCTACGCGGGGCTTTTTTTTTCGATGCCATGTACGCCTTAAAAAACTTAATCCACGAAAATCAACGCAGAGGATCCTCAATCTGCTTTGATTCACGCCGAGCAGCCTTCAAACCGCTTTCGATTAGTTGCACAACTTTGTAAGCCAGCTTGCCTCGCTGATAACTGGCCCTCGCTTGACTTAAAAGCTTTTCCCAATCTTGCACCTGTGGCTCTCTCTCGTAATCCCAGTCCCCACATCCTTCTTTAAATTGCCACTTCAGCTTTCTTGCAAAATAAGACACTCGCACAACTTGCAAGTCTGGTCTCTGCTCATCGGGTTTGTTACGCCACTCAAAATAAATCACATACTAATCATGAGGGAAATTTGCAGCCCGAAAAGCACTGGTTTTTTTAACTGCAATTGCTAGATAAACAACATGGCAGGTCCTGGCAGCGCGGCAAACGTCATATCGGCAATCTGCAGCATCATCATCCCCGGGCTGGGGCAGCTCGTGCAGGGCCGTTTTCTAGGCGCTGTCTTCTTCTTTGTGATTGTCCAAGGCTTGTGCTGGTTGATAACATTTCTTCTCGGTGGTTTGATTCCCATATTTGCCATCGCTCACATTTGGGCATGTCTGGATGCCGCGCTTTGGCGGGGTCGCTAACTTAAAACTTCACATCGCCTCTTAGGTGAACACACACCAGAGCCTTCAAATTGTTGTCAGCTGGATACCCGAGCAACTGCAAAGTCTAGCACTGCCTAATTCACATGAGACAATCGTAGTGGTGGTAGATATCCTCCGCGCTACCACCTGCATGAGCTGCGCACTTGAACGTGGTGCCGAGGCCATACTTCCCGCTGATTCGTTGGACGAAGCCCGACACCTTAGTAAAAATCATCCCGATGCCCTGCTTTGTGGGGAACGCAATCACGAACGACCGGAAGATTTTCACTTAGGTAACTCGCCAGGAGAATTCCTCAAAGCTGAAGTCTTCGGCAAAAAACTCATCCACGCGACAACAAACGGCACACGCGCACTGCTGGCCTTACGGCGCTCAAAGCCTCTTCACATCTATGCAGGTAGTTTCAGATGCCTCTCAGCACTTTCGGCTTGCATCTCTCAGCAATGTAGCAAGCAGCTCATCAAATTTCTCACCATCGCAGCCTCTGGCACTCTGGATGGAGCATCTTATGAGGATTTACTTTTTGGAGGCGCATTGCTGGAGCGATTGAACATCATCCATCCCCTTGTTTCCCTATGGCGCGGCAGACCTTATTACAATCTGGCAGATAATCTCGCACTTTCCCGCAACGGCCGTGCCCTAGCCAAAAAGGGGAGGAGTGATGACATCGCCCAATCCGCAACTCTAGATACCACTGACCTCATTCCCCAGCTTTGCCAGGACGACTGGATTAGAGCGCAGAAACTGGCCTGATCGTGTGCTCGCTGCCTCAGCCGGAGCCGTTCTGAACAGCTCGATCAAATGGCACAAAGTAAGCCTCACATGCTGCGTCCAGCAATTGTGGAGTGATTGCCAGCGGCCATCTGTTGAAACGGCAGATGTCCTCCACATGATCGAGTACATCTCGGGCATGACAAGCACGAAGTGGAATGCCCAGCTCGCGAATTTTCTCTAGCAGATATTCCGCGTCAGCAGGTTCGTATTTCAAACCCCGAAAGCGGCACTGCAGCTCCCATATGCGTTGAAAATTATGTACCGAAGGAGAATTTACCGGTATTTTATACCTGATTCGGCGAAGGAAGGCCTCATCCACCAAATCTTTCGGGTCAAGATTCGTGGAGAAGATAATCATTTCCTCGAAGGGAATCTGAATCTTCGCACCCGTCGCCAGTGTCAAATAGTCAACTTTGCGCTCCAGCGGCACAATCCAGCGATTGAGTAGCGTCTTGGGATCAATCCGTTGACGGCCAAAATCATCTATCATCAATCCTCCTGCGTTGGCCTTAAGCTGGATTGGCGCCTCGTAGGTGCGCGACTGCTCATTCCAATTCAAATCCAACGATTCCATCGTCAGCTCCCCACCTACAACAAGAAACGGCCGTTGAATCAACCGCCATCTCCGATCGTAGGGCATAGCAGCTCGCGCATCCTCACTACTCTCCACCAACTTGTGATTAAAAGGGTCGAACAACTTCACGATACTGCCACGCACCTCCAGACATTCCGGAATAAAAATCGCATCTCCCATTACCCGCACTAGCCTCTCAGCCACCGAGCTCTTGCCGTTACCGGGTGGGCCATACAGGAAAAGGGAGCGCCCCGAATTAATCGCCGGACCGATTTGGGCCAGAATCTCCTCATCGAAGATCAAATCCGAAAACGCGATCCTCAACATCTCCCAATCTACTGTCTTGCTGCCAAACGACTGCTGCTCGATTGCATAAACATATTCCTCCAGCGAGACAGGGGCTACCCCCGTATAGCTCGTCTGCTCCATACTCTTGACGGCCAGTTCACGCCCAAAGTCCGTGATCGAATAACTATACGAAATCGAGGCCAACTCACCCTTTGTGATCTCGAGCAATCTCGTGTCGCGCATCGTCTCCAGAATCGGCTCCAGCACCCCATAGAATGGTAGGCCCAACTCTTCTGCAATCTGGCTGCCCGTCATCTCCCGCCGAGAGTACACTCCGCGCAGTATCAGGCCCTCCACCAAATTATACTGCAGACGCACATCATCCAGAGAACGGGGTTGCGGTGGAAAAAAAACGCCAGAAATCTGCGTCTGATTCATCAAATTAAATCTCGCACAACCCGTGCCATTCCAACCACCCCAAAAAGCACCAAACTGCCCCGCTTGCAGCTGAGCGGCTAGTGATTAAATTAGGCTATGCAAATACCCGCCGTATTGCCAGTCATGACGCTCCCCGGGGCCATCCTCTTCCCCCAATCACTCATGCCCCTCTTCATCTTTGAACCTAAATACCAGCAGATGATGCGCGACATCTTGCAAGGCGACCGCCTTATGTGCATAGCACTAGCTAAGGAACAGGATGACCTCACCGGCAGCCTCTACCCCCACACAGTCGCCGGCATGGGGCTTGTGCGTGCCTGTGTGGAGCAACCCGACGGCACAGGCCACATCATTCTTCAAGGGCTGGCACGCGTGGCACTGAGCGAAATCAGTGAAGAAGAGCCCTACAGAACAGCACGCGTCAAACCTCTCGCCAGTCGCAACGCCGAAGGCGTCGAAGTCGAAGCCCTCATGATCAAAGTCATCGAAATGGCCATCGCCAAAGCCTCTAAAATCAAAAACATCCCCCAAGAGCTCCCTAACTTCCTCCAGGCCATGCGCGATCCTGATGTCCTCAGCGATGTCATCGGATACACTCTTGTGCACGACCCCCTCAAAAAACAAAAACTCCTAGAAACTGCAGACGTTCGGCAACGCTTGCACGACCTCATCCCCTTGCTCAAGTAGCTTCAAGCCGTCTTGCGACGCATCGCAGCGAACAACACCGCGAAACCTGCCACAAGCGTCCCAGCAGACATCCACTGCCCCTGGGTAAAACCCCACGCCCAGAACACTCCATCATCCGGCTCGCGGAAAAACTCCGAAACCACACGCATCGCAGAGTAAGCACACAACACGCACCCGCACACAAGCCCCGGCCTGCGAAACTTCCGCTGCGCCAGCACACCAACAACACCCACTACCACCCCCTCAAGCACCGAGGCATAAAGCGGGTACGGGTGCCGCGGCAGCATATCCCCGCTCTGAGGAAAAACAACCGCCCAAGGCACCAAGGCAGGGCGCCCCCACAACTCGCCGTTTACAAAATTCGCAACCCGACCAATCGCCACCCCCCACGGCGCGGCCGCAGCCACCGCGTCAGAGAGCCTCCAGCCGTCCACTCCGTGCCTCCAAGCAAACCCAGCCACGGCCACACCCAGCCCGAGAGCCCCGCCATGGCTAGCCATCCCCCCTTCCCATACCCGCAAGGCGTAAAGTGGATCCCTCATCACATTCTCCCAGGCGTAAAAAAGACAGTAGCCGAGGCGCCCGCCAAGCACCGTGCCCAGCACGACCCATGTCAGAAAATCCCCCACCCTCTCCCGTGGCAACCCCAGCCAGCCGCTACGTGCCCACTTGACGAAAAGCACATATGCCAACACAAAACCCACTACGTAAGCCAATCCATACCAACGCACCCCGATGCCAGGAGCAAACTCCACCGCAAACGGACTTAGATCATGCACCCAATAACTCGCCAACATTTCTCTTGATTTTTGACAGAAAGCCCCCATATTGTCCAGCTCACCCACTTACAAACTATGGCCTACGCAGTAATCAAAACAGGTGGCAAGCAGTACCGCGTCGCGGAGGGCGATACCATCACGATAGAAAAACTCCCAGAACAGCCTGGCACAAAGGTCACCTTTACAGAAGTGCTCCTCGTCGGCGAAGGCGAGAGTGTGCGTGTAGGCCGCCCCCACGTCCAGGGCGCCAGCGTCACGGGAGAAATTCTCGAACAGTTCAAAGGCGATAAGGTCGTTGCCTTTAAATTCAAACGACGCAAAGGCTACCATCGCACCGTAGGCCACCGACAACAATTGACCAAAGTCAAAATTTCCGGAATCAACGGCTAACACTCACTAGGAGCACACGTCATGGCACACAAAAAAGGACAAGGCAGCGTTAAAAACGGACGCGACAGCAAGAGCAAACGTCTCGGTGTAAAAAGATTTGGTGGACAGAGTGTAAAGGCCGGCAGCATCATTGTGCGGCAACGCGGCACAAAATTCCACCCCGGCCTCAACGTCGGCTTGGGTCGCGATTATACCATTTACGCACTAGTGGACGGCACAGTGAAGTTCGACTCCAGTCGCGGGCGCAAGCGCGTAAACATTGTTCCTGCCTCAGCTAACTAACAGCGTATCCCAGCCTCCCGGCTCCACAGAACTTTAAAAACTCCCACACCAGGCCGCAGATCTGCCTGAACCTCTTTAGTCTGCTTCAGGAGCTTGTGTTCACGCTGAGCCGGGGCAATACTCAGTGAAATGAAAGAAATCCTTGAGAAGCTACTTCAAATGTCTCACGAGTTGGGTCGGGAGGAGTTACACCTGACAATTCTCGGCGAAGGGAACACATCTGCCCGTGTGAGCAAAGAGCAGTTTTACGTGAAAGCCTCTGGATCAACTCTTGGCACACTCTCAGAGAAAGACGTCACACTGTGCGACACCAAGAAGGTTCTGGACTTACTTGAACTAGAGTCGCCTAGCGATACGGCCGTGGATGAGACACTGCTTGCAGCACGTGTGGATGAAAAAGCCCGCAAACCGAGCGTGGAGGCACTCTTTCATGCCTGGCTGCTCACCCTACCCGAAGTCAACTTCGTGGGGCACACACACAGCATCGCAGTCAATGCCATCCTCTGTTCACCCCGAGCGCGAGAATTTGCGGAGAAACGATTGTTTCCAGACGAGGTGGTGTGCTGCGGCAGCAAATCGGTGTACGTGCCATACACCGATCCCGGATTGGCGCTGGCCCGAGCCATCCGCCATGCTGTGCGGGAGTATCAGACGGTATATGATTTTGCTCCCCGGGTGATCCTGCTAGAAAACCACGGCATCATCACAATCGGCCCCACCCCGGAGGCAGTGATTGCCGCAATGCGTATGGCAGACAAGGCCGCCCGCATTTTCCTTGGAGCGGCTCAAGTCCAAGGCCCAAGATTCCTCTCGGCCGAACAGGTCAAACGCATTGCGGGACGGCAGGATGAAAAATACAGGCAACAAGCCTTGGGAATTTGAGCCAGACTTCAGACAGGGCATGAGATGCGAGCAAGCACGCCCCCACATTTCTGCAGCTCTGCGAAATTGGGCAGAGAATTTGCAGACTGGGTGCCGGCAACCATTGTGCGAGAGCTTCGCCAAGGGCTGAGTTCGAGAATTTTTCAAACAACGTTTTTATTGAGTGGATGTGTGTTTCCACTGTGGATTGTGGTCCAGGCCGCGATGTTAGATAGACAGACGGGAACGGATAGTCTTATACAAACACAAATTTATTTCTGGGTGGTGCTTGGGCTAGTGCTGGTGGTATTGGTGCCTCTGGGGGGCTTCTCGGCATTGGAGCAGGAGTGTGCGGGAGGTGCACTGGAGCTTGTTGCATTGGCGGGGGTGACGTCCAACGCTGTGGTGTTTGCGAAGTGGTGGGCGATCGTTGTGCAGTCCCTTTTGGTGAGTGCGCAGGTGCTGCCTCTGCTGGTGATGTCATACTTCCTCGGGGGGCTCGAAACGGTGCGGCAAGTGGATTATTTGTCTGCGTTACTCTCGCTTTCTGCAGTTGCTGCTGCTGTGGTTTTGTTTAACTCGCGGTTCATTTTGGTTGTGCGTTTGGTGCTCTTTGGGGTTGAGCTGGTACTGGGCGTTTTTGTATTGTTCGTGTTGGGTGCTTTATTTTATTACATTCCTTGGGCAATATCATTCTTCACACCACTTATGCTGATTATAAGCTGGTACTTCACACGCGAGCTGATTGCGCACCCGGCAGAACCGATTGCAAAGAACAAGTTGCTACCGGCACTTTTGGCTATGATCGCATGCTTTCTGCCCTTGGTGCCATGGCTACGCAGCGGGCTGATAGGGCTGGGCGTGACACTCATTTTTGCCTGGTTGTGGATGCAATCTGAAAGGATCCAGAAATGAGTTATTTTGCCTTGAGAGATTTTCCTGACTGGCTGAGCCCTGTGCTGGTTAAGGAGCTTCGGCAGGGACTTCGCAGTCGGGCTTTTTTGGTGACATTCGTGTTGCTACATTTGGTGATGGGGGTGTATTTACTGCTGGCAGCGTTATCCTTTGAGCTGCACAGTTTCGCTTCGCAGGACGGCAGGACTCATTTCTCCGATTTTACACCGTTTGATGTGTTCTTTTGGATCATACTCGCGGTGCCTTTGCTGATCGTGCTTCCTATGCGTGGCAGTCGTGTGCTTTCCGAAGAATTCTCTGGTGCAAAGATGGATATGATTTACTTGACACATTTGGGGACTGCGGGGGTGGTCCTCGGCAAGTGGGTGGCTGTAAATGCGATGATCGTGTTGTTTGTCATCGCCGTCTTACCGTATCTGCTGGCGCGCTATTTTCTGGGGTTGGATATTGTTTCGGATTTTCGGATGTTGGCCCAATTTACATTTGTGGCTATGTGGGTCGGTACGTTGTACATCGGCTATTCCGGGGCAGTGGTGCCTGTACGGCGTGCGATTGTATTGCCAGCACTCTTTCTGGCGGCAGGGATGCCCTTTACAATGAGCGCGTTTTTTTTCAATCAGGCAGGGGTGCAGTCAGATTGGAGCGAAAAAATAACGGTGTTTGTCGGGCTGTTGTGTATCGCGGGTTACTGGTTGTTGGCAGCCATGTGGAAGGCCGGGCACAATTCCGGGCTGTGGTATCTGGGAAAACGGGCGCTTTTGGTGGTGTTTGCGCTGCTCGGGCTTTGGTTCATGCGTGAGGATAATTTTTTAAAATTCTGGTCTGTGGTTTTTTGGGTGGCTTTGTACTTTGGGATTATAGATGAGCTGCAGGATGGTTCAGTGTTAACTTCCCGGCATGCAGTGCTCCTGGCTAGGCTGCCTAACATGTTTCGTTGGTCGTTGCGCTGGGTGTATCCCGGATGGTACTGGGCGGTGTTCTACCTTGGGGTGCTTGTGTTGCTGATGTTTGGGGCGATGTTTTATTTATTCCCTTTGATAGATACACTGACAGGTATTGCACAAAGAAATGAGAACTTGTTGCATAGCTTTAGATTTGTAGCGTCATTTTGGTTGAGTATGTTGCTGGGCGTGGTGGTGGGGCATGGATTGCTGGGGCGATTACGCCTGCCCGGTCTTGTGATGGTTGTGTTCCATGTGCTGATGGCTTTAAGCGGGCGCTTTGTGATCGAGCTTTTAGACGAGTCAATCATTCAGAATGTGACTTTATTGTTTTTCCCTGTGACGCTTGCGCTGTTCGATCTGTTTGAACCGTCGAGTGTGGACAGCCTTGCCAATTGGGAGCAAATCGTCGGCTTTGTTTACTTGCCTTTGTGTTTGGTGTTGATGGCTGTGATGCATTTTGTTGGCACTGGTCAGAGAGCTGAGGCCGCCCTGCTGGAGCGAGAAGTGGAGGAAGATTTGAGGCGTCATGTACCCAGGGGTTGAACAATGCTGTCGGATTCTGAAAAAACTCAGGTACGCGCATCGGCTGCTGCAGCCTCCAGATGCTTCTCACTGCCGTTCCGACGCCGCACTTGGCGAGGCGCTGCAGGCAATTGGCAAGGCGTAGGGGTGGGTTCCTCGCTGGATTTTCAGGATCACCGCGCTTATGTGCCTGGGGATGATCCGCGGTATATAAACTGGTTTGCGTATGCACGCACCGGGCAGTACACGATGAAACTGTATCGGTCGGAGATCAGCCCCGTGGTAGATGTAGCGCTTGATGCCTCACCCTCGATGCGTCTTGTTCGCGCAAAATGGCTTCGGGCGGTGGAGTTGCTCTGCTTTTGCATGGCGAGCGCTGGACGCGCAGGTGCTTCTGTGCGGATTTATCTCACTGGTACAGGACGGGCGGAGGTATTTGATTTTGACCGCACTGTTTCATTGGACTTTGGTAAACTGCCTGTCGATGGCACGGGGGCAGGTCTTGCAGGTCTGGAAACGGTGCCCTGGCGGGCAAACTCTTTGAGGGTATTGATTAGTGATTTACTTTTTCCAGCTCACGTGGCAACCCGCACAGCAGGGGCGTTTGCAAGTACGGGATTCACAGTCGTGCTGGCCCCCTGGGCACATGAAGAGTGGGAGCCAAGCTGGGAGGGACTAGTGGAGCTATGTGACGTGGAGTCGCCAGAGCGGCGGGTGCGCAAGATTAATCCAGAGCTACTGCGCAGGTATGCTGCCAGTTACAGCGGGCACTTTGAGTGGTGGAGAGATTTTGTCCGCCGTAGACACGGGGTGCTTGCCAGAGTGCAAGCTGATAAGCCATTTGTGCAAGCCCTTCGCATGGAGTGTCCAGCAACAGGTGCACTGGAGGCGGTGTTGTGATCTTCTCTAACCCGGCAGCTTTGTGGCTTCTGGCGAGTTTGCCTGTGTTGTTGGTTATTTATTTCCTGCAACAGCGCTCTCGTGTGCAACGGGTCAGCACACTGTTCCTTTTGGAGCGTGTGATGGATGAAACGCGAGGTGGAGCAAGGCTGAGGTATTTGCGCAGTTCCTGGCCACTGGTGTTACAATTGTTAGCATTGGCTACAATAGGTTTGTTTCTGGCTCAACCAGTCTATTTAGATACTTCAACACGACAACGTGTGGCTGTGGTACTGGACGAATCGGCGTCTATGGAGGCATTCCGCAGGGAGTCGATCGAGCTGCTACGTGCTAAAGGCCGTAGCATTAGCGCAGGCGCAGGCCGCACGGATTGGCAAGTCGTGGGTAGTTTGCGCGGAGGCAAAGTCATTTACTCCGGGGAGAATCTCGAAGAGTTACTTGCTGCCGTGGAGAGCGAGTGGCAGCCCTCACAGCCTAGACACGATGCTACACCAGTTCTACGCTCTGTACGTGCCAGTGTGGGAAGTGAGGGGCATGTTTTGTTTTTGACGTGTCGTGATGATGTGAGCTTACCGGGTGTCATACGGATTTCTGCGGGGCGTGCTTTGGATAATGTGGCAATTTCTGGATTTCGCTTTGTTGGCGAAAACAACGATGTGTTTAGGGTGGTTTTACGAAATTTGGGTAACACACCTACAGTCAGGGAACTGCAAATGCGGGTTGAAGGGCTAAATCCGACAGTTACGAAGGTGCATCTTGAATCTGACGGTGTGGCAGAAGCTGCTTTTCGCTGGCCTGAGGGGGAATTTTCTCGCGTGGTTCTGGAGCTATTGCCTGGTGATGCGTTGCGTTTGGACGATTTTCTCCCATTAGTCCGGCCTGAGAGAAAAGTGCTCAAAGTGGCACTTGATGAAAGCTTAAGCAGTCGCCAGCAACGCCACATGATTCGCCTGCTGAAGGCTGTGCCCGAATCAGCCGTGATTTTAGATATGCCCAAGGCTGCGGATGTGGTTGTGCGTGCGAGCTTATCCAAAGATAACGAAAGTTGGTTGCCTAACAGTAACGAGCTGGTGATTGCCTCAGAGACGAGCATGAAAGTCCCGAGCGAGGGACAGCCGATTGTGCCTACAACTCATCCTCTGGTGAGGCATCTGTCGTTTCAACGCTTAAGGGTTATAGAAATGGTGGAAACAGAAATTTTTCCTGAGGATGAAGCGCTGCTTTGGTCCGGTAACAGGCCGCTGGCTTTCATGCGAAAAGCAAGAGGTAACTCACAACTCATCTTTGCTGCAGATCCATCAGATCCGCTCGTGGACGACGATGCTTCTTTGTTGCTTATGCTGCTCCGTTTTTTTGAGGATATTAGGCAGCGGGACGGCGGCTGGAGGGCGGGAAATTTCACTGCTGGTCAGCCCCTGGCTTTTGGAGCAAACACCGGTGATCTGTTGCTCCAGATATTACCCGTCGGTAAACCTGAGCGACGGGAGTCGGCAAGCAGGTCTTTTCGAGCACCAGCCGCACCTTCGCATTGGTCGGTCTTTTCCGATGGCACGGAGTTGCTACGCGGGACGAGTTATTTTGCGGATATCGCTGCGTCTGAATTGCGAAATTGTCTGAAGTTGGATGAAGCGTTTGTAATTTTGAATGTAAACCTTGCGAGAAATTATAAACCAATTGAGCACGGGTGGGCCGTCTCTTTGACTCTGCTTGTGTTATTTCTCGGAGTGTGGTTTCTCCAGTCGAGAGTTTAGGCTCTATTACCCTCTACTAAAAAGGGTTGGGGTTGCAAATTTTCTTGAGAGGAATCAAGGGTATTGCAATTATGCCGGACGATGTTGAGTGATTTTTTGATAAACAACGGATACACTCTTAGTCTGTTGCTGGCTATTGTGGCAGTGGGTGTAGCGATATTTTTGGTGCGTTGGATTCTCTCAAAGGATTCAGGGACCGAGCGAATGCGAGAGGTCGCACGGGCAGTACAGTTGGGCGCAAAGGCTTACTTGAACAGACAGGTGGCAACAATTTCCACGTTTATCGTGATCATTGGCGTGGTGCTGGTATTCATCCGGGATGGAGCAACGGCTCTAGGGTTTCTCGGGGGAGCGGTATTTTCGCTGGCTGCAGGTTACATTGGGATGACGATCGCAGTACGTGCTAACGTGCGTACTGCTGCGGCTGCAAGGGTTTCTTGTTTTTCTGCCTTGCGTGTGGCTTTCAATGGCGGTGCGGTGACTGGTTTACTGGTCGTTGGAATGGCGCTCTTGTCGGTGGGCTTATTTTTTGTGCTAGTTGGGAAGGTGACAGGGGAAGTAAGGGTTGCAGTGCACGCGCTGGTGGGGCTTGCTCTGGGGAGCAGCTTAATCAGCGTGTTTGCTCGTTTAGGCGGAGGCATCTACACAAAGGCGGCAGATGTAGGCGCAGATTTGGTAGGGAAAATAGAAAGTGGACTGGACGAGGATGATCCGCGAAATCCTGCAACGATCGCCGATAATGTCGGTGATAACGTGGGGGATTGCGCCGGAATGGCTGCTGATGTCTTCGAGACATATGCGGTAAGTTTGATTGGTGCGATTTTGGTAGGCTATCTTATTTTGCCGGGCAGCGCGGCCGCCTTACAGCTTCCCTTTTTAATTGGCGGTATCTCGGTGATTGGTGCGCTTGCTGGCATCGCTTACGTCAATTTAACCAAACGGAGTGCTGCTAAGGCTTTGAATGAATCGGTGGTTGTCGCTGGGGTCGTGTCAGCCGTTTTGCTGTGGCCGGTGATTGGCGGGCTTTTCCCCGAACCAATCACCGCGGCGGGAAAAGAGATCAGCGCAGCAGGTATATTTGGTGCGGCGATGGTGGGATTGCTGATGACCTTTGTCGTGGTTTGGATCACCAACTACTACACTGCTACAGACTTCAAGCCCGTACGCAGTATAGCAGATGCATGCCAGACTGGCCATGCAACGGCAATCATCCGCGGCTTGAGTGTGGGACAACATGCCACTGCATTACCCGTGGGGTTTATCGGAATCGCAATTCTCTTGTCATTTTCATTTGCTGGTTTGTTCGGCATCGCGATTGCGGTGATGGCGATGTTGAGCATGGCTGGGATTATCATCTCGCTAGACGCTTTCGGACCAATTACAGACAACGCCGGAGGCATTGCCGTAATGGGCGGGTTGCCGAAAGATGTGCGTGCGGTAACTGATGAACTGGACGCCGTGGGCAACACAATGAAGGCTGTCACCAAAGGTTATGCCATCGCATCTGCAGGCCTTGCAGCACTCGTGTTGTTTGGTTCATACGTAGAAGAGTTGCGCATGTTCAAAGGTCTTGATCCGGAAGAGTTCACTCGTCAGTTTTCGTTTTCCCTGAGTGAGCCAGAAGTGATCATTGGCTTGTTCATCGGCGGATTACTCCCATTTATCTTCACGGCCTTTAGTATGGATGCGGTTGGGAAAGCAGCGGGTGCCGTAGTACGCGAAGTCAGACGCCAGCTCGCGGCCAAGCCAGGTATTCTAAAAGGGGAAGATTTGCCAGATTATGATGTTTGCGTCGATATCGTGACAAAGTCGGCTCTTCGCGAAATGATCACTCCAGCATTGCTGCCTGTATTCTTTGTAGTGGGTGTTGCACTCCTACCCGGAATGGGTGAAGTGGTGCTTGGCGGTGTACTAGTTGGCACGATTGTTACGGGCTTATTTGTGGGCATCGCAATGACATCCTCTGGAGGGGCTTGGGACAACGCTAAGAAATTCATCGAAGAAGGAAACTTCGGAGGCAAGGGCAGCGATGCGCACGCTGCCGCGGTGACTGGTGATACAGTCGGTGACCCATACAAAGACACAGCCGGTCCTGCCGTCAATCCAATGATTAAAGTTGTAAATATTTTGGCAATTTTAATTATTCCATTTCTTTTATCTGATGCACCTCAGGCTGGCCTAGCTAGTGAGGAATCATCAAGGCCTCCACATCAACAAGTCGAAATACCGTAGCCCCTCTTCGAGCAAGAGGGGTCCGCTCCGGGGATTGCGGCGCAAAACGCGACCAATAGTCATGGAGTTTTGTAAACTACGACTATAATCAAACCAGGCTGCCTCGGGTTGTTCCACTGAAAAAGTAGCCGCTTCAAACTTCAACGGAAGGCCAATTTGGCTGCAAGTGACAAGCCAGGAAGCAGGCTGTGGCTGGGAGAGGCCGCCTGATGTGAGGAAATCGAATCTTCTCTGAAAATCAAAAGGGCGTCGCACAGCGGGTAAGCGAACTTTGTAACAAGCTTTTTGATTGGCAAATACTTCAGGAATACTCAAAGGCCTACCTTCTCGAGTGGCTTCAAGTAAAGGGATCGGATCAATTCCGAGCAGGTTGATGCCATTAAATTTTCCATGGTGGTTTTGATCCTCATCGCGGCGTTTCCCTCGTTCTTCAAACCATGAGGGAAAATTTCTATTCAACAGGAAAGCTACCTCAAAATGAAGATGTGCTCGCTCTTTATTAATGCCCCGGCCCGTATAACCCATAACTGCAATTTGCTCGCCTGCTTTAACGTGCTTGCCGCTCTGCACCAAGTTGACAGCATTGTGCGCATAAAGCGTGTAAATGTCGTATTTACCCAGTGAGTGTCGAATCACAATGAAGTGACCGTAATTTGATTTGTGGGGGTCATCGGTGACGTGGACGACAATTCCATCAGCAGCAGCATAGATGGGGTCGAGCGGTTCCCCGTTCTTATCACGGCGCAGCGGCCGGATATCAATCCCTTCATGGAAGCGGTCAAAGATACGTGGCGGCTCAGTACTGGAGCGTGTGAATCCGTACATCCCAGAAATCAGACGACCACTGACCGTGGGAGTGTAAAATTTTTCCGGCTGCCTGCGAAAAAGATAATCGTTATCCGTGGGAAGACGCACAGCGAAAGGAGGTTCTGGGTCAGGGCTCCGATCGCTTGCTTCAGCATACCAAGATATGCCTAAGACGGTTAAAAAAAGGACAAAAGATAACAAACGCACGCCATATTAAGTCGAACTCAAAGAACCCCTGCAAGCTTAAGAAAATGCGCGAGGGGGGACTTGAACCCCCACGGATTGCTCCATACGCCCCTCAAACGTACGTGTCTGCCAATTCCACCACTCGCGCGGAATAGATTTTAGTTATCCAGTACAACGGAAGTATCAAGCGAAATTGAGCTTATGGTGCGTATTTTTTTGATGCATGGAGGATTTTCTGGCTCTCATTCAAAGCGTTTTTCCAAGAGGTTTTTTATCTTTTCTCTGATGCCATCGAATCCCCCGTTTGACAGGATAAGAACCACATCGCCTTTGCGTAAGCGTGCAGCCAAGTGATCAAGAATATCATGAACGCCAGGCTGATAGTACGCATCTCTGCCTAAGTTACGAATGTCACTAATCACGCGTTCAGGATCTAATCTTTCTTCTGGAGCTAGCTGATCGAGCCTTGCCACTTGGGAAATATAAACGCCATCGGCTTCTGCGAGGGCCAGGGGTAATTCCTTTTGGAACACTGCGCGGCGCGTAGTGTTTGAACGTGGCTCGAAAATCGCCCACAACCTTCGGCCGGGGAAGCGACCACGCACGGCGCGTATCGTAGCACGTATGGCTGTTGGGTGGTGACCAAAATCATCGACTACCGTGATGCCTGCCGTCTCAACAACGACTTCCTGCCGACGCTCAACACCCCGGAAGCGCCTGAGTGCTTCTGCACCCTCTGGCAGCTGCACTCCGTATGCATGCGCAGCCATCAATGCCATCGAGGCGTTGCGTGCGTTATGTTCGCCGTGGATGCGTAGTCGCACGGGCTGACCGATGATCTCGAATGAAGCTCCCTCGGCGTCCTGACTGAAGTTGCTGATGCGCATCGCAGCGTTGTTTGAAAAGCCGACTTCGTTGACGGGCGCGAAGGCATTTGACGTGACTCGCACGGCGTTAGCGTCGTCCGCATTCACCAAGATAATTCCCCGGCGCGGGACAAGTGCTACGAGACGACGAAAGCTCGTCTCTACGTCTGCAAGGCTTGAGAAAATGTCTGCATGGTCGAATTCCACGTTGTTGATGATCACTGTCTCAGGCAGGTAATGCAGAAATTTCGAACGTTTATCAAAGAATGCTGTGTCATACTCGTCGCCTTCAAGCACCCAAAGTTTCCCTCCACTCCAATGCGCACCGGTTCCGAAGTCAATCGGCACACCGCCAATCAGGAATGAAGGCTGACGGCCACTATGCCTCAAAATGTGTGCGAGCATGGCAGATGTAGTGGTTTTGCCGTGTGTGCCGCTGACAACGATGTTGCTGGAGTGCCAGAGAAAGGCCTCACGCAGCAGCTCTGGCAAAGAAGTATACCGAAGGCCCAGATCGAGGACTTCCTCCAACTCGCCGTGCCCTCGAGAAATGGCATTACCAACCACGACAAGATCGGGACGAGGCCTTAAGTTTTCAGGGCGATATCCCTCCGTGTACTTCACCCCGGATTCGGTAAGGATTCGCGACATCGGTGGATAAACTTTTTCATCGGAGCCAGTGACTCTGCAGCCTGCGTTTTGCAGCATAACGGCAACATTGCCCATAGCCGTACCCGCTATGCCAATGAAGTGAATGTGTTTTCCTTTGATTTCCACTGTTTGAAATTAGCAAAGAGCTAGTCGCAAGAACACCAGGAAATTATCGCTTTGAGCGAAGTAAAAAAATGATGACGCAACATCGATCCCTTGAATTTGTGCGTTTGGCTATCAATATGAATGCATGTTAACTAAGCGGAGAGCAGATTCGCGATACGCTACGCTGTGGCTCATACTCAAGACCCACGCAACGTCCTTTAGCCTCTGGGATGTTGCGCGTTTGCTGATGGCCCTGGCTGTCATCGCTGCCGGGCATATCGTGCATGCACTACGCTTGAAACATGAGTGGCGCTGGGATGAAATTTTGCAAAATATTGGAAGATCATGAATGAGTATTTCGAAAGTGCGGTTCAGGAGATTTGTCGGCGTGATCCACGCTACTCGAAGGATGCTTATGAATTTATGCGTGGGGCTCTTGACTTCACCGTAAAGAAGCTTCGCCGCGGTACTTTGAGACGTTCTTCTCGAAGGCATGTCTCGGCGTCAGAGTTGCTCGACGGCATCCGGGATTATGCATTGCAACTATTCGGACCGCTCACAGTAGAAGTCTTCAGACACTGGGGAGTAAGCAGCTGCCGCGACTTTGGAAACATTGTGTTCAACTTGATCGAGGCAAAGGTTTTCGGCGCCAGTGAAAACGATCGGATTGAGGATTTCGAAAATGGGTACGACTTTGCAGAAGCATTTGAAAAACCCTTCCTGCCGCAAAAGCCTCTCCATATCCACAAACACAATCGTGCGGGTCGGATTAGCACTTCAAAAAATCGCGGGCACATCTCGCGCTCTCAAAAATCCCCCTCACAACCGTGAATAATCCGGTGATCGAGGCTCATAGCCTCACTAAGATTTTCCGCACTTATAAAAAATCCCCTGGATTGTTTGGTGCAGTCAAGGATCTCTTCCGCAGACAATACACCGAGGTGCCTGCCGCGGATGGGGTGACATTTAGTGTAAACGAAGGTGAGCTAGTTGGCTTTTTGGGACCCAACGGAGCGGGGAAAACAACGACTTTGAAAATGCTGTCCGGTCTGCTGCATCCCACCTCAGGACGGGCCACAGTCCTTGGGCACATTCCCTGGAGAAGGAGCAACGATTTTCGCCGGAGAATTGCCTTAGTCATGGGACAGAAAAATCAGTTGTGGTGGGATCTACCTGCTGCGGAATCTCTGGAATTAAACAGAGTCATCTACGGGCTGCCTCAGAAAAAAGCGCGGGAAAAGATCCGCTATCTTACGGAGCTTTTAAATGTGAGTAACAAACTCAATGTGATGGTTCGTGAACTATCGCTGGGTGAGAGGATGAAGTTTGAGTTGATTGCCGCGTTGCTGCATGAGCCTGGAGTCCTACTGCTTGATGAACCTACGATCGGTTTGGACGTGATTTCCCAAAGAACGGTACGTGAATTTCTAGTCAATTACCAAAAATCGCACAGGGTGACGATACTCCTCACCAGCCACTACATGCAGGATATTCGCGAGTTGTGCCGTAGGGTGATTATCATCGACCACGGCAAACTTCAATACGATGGCTCGCTTCAAGGTATTTTAGACAGATTTTCTATGGAAAAAATTGTCGCCCTCACCATCAGCAGCGATCGAGCTCGGGCCGCATTTCTCGCAGAGCATCCACAGGCCACTTGTGAGGGAGCTTGTGTTAGACTCAGAATACCACGCGGCGATGTGGCAGAGTTTTCTCGTGCGGTCTTAGCGGCACTGCCAGTCACCGACGTGAGCATTGAAGACATCCCAATCGAGGATGCGATTCGGGCGATGTTTCGCACCTCTTCACATAACCCCTCCCGCACGGCTCATTTGACAACCAAAGCTTAGTGGCCAGACTTTGGGGGATTATTTAGCTGTAACGGACATCCCTGCCGAGATCCATTTCGTAATCCAGGGTAAGTGATTCCACGGTGTGCGGTGCGAGATGAACTTGCTCAAACTTCACGTAGACGGGGTGGCTACGGATCATTTCCAACTTAGCGCGTGACTCGCAATCAAATGCAAAGAAATACCTCCATTGGGCAATGATGTTGAGGTTTTTGCCGGTGCGCAGATTTTGAATTTCGGGGATTTTGAGAAGATTGATACGCGTTTCTAGGATAAGGTTCTCCAGTTCGTCGGGGAGGACGTCTTTCTTTAGTTCAACCAAAACGCAATGGTGGATCATGAGGAGTCTTCTTGAATATGGGAAGTGTATCTACTGGTCAACCGCAGTTCATAACGTTCATGAATTGTGAAAAACGTAGGAGCTCAGGCGTGGCAACCGTGTTGTTGCATTTGGAGCCCGTCAACCTCAAGTTGCGATGATGGGTTTGGATATTAATAGACGCCAGCGCCGTGCCTTTCTGTGTGATTTGATGCGGGCGAGTGCATCAGGAGTCGTGGAGGCATTTGCCGGAGGAATTTTCCTTTTAGTGGCGATCACGCGACTTGAGGCAAGTAAAGCCGAACAAGCGCTGATAGCCACCGGGGGATCTTGGGGTCTTCTTCTCGGACCGCTTGTTGTATCATGCGTCAGGAACGTGGGTTGCCGTGTTCAGCATGCCATGGCGGCTCTGCATTTTCTGGGTGCTCTGGGTTTGGTGGCGGCAGCCCTTGCACAAAATTCATGGCTGTATTGCTTGGGAGGGGTTGTCGCTTTGGCGGCTGGTGGGATGGCTGTGCCTCTGGCTACCCAATACTATCAACAAAATTATCTGGAAGAGGTGCGGGGCAAATTGTTTGCAGTAGCATCAACCCTGCGACTGGGTGTGGCAGCAATTTTTGCATGGGCAATGGGCGAGAGCCTAGCACGCAACTTCACGACCTGGTCTGTGATGCCTGCTGCATGTGCTCTGGCGATGGGGCTTGCTGGGGCAATCCTGTGGTTAAGCCCCGGAGATCGTCTCGACAAGAGCGCTGCAGCAGCAAAAAACCATTTCGAGCTCAGCTTTGCTGGCTCTCTGAAGTATCTTTGGCAGGATAGTAAATTCGCCTGGTTGATCGCTGTGTGGATGATGATGGGTTTTGGGAACTTGATGATGGTTCCTCTGCGGGTGAAGTATGTTGTTGAGGACCAGTTTGGGATCGGTCTCAACGAGGCAGAGGCGGCATTTTTGGTGGGTGTCGTTCCAGGCGTGGTCTTTTTTCTGACAACCTGGTGGATGGGAAGGCTGTTTGATGCCATGAATTTCTTTGTTTTGCGGAGCGTGCTCAACACGCTATTTCTTCTATCTATCATTGTTTACTTTTCTTCCACCTCGATGCCGGGGCTATTGCTTGGATCTGCGCTTTTGGGACTTGCCTTCTCAGGTGGTAATGTGGCCTGGAGTCTTTGGGTGACAAAAATTGCGCCCGCAGATCGCGTAGCAGATTATATGTCTGTCCACACCTTCATGACTGGATTGCGCGGTCTGCTGGCGCCTGCTCTGGGCGTTTGGCTGACAACGAGCTGGAACATGACTCAAATTGTTTGGCTTAGTTCCATCCTCATCGCGTTATCAACACTTATGCTTGGACCTGAGCTTCGCACACTTTGGCGTAGGCGTGCGGGCCAACCAGTGAATAATCAAATCGCCGAATAATCCTTGTTGCATACAAAGGTGTTTGGATTTTTTTCTCCTGTACTTTAATTACCTTGCATGTTCCCCCTACTGGCAGCTTCAAGTGGTTTTTTATTTTCTTTGTCTGAAACGACCTGGGAATCCAGGGCGATTTTACTGATTCTATTTTCGGGTTCTATTTTTAGTTGGTCTGTCATGATCACCAAGTTTCTTGAGGTACGCGAAGCGAGGCGAAGCGGTGCTACATTTTATCGCGCCTACAGAGACAGCGGCAGCATCCTGGGTATCTATGAACAGAGAAAAAAATTTGAAGGCACTCCGCTGTGGTACATCTATCAGGCCTGTTGCAAAGAGTTGATTTTTCAGCGAGGAGGCGGGACGGCAGACGAACACGCGCAGCAGTTAAACACCACGTCCGTATCTGCTATACGATCCGCCATGGAGCGAGAGGTGGGTGTTCGCGCACTGAAGCTGGAAAACCACATGGTTTTACTGGCAATGGCTGTAAGCGGAGCACCTTTTCTTGGTTTACTTGGCACAGTATGGGGTGTGATGGAGACGTTCAGCGCCGTTGCACAGGCAGGTGCCGCAGATCTTCGTGCCATGGCACCGGGGGTTTCAGCCGCCTTGTTAACTACAGTCGTTGGACTTTTAGTAGCTATCCCTTCGATGTTTGGCTACAATTTTCTGGTCGCAACCATCCGGCAGTTAACTGTGGAAATGGACAACTTTGCCGCTGAACTAGCGGCTGCAGTCGAACACCAATTTTTGGGCAGTTCTAAATGAAAAGGTTTTCCCAGAGAAGCGGCTACAGCTCGCTTGCTGAGCTAAATATTACACCACTTTTAGACCTAGCTTTTGTACTCTTGATCATATTCATGATCACCGCCCCAGCGCTTGAACAAATGGTACCGCTTAACCCTCCTGATATGAGTGCCACTGAACGAAGTCTGGGCCGAGAAAACCTCAACCTTGTGGAGGTGGATCGAACTGGAAAAATTTTATGGAATGGCCAAGACACCTCTCTTTCAGATTTGCAGTACATTATCCGCATGGCTGCTTCAGAAAAGCCACAGAAGCCGGTAGGAATTCGTGCGGATGGTGCTCTGGCTTATCAAAAAGTGGTGGATATCATTGCACTTCTGGAAAAGGAAAAAATCACTCGCTTTGGACTTTGGACAAAAGTCAAAGATACTGAAAAATAAAGAGGAAAATTCGTGTCACGTGTGGACTACACACTTCACCAGCCTGCCAGTAAAAACGGTCGTCTCGGACTTTTCCTATCCCTTGCCTTACATCTAGTCATCCTACTTTGGATTGTTGTTGTTTTGATAATACCACCTCCGAAAAAAGACTTTATCTTCATGGAGCTGATGCCGTTTGGTGATCTTGTCGAAGGCCATCAGTCAGAACCCGAGGAACAAAAAAGTTCACCCTTAGAAAATTCCAAAGACGAACACAAAGCGGATGATATCACGACACAAAAACCTGAGATTCCAACAACTCAAATTAACGGTGTCCCAGAAGACGTCCTCCCAGTTGCCCTCAACACACCCACCCCCACACCCACTAAAACCCCACAATCACGACCAGCCACCACCCCCGTGCTCACCAGCCCTCAAAAAATACAATTGCCTCAAAGCACTCCGCAAAAGTCCCAACCCACACCCCAAGCTGCTACACCTAAGCCAGCGCCCAAAGCGACGCCTATCCCTAAACAAAACACAACCCCTGCCCCAACCCCTCGTAAGGTCGCTTCCTCGTCATCCGCAGCAGATGCCTCGCGACCGGCAGCGGTATTGCGCGAGGTGAACCGACCACAAACTGCTCCTACGACACAGGCGGTCCCCACAAGACGTGCGGAGCCAGCTCCTAAACCAGAACCAAACACCGTAACGGACCCCGCCCAAGCTATTCGCGAAAGGTTAGCTCAGCGAGTCGGAAAAACCGGTGTCACTGGTCCGGAAAAACAGGGACAGAGCGGTACTCGCAATCCGGCCAACCTTGGGCCAGAGGTCGCAGCATTCTATGCACACGTCAGGGATGTTTACCATCGTGCTTGGCGGCAGCCAATCCGTGAGAGTGGAGGATACTCTGCTGTGCTTAAGATAAGGCTCAGCCGTGATGGCACGGTACAGCAAAGCGTTCTGATTTCTCCCTCTGGCTCTGCTGCCATGGATGAATCCGTCCGCGCGGCAGCTCGGAATGTGACTCGTCTTGGTCGATCTGTGCCCGAGGCTTTAGAGGGGGAAACAGTTGAGGTTTCCATCACTTTTGAGTATTAGCATGATATGAACATCAAATCCTCGCTACTGTTTTTGGCCTCAGTCTTGTTGTCTCTTAACGTCCTGTCGGCTCAGGTCACAGTGCGCAAAGGTTCCGTTCAGGTCCGATTTGACGGTATCATCGGCCAAGATGGCCCTAGCATCACAGCACTTGTACGAGAGCATTTGCAGAGATCCGGTGTAGTTCAAATTGGTACAGGCATAGATGCAATCATCTCTGGCACTTCCACGACTGGCACCCTGGCCGGAAGAGTCACCGATTCTGCCAATCAACCCTTGCTTAGCAAAACTTACTCAGGAGACTGGCGCGACAACGCTAACCGTTTCGCCGATGATATTGTCGAACTACTAACCGGCCAGCCGGGTATTGCAACAACACGTGTTGCATTCATCTCCCGACGCACCGGACATAAGGAACTATATATTATGGATATTAGCGGACAGCGGGTTATTCAACTCACAAACGATCGCACCATCAGTGGTGGCCCCTCGCTTGACAGAAACGCATCAAGAGTGGCCTACACTTCATACCGCAGCGGCTTCCCCGATGTCTATGTCATCGAACTTGCCACGGGGCGCCGTTCTCGAATTGCTGCATTCCCCGGACTTAATTCTGGGCCTGCATGGTCGCCGGATGGACGTCAAATTGCACTCACCCTCAGTTATCAAGGCAACCCCGAGATTTACATCATACCTGCCGCTGGTGGCACTCCGCAACGCATCACACGCGCCAGAGGCACTGATTCCTCTCCCGCCTGGGCGCCCGATGGGCGAGGATTGATTTATGTTAACGATGATGGCGGCTCTCCACGTTTGATGCGAATAAACTTGCCAGGTGGCCCGGCCACACCATTAAGAACAGGCCAGAGTTTCACTACAGAACCCTCGTGGTCGCCTAATGGCAAAAGAATCGCTTTTAACGCGCTTACCGGAGGCAATGTACACGTCTTTATCCATGAGCTTGAAACAGGACAAACGCGCCAACTGACTTCTGGTCAAAACGATTTTGAAGATCCCTCCTGGACGCGTAATTCCCGTCACATCGTCGTTGCATCAAACGGACGACTTCTTCTTCTTGACGCGAATACCAGCCAAAGTTATGTCATTAACAATGAACTCCCACAAAGCATGGAGCCTTCCTGCTCACTCTAATCTGTTCATTTCGGCTCTTATCGTAGCAGTCTTAATTTTACCCGGATGTCGGAGCTCCCAGCCATCTGCAAATGTTCCCGGAAGCGCTCGCATGGACGGAATGTCCGATGAAGATTTGGCTTTTGGCCAGCCACTACCAGAGCGTGGCAACTTCAACCCGATGTCGGATGTCAGCTATGCAGAGTTTACAGGCGGCAGCATGACAACCAACGTAAGCCGTACCTCTGACGAGCATACTGGTACAGATGCTGGGAAAATATATTTTGCTACTAACAGCAATGCGATAGTTCCGAGCCAAAGACCAAAACTCGATAAGATAGCCGCCTGGATGCGTGCAAACCCCACGCGTTCAATTCTCATTGCCGGCCACTGCGATGAGCGCGGCACTCTCGAGTACAACCGAGCACTGGGCGAACGACGTGCCATTGCAGTTCGTGACTACCTTATCGGCCTTGGCATCGCTGGAGACCGCCTCAACACATTCTCTTACGGTGAAGAAAAACCAGCTGTGCCAGGCACCGGACCTGCTGTATGGGCACAAAATCGCCGCGCAGAAATCGGTGTGATTAATGACTGATTTTTTTATCTGTTATTTTAAAAATCCACCAGACGGGCCCTGATTGCTAATGGCCAGACCCAGACAGATTAAAACTTTTCTCGTCAACTTGGCGATAACTTCAGCCGCGTTGATAACTGCAGTCATCACAGCCTTCGTGCTTGCTTATTATTTCAGAGAATCACTGCTGCTGCGAGGCTCCCAAGGCATTTTACATCACCTGACAGGATTCAGAAACACAGTACAAGAAGCGGAATTTCTCTCCGGTTCAAGGGGCATTTGCTTGAGAAATGTTATTTTTCGCAACCCTGCCGTATTTCGTGAACGGCCAGAATTTGCCAGAATTCGCGAAATCCTGGTGGAATTCGAAAAACCACTTTGGAGCAATGGCACAATACAAATCAAACGCCTGTTCATGGATGTTGAGATTGTTCACGTCGTACTATGGGATAGGGATTCAATTAATCTGAGTTATCTCAGCGGTATGCGTCAAAATACTGAATCCGCCATTGGCTTGGAAACATTAGAAGATCAAGAAACTGTCAATTCCCAGAAACAAGCAAACATAAGAAGCTTTGAGTTAAAAATATCACAAGTCGAATTTACTGACACCACTGGACGCAGGCGCTCGGTATCCACCAAATTTACCGAAGAAAGAAATCATAAATTCGAAAATCTTGTCGGAGCAAATGATGTTATACGCAGTTTTACCGCACTCGTGATTATAGACCGCCCCATCCCTTCGGAAAAACTCCCTATTGGAAACCAAATCGCCATCCTAAGGAAAGCTGTCCCGCAGCAGGACGTCCTGGAAGCTAAAGCAACTGATGCTCCTTCCGAAGTGGGACGATCAATCAGTAGCCAAATATTCACCTCCGACCTACCGTCAGAAGCCCCTGTAAACCGCCCAGAGGAAATGGATCTCACGATGCAAGAAGATGAGATCCTCCCGCCAGAGTACACGCCCGAGGAGAGTCCTCCCACAACGAATGTGCCTTGAATAGCAACAACTATAACATACGCAGCGCAGCGCGGATGAGTTCTTCCAAAGTCACCTCTGGGTTTGCTCTTTGTGCTGCGCGCACCGCTGTTAAAGCATCAGATTGCTTGTATCCAAGTGCTATCAATGCTAGCACCGCATCATTCGCGATTGAATCCGCAGTACTAGAGCACGGTTTTGCTGATGCTTCCCAAACTGCGGATACACCGATCTTATCCCGAAGCTCTAAGATAATTTTTTCGGCTGTTTTCCTCCCAAGCCCCTTGATCTTTGAGAGCGCGGCTGAATCGTTATTCACAACACACTCACGGAAATGAGGGATCGTCGCACCCGATAGGATCGCCAGAGCAAGCTTGGGTCCCACCCCACTTACGTGATTGATCAATAACCGAAACAAATCCCGCTCATCCTTCGTCGCAAAGCCATAAAGAGTGTGTGCATCTTCACGTACCACAAGCTGCGTGAGTAGCCTGACCCGTGCAGGCGGTTGCGGTAGTCGATCGTGTGTGGAAAGTGGTATCAGCACCTCGTAACCCACGCCCCCCACTTCCATTTCCACCATCGTCGGTAAGAGGCTTAACAAATTACCTTCAAGAGATGAAATCATGCAAAAAGTTCCTAAACACCCGGTAGTCTGTAAAAGGCTCGATTCTCAAATGCCCATAACTTTTCTGTTGGCCCGGGCGATCCCTCAGCAAGGCTGTTTAATGCACGAGTGACCATTTGTATTTTTGAATCAATGTTATCTACAAGATTCACAAAGACTGCCTCCGCAGTCTGAGGGAGAATCGCTGCACCAAATTCATGCTGCCCGTGATGTGATAGTATAATGTGCTTGAGGTGTATCAGTATATCTTCTGCCAGACCACATTCCTTTGCTGCGCTCTCAAGCCAACATATGACAATGGCCACATGGCCCAACAACGAGCCCTTCGCAGTATACTCTGAACGGGGGTACATCTCCAACTCTTCAACCTTGCCCAAATCGTGGAGCAAGATACCTGCATAAACAAGGCTCTCGTTGAGATGTGGAAAATCTCGCACGTTTAAAAGCGCCTGTGCTTCTCGAAGCATCATCAAGGTGTGTTGTAGAAGCCCACCTCGATAAGCGTGATGTGCCATCTTCGCCGCGGCTGCATTTCGAAATGACTGCTCATGATCTTTGAAAAGCTTACCGACAGTTAAGCTCAGTTCCCGGGGCTTCAAGCGTTCGATATATTCTGAAAGCTCCTTCCAGGCTTTGTCTAAATCAATCGGTGCAGACTCCATCAAAAGCTCTGGCCGATACCCATCGGATAGATCCCGCTCACTAACAGGTCGAATGTTCATCAAGTCCATTTGCCTGCCAAACTGCTGATGGTGAGACACCTTACCCATGACTTTCATATGGTCTCCGGGCTTCCATTCCCCGGATTCTAAAGTGGCAAAATGTGCACGATCCTCAAATATGTTGGCTGCTACAGTCGCGCTCATATCGTCCAGAGTCAGCCGAAAGTAAGGTTGTCCGTTTTTAGAAACTTTTCTCTCCACACCGCGCATCACTACAAAACCCGTCCATGGATCTTTCAAATTTTGCTCAAGAGCCTCGCGCAAATTCATGCTAACTTCTGTGCTCTACTGAATTATGTCGCAAGGAAAAGTCGGCATCTCGAAAAAACACTTCTGTAATTCTAGCGGATTGGACATTCCCGCATAACACCGCCACCATCTGCCTGATGCGCGTCAGAGAAAAACTTGGAATGATCAGAGCCCTCGCCTACGGTCCGTTTGCGCCCTCTAGCTCTCCCGAGCAAACGCAACTTAGCTTACGAGAAAAAATTCGCCTGGACGCTCCAGTCATTCGTAAACTCGGCGCGAATACTATCCGCCTATACGAAGTTCCCGATCGTTTAACCCTCGATCTGTTACACTCCGAAAAACTCGCTGTCATCCTCACCTTGGCTTGGTCACAGCATCTGACGTTTCTTACCGACAGCAAAGCGAGCCGCATCGTGGAAGAAGAAATCGAATCACAAATCAACTGTCTCTATCCACACCCGGCTATCAAAGCAATTCTCGTAGGCAACGAAATCCCTCCGGAAATCGTGCGCTGGCAAGGGACAAACCGAACACTCAGATTTCTCGACCGCTTGATTTCTCGCGTTCGCAAGCGCTTGGAAAATATTCCTCTAGGTTATGCCTCGTTCCCCACCACTGAATACCTCATCCCGGCACAAGCAGACTTTCTCGCCATAAATGTCTTCCTTCACGAACCCACCTCCTTAAGAAATTACATTGATCACCTTTCAGAAATCGCTCACGAACGACCACTACTCTTAACAGAAATTGGGTTTGACTCTCTGGCCCACGGCGAAATTGGTCAGGCCAACCTCTACCAAAAGATCATCCCCGTATTAGCTGACTCACCACTTTGCGGTGTCTGCTTTTTTAGTTTTACCGACGAGTGGTGGCGAGGAGGCCAGCAAGTCACAGGATGGCATTTCGGAATCACACGGCCAGACCGCAGCCAGAAACCGGCATGCGAAATTGTCCAGAATTTTTTCAACTTTATTTCCTTGCCAAACTCTACCCATGTTCCGTTTTCCGTTGCAATTTGCGCACGGAATGCCGAACAGACTCTTGCAAGATGCCTGAGCTCCATAGAACATCTCCAGCCTGCCCCCGAACAAATTATTCTAATTAACGACGGCTCAAGCGACACTACGCCGCAAATCCTCAGAGATTGGGCTTCTAAAAATCCTGCCCAGCGTACACTGCTAAATACCCCGGGCATCGGTTTGTCCGCTGCTCGCAACCTAGCTCTAGCCGAGGCAAAAACAGAATACATAGCCTACTGCGATGCTGACTGCGAACTCCCAGTACGCTGGCTCCACTATCTTTACAGAGCATTTCAAGATCAACCCACTGCGCGCGCTGCTGGTGGCCCAAATTTCCCTCCGAGGTCAGAACACCCCAAAACCGCCGCCCTCAATGCAGCCCCTGGCACTGCCGGACACGTCCTGCTTTCACCACGAAACGCCGAGCACATCCCGGGCTGTAACCTCGCACTCCACGTGCCGACAGCCCAAAAGATTAATGGCTTCGACCCCACCTTTCATACTGCAGGAGATGACGTTGACATCTGCTGGCGCATACTCGACGCCGGTCACACCATCGCCTACCACCCTGGCGCATGGCTATGGCACCTGAGGCGCAGCTCTTGGCGAGGTTACTGGAAACAGCAATACGGCTACGGAGAGGCAGAGACTCTCCTGCGTTTCAAACATTCACACCGCTTTTCACTTCATGGCCAGGCTCGTTGGCATGGCACGATATACCCTGTGGGGGTTCAATCATCTCCCGCAAATGCTGGTCGCTACGGATTAGAACCATATCAGTGCCTCTACCCAAGAAACCTACCGATTTGGATGCATCAGATGCTGAGTAAAGCCACCCAAAAAAACTCCCTGATTCTCCTCGGGTTTGGTTTGTTCACATGGCTGCTGAGCCAAATTTCCCCATCAGCCTCATTCATCGCAGGTATGCCCCTCCACGTACTGCCGGCGCTGTCGGGTTTATTGCTGTGCGCTGGCTTTTGTTTTTTGGTTGCCTGTATTTTCACATCTGCCCGTTTGGCTTTTTCTGCCCCTATTCACTCATCCTGTCTGTTGACAACACGACTGCGGCTTACCGTGCTTCAACTCACGCAAAGTTGGCAGCGCGAAACGGGCCGCTCAAAAACTGAGCGCAGACTTTTTTTTAAAGCACTGGCTTCAGTCAAAGAGAAGCTCCGTACTCTTAGCATAAATCGCGAAAATCTCAGAGCGATTCGTTGGGATGCCGACGGACTTGACCGCACAAAACTCCTGGAGCACCTGCGTATCACGCTCTGCAATCATGGCTTCATCGTTCACACACCTGTTCATCACGGCGCACCGGACCTCATCATTCCAACATCCGATGACTATTGGTTAGCCATACGCGTCGTTACGGAGTGGCATCAACGCGGAACAACCTGCAATAAAATTCGTATCCAGATTGCCTCCGCTTGGAAGCTCATCCGCCGCATCCTGGCATTCCTTATAGCTTCCAACATCTTGCTGTACCTCACAGCCCTCAATTCACTTGTGCTAGTCACCCTCGTTAACTCAGCGATTGTTTTGATTCAGTTCCACCGCCTCAGAGTAATACAACTTTTACGAAAATACCTGTTGCATCAGTTTAACATATACAAACCCTAGCTCAGCGTAACGACAAATGACCAAGCTCGGCATCGCTAAATCCCAATCGTGATTTGCAATTACTCTTGGAAAAACTCATTTTATATACGTGACACCACTTCAAGAAAAAATCCTCCAGCTTAAAAAAGAAAAAAACGCCGTCATCCTGGCCCACAATTACCAACTCAAAGAAATCCAAGAAGTCGCAGACCACGTGGGCGACTCGCTCGGCTTATCTTACCAAGCACGTGAAACAAGCGCTAACATCATTGTCTTCTGCGGTGTCCACTTCATGGCTGAAACAGCAAAAATCGTCAACCCGACCCGTAAAGTTCTCATCCCTGATCTTGATGCTGGATGCTCCCTCTCAGATTCCTGCCCACCAGAGCGCTTGGCAGAGTATCTCCAACAACATCAGCACAAGAACTACTATGTCGTAGCCTACATCAACTGCAGCGCGGGAGTCAAAGCCCTCAGCGACGTCATCTGCACCTCGGGCAATGCAGAAAAAATCGTCCGCCGTGTTCCCTCTGATCGCAACATACTCTTCGTCCCTGATCAAAACCTCGGCGAATGGGTCCAAGATCGCACAGGCCGTCATATGACTATGTGGCAGGGCAACTGTTACGTGCACATTGAATTCACACACGCAAGTATCTCACGCATTAGAGAAGAACATCCAAACGCACCAATTGTCGCACACCCTGAATGTACTCGCGCTGTCCGAATGCTGGCCGACGAAGTCTGCAGTACAGAAAAAATGGTACACTACTGCCGGGACCACCCCTCAGACACATTCATCATCGTCACCGAAAGCGGCATGCTTCACCGTCTTAGGCGAGAACTGCCTCACAAACACTTCATCCCCGGCCCGACAGAACTCTGCGCCTGTGCAGATTGCCGTTACATGAAAATGAATACGCTTGAAAAACTTGCCGCCACACTCGAAACAGAATCCCCAGAAATCATTTTGGAGGAAACCCTTCGGCAACGCGCACTCATCCCCATCGAGCGAATGCTGGACTGGAGCCGCTGAACAAACACCACACTGAACGAACAGCTACCGGCACGGTATACATTCGCCTTGTTGCGTGTCGCACACCACATGACGCCAGCACACTACGCCGGGTTCGATTACCGTCACACCCAAGCCCCTCTGATCTGCCTGCGAAAGGAGCGCTGCAAAAGCCTCCCTCACTACATCCAGCGAATTACAGTCTCCACTCAAATGTCCCAAAACCAGATGTCGAGTCCTTTCCGTCACCAACTCCCGAGCCAATCTGGCTGCAACCTCGTTGCTCAAATGCCCATGCCTGGACAGTATTCTCTGCTTAACCGACCAAGGTCTCTTGCCATCCGCCTGCAACAAGCCCACGTCGTGGTTGCTTTCGAGTACTAAGATGTCACATCCACGGAACCTTTCTACCACTAAACGCGATGGATGCCCAATATCGGTAGCAAAGCCGATCACACGCCCGCCCAGCTCAATCCGGAACGCCACTGGATCATACGCATCATGAGCCACAGGCACTGGCAAAACTCGTGCTACCCCTAGGTTGAACACCTCACCATTCTGAAAGATTTTTGCCCTTGGCATCCTCTCGCCCCACTTCTGCCGGAGTACTTCAAACGTTTGGCCATTCATGTACAGAGGTACGCCCGCTCGCCCGAGGGCCAAAGCTCCCGCGACGTGGTCGCCGTGCTCGTGGGTGATTAACACTCCGCACAACGCCTGCAAGGCCACTCCCAACTCTTGCAGAGCACAGGTGATACGCCGTGCGCTCACTCCCGCGTCAATCATCAGGGCAAAATCACCCATGCGTAACAGAGCACAGTTTCCCGAGCTCCCACTAGCTAGCACGCTCAGCGTCACACTCATTTATTCAACTTATGGCAATGCGATACTAGCAAACAACTCTTGTTGAAACAGACATAGCAAAAAAACTCTAATTTCATCCATCCATCAAAGAGTTCAGTGCTTAGTCGAAAGTTCTTCAGCTGCTAGAATGTTAAGCTAATTCAATCTGTCTTCCTCGCATTCTCAGACAAGTATCGGCCTTACAAACAGACACATTGCCCGAATCAGAAGGTAATTTCTTGTAACACTGTGAGCAGCAACAAAACCACTATTGAAAAAAAACTTCAGTGCACGAAGGCAACAACAAAGGTTTATCCCTAGAACAAAATGCATTGAAATCTTGTGGAATCGAGGCTGCTATCTCGAGACACTGGTCAGTCAGGGGATGTCGAAAACGTATCACCGCTGCGTGCAACAAACAACGTGCAGCACGTGAAGCTTGGCGGCCGTAGATCTCATCACCAAGGATAGGATGGCCTGCGTGACTGGTGTGCACCCGGATCTGATGTGTCCGACCCGTAAGAATCTGGCAATGCAACAGACTCCAGTCTCTGCCGCTGTCCAGCACACGATAAAGTGTCGTCGCTGGACGACCTTGCTTGGAAACAGTCATTTTTTTCCTGTTCACCGGATGGCGGGTAATCGCGCCATCCCAAACACCTTGGCGTACGCTAGGCACGCCAGCCACGACGGCTAGGTAATGTTTCTCTACCTTACGAGTGGCAAACGAGCGCGAGAGGGCCAAGTGGCTCAGGTTTGTTCGCGCTATAATCAGTACTCCCGAGGTATCTTTATCCAAACGATGCACAATGCCGGGACGGAGTTGGCCGCCAATAGAGGAAAGCCTGCCCTCGTAGTGATAGAGGAGCGCTGAAACAAGCGTACCTCGGGTGTGGCCAGCGCCCGGATGTACCACCAGGCCGGGCGGTTTATTAATTGCGACGAGGTGCTCATCTTCGTAGAGAATTTCAAGCGAGATGTTTTCTGGTTCAGGGAAAGGTGCTTTTTCTGCAGGTGGTTCGCACAAGCAAACTCGATCGCCAGCAATTAAAATTCTCGAAGGTCTTGCATGTGTCCCATTTACCGTGATGTGTCCAGATTCGATAAGTTTTTTGATTTGCGTACGGGATAGTTCTGGAACGTTTCTGGCGAGCCAGGCATCCAGGCGTGGGGCTTTTTTTTCCACGACAAAATTTCGCTGTTGTAAATCGCTGAACGCATCCAGACGTTGCGGTTCTTCTTTGCTCATTGCTAAATTACTCTTAAGATAACACAATCTTTGCATGGCGGAAGAAAACGCGACACAAGATGAATCAGCTGAGCAGCCTCAGAGCCAATCCCAACCGCAAATGCTCATGTCGTGCCCTGAGACGGGAAAACCGATAGACGTGTCGGCCGTGGAGCCGGGAACAGAATTCCAATCGCCATACACTGGCAAAACTCTGATTAGCGAGTGGCGCCTCGGGCCGTATGTTTTAAAAAAGCGTCTGGGCTCTGGCGGCATGGGTACGATCTACCTAGCTGTTGATGAAAAACTCGGGCGCACCGCATGTGTCAAGATTCTGAAACCTGAACTCTCCAAACAGCCGGGATTTTTAGAGACTTTTGCCAAGGAGGCACAAATTACGGCGTCCATCAGCCATCCCAATGTCGTGCAGGTTTATCACTTCGGAACGGAGCGAGGAGTATCTTACTTGGCAATGGAGCTGCTTAATGGAGGCAGTCTCGATGACCTGATGAACCGTGAAGGAAAGTTGAGTGAACAACGCGCACTGGAAATTGGGATCCAAGCTGCAAGAGGACTCAAGGAAGCGTTCAGCCGCGGCCTGTTACACCGTGATGTCAAGCCAGGTAACGTTCTCTTCAGTCATGACGGCACAGCGAAGATCGTGGACTTCGGCCTCTCGATGCCGCTGGATGAAGCTCGCGAATACGATGGAGAAGTCTGGGGCACCCCTTACTATGTCGCTCCAGAAAAGCTAGACAGCAAAGGAGAAGATTGTCGCAGCGATATTTATTCCTTAGCAGCCTCACTTTTTCACGCGATGGCGGGGCGTGCACCTTTCGAGGCCGACACCGTCTCGCTTGTCGCTTGGAAGCATTTAAAGGCCGGGCGCGTATCTTTAAAGACTTTCGCGCCTCACATCCACAACGAGACGGCTCGTGTAATAAACCGAGCTCTAGAAAGGGAACCTTCCGCGCGGTATCAGAACTACGATGAGTTTATAGATGCTTTGGAATACGCTTTAAAAACAAGCAAGGAAGTTCCTCTCGAGGAAGAGAAAAAAGTCCGAGATTTGACGGGGGCTCAGGCTGAGCAGCGTCTCGGTCTTTATATCATGGCCGCCGCAATCATCCTAGGCATCGTGATCGTAACTCTTTTTCTGGTATTTAATCGTGCTAAGCAAGAAAGAGTCGACCCTCTACAACTAGAGCTTGAGCTGGCACGCCAAACCCCGCAACAGCCGCCCTCTCCCACGCCTGTGAAATGATAAAAAGGATCATTAGTTTTGGCTTATTGATTTTGGTATTGGTGATTGTATCAGGGCTAATTTTTCAAAGCGTAATCCTTGCCCGCGTCGTGTTGCCCTTGCTGGCACAGTCCAGCGGATTGAGACTCACTACAGCCCAGCATAGTTTGAATTTTTTATCTGGAGGAACACTCAAACAGGTAGTTTTCACTGCAGAAGAATTTGAGCTCTCTGCGGATGAAGTTCACATCATGTGGTCAGTCAATCTGGGAGGTTGGCGAAATAAAAAAGTCACAATCACGGATGGACAGTTGAGGTTGACTTTTTTGGAAAACGTCTCCGTTCACAAAATGGATCACACTGTTTCCAACTCCATCGCCGGCCAGATCATGGGAAATTCTTCTTGGCTGTTGCCAGACAGGATAGAGCTGAAGCGTCTGCAGATTTTAAAGTTCAAACTGATTCGCAGACCTGACACAGAGATCACCCTAACCATCTCAGAAGCTAATATGATTTTGGGCGAAGATTACAACCCCTTTGTTTTTAGTATTTCTGGAGATCTATCGGTTGGGGAGGTTTTTAGTCTTACATCATTTAGCAAAATAGTCGGAGTCATCAGTCCTGACGGTAGCTGGAGCGGTAAAGTCTTAAACTCCGAGATTAGTTTACCAGTCCTACAAAGTCTTAGTTCGGCTGATGCAAATCTCAAGCTAACGGGATCAGTTCACGGAAAAGGATTGGGACTTTTTGATTTCGTTGGCGATTTGGTTTTGGACAACCAGGATTTTGGTAAAATTTTGATAGCTCTTTCCCCAGACCCACCAGCAAATACTGGTTTGCTAAAGTGGCAGCACAATTTAAATTCCGCAGCATTAAGAAAACTGTTTCCTTTTCTGGAGAAATTGCTGGAAGAGGATGGCATCCTCACAAACCAGGGTGATTTCTCATGGTCGCAGGACGAATCGGAGTTTCACTTCAATACCAAAATCAACGAACAATCCTTAGTTGATTTACTCATCTCTCGAACAGGTTCACAACCTTGGCTTTTGCAGCATTTTTCTCTTAATTTAGAAAACAATCTCCTCCAAGCCACAGGGAAAGCACACAGTCAATCGGCTCCTTTGCGAGAAGCGAAACTTGTGGTTTCGGGAAAAATTCATCGACCAGAAGTTTTGCGCCAGTTTTTGCCAGCGCACTTGATTGTTGATTTTGAGGCACCCTTCATCTTTGAAAGTTTATTTCGCATGCAGCGCAGATACGCATTAAGTATCTTGCTAGATGTATTTTTGACCAACCTAAGCGTCAGTTTGCAGCAAATCGTGATCTCCAAACCCAAAGTAAAGATAAATACAGAAATGCAGTTAGACTTTCCTCGAGGCTTTAGAATTGCTCATGTCGGTGCTGAGACTCCGGAAGGACACCTGTTTAATTACAACCCTAATTCCAAAGTAGCTTCTGGCAGTAACATGATGTTCTTCAAAAAATTCGGCGATGTTACCACGCCATTTTTGAAGCTTGATACTTTTCATCTGACGCTTATCCCGGAAGGCGGATTTCGTCTTAATGCCACGGGCTGCGACGCCCCAAATTCAGATTCTTGGCTATCTCCCTCAAGCAATGCCAATCCAGAAAAATGGGAACTAATTTTCGATTATTTTCAAAGTCACTCCACCACTCAGCCGCGTGTGATTGTGAATGTAAACCTTCCTGAGAGCCAAGGGGCATTGAACTATTCAGCAGATTGGGATCCAGAAGTGGGAACAACGCATCAACTCACTGCTCTAGGTGTAGATTTCAGCAAGATTACATCCCTATCGGAGCTGGGACTTGGTTATCTAGTTGAAATTGCGAAGTCTTCCACAGATTTTGAATTGAACCTTGAGGTCGAGGATTCTGACATCCCCCGCCTTGGCAAAGGTGATGTAAAGGTGAAGGCTAAAAAATCCGACACGCTCATGCATGTACAATCCTGCGACATCACTTTAGAAAATGGCGGCCTGAGTGCAGCGGGAGTTTTACATGTCAGCAAGGAATCGTTTCAACCGCACGACTTGAACGTTGCATTAAAGTCAATCGAACTGCCCGCATTTAAAAATTTAGTTCCGCAAGAAATTTCACCATATATGACGGGGCTCCTCACCTTGAACTTCGAATACCACCATCCAGTAGGTATCTCAAATCCTACAGGGCGCGGTAGCGCCGAGTGGTTTGATGCGAATATCGACTCAATCCCTCCAATAAAGCAACTTCTGTCTGATGCTGGACAACGATTTTCGATACCCTTCGAAGCGATAAATCTAGAATCCGGAAATGCTCAGTTTGAATTTTCTGATAACACCTTGCATGCCAAGGAAATTTTCATTACAGGTGCACGCGGTATGATCGAAGCATCTGCACAATACCAAGTTGCGAACGATCGGTTAATGGCCGAAATCACCCTCCACTTGGAAACTAACTTGCTGCGTCGTTCTCGATTCCGTTTAGGTAACACTGTGATAGGTGGCCAGACTATCGTGACCTTTGGACGCCAACAAGATGACTTCACCACACTGCCAGGAATACTCCCCTTGCGAGGGAACCTTCTCAACAAAGTACGCATCGAGCCAGACTGGCAGGCGTGGCTCAAGAGCGCCGGGCTTAATCAAAGGCCTCAGAATCGATAATTATACTTTGACCGCTCTGCCTCCAATTATGGATTTTCTTGCATCCTAGTTTAAGGAAGCGGTATTGATGTTTATGGTTTTCTGCTCGCTGCGCTACACATCGCATCCGTGTTCTCAATGAAATTAAGTGAATTGCTCAAGCCGGATTTGATCAACCTGCAGATCCAAGCGCAAAGCTCGCAGGATGCAATTCGGGAGATTGCCGCACCCCTCGCTCAAGACCCACGAGTCTCCGACTTAAACAGATTTCTGCAAGAAGTCCTGCATCGCGAAACTGTAGAGTCAACCTGCCTTGGATGCGGAGTAGCTCTACCACATGCCCGGATTGATGTGGTAACAGACATGGTCGTAGCCGTAGGCGTTTCAAGACAGGGAATCCTTTTCGAAAACGGAAACCAAGTTGTACATCTGATCTTTGTCGTGGGCACACCCAAATGCCTTGCCACGGAATACCTGCGGATGGTTGGGACGATTGCAAGGCTCCTCAAGGATGAAGAGTTTCGAGGACAACTGATCCAAGCTTCTACAAAGCAAGAATTCATTTCACTCGTCTCAGCGCGAGAAAATCGTAATTGAGTTTGATATAAACGGGTACAGATTGCTGACCGATCTTGCAGTTTAAACCGCAGCTTCAATTACAGACCTGGTCTTTGAGAGAAGTTTCTCAAGAAATGCTGTTGAGTACCTCCCTCTGCGAAAATCTGGGTCCTTGAGAATCAGACCCGCAATCGGTACTGTAGTTTTTATCCCTTCGATGTGAAATTCATCTAGTGCCCTAGCTAGTCGCGAGATGGCGTGTCCGCGGTTTTCACCGTATGCGATAATTTTCGCAACCATACTGTCATAATAAGGCGGAATGCTGTAACCAGCACGAATGTGACTATCCACGCGAATACCAGGCCCACCTGGCAAGTAAAGACTGGTAATGCGGCCCGGGCATGGGCGAAATTCATTAAAAGGATCCTCCGCGTTCACTCGTACTTCTATCGCATGTCCGCGGGGCAGAAACGCCTCGGCATGGTCTGGCAAGGGTTCGCCAGCAGCCACTAAAATCTGCTGCCTCACTAAATCGATGCCCCAGACTTCCTCAGTGACAGGGTGTTCGACTTGGATGCGTGTGTTCATCTCCATGAAGTAAAAATTGCCATCATCATCAACAAGAAACTCCAAGGTGCCCGCATTTTCATACTTCACAGCCTGACAAAGTTTAACAGCAGCCCGACACATAGCTGCACGTGTTTTTTCATCAATCAGCGGAGATGGACATTCCTCAATCAATTTTTGATTCCTTCTTTGAATCGAGCAATCCCGCTCTCCCAAAGTCAAAACGCGTCCCCGCGAATCAGCTATCACCTGAATCTCCACGTGGTGGGGATTTTCGATCAATTTTTCAATATATACCTCACCGCTGCCAAAGGCCTTCTCAGCCTCAGAGCGAGCTGCGTGGTAACCTTGCACCAGCGAAGCATCATTATGGGCAGGGCGCATCCCGCGGCCCCCGCCGCCAGCCACAGCCTTAATCATAACGGGGTAGCCGATTCGTTGGGCGATCTTTAATGCCTCTGACTCGCTGGGCACGGTGCCATCACTTCCCGGTGTGATGGGCACGCCAGCTTTTTTTGCAGTCTGCCGAGCTTCGTTCTTATCGCCCATCCGAGAGATAGCATCTTTCTTGGGTCCGATGAATTTAATTTTGCAGCGTTCACAAACTTCAGCAAAATGCTCCTTTTCGCTCAGAAACCCATATCCTGGATGAATAGCATCCACGTCGGCCACCTCTGCAGCAGCTATAATCCGATCCATCCGGAGGTAGCTTTCTGAACTGGGCCCATCACCTATGCATAGCGCTTCATCGGCAATTTGCACATGATGTGAATCTTTGTCTGCACTTGAATAAACGGCGACTGTTTTGATGCCTAAGTCCCGACATGCGCGAATCACACGCACAGCAATTTCTCCGCGATTAGCTATGAGAATTTTATCAAACATGAAATTGCGAATTTTGTTCTAAAAATAATAAAAAACAGTCAAAAAACGCATTCTCTTGAAAGAATTCCGCATATTTTGATGTTTTTTTAGGACGTTTTTACTCGGAACAATACTTGACCAAATTCAACGGACTTCCCATTTTCTGCCAAGACTTCCGTAATAGTCCCACTAACTTCCGCCTTTATCTCGTTCATCACTTTCATTGCTTCAACAATACAGACGACGGTATCCTGATTAATTTGCTTTCCGACCTCTACGTAAGGGGCTGCATCTGGCGAGGGAGAGCGGTAAAACGTTCCCACCATCGGGGATTTAATTTCGACAATATTTTGAGCAGATGCTTCCGAAGCGACTCCCTGAGGAGCAGAAGAGACTTTTGGCTCAAAGTGTGATATTTGAGGAAAACCAGCTCCTACTGGGGGAAAATTTTGGTAGATTGCGTGATTTTGGGCCGATTCTCCTGCCTTTTTAATCCTAATTTTGTAGCCTTCTTTTTCCAGATCGAACTCGGAAATTTGATTTTTGGTCATTAACTCAATAATCGCCTTAATTTCCTTGAGGTCCATTTGTGAACCTTGTGCAGCACGTCTCATCAGTTCAAGACGCTATTTATTCGTTTTCAGTTTTGCAACAAATATCCTCAAAACGGATAAAATTAACTCAAAACTGCCCAAAAAATCACCAAAAAGATAAAAACCATCTAAATATCAGGTCAACCCCAGGGAGAAAAGGGATTGTATTTCGCAAACGGCTTAAAGCGATCGGCGGTATAACCCTAAACAGTTTCGATAGGAATAATTACTCTGCTGAAATTATTTCAGAGGTTTGTGCACATCTCGCGAGTGCAAAACATTTCTAATAGTCAGTTTTATTTTTTGCTTGATACACGTATTGTTGACATACCACCATCGAGACTAATCACCTGACCGGTAACCCAGGATGAAGCCGGAGACATAAGCCAATAAGCTGCTTCTGCGATATCTTCTGGGGTGCCAATGCGACCTAGAGGATGCATTGCTTGAGATGCGGCCAAAGATGCCTCGTTGCCAGTTATTCTGGCAGTCAAAGGAGTAGCTACCAAACCTGGAGCGATCGCATTTACTCGCACTCCACGTAAAGCATAAGTGGCCGCAGCTGATCGAACCAGAGCCTCCACTCCACCCTTTGCTGCAGCAATTGCTTCGTGGTTAGCAAGCCCAATGCGTGCAGCAACTGAACTAAAGAAAAGCAACGACACTGGTCTTCCAGAATTGAACTTCATTGCAGCGCGTAAAACATAAAACGCGGGCGTTAAATTTTGAGTAATCGTCAGTTCCCAATCTTCGTTTGTCGTTAGGTGCGCTGGCTTCAGAAGCAGACTTCCTACAGATAAACAGATTGCATCGACTTCAGCTGCTTCCTTGATGATGCTATCAACCTGTTCAACAAAACGGACATCACAGGTTTTGAAGCTCGCAGATGGAATCTCTGAACTGAGATTTCTTAGTTTCGTTTCGTCACGAGCGGCGAGTAACAACTCCCATCCGTTGGCAGCACACTTTTTCGCAACTGCTGAACCTATACCACCGCTAGCTCCAAAAATAATCGCTTTCACACCTTTAGGTTGCTCATTGAAATACCGTGGTCAACTTGACAAAAAGATTCGGCGTAAATCCGGCAACCAATGTTAAGGCTAACAGTAGTGATACGCAAAACCTATAACCTAGCGGCATACCGACTCGAACCCCTCCAGAAAAAACGTCCGAAGCTGCCTCGAAGAATACATTTCGTACGATACCCAAATAATACACGACAGAGATTACTGCTCCAATAACGGCTATGACCGTTTGCAGTTGATAACCAGCGGCCCATGCAGAACTGAGAGCAAACCATTTCGCCCAAAAGCCTGCCATCGGTGGTATGCCTGCAAGAGATGCCACGGAAAGCGCACACACCCAACCCAAGGTAGGGTTCACATTTGCAAGGCCCGCAATCTCCGAAAAACCAAATTGTATTTTTCCTGTCTGCACTGAAAGATGACCGATGAGGAGCATAAGCAAAAGCAGAGAAATCCCATAAACAAAAATGTAAAATAACGCAGCATTCAGAGCATCTTCACCACCACCACAGAGTGCTAAAAGGATAAAACCTGCGTTAGCCACACCAGAATAGCCAATCAGGCGCGATAAATCTCTCTGAGCTAATCCGCCTAAACTCCCAAATAGGATAGAAGAAACTGCAATCCATGATAAGAAAGTCCCAAAACTAACCGTCATGAAACTCAAGGGGCCACCGGGTCCAAGCAGCATGACAAGCGCGGCAAAACCTGCGGTCTTTGATCCAACAGATAGAAACGCCGTAGCTGAATGCGGCGCACCCTGATAAACATCAGGAGCCCACCAATGGAAAGGAATCAGGCTCGCCTTGAATGATATCCCTGCCAGAACCATAAAAGTACCACTAATGAATACAGGATTTTCCAGTAGTTTCTTGCCTGAATGGGCAATCGAGCTTACGACGTCCGCATAAAGAAGGTGCCCTGAAGATCCGTAAATCAAAGCTATCCCAAAAACAAGGAATGCGGTCGAAAGTCCGCCAGTAATCAAATATTTCAGCCCGGCCTCCAGCGAGATCGCTTCCTTCCTACGAAGACTCACTAACACATAAAAACTGATGGTCACGAGTTCAATCGCAACAAACAAAAGTAAAAAATCTCTTGCGGAGGCCATCAGCCCCATTCCTGCGATTACAAACCATGACAGTGAAACAGATTCTCGAACCGGATCACTTTTAGAAGCATTTTCCCGGATAGCCATCCAAGTAGAGGCTATTCCCGCAGCCACACAAATAGCCTTAAAGAAAAGCGTAATCTGATTAGACTCATAACTTCCCTCGAATGCTAGGCCCTGATATCCAGGCAAAAAAAGGCCCACCAAAGCAGCAATCATCAAACCCAAAGATATCATCCCCAGGGGTATGATACCCTTTTTCTCAGATAGAAATACATCCAGTAGCAAGATAAAAGAGCCTATAACAAGCCACCAAAATTCCTGAACATTCCACCAATTCATTTGGATTTATCCTCAACTAATGCTTTTGCAAGAGATCCTCCCTGCTTTGCCAAATCAAGATTACGACCAACACCCGCATTCAACACCCTGATCTGATTCTCAACAGTCTCTGAAGCCGGCTTGAGTAGAGTATTTGGCAAGATGCCCCAAAGCACCAAAGCAGCACTTAAAATCAGAGAGCCCAATCTGAAGCCAATTTCTGGTTGAGAATACGTGGCGCTGACAGACAACTCCGAACGAACAAGGCCGCCACCTAACTGAAATATCTTTCGGAAGGCTCGTAACAAAACAATTGCAGAAATCAAAATCCCGACTACTGCCACGGCCGTCAAAATGGGCATCTTCGCAAAAGAACCCATTAAAAGCGATATTTCCCCAGCAAACGGGGCCAAACCAGGCAAACCCAAAGAAGCCATTAGCGCCAAGCCAAAAACAAAAATCAGCGAGTGCTCTTTGACTCCAGTTCCTTCCAGTTCATCCAAGCGCAAATTCGCAGAAAATTTTCTCAACCGGTCTGCGTACCCAAAAAGTGCTGCTGTAGCCAAGCCATGGCCAAACATCAACATCACAACCGCAGTCTGGGATGTGCCAGTATCAGCAAGAATCCCGAGCACTAAATAGCCCATGTGCATGAGACTCAGGTATCCTAACATTAAGTCCAAGCGTTCCTGCCTTAAAGCGGCTAATCCCAAAATCAAAATGTTACAACCAGCCAACACACTAAGCAGGGGCAAGATCGTTTCTTGCACGCCTTCTAAATACGCCAGCGGAATCACTCCGCCGATTAATTTTAGCAAAATAAATACACCAAAGTTTTTTAAAACACCTGCGTGAATCATCGCTACCCCAGCCGGTGCCGAAGCATAACCGTTAGGTGCCCAAGAGTAGAAAGGAAATAAACCAAACAAAACACCAAAACCTAAAAACAGGGTGCTAAAAATCCAGAATGGTACGTTTTGTAAACCAACGTCTGCCTGGATGTATTCTTGAAGCGCTGAAAAATTAGATGTCCGAACATCTGGTGGCATTAATTGAAGTAGTCCAATCAAACCTACCAAGCCGATAAGACTGCCCAAGACTAGGTAAACAGTCATTCTCAATGCCACACTCGCCCTTGAAAAACCATGGCCGTACCGCCCGATTAAAATAAATGTCGGGATTAACGCGACCTCGTGAAATACAAACATCGAAATGACATCCACACTAGCAAAAGCGGCGGTCGCACCAAGCGATGTGAGAAGTAATAGAACAAAAAATTCCGCTTCACGCGGCTTTTCACAACGAGTAAACAACACTGCCACAAAGGCTACCAACACACTTAAAAGAACTAGCGGCATACTAACGCCATCAACATCGAAACCAAAATCCACACGTCCTACCAGCGGCATCTGTACCCAGGTTGTCTTCCAAGCATCAACAATTCCCCTGGAACCCCCACTCGTGACCACAAACAATGCTAAACCAGCAAGAAGAGCAGAGCCTGTTGCAAGCAAAGCAAGCAGTCTTGCCGGAGCCCCTAGCAAAATCAGGAAAACTCCCAACAGGGGAGCGCCTAAAACAGTCCAAAGTATAAACTGATCCATATTAAAGTAGATTCCACAAAAGCAGCACCAAAAGCCCTAATGCCATAAAAAACACGTACACCTGCACACTGCCGCTTACCAAAAACCGGCAAAAGTGCCCAACTGCGGCAACCAAAAATGTTACACTACGCACGGCCGCTCCACGCACGAGCCATCGATCAACACCTGAGAGAAGTGCGGCTGTCACATCGATACCTCGCACAAACGTGCGGTCGTAAAATTCATCAATATAGAACCTATCTCTCAACAACGAGACCGTCAGCGGTTCTTTGATCTTCCCATAATAAAGTACAATCGCACCTGCGCTCCCCAAAACAAAGGCTCCTATGCTTGCGACATAAACCAGTATGTCGTGTTTGTGATATTCATAATTATCACCAGCCAGCCATTTAGGAATCAACTCACCATATCCAGCAGCTAAAGAGGGTAGTGCAAGAAGTATCAGCGGCCCCAGCATCACCCAGCCTAGCTTGTGTGGATGGTCTACGTGTTCATCACGAGCTTCTCCCAGAAACACAACTATTACAAGCCTCACCATGTAAAATGCAGTTAACAAAGCTGTAAAAGCTGCTAACCAAAACAGAACCATTTCTCCGCGTTCTTGCGCCGCAGCAAAAATCGCATCCTTACTAAAAAATCCTGATAACCCTGGACAGCCTGCAAGCGCTAGTGTTCCGATCAAAAAAGTTATAAACACCACAGGCAACTTGCGGGCAAGTCCACCCATCTTCCAAATATTTTGCTCGTGATGCAGAGCGTGGATGACTGCGCCGGCTCCAAGAAACAGCAGTGCTTTAAAGAAGGCGTGCGTGGTCAGATGAAACATCGCAGACTTCGGATCTGCTACACCCACAGCCATCACCATCATTCCCAGCTGTGACAAGGTAGAGTACGCTAGCACGCGTTTGATATCGCTCTGTTGCGTCGCCATCAAAGCCGCTAGTACTGCGGTACCTGCTCCAATCCATGCGATAAAAACCAAAGCCTCAGCGGAAAGCGCCAAAACAAAAAACACCCTAGCAAGCAAATACACGCCAGCTGCAACCATCGTCGCCGCGTGGATCAATGCAGATACGGGGGTCGGACCCTCCATCGCATCAGGCAGCCAAACGTGCAAGGGAAACTGCGCGGACTTCCCTACCGCTCCGCAAAATAGCCCTAAAGCAATTAACAAAAACAGAAAGTTAACATCTACAGGCGGAAAGCTGACCTTAAACTGCTCAGCCACCCCCTCTTGTTTTTGAGATTCCATAACCAACGTTTGTTGTTCGCCCATTTTTTCCGTAAATTCTGGCAGAATGGCCTTAAGCTCAGAAATGCTCAACGTATTAAACACTACATAAACCCCGATGATTCCTAAAAGAAATCCCACATCACCGATACGGTTAGCCAAAAAAGCCTTGTTCGCAGCGGCAGATGCAGCGGGTTTCCTGAACCAGTGACCAATGAGGAGATAAGAACTCACACCCACCAATTCCCAAAATACAAAAATCATCCCCAAATTGTCTGATACGACGATACCAGTCATCGAAAACATAAATAATGAAAGTCCGCCGAAGTATCTCCACTTCGCATCATCTTCAGCCATATATCCGAGCGAAAATACATGAACTAGCAGACCGATCCCTGTGACTACGACGAGCATCAAGGTCGCCAAACCGTCAAGACGCATCTCTAAGGCTATTTCCAACCCGGGCAAACTGAGCCAATCCCATTGAGCAGGAGCTTGTGCTCCACTGGCCAAGCCCCACAGCACCACCAAAAAACACAGCACCGCAGAACCCACTGAAACACCCGCACAGGCAGTGCCCCACCGCCTCAGTACAAGGGCGCACAAACTTGCAGAAACAAGAGGCGCTAGTATCAAAATCCACCAAATGTTAACTGGCATATTTTAGAACCTCAAATTATTGATATCTGCGACTGATGTACTGCGCCGCAGCCGGAACCAGGCCACTATAATTCCCAAGCCAACGGCAACTTCAGCCGCAGCCACAGTGATGATGAAAAACACCATTACCTGCCCGTCGATGTTCCCGATAAATCTGGAAAAAGCGACAAAGGCTAACATCGCCGCAGTCAGCATCAACTCCAGACACATGTAAATGACAAGAACGTTTTTTCTGACGATCACCCCCATTAACCCCAGAGAAAATAAAATCCCGCTTACTGCAACGTAGTGCCCCAAGGTGATCATTTTGCCACCTCCTGCCCACTAGTAGGCAATTGTCTAGTTTGTTTGGTCTGCTGCCCAAGAATGATCACCCCCGCCATGGCTACAAGCAACAAGAACCCGACGACTAGAACATGTGGAGCAAACCGCCCAAAGAGCTCCAGACCAAGCAGCCTCACATCGTCTTGCTTTCCGGCCTCCAGGGCAGTCACATCCACAGTGTCAGAAAAATACCCGGCCAAAAAGAACAAGACCCCACCAACGGCAGCAGCTACAAAGGCCCCTGCCAACAGCCCCCACAAATTCCAAACTTTCCCACTCTCAGCTTTCAGATCTAGCAACATGATGATGAACAAAAACAAAACCATCACCGCGCCCGCATAGACAAGAATCTGCACCGTCCCCAAAAAGAAAGCTCCAGTCTGAATCATCAGCATAGCCACCAGCACCATCGTAGCCACCAAACTCAAGGCAGAGGCCACAGGGTTACGATTAAGAACCACCAGCAACGAAGTCGTAACAGCACCAACAGCCACGACCCAAAAGAGTGCTGCATTCAAGATTAACAAGGCCTCGTCCGAACTCATGCGCTTGGCTTTATACAAAAACTACTTCCCCTGCCACTTTTTAATTGGCCGCACCATAACGCCGCCGAGTTCATAGAGCTTTTCCTTATTGTGCACCATCTCCCCACGACTCTCCCCAGTAAAAGCATAATCTTTGCGAAGATAAATTGCCTCTTCGGGGCAAACCTCCTCGCACAGCCCACAGTAAATGCAACGAATCATATCGATATCAAACTCCTTCGGGGCCTTTTCCACGTGCGAATTTGCCTGCCCTTGCGCGATCTCCCCGGGCACGATCCGGATAGCTCTGGGAGGGCAGATGAATTCGCAGAGTTGACACGAAACGCACTTTTCCCGTCCATCCTCGTCCTTGACTAAAGTAGGTGCCCCACGATAGCCCTCCGGCACCGTCCATTTCTCCTCGGGGTAAAACATCGTCACGCGCTTTTCGCGGCGACCTGTCAACAATGTCCCCACAGTGCGCAAGAAATACTTCAACGTGATTCTGATACCGCCCAACAAAGCAGGCAAATACAGTTTTTCGTACCAGTTTAAATTGGGGCGCGGGACTACGAGGGCCATACGTTCAGAATCTAACCACTCAATGCCCGATCGGCAATAAAACTTTGTGAAAAATTTCACAAATTCTAAACTTTGTTGAAACACGCGACTCACATCGCTGCTTGACACAACTAACACAAATTTTACAAGTGCGCATGCGCTCCATTACTCCTACCCACGCTAACATTTCTTTTTCCTTCTCACTCATGCTACTAATATGGTGCCTAAACACCGGACTATCTGCTGATGTTGCCGGTGCTTCCGACCATCCACTCCTTAAACGCATCAGCGGTTCAGAAATCTTCTTTCAGAGTAAGGCCGACTACGACCGCCTCAAACTCGCCTTGGGCAAGATCGAATGGAACGCTGCTGAAATGGCTGTCAAGCCCTATGAAAGTCTCACTGTCGAGGGCAGCCGCCTCACGAATTACTACCTATTACCCGAGTCTATAAGCGTATTTGAAGCCTACCGTAACTACGAACAAGAGCTGCGCGACAGCGGATTTGAAATCCTCTTTTCCGGCCACGGAGATGAGGTCGAAACTCCCAGTTACAACAACCAGATCGCTCGAGAAATCCTCAAGATGACCGGTGTTTACAATACACCCGAAGAAAAAGCGCAATGGCCCTTCCAACATACCGACGAAAAAGTCGCCAGCTACATCTCAGCACGCAAAACAACGGATTCCGGTGACGTTTTTACTAGTATCTACATTGTGCCCAACCAACACGATAACTGGATGAAACGCCTCCCCATAGGCCGAACTCTGGTGCGGGCCGACGTCTGCGAGGTCAAACCCCGTGAACAGCGCATGGAGCTGGTTACCAGTGAGCAAATGCAAAACGAAATCACCCTTAACGGCCGGGTTGCGCTATATGGAATACAGTTTGACTTTAACTCCGCTGCCATCAAGCCAGAATCCAACGAAACACTCGACGAGATTGCAAAACTACTCTCGACCCAAACCAACCTGAAAATTCTCGTCGTCGGCCACACCGACGCCATCGGTGGCTTTGAATTCAACAAAAACCTCTCCACCCAGCGTGCAGAAGCTGTAAAAAACGCCTTGATCAGCAGAAAAATCGATGCCTCACGCCTCTTCCCCGTTGGTGTTAGTTTCGCTGCGCCGATCGCCTCCAATTCAACGGAAGACGGCCGTGCCAAGAATCGTCGCGTAGAACTCGTCGATCTGGCTCAAGGCAAATTCTAATTTCTTTACCAACCTTTGCCTTCGATCAACCCAAAGTGACCACCACGGGAATCTCGCCGAGATAAAATTGATCGTTGGGCTTCAGCCAAATCTCTTTTACAGCCTTGCCGCCCATATGCACACCATTCAGAGAGTTGTTATCTCGCAAACACATTCCTCGGGCATTCAATTCAATTGTAGCGTGTTTTGAGGAGATCTGCCCGTCGGGTATGCAGATATCATTATCCGTTGTGCGACCAATAGTCATCACCTTGCCGGGTATGATTACAAAATCCTTCGAGACGCCATGAAGCGTGATTCTCAGTACCGGTTTTTTCTTAGCAGCACTAGAGTCTTTAGCGGCTCCCGGCTGTTGAGAAGCAGTCGTTTCAGCCACACTCGTCACGACTTTATCATTTGACGATTCGAAGGTGACGCCTGCCCCACCATGGCCCGGAGGAAGCGCTAAGTTTTGCGGACTGCCATGCCTGCTCTTCAAGGTATCTGGCACAGGAGCACTTGGCCCGATGGAATGATGCTCTGAAGTTTCAACCGCCACTGTGGCTGGAGAATTTGCAACCGCTGTGGAAACCAACGTGGGCACGGCCACTGTTTTCTCACTCGCCTCGTTTGAGGGTAACTCTTCCGACTTTTTGATTAAAGTTTCTAGATCTGCTTTCACTGTACTAAGCGTAGACTTCAATCCCAATGTCACACTGACAGGTGTATCTTTCAACCTCAGCACTGAAACGGCTGCGTCATCTCCTTCCGCATCCTGAGTCTTCGCATGGACCAACCGACCCTCGACAAAGTTTAACTTCATCAACGGATGTTCCGGCAAAAGTACCTCACCGTTTTTTTTTAAGTGTGCAAGAAACCTCGCCACCTCGACAAGTGTGAGCAGCTTTTGAAAGTTTATCGTGCCAATTAGCGGAACAACATTCATAACACGTATCTACAACTAACGGCTGCCTAATCAAGCCGCTCATCTCACCCGCAATCTTTATTTCATCTATCACCTTGACCTGTAAAGCGAAGACGTTAGCTTGCCGAATGACTAAAAAATTCTTCATATTTGGGTTTACAGTCGCAATCTTTACTTCGATCAACAGCCTCAGCTTGCCCTTGCAGGCGGAAATCCCGCCCGAAAAAATGAAAGATTATTCCTACGCTTTGGGTAGCACAATGGGTCAAGGCATGAAGCGTGATGGCCTCAACCTCAACATCGAATCTTTTTCTGCAGGCATCCAAGATGCTCTCAACGGAAAAACAAAATTTGACGAAGCCAAAATCCGTGAACTCATGCAGGAATTCCAGCAGGCTATGCAGGAACAACAAAGAGCCCTCATCGCCAAACTCGGCGCTGCCAACGCTGAGGCGGGTAAAAAATTCCTCGAAGAAAATGCTAAAAAAACCGGCGTAAAAACTACACCCTCTGGACTACAGTATTTGATCGAAAAACCCGGCAGCGAACCCAAGCCCAAAGCCACCGACGTGGTAACCGTCAACTACCGCGGTACATTGATCGACGGGACAGAATTCGACTCTACTTACGCCCGAGGCGAACCTTCAACCTTCGTACTTAACAGAGTCATCCCAGGTTTGACCGAAGGCCTGCAGCTCATCGGCCCCGGAGGCAAGATCAGACTCTTTATTCCTTCACACCTTGCTCATGGTGATTCGCCGGCTGGTACCCTTGTTGGACCTAACAGCACGTTGATTTTCGACGTAGAACTCCTCAATGTTAGCTCAGCAGAAGATAAAGATTAAGCTTATACAAATTTTACTTCCCCCTCCAAGACTGATCTCCCCAATCCCCGCTTGAGGAGGAGGATTGTAGGTTGACTTTTCTGTTCAGGGTTAATCTTTGCTCACTGAGACTGCGGGAACACCAATAACTAAACAGTGTAGCTAAAGCTACAAAACTCAGCAATCCAAAGACAATACTGTGCCCATTCCACAACACGCCCCATGCAGAAACTGGCCTACTCGACAAAAAATCCAAAACTAATCCCCAAATTACAGGCGAAACACCCACCCCCACGGAAGTCACCACGGAAAACAAGGCAAAAAAATGATTCCTTCCCATTTCCGGGATGATTGCCACCCCAATACGATTATTTGCAGCATTGTAAGCCGCAGAGGCAAGGCCCATCAGAAAATTTAAAATACCTACCGAGAACCAATTCACAAGAAGCAATCCCCCTGCAATCAGAGCCCAAACCAAGATACAGCCCACAATCACACCCACAGAGACAAGAATCACTGGCTGAGAGCCACACCTGTCCACAACCCTACCAAATAACGGCAAAAAACTCATCGCGCCGACAAACCCAGCCGCACCCAGTAGAATGATCTTGTCTGAGCCGAAGCCCAGAGCATCCCTTAAAAACTCCACACTAAAAACCCCGATTGCTGCCAGCGCAAACATCACAAAAAAATAATTCCACAAAAACTGTGAAAAGGGCTTGTATGCCAACATAGCTGCCCAAGGTACAGATGTTGATGATTTCTTCACCGCTTCCTCACAGGGAGCCTCCGGCATATCGCACAAAAACCGCAAACTGATGAGCGCAGAAATTCCGGCAAAGAAAAAGACGAGCGAAAACTGCCAGTCCTTTGGCGCTCCGCCCACAAGCAACGACGCAACCACCACTGCTAGCAACGAACCCAGATTTGAGGCAAAAGCTTCCCTCGCAAAAAACGCCCCACGCACACCCTCTGGAACAATCTGCGAAATCCAAGGCAGCCAAGCACTCGTAGATAAACCGCGTATGATATTAAAGCCGATTAACGCAAAAATAAGAAGCACCAACCGCGTGCCAGGATCAGTAAACTGCAACAGCCCCACACCAGCGGCCAAAAAAATAAACACCGTACGCCACCCCCACCCCAAAAGCGCAAACTTCTTGTACCCCAGCCGGGGAATAAAATATGCACCCGGAATTTGCAACATCACTAAAATCGGGGCAATTGCAGCAATCAACCCCAGAACCGTCGAGCTCGCCCCCAGGTGCTTGGCATACAAAATCAAAGGTGATCCTAAAAATGCCGTGAAAGAAAACGCATTAAAAAACACGTGATAATGTTCAGCAAAAATATCCGGCCCGTAATCAGAGCTATTGCTTGTGACTTTTACCTTGCTTGAGCCCATGCAAGTGCTAGTGGCTCACGACCTCACTAAACAGAGCGAGAAAAAAGTTTTTCCGCTGCTTCAAGCGTTTCCTTGCTTCCCACATCCAGCCATTGTCCGGGCACCTCCCAAGTGTAAACAGCCTGGCGTTTGTAAAGCCACTGGATAAACCTGCCGGGTTGATCCGCGTTGTTGCCCTCGGCTACATAAGCCTCAAATAACGGTAGGTGCCTGGCCGGGTAGTAATAAAGTGCGATGCCTGTGCGAGTACCAGTCGGCTGAGCTGGCTTCTCCTCGAAGTGGGTGACACGACCCGTCTCGTCTGTAGAAATATTGTTATATTTTTTAATGGCCTCTAAGTCACCCACGTCGTACGTGCCAAGCACCACTTCGTTTTTCTGCTCTGAAAATGAAACGAAGCCTGTCAAGTGGTGGGTAAACAGGTTATCACCAGCCACCACCACCAGGTTATCAACCAAGTGGAGTTGGCGAATCGTGAACAGGATGTCGCCAATCGCTCCACGGGCATTCTCTGGTGACGTGGATCCGTCATCCACTATGGTAATCGGCCAAGGCGAAAACGTCGTTTCCTTCGACCAAGCGTGGAAATTAGCCGCAAACTTGCTATTAACTACCACAATACACTCAGTAATCTCCAAGGCGCCGTGAAATTTTTCAAGGATGTGGTCCATCATCGGCCGCCCCGCCACACGCAACAAAGGCTTAGCTTGAGTCTCTGTTAACGGGTATAACCGCGTTGCGTAACCAGCGGCCAGGATAAGTAACTTCATACATGACATTTCATGCGATTAAGCAACATCTTTCAAGAATTTCCCTTCACAGCACAAGCATCATTGGCCTTTAGACAGATCCAATCTAATAATCTAAGCTATTCCTACAAGACATCACCAGGTGGAACTCCTGGATAATCCTGCCAATTGGGTAGTGCACTCAACACGACGTCTCAACAAAACACAGACGTCGTTTTTTTTGGCACAAAAGGACCACACGATTCCAAAGATAGTAACCTGTTAAGCACACGCCTGTGAGGCATTGGCATGGGGATATGCTCAAGCTCCTCCAGATCAAAAAAGCGGGCGTCTGATAAGTATTCCACGTCCTGCGCTGTAGCCTCATAAACACACAAAATACTTTTAAATCGCGTAACAGTGTAATGCTCCTCCAGCAGTGGCTCCCGCTCCCTAGGGGCCTGAGGAGTCAAGGGCAGCGTCCACATGTCCCGCCAGTGAGGTCCCTTGCTGAGCTGCAACAATACAGAACCGCTCGACACGAAGAAAAAAGCATGTTTGGTAACCACCCCCACCGGTTTGCGGGCAGACTTTGCGGGAATCGCCTCGGGGTCAGCAGCATTACAGTGAGAGCGCAACGGACACATCAGACACTGCGGATTGCGCACGGTACAAACCAAAGCACCCAACTCCATCAGCGAGGAATTATGCAGTCCCCCATCTCGCGTAGGCAGAAGCGAACGGGCCGCTGCCTCCAGATACGCCCTTCCGGTCGCCGTATCCACAGGTTGTGTGTAGTTGGTCAAGCGCGCCAATACGCGGATAATATTTGTGTCGAGCACCACACAAGGCAGATCAAATGCAAACGCCGCCACAGCCCCAGCCGTGTAAGGCCCCACACCAGGAAGCCCCATCAATTCGCGCGGAGAAGTCGGAAACCGCCCGCGCGAGTTAACCACCAAGTGACGCGCTGCACGCAACAAATTTTTCGCACGAGAATAGTAACCTAGCCCCTGCCAGTATCGCAGAACGACTTGTTCTTCCGCCCGAGCCAATTCAAAGACATTTGGGAAACGCTCCATCCAACGCATGTAGTAGGGAATGACGACCGAAACTGTCGTTTGTTGCAGCATGAACTCAGAAACCAGAATTGCGTACGGATCGTTTGTTTGCCGCCAAGGCAAATCCCTGGCATTTGCACGATACCACTTTCGCAACTTTTGACGGATAATCGCCGCTTCTTCTCTTGTAAAATGTGTTACTTCTTTTGCTAACACCACTATATATTGTATAGTTTTGAATTTCGATCAACAAGTACTTATTTGATATGTGGCTTTTAGGCCAACTTAGAATAGATCTTAAACACTTATGATGTAACTATAACCACTTAAGCCCAAACAGACAAACTATGCGCCGCAATCCCTCCTATGTTCGCAGAGCTAACGCAGAGAAAATTTTTTCTCTGCTTGATAGCGTTTACCCAAACGCTCACTGTGAGCTCACGCACAGCAATCCATTTGAGCTTCTTTGTGCCACAATTCTCTCTGCTCAATGTACGGATGCACGTGTCAATATGGTTACTCCACTTTTGTTCAGAACTTACCCAAACGCAGAAAAGCTTTCTATGGCAAAGCAATCAGAGCTAGAACAAATTATTCGCCCAACAGGCTTTTACCGGACAAAAGCCCGCAACTTGATTGCCTGCGCAAAAAAAATTATGTCGGAATACGGAGGGAAAGTACCTCAAAATGTCGAACAACTCACTTCACTACCCGGTGTAGGACGCAAAACCGCAAACGTTGTTCTAGGCGATGCATTTAACAGCCCTGCAGGTGTTGTGGTTGACACGCACGTCAAGCGTCTCTCACAAAGGTTAGGTTTGACCCGCCATTCAGAACCGGAAAAAATCGAAACAACACTTTCGGCACTATTTCCTCAAAAGCACTGGTGCAAACTATCACATTTGTTAATCTGGCACGGAAGAAAACGCTGTCACGCTCGTAAACCTGATTGTATCAACTGCGAAATCTTGGAACTTTGTCAGACAGGGCGCAGAACAAATATGCACTTTACTAATTTTAAAAAAAATTTCCTAGGTCAGCTCCCAGTGTAGGCTTTGACAAATACACCAATTAAAGGACGTGGTGAAGGTTGATAGGAGATAAAATCACTGACAAATCCGAATTCCGTGCGAAACTCGACATGACCAGGTCCACGACCACCATACACCAGAATTGATCCCACAGGCGCATCGAAAGGGTCCTTCACTTCGATGGGCTGAAAGCCAAATTTGACTAATTCATGGCCAGCTTGCTTAGCATACTTTGTCCCAGGGTACTGATCCACTACTTCAGCCTCAACTAACGCCTTCTTAACATATCGCCAACAACGGTTAATCGAACGAGTTCGAGCGCGCAGTACAGCAATATTCACAGCTACCAGCAATTTAGGGTCAATATTGTTTTGGTTTTTTTTCTTAGAGCTGGCGAGGCGTTGTTCTTTATACGTTACATGAGCAGAATTACGCACCCCGAGAGGACGTGTTTTTGTTTGTGCTAATACAGATTGGCAACAGGAGAAGTAAAATAGGGCCAATGTACAGAGTGCAGTAATTACTCGCCTGTCATTTTTAGCTTCCATCAGTTTTTAATAAAAAAAGTTTGGATTTTTAATGCCTTGCTCTCTAGACAACATTCCTTTTGATTGTCAAGCATCAGTTTACTTAATGCATTTTTTTAAATAATCTTTGTCGTGCTCTGACAAGCATTAAAAAAAATCAAGCGATCTTGAGAAAAAAATCACATCAAGAATCTCTTTAGCCCTCAAAGTTGAGTAAAATAGTAGCTTTTTTAATTGTTTCAGCTGAGTAACTAGAATAATTAAATTTTTGTTAGTTTCATAAAAGATTCTTTAGCTGTAAGAACTTAAATAGATCCATGGTGTATGAAATTCGTTTTCAGAGCTTTGTTCGTACTTTTGTTTCTTGCTATATTGGCATTCATGTTCTTTGCAGCTCCTTGGCTTGAGGGTTATGCCCGCCGTGCACACAGAAAACTTGGCTTCCCTGCAGAAAAAATCGGTATCAGTCTGCCTCCCCGTCCCACCCCACGAGCGGTCGCAACACCTACTCCTCAAATCATCACAGTGCCTGAGCCGGAGCCGACCACCGAGCCACCACTGCCCGAAGAATCAAGACCCGCGCTAATACGCATACCACGCCAGGAACTGAGAACCGCACAACTCTGGAATGGTATTATCGCAAATCGTACCCTCGAGCTAGCCGAAGGGGGGTTGGCCAGCGAGGAAAGGCTTCGCGACCAATCCTACGTCATGAATTTCCTTTTCATTAACACCGTGCCCACGGCTGCAAGCACACTCGAGGAATTGCTGCGCACAAGCAGCAAGTTGCACGAAGTACTGCCCGGCTTGGAAAGCATGATGGAGAGCGCTCGTGTGTCTCGTTACTTCGACCTGCTTTATGAAGAAAAGATAAAAAATAATCGATCTAATCTTTCTATCCTGAGCCAACTTGTCTCCCGGCATAACTTTTACGATTGCCAAACCATCCTCAAGCTGCGACATCCCAAAACAGGACGACGGGTCACGCTTATTCAGGCTGATATGGATGTCGTTACGGATGGCACCGATCCTGAACGCACCCTGGAATATGACACTACTTCGCCCAGCTTTCAGCCCATCACCACTTACGGATGGGCACGTACCTCTCGCACTCCGGAAAATCCTCTAATACCTCAATACAGGCAGTTGATCAAAGATCGTGAAACCGAATTAAACACGCCCGGTACCACGGATGAGCGTAAACGCGCCCTCCGCAGCTCCATAGACTACCTTCGACGACTCATCGCAGATTTACAGGCACGGAGCTTCTTGGTCGCTCAAAATGACCCTTTCATTGTTATTCCTCTCTCTATGAGAGGCACCGGTGCCCCGCAGATAGGTGACTACGCGGCTGTCATCCATGAAAACAGAGTGTTTCCCGCCATCGTTGGAGAATATGGACCCGCCGCTAAAATCGGTGAAGCATCTCTGCGGATTTGTCGGGAAATCGATCCTACGGTCAGCGGTTTGCGTCGTGCAGTAAGCGACTTGAGTGTCACATACCTTATATTCAATGACACCGTTGAGAAACCCCATCGCCGTCCGAATCTGGATCATTGGCATAACATGGTGCAGAGATACCTCGATGAAGTCGGCGGTATCAGTGTTCAACTCCACAAGTTTGAAGATACATTAAGCAAGCCCACGCCGTCACCTACTCCAGAACTTACTCCAGAACTTACTCCAGAACCTACTCCAACGCTTACTCTGGAACTTACTCCAGAGCCTGCTACAAATGAAACCTTAGTTGAAGACCCTAAATCTCGACTCGAGTCTTTTTAAAACAGCGAGCTAGTTACTTTCCTCGGGCCGTGTTGCAAACGAAATGTTTTTAACGTTAGCGGCGCTCGCCACGTCCAGTATGGCAATGATATTTCTATAAGGCACCTCACCGTCTGCACGAACAATGATCGCTTGCTCGGGAAAATCCCGGATTACGCGGGAGAGAATTTCACGCAGCTCATCTTCTGTCAGCACACGTTGGTTTAAGTTAATCGTACCATCCGGGAGCACGTTGACGATGATCTCGCCGGGTACAGGACGCGAAGGCTCGGCATGCTTTGCCGTTGGCACCTGAATCGTCAGGTCGCGTTCATCTCGGCTGAAAGACCAAGTCAGAATAAAGAAAATTATCAACACCAAGAGAATATCCAGAAGCGGTGTGATGTTAAAACCCGGAGGATGGAAGTCCACTTTGCGCTGGAAATTCATAGCACTTTAAAGTTTGGAATATGGCCTATCTTCGGAGGGTTTTCCTGAGGTTGATAACCCACCAGCTGCAACCGGGGAATTTTGCTGGCGCACGCCAATGGATTGCGCCTCCGGACCGCCGGCACGGGAGTAGTATGTCTCGATTTGCGCCATAAATGCCGTAGTGGCCGCCTCCAGCTCAGAGACCAGGTTCTGAACACGACCCTTGAATATAGCGTAAAAAATCATCGCTGGCGTGCCTACCACGAGGCCCGCGGCCGTAGCGATCAGAGCCTCAGCCACGCCATCTGCCAGAGCGGAAGGGCGGATACTGGCCTCACCTGCTCCGCCGAGCACCTGAAAGCTCAGAATCATGCCTGTGACTGTACCCGCCAGCCCTATCATTGGCGCGATGATGCCAATATCGTAAAGATAAGAGACCGATTGGTAGAGCCGCGAAGATTGTCGGGAACCTTCTGTTTCTGCGATGTCTCGCAGCACAGAAATGCGTGTACCGGGATTACGCGTTCCGAATTGTAAAGTGTGTTGGACGATGCGAGCCAGTACTTCCTTTTCACCTGCGGAGTAGGCGACCAGCCCAGGCAAGTCACCTTTATGCAGATAGGCATCAACAGCGTTCAGGAACCGTTCGGTCACAATGGTGCCGCGGCGTACAGCAAGTAAATTATAAAAAATCAGCACCAAAGCGACAACAGACACGATACTTAAAACGAATACCGCCCAACCACCTTTTTTTAGCACGTCCAGCAAGGTAGGTGCTTCTTGGTTGGCAGCTACTGAGCTCGAGGTGTTTTCAGCAACTTGCGCTGAAATCCAGGGAGCAGCAATAACAAGAAGAAAAAGAAAAAGAACCTGTGTCGCTAGGCGCTTTAATTTCATGCCCGGTTATATGTCCCAAAAAGTCGAGGCGCAAGCTTTGAGCCCGTATGGGTTAACATAATTACTTAACAGTCGCGGCTTAGAACATTATTACAACTCGTAAAGCTGCCGGAACCGTAGTGCCAGACTTTTGGAGCCGCAGCATGGCTATGGGGGTAAATAGCGACAGCCACTAGCATTCTGCCGTTTACTTTTTACCCAGCAACAGCACAAACAACTTCGCGCTCCAGGTAAACTTTCCTGAAATCTCCCTGTGTTCATGGCCCAGATTACGTTGAGAGTTAACGCGTAATATGGCTTGAAGACTTCTATGACGTTGGAGCGAGGTGTTCCGTTTATGTAACCCTCAAAGTACCAAGCGTGAAAACATTCCCTTGTGAAAACGAGATGACGCACGCGTACCAGCAGCTCTTGGCGAAATGCTTGCTTTCTTTCTCGCCATTACCCCAGTTCAAGCCACTGGCACCGAGCCGACAGTCACATCGGCAGCGCCCTCTAAAATTGTGAGTTCTGTGAGTTTGAGGGATCCTGCCATTTCTTCGACTTTGAGAGCTACCCAGTCGTTGCGTTACTGTGTGAATTATTGAGCTTGGCCGTGATCAGCAAGGATTTGTTTCAGCTTTGAAATCTTTCTTGCTTGGTGTCTTGAATGTCTCTTGGAAAAATCATCAAACACATCATCAAAAATTTCTGACGCTTCGGAAAAAAATGCACTTGAGTCTTTCGTACAGCTCCGAGGTGAGGACAGTTACTAATCTGCCAATTCGTACGTTACACCGCAATAAAAGGATGCCGTGACTTCTACACTAATTCCAGTTGAAACGCGAAACTGCAGCAATCATTCTTATGGTCATTTTAAAGAAAAGCACGTTCGACAAGGTCGGCTTGTTCAAGTTTGTGGATGGCATCAGAGCCAGTAGCAGGGCTGGCAGAGGCATCGCGTCCGGCATATGCTGGGAAAGCGCCTAGCATATTGTAGAGAATTGGGGAAATATAACTCCAAGGGCCCATGTTTTGGGACTCTTCTTGACACCAGGTGACTGTGGCTCCGGGGTGGGCAGCGAGAGCTTCCGCAAGAGCAGTGCGGTGCAAGGGGTAGAGTTGCTCGATGCGGATGATAGCGGTGTCAGCAATGTTATGTTTCTGGCGGTATTCGACGAGGTCGTAATACACTTTGCCCGAGCAAAGGATGACTTTTTTGGCCCCTGAGGGGAGGGAGGGATCGGGCAGGATTTCGTGAAATTCGCCTTGGAGGATGTCCTGCAGAGGCGAGGAGCAGGGTGCATAGCGAAGCAGACCTTTGGGCGTCATCAGAATCAGGGGCTTTTTGATATCGCGCAGGGCTTGGCGTCGCAGGATGTGGAAGTGTTGTGCCGGAGTTGTGCAGTGGGCAACTTGGATGTTATCTTCAGCACAGGCTTGGAGGAATCGCTCTAGTCGTGCACTTGAGTGTTCCGGGCCTTGACCGTGATATCCGTGTGGAAGCATGAGCACGATGCCGTTGGTGACGCCCCATTTTGATTCTGACGAAGTGATGTATTGGTCAATGATAGCTTGGGCACCGTTGGCAAAGTCACCAAATTGGGCTTCCCAGATGCAGAGCATTTTGGGGTAGTCGAGTGCGTAACCAAAGTCGAAGCCGAGGACGGCAGCTTCGGAGAGGGGGGAGTTGTAAACACAGAATGTAGCCTGGTTTGGGGAAATGTGTTTGAGCGGGATGTAGCGTTCGCGTGTTTTGGTGTCGTAGACGACGCAGTGGCGCTGGGAGAATGTGCCGCGGCGGGAGTCTTGGCCACTGAGGCGTACCGGGATGCCTTGAGAGAGTAGAGTACCGAATGCGAGAAGTTCCGCGGCTGCCCAGTCGAGGGGAATTTCGCCAGAATACATTTTGCTGCGCTGCTGGAGCAATCGGGTGATCTTCGGATCGGTGTTGTGTGTGGAGGGCACTGTGGTGAGTGCAGTCGCAACGGCAACGACAGATTCAGCAGTTGGGGCTGTGTGGATTTTATCCAAAAGCTCGGGTGTGGAAATCGG
>CALLMV010000006.1 GCA_938005615.1 uncultured Verrucomicrobiae bacterium
CATCCTCAACCTCCTCGCCCACTTCCGCGACGCCACCGCCGAAGCCCGCGACCTCCAAGAACTCCTCGGCATCGAAGGCTCCGCCGCCGCCCTCTACTTCGAACACTTCCCCACCATGATCAAAGACCCACAGCGTTGGACCTTCGACTGGCAAGGCCGCAACCGCCGCCCCCCACGCGACCCCATCAACGCCCTCCTCTCCCTCGGCTACTCCATGCTCGCCAAAGAACTCACCGGTATCTGCCACGCCGTCGGCCTCGACCCGTTCCTCGGCTTCCTTCACCAACCCCGCTACGGCCGCCCCGCCCTCGCCCTCGACCTCATGGAAGAATTCCGCCCCCTCGTCCCCGACAGCGTCGCCATCTCCCTCATCAACCGCAACGAACTCGACCCCGCCGACTTCATCCGCTCCGCCAACGGCACCTTCCTCAACGAAACCGGCCGCAAACGCTTCTGGGAAGCCTGGTTTCGCCGCATGGACACCGAAATCACCCACCCCCAATTCGCCTACAAAATGAGCTACCGTCGCATGTTCGAAGTCCAAGCCCGCCAACTCTGGCGCTTCTACCGCGGCGAAGCCCCCGCCTACCACGGCTTCACCACCCGCTAAATCCATGAGCCGCACCCGCACTACATTCACCGCCACGTCGGCATCATCCCCAACACTCCCTTTGTCTGTAAAAAAATGTCAACTTGTCAACTTAACAACTTGACAAGTTGAATCATCGCTAAGATCTTCCTTAAAACACTCAAGCCACTCTTCTTACCACCCATGAAAACAGTAAAAATGACTGTCGCGGAATTCAAATCCCGCTTCACAGAAGCCTTGGCCACAGTCTCACAAGGCCACTGTGTGGCCATCACTTACGGCCGAGCTCGCCGTCCTGTGGCCCTGCTCACCTCACCACCTAAGGCCAAACCCCAAAAACGTCGCCTCGGCAAGTTCTCCCACAAACTCCAAGTCCGCTTCTCTCAGGATTGGAAAATGACCGATGAAGAGTTCCTCAAAACATGAATTACTTGGTTGATACTTGTGTGCTCCTCTGGGCACTCCAGTCGCCCCGCAAGCTCTCGCCCAAGGTTCGCGCCACCCTTGAAAACACAAACAACCACATCCTCGTCAGCACCGTCAGCTTTTGGGAAATCTCCCTCAAACACTCCCTCCGTAAACTCAGCCTTGGCCCATCCGAGCCCGACGACATCCCCCAATACGTCCATCAAATGGCCTGGGAGATCCTCCCGCTCGAAGCCCTAGCAGCCGCCACCTTCCACAAACTGCCACAAATTGAAAAACACCGAGACCCCTTCGACCGCATGCTCATCTGGACGGCCATCACCCACAAACTTACCTTCCTCACGGCAGACAAAACTCTCTCTTCTTACAACATCCATGGCCTGTCCTTCATATCTTAGCCAGAGATCTCTTGCCTCCATCTCACAGCACTGCTCACACACTCTCCATTCCGCATGAGCCGCACCCGCTACCTCGTCAGCTACGACATCTGCGACCCCCGCCGCCTCCGCCGCACCGCCAAACTCCTCGAAGGCTACGGCCACCGCCTCAAATACTCCGTCTTCGAATGCCTCCTCGACGACACCCATCTGCGCCAACTTCAAGCCGACCTCCACCCCCTCCTCCAACACGACCAAGACCAAGTCCTCTTCATCGCCCTTGGCCCCGCCGGCACCGACCCCACCCTCGCCATCACCGCCCTGGGCCTGCCTTACACCACCCGCACCCGCCTTACTATCGTGTGACAAACCTGCGCACGCATCCGGCCAAAAAACACGGGAGGGCCGGCGTCCTCCCCGTCCACTCTTATCCGTCAAACGCACCCGTCCTCCAAGCACTCGTGCAATGTTGTCCAAAGCAAACACCCTAGCCTTTCACCATTTACAAACATGTCATTCCGAGCCCCGGTTTTGTCATTCCCAGCGCAGCCAGCAATCTTCTCACAAAGTGCAGCGAGGAATCTTTCCCAAGGTATCGGGCGGCGAAGATTTCTCGAGTGCTGAGCATCCTCGAAATGACAAACGTCCCCTCAACCCTATAAAGAAAGCCTCCTCCCAAGCGTCCGCTAAAAAAAAGGGAGCGCGGCCATCTTGGCCGCGAAAGCTCGCGGGCTGGAAGCTCGCGCTCGCGTCACTGTCACCCTCACCCTCCGCTTTCAGCTGTTTTTCATTTCGAGCACTACTTGTGTCATTCCTAGCACTAGTCTTGTCATTCCGAGCGTAGCGAGGAATCTTTCCCAACATATCGGGCGGCGAAGATTTCTCGAGTGCTGAGCATCCTCGAAATGACAAAAGTCTCTTTAACAGTGCTAGGGGGCACTAACCTCCAGGCGTCCGCTAAAAAAAAGGGAGCGCGGCCATCTTGGCCGCGAAAGCTCGCGGGCTGGAAGTCCGCGCTCCCCTCAGCGAAAATACGCGGGCTGGAAGCCTACGCTTCCGTCACTGGCGTCCTCACTGCCCGCTTTCTAAGTTACTGCCTCTGAACCGGCGCACGATTGGTGCGACAGGAAAAATCAGTGACGACAAAGACGGTATCCTCAAGTGTTCCGATGGAAAGAATTTGGGATGGGGAGTAGATGGCTCGCCGTACTTGAGATGAGAGAGAATTTTCTCAACGACTAAAGTTGAGCTTCAATCAGGGTTGGACGCTTGGGTTGACCGCTTTGCGTGCAAGGTCTGGGGAGATGTGTTCAGAGGCTCAGTTGGTAGCCGAGGTCGCCGATTTTGGCCCAGGTGAGGCCGCCGAGCGGTTTGAGGTCGGTGCACATGCTCTTGAAGACGTCGTCGAAGGAGACGAAGCCGCCCTTGCCGAAGCCAGAGATGAGTTCGTTGAGGATTTCCCAGTCGTCGCGGGCATTACCTGGGGGTGGGACGGCGCGGTTGAGGCGTTGGATGCGTCCGTGGATGTTGATGAATGTTCCGCGTTTTTCAGTGAAGCCAGCGGCAGGCAGGATGTATTCGGCGTGCTGGGTGCTGGTGTTAGGTCGGAGTGCGAGGGTGATGAGGTGGGGGATTTTGGCGATGTCCTGATCGGTGAGGCGCAGGTCGGCGAGGTCTTCGTGCAGAGCAAGCACCAGGTCGAAGTGCTTTTCTCGAATGCCCACTGCCATTTCGTGGAGGAGTTCGCCGTTGTGGGAGATGCCAGCAATTTTTGCGCCGTTGGTGTTGGGGTTACCGTCGTCGGGGACGAGGAAGCCGTCGGGCTGCTGCGGGCGGGGGAGGATGTCGCAGAGGATGGCGTCGCCACCGGCCACTTCTTTGAGGAGGCGGGTGAGGTAGAGCTCTTCAGTGGTCATGCGCCCGGAGGCGAGGATGGCGATGCGTTCGGGCGGGGTGGAGCGGAGGAGGTTGCCGACGCGGCGCAGTACATCGTCCCATTCGCCGGGGAGGTGTCGGGAGCCGACGCGGGCAAGGGGGGCTTTGAGGCGGTCTTCCGTTTGGAGGGCGTGGAAGGTGAAGCGGGAGTCGTCGTGCAGCCAGCATTGGTTGACGGCTTCGTTTTCGCGCGGAGTGATGCGGTAAACTTTGCCTTCGCGCGAGCCGATGAGGATGTTGGCGCCGAGGCCGTTGAGGGGGTCAATGGATTTGGTTTCTTTGAGGAACCAGACGCGCATTTTGAAGCGGAAGTCTTTGGATGTGAGGGCACCGACGGGGCAGATGTCCACAGTGTTGAGGGAATAGGGGTTGTCGAGACGTTTGCCAGGGTAGATGGTGAGGTAGGATTGGGAGCCGCGTTGGACGAAGCCGAGGCAGTCGTCGTGGGCGATGTCTTTCATGAAGCGGATGCAGCGGGAGCAGAGGATGCAGCGTTCGTCGTCGAGGATGATGTGTTTGCCGATGTCCACGGCTTTGGGTTTTTTGTTTTTCTGCTCGATGAAGCGGGAGCCGCCGGTGCCGTAGTCGAGGGAGTATTCCTGGAGTTTGCATTCGCCAGCCTGATCGCAGATGGGGCAGTCGAGGGGGTGGTTGATGAGGAGGAATTCCATGACGCCGTTGCGGCAGTCTTGCACGAGTTTTGAGTCGGTGCGGATGGCCATGCCTGGGGCCAGGTTGGTGGCGCAGCCGATTTGGGGGCGGGGCATCCAGTTGATGAGGGGGCGGCCATCGGGGCCGAGTTCGGGTTTTTTGTCGGGGCCCATTTTGGGAGTGCCCAGCTCGATGAGGCACATGCGGCAGTTGCCGACGACTTGGAGTTTGGGGTGGTAGCAGTAGTGAGGGATGAATTTTCCGAAGAGTTTGGCAGCTTCGATGGCGTTGATGCCCTTGGGGACTTGGACCCACTGGCCATCGATCTGGACGTCGATGAGTTCCGGTGCTGGTGCTGTGGGTGGTGTTGATGTGGTGGCTGGTGCGGTCTGTGTGGCTGTCGTCATGGTGTTGTACTGTACGCGTTGGTTGGCTTTTTGCAAAAAAGGGTTGGTTATTTGGTGGCGGCGACGGCTTTTTGGGCGGCGTCGTTGAGGTCGTCGGCAGTGGTGATGGGGAGGCGAGAGTCTTGGAGGAGTTTTTTGCCGAGTTCGACATTGGTGCCTTCGAGCCGCACGACGAGTGGCACGGTAAGGTTGATGGTTTTGACCGCGTTTATGATTCCTTGGGCTATGATGTCGCATTTCATGATCCCGCCGAAGATGTTGACGAGGATGGCTTTTACGTTTTTGTCGGAGATAAGGATTTTGAAGGCTTCGGTGACTTGCTCTTCTGAGGCGCCGCCGCCGACGTCGAGGAAGTTGGCTGGGCGTCCACCGTGATATTGGATGATGTCCATAGTGGCCATGGCGAGGCCTGCACCGTTGACGAGGCAGGCGATGTTGCCATCGAGGCCGATGTAGTTGAGGTGGTATTTGGAGGCTTCAACTTCGCGGGGGTCTTCTTCGGTGATATCGCGCAGGGCAGCGATTTCGGGGTGACGATAAAGGGCGTTTTCGTCGAAGCCGAATTTGGCATCGAGGGCAAGTACTTCGCCGCCAGGAGTGAGGGCGAGAGGATTGATTTCTACCAGCGAACAATCGCAGGAAATAAACATCCGGTAGAGGGCGTCAAAGACTTGGCAGGCAGCACGCATCTGGGCAGAGGTAAAGCCGAGGCGTTTGGCAAGATTGCGAGACTGGTAGGGTTGGAGCCCCAAGAGAGGGTGGATGGGTTCTCGGATGATGAGTTGAGGGGTTTCTTCGGCGACTTTTTCGATGTCCATACCGCCGCGTGTGGAGGCGATGATAAGGGGAGCGTATGTAGTGCGATCGAGCAGGATGGCAAAGTAGTATTCGTGGGAGATGTCTTTAGCTTCGGCAACAAGGACTTTTGAGACGAGTTTGCCATCTGGGCCGGTCTGGTGGGTGACGAGGGTCTGGCCAAGCATTTTGGCAGCGATGTCGCGCACTTGGCCTGGGGTTTTTACAAGATGGACGCCTCCTTGGAAGCCGTTTTTGAAGGTGCCCTTGCCGCGACCGCCCGCGTGGATCTGGGCTTTGACGACGAGATGGTTGGTCTTAAGGGAGGAGGCGACCGCTTCGGCTTCTTCTGGGGTGTGGGCTACTCGGCCCGGCGGTGTGGGGACGGAGAATTTTTGGAAAAGCTCTTTGGCCTGATACTCGTGGATGTTCATGGGCCGATGCTGGACGTTGGATTTTGGGAGTGCAAGTAAAGTTCACTTTCTGCTGTGCGTTGAACGCAAGGTGATATTGCAGGGATTTTAAGCAGCTGGCGAAGATCTGTGATGCTGTGTGTGGGTGGTGGAATGTGCGAGGGGTAGGAGATGTGTTGCTGAATTCGAAGCCAGCATGATGCCATGCCAGCGGCATGTGCTCCGGCGATATCTGAGGCGGGGTTGTTGCCGACCATAAGGCAATGTTTAGGAGAAACGCCTAGTTTCTCTGCAGTGTGGAGGAAGATTTCCGGCCGGGGTTTGCCGAGGCCAAAGTCTTGTGAAACTACGATTAGAGAAAAACGCTGGCGGATTCCAGAGCGGTTGATCTTTTCCCACTGAAGGCTGGATATCCCGTTAGTTAAGATGGCGAGGGGAAGTTTTTTTTCGAGAACATAAAGAATCTCCTTGGCTCCTGGCATCCAAGGGTGGAGACGATTACGCTCAGCTCGGTAGGATTGAGAAATTTGGGTGATGTTCTCGGGAAATTTTGTGTGTGATTCTTGCAAGGCATGGTGCCAAACACGCGCTAAAAATTTGGGTTGCCACGCCGCTAGCTCATTGAGGAGGGTATCTTCGCCAGAATAATCGCACCAGAGGCCTTCCAGGGCAGAATGACCAAGCATCTGGCACCACTCGAGGGCGGGATTTTCCAGCCATGCATCTCGTGCGGCGGCGATGGCCGCGGCGGTGAATTTTTCAGGATTGGGAGATTTGAATTGGTGTGCAATGGCACCGAGGGCACGGTGGGTTTCGGACTCATCGGCAAGGAGAGTGTCGTCAAGATCTATGAGTAGCGCCTGGATCACAACGTGTTTATTTGCGAGATTCGCAGTGTCCTTGTGAACGCAGCCTTTGGCAATTAGCGCGGATCTGAACAGATTTTTTGGCCGGCGTGAATCCAAGCTCACGGGTAATTCTGTCTTCGCGTCGATCCAGTTCGTCATCTTCGAATTCAACGATCTTATCGCAGTCTTCGCAGATGAGGTGATTATGCCGCGGGTGTTCAGCTACGTTGGGATCATACACTTTGCTCGGCCCGCCAAAATCGTGCTCCGCCAGGAGACCGCTTTCTACCAACAGAGGCAGGGTGCGATAAACCGTGGCTCGCGAGACGCGGCGATCGATTTTGCGAGCTTCTTCGAGCAGTTCCTCGGCAGTGAAGTGTTTAGTCGTGGAGAAAACGCACTTGACAATTGCGTCGCGTTGCGCGGTTCGGCGGACTTTTTTTTTGAGAAGAAACTCCTCGAAGCGCTGCATCGGCGTGACAGGCATAGCTTGATTATGTTTTTGATGTGGGATTAGTCAAGTGACACGGGGTTTTAACGCACGCCTGATACTCACCCCAGCCTGGGCAAGTAAGAAGATGAGTGTTGCGGTTATCACTATTGCAGGACCAGCTGAGATATCCAGATGCCATGAGATTAGCAGACCGCATATGGAACTTATGCAAGCGACTAACACTGAGACAAGCATCATGGGTATTAACCTGCGCGATAGTAGTCCGGCTGTACTACCTGGGGTGATGAGTAAAGCGGCTGTCAGGATAACGCCGACGGCCTGGATTGCGGAGACAACTGCAAACGCAACCAACACGGTAACGAGAAGGCGAAGCTTTTCTACAGGCATCCCGATGGATTTGGCATAACCAGGGTCCATTGTTGACAGCATGAGCTCTTTATGAAAGATTATGATGTTAACTAATATAAAAATCGCGTTCATGCCGAGAAGCAAAATGTCTTGCGGGGTAACAGCGAGAATATTTCCGAAAAGTATAGAGCTCAAATCACGAAAGGATTGCCTTGCAGAGATGTAAATGATCCCAAGTGCAAACATGCCAGTGAAGACAATACCTATCGCGGCGTCCTCTTTTACTCGCCCGTCTTGCGTAATGACCGAAATGCCCAGAGCTGCGGCTACACCACTTACCAGTGCGCAGAGAAAGAGGTTGATCTGATGAAAGTAACCAAAAGCTATGCCTGGAAGAATGGTGTGGCAAAGGGCTCCTGCAAGAAAAGACATTCGCCTTAAAACAACGTAAACTGCAATTGGACCACAAATCACACATAGAATCAGTGACGCGAAAAATGCATTGCGGAAGAATGCAAACCCCAGCGGCTGTGTGAACCAATCTATCACAGGCATAAATCAGGAGTAGTTAGCCTGTTGTGCGAAGTTATTCAGTCAGTAGTTCTTTGACCTTCGAGACGAGGTCCTTCATTTGAAAGGGCTTGAAAAGAAATGCATCAGCATCGCATCTAGAGCTACTTGAGGTGCTACCATGTTCATTTCCGTTTAGAATTCCAGAAACCATCATAATTCGTACTTTAAACCCCATACTTTGACGTGCAATGAGAGCTAGTTCAAAACCAGTAACGCCAGGAATCATGACATCGAGTATCAGCAAGTCGAAAGACTCGCGCTGAATTCGTTCCTGTGCCTTGTTTCCATCTTTGACCACTTCAACGTGGAAGCCTGCTTGACTCAAACTCAGCTGCTCAAGTTTGGCAATTTGCTCGTTATCTTCAACGATAAGGATTTTTTTCATGTTATGTACTTAGGTTAAAATTTCAAATTCAACGGTCAATCGGCAAATTTTATCCGTGTATCAGATGCTATAAACACAATTCTGAAACTTCATTGGACTTGATGAAATAATTCATTGAATAACCCTCTCCCGTATTTAATTATTAAGGACAGGTTGAGTTGAATTTTCTCAAAATTTGCAGCTTGATTCTTACAACTTAAGGCCCAGCTATTGCCTCAGATGTTAGGAAAACAATATCAAAACAAATTTGGGAATGCGGCTTTTGCGACGTTTTGGTTTCTTGCGGCCATTCTGATTGGACCGTTGTATTTACGCGAACCATGGCTTGGCGATGATCTCGATTACTGGAGTTTTGCCATACATTTTCACGACCCAGAAGTTGGTCAGGCGCTTGACAAGGGATTCCATGCTTTGCGCTGGCCTGTCTGGGGCGTGATTTGGTTTTTTCAGCACGTTCTTCCCAAGGGTTTGCCAAGTTACTATGCACAACCAGTGTTTTATTATGCCTTGGGCGCGTTAGTGATGTTGCTTTGGGCGCGCAAGCTTTTTGCAGAATCTTGGCGCAAACAGTCACTGGCAATGGTGATATACCTATTCCACCCTCTGCTGGAGCCAGTCTTACACAGACCGATGCCTGATCTATCGGAGGGGGTGTTGATGGCGGCTGCGATGTTCGCCTTTTGGCGAGTGTTATCTTTAGAAAAAACGACGGCTTGGCTCGGAGCTTCTGTGTTGTGTGGGTTGTTAGTCCAGTTGGCCTTTGCAAATAGGTTCACGGGTTTGATTGTCGTACCAGTCATGGTGCTGTCTGCCTTGTTTGTTCATGCTAAGAGGGCATTACGAGTTACGGCTGTTGTTTTTTTTGGAATGTTGTTTTTTTGTATTGAAGGATTGTTTTACTATTCGTTACACGGCGATTTTTTGCACAGCCTGACTGCGAATTCTGCAGGGCGTGGGAGGCCTGGCACAGAGCCGCTGCCTTTATGGTGGTTGCCATTTCGTTTTTTTGACACTCTTTGGGAAGGAAATGTGCTGAAAGTAATTTTTAATTCTACGGCGTTAATAGGGCTGTTGCTGTCAGTACGATCCGCTCAGCGAAATATCAGAATTTGCGGTTTTTGGGCCTTGTGGCTGTATTTGGGATACAGTTGTGCAATTCAGGGGCTGGACCCGTTGCGCCCTCTTATTCGCGATGGGGAGCGCTTCATTGCGTCATTGGCATGGCCGTTAAGCTTGCTTTCCGTTCTGGGGATTTCATGGATATACACACGATTTTTTCGGGATAAGTTGTTTGGAAATTTACTTTTGAAACACAGCCGATTGATAATCGTTCTTGCGGTCATCCCGCTGGCTTTTACTGTAGGTCGAAAATTTGCTTTTGGGTTTGATCAGGAACTCATTCGATTGATTGCAGAAACTGAAACAGATACAGTTATCGCAACGCATACTGGCATGCGTGACTTGTGTGCGCTGGCAGATTATAAGAACGCCCGTAAGCTTTCTTGGCGAATTGTGGGAGACTTTTTGGAAGACGAGGAAGAGAATTATTTGGCCAATGCTCAGCAAGTCTGGCTACGCCACAAGGAGCTGTGGCTGAGTCGAAGAAAGCTTCTGGAGCAAAATTCGGATGATCAGAATTTTGCATCACCTTTTTATGCACAGGAGCCTCCTTTATATTTTCCGATGCAGGTCATTGCACTGAACAACAGACCAGATCTGTGGTTTTTTGATTTGCGCCGCAGTGATGGACTGGTGAAGAAGGTTACTGACCCGCGGATTCCGCAAAATCTCACCTTATCGCTAAGAAAGCCTCTTTCGTTTCAAGAGGATTTTTCATTGCCTAAAAAAGACGCTGATTCGGAAGGCGTCATCGGGGTCTATTTTTGTGCATCTGCCTCACGAGTGCACCCGCTGGACGTGGATTTGGAGTTTTTTGCAGATCAAAAAAAAATCGCTTCACGTCAACCTCTGGTTTACTTCAACCCGATGGTTGCGTGTGATGCGGCTTTTTGTGATATCCCCGCGGGAGCGGATGTCGTGAGGATCAGATTGCGAAGTCGTGCTTCTCAGGGGTGGATCCAAGTCGAATCAGTAAAAGTTTTTTTTCGATGAAGCACTGGCATGAATTTTTTTTTGGTTTTGTTCATATATTAAAAAAATTAATCGCTTGGTTAGATGCCCCGCCTCGGTGGTGGGAGCCTTCGGTATGGTGCGTGATTACCGCATTGGCAATTTTGCCTCGTGTGCTGATGTATGTTGCCGTGCCATCTGCGCTTTTGTCTGACGATTCAAATAGTTACTTGGCACCAGCGATTGAAATTTTGAACGGTAACTATGAAATCGAGTCCCACCGAGGTTGGGGATACGTTTTCTTTTTGATACCGTTAGCGGCGTATCCGCAGATTTTCTTCCCACTGGTTGCTATAGTCCAACAGAGCATCTCTGGGTTTACAGTTTTGGGGACATTAGTTTTCTTGCGGTTGTTGCTTGGGGTGAAATCCTTGATTTGGTTATTGCTTATTAGCTGGGGTGCGTCATTTTACGCTGTGCCGATCTTTCTGGCACACCTCATTCGGAATGAGACGCCACATGCACTTTTCACAATGCTGGGTTTTGGGTTTCTTGGCCTTGGGTTGCAGAGAAATTCGTTAAGGTGTTGTATTCTTTCAGGGGTTTTTCTTGCACTTATGAACATGGTGAAGGCAACCCTTCCTCTAGCTCCGTTTTTCTCGGCAATAGCGTTTTTGTGGGTTGCAAGAAAACAGGGCTTGGCTTGGCTTAAAACGGCTTCTTTTCTAGGTGTTTATTTTGCTGTTTTTTTGTTTCCTTCGTGGATTTCGGTATTTCCTGGAGTTCAGTTTTCGTCTCTTTCTTACGCAGGTCAGGAGCTTTTCTCTCAGGTGGCACATTTGGGTTTTGTTGAATCCAAGAAATATCCTGAACTGACACTTGCTTTGCGTCCAAAATGGGAAGTGTATTTATCAATGAATAAGCGGGACAATGGTTACGCGAGGAAAAACATCAACAATACAGTTATTGGTATAATTAGTCAGAGCCCCCAGAAATATCCAAAGGTAGATCAGGTTTTTAAAACACTTGCTTGGGAGGTCATTTTGAGCCATCCGGACAAGGCGTTGGCAGATTTTTGGAAGAGATTTGTTGAGCTGAACTTGGAAACAGGTTTTCGAACCAAGAGACCGCACATTAAGCATATTCGTGATGCTGGTGAAAATGCTCGAAGTGATGCCGAGTCTCAATTGTATAAAGGATTTAACTTCGAGCCTGCGTTGGCGCAGGAAAATGCACAGGAAAATAAAGCACTTAAGTTGTTGAAGAAAATCTCTGCGCGCGTTTTTCCCTGGGAGTGGGTGCCACCGGTACTGATGACTACCCTGTTTTGTGTATTTCTTCCATTTTGTCTCAAAGGTCCTCTGCGACTTTGGGTGGTCCAGATCGGCTTAAGTTGGTTTTTCTTCCTGTTGCTTCATTCCACGGTGGGGGAGCCCAAAGATCGTTTCTACGTACCTGTTTTCTGCCTTTCTATATTTTTGCTTGGGATAGCTTTGGAGAAACTGTCAGATTTTGTCGGCGAGGTACTGGGACGATTAAACCACAAAGCTTCGCAGCAGATGAATTGAGAAGAATGAGGCTTAGTCAGCGTATCTTCAGATTTCTTCTGGGAGGATTATTGGGTTATTTTTTAGGTGTCACACTCACTCAGGGGCTGGGCTCGGGTTTAGAATTCAAGTATTATGGAATTTATATTCCAGGCGCTGGTTTGTCATTTACAGCAGCCTATGGAGTGAGTCTGTGTGTCCTGATTCTCTGGGGATTCTTGTATAACTACTTTTACAACTTTAAAACAATTAGACCGATGAGGGAAGCTTTTGTACCATACTTGGGTGCACTTGGGATATCTGCAGCAGTGAATTATGCTACGGCAGTGGTGTTTGAGTCTTTTTTTCCGGCAATGCCTGCCATTGCTGTAGGCGCAGGCATGCTGGCGGGAGGAGCGGTTAAATTCCTCCTTTACCACTGTTATGTATTTCCTCTGGACAAGGTGAGTAATGTCGGCTGTAGCGATTCAACCCAGTAACTACTCAAACACGGTGTGTCGCAATACTATTAGAATGTTTGGCGCTTCTTGGTAGATTGAGTTTAATTCTCGATTAAACGAAGATGCCGTTCCGCATTCAAACTTGTGTGAAGAGCAGAGTGTTTTCTGCGCTTGTATTCTTGCAAGCGGTTGTAATTGCGAAGAGTTTGAGTTAGTGCGCCAGAAAGCTGGATCTTCTTTGCGACAACTGCGGATTGAATATCCGATGGTTTAAACCATGTCGTCTCAGCAGGAACACTGCGAATGTATTCGATAGGACCGCTAATGCGGTAGATGTAGCCATGAATAAAACGGTTACCGTTTTCCGGGTTGGGGCGGTTGTAGTCGAGCGACTCAAATTTGAATGGATGAACGTCTAGTCCGAAAAATTCTTTCATGGCACGAACAGCTGCAGCGCGATAGTCTTCGCCCTTAAGCACTGCGGTATAGGCAGAGCTTTTCCAAGGCAGAAATGCGGTGCCAGTTTCGGATCTTGGCCGGTGGAGGAGCACTTCTTCTTTAGCGTTGAAAACTAAGATTGCTACCCCACGACGAAATATTTGGTGCCCTTCGGATGGGTTCTCTAAAGGTCTGTCGTTTTCGTCAACTAGTGCAAGGAGCTCGTTAGACTGTTCTGTGATCTTCATATCGGTGTTTTTACACCGACTGGAGAAACAGTCAATTAAAATTTTAGAAAAAATTATATTGCTATCAGTTTAATTACTATTATAATATATTTTTTTTAGTGTAGTATAACTAATCATTTACTACTTGCCCCAGCTTTGAATGCGTTCTTCTTGCATGTGTCTGGGCTGACTTGTTTGCTTAGGTTGTGAGGCACAACCACTCAAAACGACTGAAACTGTGACGACGAGCATGTAATTAAGGATGATTTTCATAGCGGAAGGCTAAGCAGTTGCTTTGGGTTGTCAAACAGATAATAAATTTGTGAGACTAAATTTGGCTCTGATAAGATACTTGGAGATGTGAGTAATTTTCAGATGGATCTTTTTTTTCGCTCGGAAGATCGGAGTGAGCCGACGGTGCTAACGGTTAGTGAGCTAACGGCATCAGTGAAGCAGATCATTGAAGCCAGCTTTGGCAAAGTTAGAGTGATTGGTGAGATCTCGAATTTTCGCAGGCAAAGTTCTGGACATTGTTATTTTACTCTTAAAGACGAATCTGCTCTGATTGCCGCGGTTATATTCCGTGCTAACGCCTCGGCGCGAATGGATGTCTTACGAGACGGTATGTGCGTGCTGGCAGAAGGTGAACTCAGGGTTTATGAGGCTCGCGGCCAGTACCAGATCGTGGTGCGAAGCGTGCGCCCCGCAGGCGAAGGCGATTTACGCGCTAGGTTCGAGGCGTTAAAAAAGAAGCTCGCTCAAGAAAGGCTTTTCGATGCGGGCAGAAAAAAGCCACTTCCAAAGTATATCAAAAAGATAATCCTGTTCACCAGTCGCGCTGGCGCAGCTTTACAGGACTTTTTGAATGTCCTTGCACGACGTGCTCCACGTACGCAAATCCTGCTGGTGGATGTACCTGTCCAGGGTGCGGAAGCAGCAAAAACAATCTCCACAAGATTAAAGCAGATAAATTCATGGTTGAGAGATGGCAGCCTCACGGCTGACGCGCTGGCTTTGATACGCGGAGGCGGTAGTATGGAAGATTTGTGGGCATTTAACGATGAAGAACTGTCCAGAGTTCTTGCGGACTGCCCGGTGTCAACGGTGACAGGTATTGGGCATGAAACAGATGTGACGATCGTGGACTTCGTGGCAGATTTGCGTGCCCCAACGCCGAGCGCAGCGGCAGAAATGCTTAGCACCGACGATTCTGTGTTGATTGATCATCTGCAACAGATGCCCTCACGTTTTAAGAATCTGGCCAGAATGTGGCTTGCAAAAAAAGAGCAGATGATTTTACGCCTCAGTTCGTCGTTTGCATTAGTCAGACCGAGCCGGATTGCCGAGCTGTACTTCCAAAAGTTGGATGACAACGCTTATGAGCTGGAGCGCTTAAGCAATCAGCTCGTTCGTACGAAAAGAGAGCGACTACAACTAGCCTTGCAGAAGCTGCAAATATTTACCCCATCATCTGTGATACAAATTCTCAATATGCGCCTGGCTTCATTAGCAGAGCGGCTTCAAATCTTGAATCCAGAAAATGTTCTGCGGTTGGGTTACGCTTGGATTTTGAATGAACAAGGTCGCATCGTGAAAAGTGTGCGAGAGATCTCCGCAGGTGAACACGTCAAGATCTGCCTTCGCGACGGAAGGCTGGCTGCAAAAATTATGCAGGATGAACGCGACTGAACATCTCTTTGCACAAAAGCAATAATTCCAGTAAAAGCTGCTAGTGGCTTCAAAAAAGACAGAAACTAAAGACATCATCCCTGAGTTAACCTTTGAGGAGGCATTGATGAGGCTCGAAAAGATCGTTCGTCAAATGGAGTCTGGCGATATGCCACTTGAAGAAATTTTGACACACTATGAGGAAGGCATGAGGCTGAAAAAGCACTGCGAAAATCTGCTAAAAAATGCATCGCAACGTATCGCTCTTCTCGAATCTGATGAATCAGGGGAACCTCACATTCAAGAAATAGCCCGCGAGGAGGATCATCTGCAGCAAACCCGTGAGCGCGCGCAAAACACCAAGGGCCAGGGAAGCGCCGGACAATTCACACTTTGAATCAGTTGAAAACGTCATGCGAATCGCCCTCCTCCAGATCAACCCCACTGTAGGTGATATCGAGGGAAACACCAAAAAAATCGCCGAGGCGCACAACAAAGCGGTATTGCAAAACGTACAGCTTTGTGTGGCTCCGGAACTCGCAATTACTGGATACCCGCCGCTGGATTTGCTCTTCAGGCCCAGCTTCATCGAACGTGCGGAAAAAGCTCTGGCAAGATTAGCCAAAGAGTGTGCCCGCGTGCCACTGCTTGTGGGCACGATTTCTCGCTCTTTACCCGGCTCTGGAAAGCCCTTGCATAACATTGCCGCGTTGTTGCGTGATGGTTTTGTTCAAGGATTTTTCAAGAAGCGCCTTTTACCCAACTACGATGTGTTCGAAGAGGAAATTTACTTCGAGGCTGGTCGTGATCCCTGCTTTTTTGAATTAGGCGATGAACGAATCGGAGTTACTATATGCGAAGATGTCTGGAATGATAAAAAATTCTGGCCAAGGCCGCGGTATCCTTGCGACCCGCTGGCTGAGCTTGCGGAAAATAACTGTAAAACAGTCATAAACATTTCCGCATCTCCTTGGCACGTCGAAAAACAAGTACTGCGTTTCGATATGCTACGAGCAGCAGCGCGCAGTCATAACATCAGAATATTTTTCTGCAATCAAGTTGGGGGAAATGATGAACTGCTTTTCGATGGAAATAGTTTTTGGTGCGATGCCTCTGGCAACTTGATGGCTGTTGCTAAAAGCTTTGTAGAGGACATTTTTATTTGTGACACAGACCTGGGATCGTTGGGCACCATCTATGTGCCACCTCCCGTGGAAAAAGACGTTTTTGATGCTTTGGTCATCGGCACCCGAGATTATGTACGTAAATGTGGTTTTAAGGAAGTAATCATCGGCTTAAGTGGAGGAATAGATTCAGCAGTCACGGCCGTGATCGCTGCGAAAGCACTCGGTTCAACCAGAGTCAGCGGCGTTGCAATGCCCAGTCGTTTCTCCAGCAAGGAAAGCGTTAAGGATGCCCAGATACTCGCTAACAATCTTAACATTGGTTTTCTACAGATACCCATTGACAACACCTTCCAAGCTGTACTGGACCAACTAGCGCCCGCCTTTGTGGGCAAAGTTTGGGATGTAACCGAGGAGAACATCCAGTCCCGCATTCGCGGTCTCACCCTTATGGCGCTGTCCAACAAAACCGGAGCTATGGTGCTCACCACCGGCAACAAGAGCGAGCTGGCTGTGGGTTATTGTACCATATACGGCGACATGTGCGGAGGACTGGCCGTGATCTCGGACGCTCCCAAAACCCTTGTTTACCGTCTTGCGAAGTGGATCAACCGCCACCGCGAGATCATCCCCAAATCCACGATCACCAAGCCACCCAGTGCCGAGCTGCGCCCAAACCAAAAAGATCAGGATAGCCTGCCCCCTTACGATGTGCTGGATGCTATTTTAGAACTTCACGTCGAACAACATCTTTGCGCCCGCGACATCATCGCAAAGAAAATTGCTCCCGAGGAAACCGTGCGTCGTGTTATCTCGATGGTAGAGAAGGCCGAATACAAACGCCGCCAGGCTGCCCCCGGTCTACGCATCACTCCGCGTGCCTTTGGCCGAGGCTGGCGCATGCCCATCGCCAAAAAATAATGCACCTGCCCCTAAGCGAACTGGTATGAGCAAAAAATTCTCAGCAGCCATTCTGGATCGCGAAGCCATGCGCGAAGAGCGGGAACGACTCCGCGCCCAAGGGAAAAAACTCGTCTTCACCAACGGCTGTTTCGACATCTTGCACTGCGGCCACATCACTTATCTGGAGTTTGCCAGACGCCAGGGCGATGCGCTTTGCGTGGGGCTGAACTCCGACGACTCCGTGCGCCGTGCCAAGGGCCCCACGCGTCCTGTCAACAATCAGCACGACCGAGCCGCCGTGCTCGCCGCCCTGCGCAGTGTGGACTACGTGGTGATCTTCGAGGAAGATGAGCCGCGCGACCTGATTGCCGCGATCGTGCCCGAAGTGCTCGTGAAGGGAGCCGACTGGGCCCACTACGTGAGTGGGCGCGAAATCGTAGAAGCAGCGGGCGGGTGCGTGGTGTTGGCCGAGATGGTGCCTGGCCGATCCACCACCAACATCATCCGCGCCATCCAGACTGGGGCCGAACTGACTGGCAAGCGCAGGCCAAGCCAGCCATAAAAAACACTTGAAAAATTCTCCCGTTCGAATCATTATGTACACTACGCGGGTGTAACTCAGTTGGTAGAGTGCAACCTTGCCAAGGTTGATGTCGCGAGTTCGAACCTCGTCACCCGCTCACCACACGCTCTGCTGCTTTAAATATTCTAGCGGGACAGGTTAGGGCAAGGATGCCGGAGTGAGTTCCGGGCTTTGTGGGTTTGTGCGTTGGGATGACTATGATTTTTCCAGAAGCGTTTCGCGTGATGTGGTAGGACCTGTATGGCGCGCTGATTCGAAGCCCATTCGACGGAAGGCTTTCACGGCTTCAAAGCCGGAAATATTTCTCTGGGTAACCTCACGCACAGACTAAGCAGGGGTCTTCGATAAAATGAAGGCGGAAGCGTTTTGGCCGCTCTGTGTCCGCAACATGAAAGTAAGATTCGATTGTATCATGGATCATTGCTTCCAGCTCAGCGAAGTTGTCGCCTTGGGTGGAAATCCCGCTGCCGCCGAGGGCATCCCACGAGGCCGAGAAGCCGCGACTTATCGGGCATGACTCTGCGCTTCTGTTGCCCGGATTTTGCCGAAGGATTTTTTGAGTGCGGCAAAGTTAATTAGTGTCAGTTTTTCAGGAAACTGATAATTCGCGCCATGCGCGTTGCGTTAAGCACAGGCTGGTTTTTCCCGGAGCGGACTGGTGGGACTGAAGTCTATGTGGATTCCCTGGCAGATGAATTAACCCGTCTCGGCTACGGTGTTGAAATAGGCACAGCAACAACGGCATTCGCCTCTGGTTACTCAAATTTCGCGGGCAGGCGTGTTTATCGTTGGAACGTTGCCAATGAAAATGACTGGCGAGTCATCCGCGGTGTGCAGCCACCTCAAAGTCTAGAAGTATTCAGATCGTGGCTGCAGGAAGGAAATTTTCATATCTACCATCAGCATTCATGGACAATGGGCTGCTGGGCTCACGAACTTAAAGCTGCTCGCCAGTTAGGACTGCGTTGTTTTTTAACCATTCACCTTCCGGACAGAATTTTCACTTGTGGCCGTCACATGGAGCGGGTGCGCGTCGCACGCAGATTTGAAAACTTTTCAGAATTTCGCGCTCTCACTCCAGAATATCTTTCCTGCATCGCTTATCGGTCTATACCCGGCAAGTTGGGAACTTTGTTGGGTTTGGTAGGGCGTGAGATTATCTTGTGGCAGGCTTTAGCCGAGGCGGCAGAGTTGTGTGAAAAAGTGATTGTTGTGAGCCGCTGGCTGCGTGAAGCCCTTGTTTTAAACAAGTATCCGCAAGAAAAACTCGTCGTAAGCCGCCAGGGAATTGAGACAGGAAGCGTGCCATCGTGTACAGATCGTTTAGAACGCATCTCACCAAATTTGTTTATCAAAGAGCCTGAGAAAAATTTTGCAAAAAATCGCCCCATCACAATTGGTTATCTTGGTCGCTTCACACCAATCAAAGGTGTGGACTTGCTTTGTGAGGCAATTGCTCGGCTCCCTGCCCGAATTGATGTTCGCCTTGTGCTAGCCGGGCCACAGCCAGTAGACTCACTAGACTGCAAATACTATCATCGAGTAAAAAATTACATTGCGCTCGACTCACGAATATCTCTTTACGGGCCAGTGCAAAGAGGGGATTTGGGAAGTTTTTTTACTCAGATAGATTTGCTGGCCGTGCCGTCACGTTGTTTGGAGACTGGGCCTTTGGTTATTATGGAATCTTTGGCGTTTGGCGTGCCCTTTCTTGGCTCGGACCGTGGGGGAATCCGTGAATGCTGGGAAGATTTTCCTGGTTGTGGGCTTCTCGTGCCACCAGACAATGTCGAGGCATGGGTTAACGTCATTAAAAAGCTTTACGAAACTCCAGACGCCCTCAAGAAGCTGCGCGATGCAGCAATACAGTCCAAGCCTCGAAGCATGCGGGATGTCGCACAAGAAATGGCTACGTTGTATAACAGCTTAAAATGAAACGTCGGCCCGATATTTCTGTTCTTATCCCGTGTTACAACGCCGCCCCTTACCTCCGAGAGACCATAGAATCCGTTCTTTCCCAGGAAGGGCCGACTCTAGAGATTCTGGCTATGGACGATGGTTCCACAGACGATACTCTCAAGATTTTAAAATCCTACGCTGGCAAGCTACGCTATGCGACACAGGCTAACGCCGGTGTGAGTGTCACGCGAAACATTCTTCTTGAGGAGGCTTCAGGCGAATATTTGCAATTTTTGGATGCGGATGATTTACTCAAACTAGGGACTTTGGAAAAACGGATGACCGTGGCTGCATCTCGTTCAGCGGATCTCATCTTGTGCTGGTGGGATCGGATTGCCAGCGATGGGAGTCCTCTGCCACCAAGGCAAAAGAGCCAGCGAGTGACTTATGCTGATCTGGCAGGTGATCGAGAGCTTGCTGCGTTTACATGGCTCTGGGTGCCGCCAGCAGCAGTTCTATACCGCGCGGATCTTGCCAGACAAGCCGGTCCTTGGAGTCTGCAATTACCAGTCATCCAAGATGCGCGATTCTTGTTTAATGCGATTAAGTTATCACAAAGGCCCTCTGTGGCGGAACATGTGGGTGCTTGTTATCGGGAGCATAGTTCTGGGAGTGTTTCAACAAGAAGCGAATTAAAATTTTATGAAGATGTCCTAACAAACACATTTGAAATTGCAGAGATCTGGAAAAAAGAAAATAAACTAACCAAAGAACGTCGCGCTGCATTAGCTGAAAATTTTGAAAATTCAGCACGCGTTTTCTTAAAACACGGACGTGCGGATTACAATAGACTTTTGAAAGAAAGTCTTCGGCTTCACGGAGTGATTCGTGGAAAAAAACTTAAGTTCGCGCACACACTGGCAGTATTTGGGTTGGCTCCTGTGGCCGCTTGTCTTCTGAGAAAAAAAATCAGCCAGGAGAGTAAATGAGCTGGGTAGTCGGTTCTTTGGCTTATCACAGACACATTCAGAATGTAGTCCTTTCGATCATGGAGACGGGATTGCTCCGGGAGTGGCACGTCGGGCTGGTGGATTTCGAATCGCCCCGCGATTGTGGATTTTTGAACAGGTTGGGAAAAAAACTTTTCCCCCGGCTGAGGGGAGATCTTGCACGCCGCCGTATTGAGGCCATCCCTGCAAGTCTCATCCGACAGCACCCGCTGTGGGAAGTGCTGCGTGTCGGCTCTGCGCGACTCGGCTTTGGGAAACTCACTAGCGACTGGATTTGGGAACGCGAGGAGTGGGCCATGGACGGTCTGCTGAAACGTGCCGCCCAGCGCGATGATGTGTCGGGAATCTTCGGTGTCGAACACGGCTGCCTCGCCGCAATCCGCGAAGCCAATCGCCTGGGGAAATGGAGTGCGGTGGCTTTTACAAGCCTGCACCACGCCTTCGTGGAAAAGTGGGTGCTGCCAGAGATGGAAAAGTTTCCTGAGCTGCGCGATGATGTTTCGGCCCGCCTCGATCTGTTGGCGCGAGCGCGCGACCGCCGTCGAGATATGGAGGCGCAAGCCGCGAAGATTATCCACACCAATTCGGAGTTGACCAAACGCACGCTCATTGAGGCTGGCTTTAGGGAAAACAACTTTATTAAAGTGCCGTTGGCCTCGCTCCTGCCGCCACTTTATGCTGCTAGTGACACGCGTCGGGAAAAGTTGCGAATCGTGATGTGCGGCGCGGTGTCCGTGCGCAAAGGCACACACCTCCTCATGCAAGCTTGGGAGGAGGGCGGCTTCAGCTCCAGTGCTAGTCTCGAACTCTACGGAGCTGTGCACCTGCCCACAGCTTTTATTGAAAAGCATTCTTCGGGTATCAATATCTACGGCATGAGACCACGCTCGGAACTCGAACAGGCTTGTCGTGCGGCAGACGCCATGATCTTTCCTACGCTGGCGGATGGATTCGGCGTGGTTGTGATGGAAGCGATGGGCGCGGGCTGCCCTGTGTTATGCAGTGCCAACGCTGGAGCTGCCGAGATGATCCGCCACAATGTGAACGGTCGCATCTTTGCACCAGGCTCGGTGCAGGCGATCAAGGACGAAATCCAATGGTGCCTGGATAATCGCGAAAAACTTCATGAGATGCGTTATGAAGCTTACGAAACGGCGAAAAATTGGACGTGGGATAATTTCCGCAAATCTTTTCGCACGCAGTTTGAGAAAATAATCAACAAGCGTTCTGAGGATAACGAAAAACAAGCAGAGTAGTATTGCCCCTTAGTCATCTTGCGGTTTCCAGTATTATTTTATGAGTATTTTGTTAACCAACACAGAACCTCTTGAGGACAGCGCAGAAGATGTGCTCGCTAAGGCGCAGACTATCGCTCCGGAAGACGCAAGATCGGTGCTTGATCTCGATGCCCTTGATGCTTTAAGCGCGGGTCGCAGCCATCCCGGGCCTCTGCAGATCCCGAGCGGATTACGCACAATCACCTCGGATTATTTTGCGATGCGGGTGAATTGTTACCTAGCGTGGCGGGCAGCTTCGCAGGATGCTGTGCTCTTCGACACCGGTGCGGATGTCGCGCTT
>CALLMV010000007.1 GCA_938005615.1 uncultured Verrucomicrobiae bacterium
CAGCGCGCACTCAAACACGCTTCAGAATAAGCAAATTATGCCTACAAGCAACTTCTTTCGGTTAAACTCAGCTAAAATTATTCTGTTTATATTTCTTTGCTAATCTGCGTTATCACAATATTCTTTTTCACAATTTACTTCTGGAAGTATCGTTTATAACTTTAATGCTGCGAACAACGCACCAACAAGTGCAGTGCCTCTCGGCATTATTACAATGCGCAATGCTACAATTTTCTGGCCGCCTGTAAATGCATTAATATAAACCCTCTATGCGGTTTAGGCTGTACCTTGGACAGCATAACTTTTGACGCAAATTTTTCTTCGACAACTCTCTCTTCAGTGCCTTTTCAAATCTTTTAAAATCAAGGCTCAGGTTGGAACACACTCGGTCCTGCATCTGCCGTAACGAATCCTGCTCCTAGTTTTGTGAACTACTTTACCGCAGCTGGGTTATTTATAAATGTTCCTACCGAGATTCGTATCGCCTTTACATTTCCGCATCCAAGTCCGGCTGACTCTTCTGGAATTCGATTTGATAACATTCAATTTAACTACACTTTTGACACTGTCTATGTCCCAGAAACTCAAACTGGTCTCGTGGTATCGGCCATTGCTCTAATTGCTGCCTTTTGGCAAATCAGAAAAAACAGACTTCGCAATTCTCAAAAGTCTTCCGCCTAAAAGCGAAGCTTAGCCTCACTACTTAGAGTTCGGCTCAGTAGTTACGTAGGAATTAACAGTTCAGAATCACATAAAGTATTTTACACAAGAGAGTGGTTTTAGGATGTATTTGATTTCTGGACAAATTGTTTAAAGCGGAAATTGCATAATATTTGTGCGCATGGCTAACGTCGCACCCATGACCAAAAATTACCTTGTTTTTTCGCCTGAGAATGTTTCGCGGGCAGGATTGGATGTTTTGCGTTCGACAGGGCGCGTAGAAGTCGTGACGGCCGAGGACGAGGCGGCACGGGAACTGCCGGCGCTGCTGGGGCGGATAGACGGGCTCATCGTGCGCTCGGCCACAAAGGTCAATGCCGAGTTTCTTGCAAAGTGCCCGCGCTTAAAGGTGGTGGGCCGTGCCGGTGTGGGAGTAGACAACATTGATGTGGATGCAGCAACCTCACGCGGTGTGCTCGTGATGAATACCCCCGGGGGCAACACAGTCTCTACTGCCGAGCAAACCTTGGCGCTCATGTTTGCCTTGGCCCGCAAGACGGCGCATGCTCACGCATCGATGGTGGCAGGCAAATGGGATCGCAAATCTTTCGAGGGCGTGGAGCTTTACGGCAAGAGGCTTTCGATTATCGGGATGGGGCGCATCGGGTCGGAAGTGGCTCGCCGGGCGATTGCTTTGGGAATGCGGGTGACGGCATACGATCCATTCCTGCCGGTCTCGCGTGCCCGGGCGCTGCAAGTGGATTTGGTGGAGCATGTAGAGCAGCTTCTGCCGGAAGCAGATTTTATTACTATACACACTCCGCTCACTGAGCATACCAGGCATTTACTCAACGCGGAGTCTCTTGCTAGATGCAAACGCGGTGTGCGGATCGTGAACTGTGCTCGCGGCGGGTTGATTGATGAGGTGGCGCTGCTGGAGGCTTTGAAATCGGGGCAGGTGGCCGCAGCGGCCTTGGACGTTTATGAGGTTGAACCACTACCTGCGGATCATCCTCTGCGTCAGGCCCCCAACCTGACGATGACACCCCACCTTGGGGCTTCCACCGAGGAAGCGCAAGAGAATGTAGGTGTGGAGGTAGCCGAAGAAGTGCGCGATTTTTTGCTGCACGGTGTAGTTCGTAACGCAGTGAACATGCCTTCTGTGGACGCTGCGACCATTGAGGTGCTGCGCCCTTATTTGGATTTGGGCCGTCGGTTGGGACTGCTTTTGGCACAACTTGCGGATCCGCACACAGAGCGCTTGACTGTGCAATACCATGGGGCTGTGACTCAGCACAGCACCTCGCCTGTGACGCGTGCAGTCTTGGAGGGATTCTTGCGTGCAGCGGCTGGTCCGGAGATGAATCAGGTGAATGTGATGCGTTTTGCAGAGCGCCTTGGTTTGCAGATTTCGGAAACGAAGTATAACGAGCCGTGCGATTTTTCGGAGTTGCTATCCGTGGAGGTCAGCAAAGGGCAGAAAGCTTTCAGCGTGGCTGCGACGTTCTTTGGAGGGCAGCCGCGAATTGTGCGACTCAACGGCCAGGCAATCGAGGCAGCGACGGAAGGGCATCTGCTGGTGATTGAAAACGTGGATCGCCCGGGCATTGTAGGGTTTCTAGGTACGTTATTGGCTAGCCATGGATTAAATATCGCAAACATGACGCTCTCACGCACTGCGCCGGGAGGCGTGGCGTTATCTATCTTTCAACTGGACGCAGCGCCGACACCCAAGGTGCTCGAAGAACTTTTAAGTGAAAAAGATATCCGAAGTGCGCGATTAATTAGCTTGTGACTAGACTTTGGCGTTGAGGGCACGCAGGGCATTTTGAATATTGCTGGGGCGAAGGATCATGAGGCCGCGATCGGAATTGGGGTCTGTGGCTGAATATGCGTATTCGATGTTCACTCCTGCATCGCAGAGTGTGCGTGCGATGGCAGCCAGCGAGCCGGGGCGGTTGAGACCTTCGAGCATGAGCACTTCGTTTTCGACGACTAGCACGTCGTAGCGCTCCATGAGGCGAAGCGCACGGAAGGGATCGCTGACAATGAGCCGCACCACAGAATGATCCACTGTGTCGGAGGTGGAAATGGCGTAGATGCTGATACCTGATTCGGCCAGCACTTCGCAAACGCGGGCCAGCGTGCCAGGACGGTTGTCGAGGAAGAGCGCCAGCTGTCGGGTAACTGCCAAATCGATGGATCTTATGGCAGAGGCTTTGTTGATGCATTGCTGGCGTTCGGATTTACCGCGTGAAGCCGTTTTTTTTGTCTTAGTTTCAGGTTTGGCTTTTGTTGTGGCCATCATTTCATGATGGGGTTGTATTTTGGGAAATCAATCATGTTAAAAGAGGTTTATAAAAAGGATATTCGAATGAGTCTAGGTGCAACCAAAAGATTGGTAGTGAGTCTGCACGATGTGCATCCTGGCTCTTTGCCGCGAATCAAGGAGCAACTAGCGTGGTGTCGCAGGTTGGGAGTAGAGCGGGTAACGCTGTTTGCTGTGCCGAATTTTCATGGGCAGGCTGAGTTAGAACCCTCTGGAAGCTGTGCGCACTTTTTACGGGAGGCCGAGAAGGCTGGCCATGAGGTGGCACTTCATGGGTTCTATCACAGCTCGAACTTTGCTGTGACTGGAGTGGCTGCACACAAAATGCAGGGTTGGTGTGAGGGGGTGTACACGGCGGGCGAGGCGGAGTTTTATCGCTTGGATGAGCAAACTGCATCGGGGTTGATCAATCGTGGTTTGGAGGCATTACATGCATGCGATTTGCGCCCTCGTGGTTTTGTGGCTCCGGCCTGGTTGCTCAGTGCGGGCGCAGAGCGTGCGGTGTGGGCGGCGGGTTTAGAGTGGACTTGTCTTGTGAATGATGTTCGAACTGCCCGGGGGGTATTATTGCGCAGCAGGTCCTTGTGCTGGTCGGTACGGTCGGCCTGGCGGAGGGTAGCTTCTCTTGTCTGGAATGAATTATTATTTCAAATAATGAATAAAAATTCAGTTTTGAGAATAAGCATTCATCCACCAGATTTCAGTTTTCGAATGATTAATGAACAGATCTCACGATTGATTGAAAACGCGCTTGCAGCAGGTTTTGTGGCCAGCTGCTACGGCGGGCTTGTCACTGATCATCGTGTAGCGGGTTTTTAAAAGGATTGGGTAACATACGCCCAGTCTGCCTAATCGGTGGAGGCCTCATTGAGGCTGATTTGGGGGATTGGAGGCGTCACAATTGCCCGATCGGTAAAGAGGACCATTTGTAGGTTGCCGTTGTATTCGTTGAGTTCTCCCACGAATTCAACCTCCTGGCCGATGGATAGGCTGTAAAGCCAGGCGGTGAGTGTAGTGCCACGGGCGAATACTGATAGGGGGACTTGTGGGCCTATGTTGAGGAGGACGGGGTTCTTGTAAAGCACGCTGCCGCTTACGCGGAAGAGTTCGCCCATGGAGGTAATAACCTTGGCTTCGTCGTCTAGGATGGTGCGGATGTGTGGAACAGTGCGGAAATCAACCGCGGGATATTTTACGCGGTTGAGTGGTGAGGAAGAAAGATCCTCATTGGAGGGGCGGACGGAGACGAGGTCGATGAGGCGGCTGGTGTCGTTATCGGGCACGATGCGAAATCTGGCGATGAGTGGGAAGTGGTCGGAAAAACCTCCGCCGTTTTTGCCGTAAAAGGTCCAGCGACGTGGACGGCCAACGCGGTCGCTGTTTTGCTGTAGGATCAGTGTACTGAAGGAATTGTCTATGTACTGTACGCCGTTATGGTCGTAGAGTCCGCGGGTGATCATAATTTGCATGAGTGTGCCCCAGATACCGTTGTATTCATCGCTTTTGCGTTCTTCTAGTGGGAGTTCGGCCCAGAGGTTGTAGAAAACGGGGTTACCGGTTTCGGCAGTTTTTTTCTCAAAACCTTGTGCGCCGAGCACGTCGTTGATGGAGGAGCGGGGGACGCGCAGGCTGGAGTTTTCCGTGCGATTGCGGGTGCCAGAGTCGTTGAGGTAGGTGGATTGGTTGTAGTAGGCGTTGAAGTCACCACCAAGGAGGATGTCGGCGTGTGGATTTTCATCGAGGATTTCGAGGACCCGGTGGCGTAAGAGCGCCGCTGCACCAGCACGGTCGTTCTCGAAGCTGTAACTGCCTGCACCGGATTTCCAGTGGTTGTTGAAGGTAATGAAGGTGTAGCCGTCAATATTGTGATGGACTTCGAGGATGTCGCGGGCTGCAGGTGCGGGTAGTGAGCGTCGTGCGGTGATGGGGAATTTGGACAGGGTGACGTTGTGGACGTTGCCAGTTTCCTGGATAGAGCGAGTGCGTGCTGCGTAGCTGACGTTGTATCCCCTCATGCCTTCGTCGGCCAGGGCCTTGACGAGCCAGAATGTGGCGGGCAGATCGCGAATGTCCTCGGGCACGTCTGCGTTTCTGTCGTAGTCGAGCATTTTTTTGTAAGTGGTGCTGGCGTATTTTTGCAGGAGTTCTGAATAATTTGTTGCAGTGGCGGGGGGAGTTTTGTCGGTTTCGATTTCGCAGAGCAGTGCGATTTCGGGGCCTTCTCCGTTATTGATTTGTTTAAAGATGAAGGCGAGGTTTTCGAGTTTGGTGCGCAGCTTGCGAGGAGAGTATGGATGGGGAAGAGGCGTGAGCTCTTTGTAATCGTCGTAAAAATTCACTCCGTCGATATCCATCAGGTTCTCGACATTATTAATCATGACGGTGAATTCTAGAGCTCGGGTGATTGTGACGAAGAACAAACCAGCAAGAGCTATTGAATAGGGAAGTATCTTCATAACTTAGGCAATGCCAGTATCGAAAAAATGGCAAGCTTGGGTTAAGTAATCGTGGTAAATTTTTTTTTGAGAAAAAGATTGAAATGATGCATTTTAAAGATCATCGAAAATTGTATGCGCAATAAATCAAAAATTTGTGTGACGATAAGTTTGCTAGTCGCAAGCGTCTTTCTAACTGGTTGTATAACAAGTGCCGGGCCTCAGTACATGACGAGTAACACGCCGCGTCCAAGTTCGGGCGGGTTCAACATGATGTCCAAGCAGGACGAAATTCAGATCGGGCGACAGGAGTTTGCCAGGCTGAAAGCGAGCAAGCCCCGCACCAGGGATGCCTCGAAACAGAGGGATGCCGAGCGAGTGCTGAGACGCCTCGTAAAGGAAAATAAACTTGAGAATGAATATCCTTGGGAAATTTACGTTTTTGCGGACAATACGCCTAATGCTTTTGCGCTGCCAGGTGGCAAGATTGGGTTGTTTGACGGAATATTTAAATATACCCAAAACGATGCCGGGCTGGCTTCGATCATCGGTCATGAGATGGCACACATCACCTCGCGGCATGCCTCGCAACGTGCGACTCGGCAAGCCCTGTCGGGCGTGGGTGCGGGCATATTAGCTGGCGTTCTCTCTGGGGGAGATCCGGCTGCCGCGAGAGAGCTTTCCGAAGTGTTTGGAATGGGAGTCCAAGGCCTGGTGGTGCTGCCTTACTCTCGCGAGGCTGAGTTTGAAGCGGACCGAATTGGGGTGCTGTACATGTCCCACGGCGGTTACAATCCAAAGGAATCCGTTAAGGTGTTCAAGAGATTCCAGCAGATGGGCGGAGCGCGCCCGCCAGTATGGCTCTCAACACATCCTCCGATTGAGCAGCGGATACAGCAGATTCGGATGAATATGGATCGTTACGAGAGGATCTACGAGAAAAAACGCTCTTGAGCATTTTGGGCATCCAGCAGCGCTGGGCCGTAGTTGCCTGACGAAGTTTCCCGAAATCTGTACTGCTTTTTGAAACGATTCGGAAAGGCGAACCCACAAAAATCTTTGGGCCTGGTTTCATGACAGGACGGAAAATCTTCAAACTGGCGCTGCTCTCTTGCAGCTCTTGAGAAATTCCCTACCTTGCGCCATGTGACCTCATGGCTGGAAAAACATATCGGTTTTATTGCGATTCCCAACTTGGTGCGAGGGATGGCTTTAATGCAAGGGCTGGCTTGGGTGTTGAATTTGTTTAACCCGACAGCGCCTGGCGCTTCAGGATTTTATGAATATCTTGCACTAGATCCGCAGCGCGTGCTGAGCGGGGAAATCTGGAGGTTGGTGACTTTTATCTTCATTCCCGGTACGCAAAACGCTCTTTTTTTAATCATAGCCATCTTTTTTTTGATGTTTATTGGCGAGGGTTTGGAGCAAGGGATGGGCTCATTTCGAGTGACGATCTTTGTACTACTTGGGATGGTAGCGCAGATTTTTTTTGCATTTATATGGGGATGGCCTGCGACGGGAATTTATTTAACAGCAGCGTTGGTTATGGCGTTTGCAACTCTGTATCCTGACCAGGTAATTCACCTCTTCCTTGTGCTTCCCTTGCGAATCAAGTGGATTGGGTTTTTCACGGCTGCGTGGGTGTTGTATGATTTTCTTCGTTTTCCCTTGGCTGGTAAGGTTATCATCCTGGCGATGTTTTTAAACTACGGGCTGTTTTTTGGTGTTCCTTTTTTTCGTCGTTTGAAATGGGAGCGTGAAGCAAGATTGAGGAAGCAAACGTTCCTGAAAGCCCAACAGGCACAGGCGGGAGAGGACGGTGCTTTCCATAGGTGTGTGATTTGCGGTGCCACCGAGTTGAGCCACCCTGAGCGAGATTTCCGTGTCGCGGCCGACGGTAAGGAATATTGCAATCTGCATTTGCCGGGAGCTAGTCAGCCATAACGCAGGAGGTGCGATTGGAAGGTTGGTTTGCAGCTTCTTGCCACGTACCGACGAACGAACGCCATGCTCCGAGAAAGGGAGAAGTTTGTGTGGCTCTGGGTTCGAATATTGGTGATAGGCTGCGATTTATTCAGAGGGGTGTGGAGTTCCTGGGGAGTCTGCACTCGGGCACGGAGTCTATTCGGCTTTCCTCCTTATATGAATCAGAGCCCGTGCAGTGCCCATTAGGTTCGGGTGCTTTTTACAATGCAGTTGCGATAATTCATCATTCCGGATCGCCCTATGATTTGTTGAAGCGGCTGAAGGATTTTGAGGAGCGTCAGGGTCGAAACATTCATGCGGAAAGAAATGCTCCACGGCCTCTGGATCTTGACATCATATATTATGGTGATTTTTCTGTGAGTGAGCCAGTTCTGACTCTGCCCCATCCACGGGCAACCTTGAGAAAATTTGTGCTCCTGCCACTTGCTGAGCTGCGTCCTTACTTGGTGCTGCCTGGCCAGGAGATGACTGTTGTGCAATTGTTGGGAATGCTGAGTTCCGGAGAAAGGTTACGTCGTGTTGCGAGTCAGCCTAGATGATATTTTGCGGTGGAAGGGACGGCGCCCGAGGCCGGTCGTCTTGACGGCTGTGGATTATCCCACCGGTCGGTTGCTAGATCAGGCGGGCTTAGACATGATCCACGTCGGGGACTCGCTTGGAATGGTCGTGCTTGGTTATGCGGACACCTCTTCTGTGACCCTTCAGGAAATGCTCCACCACCTTAGAGCCGTGGCTCGAGGTGTGCGTCGGGCGCTAATCACTGCTGATATCCCTGCAGAGTGCATGACAAGCCCTCACGAAGCTTTGAGAGCTGCACGTGCTTTGCTGGAGAACGGTGCGCATGCCGTAAAAGTAGAGGGCGGACGAGATATTTCTGATATTGTCTTTCGGTTGGTGGAGGCCGGAATCCCCCTCCAAGGTCATGTTGGTTTGTTACCCCAGCGGGTGGCATTGGAGGGAGGATACCGTAGGAAGGGACGCAGCTTGCGGGAAGCGGAACAGCTTTTGGAAGATTCTTTGTTTTTGCAAAAAGCGGGATGTTTTTCTGTGGTTTTGGAGTGTGTGATCGAGGACGTTGCCCGGGAAATAACGCGAGCGCTGCAGATACCTACCATTGGTATTTACAGTGGCCGGGTTTGTGATGCTGAGATCCGAGTTCTCCACGATGTGATTGGGCTGACCCCTTGGTCTCGCCCATCTTCTGCAACTGTCTGCAAGAATCTTGCGGAGGCTGTCAGACAAGCTGTTACTGATCTTGCTCAAGAGATTAATCGAGTTGATGATTGACCAATTCGCTTAATCATGTATGATAAATTTTTGCGATCAAATGAATGCGAGGTGAATTTCTGAATGAGTGAAGTCCGTTTAAAGAAAGGTGAGTCAGTCGACAAGGCTTTGCGCCGCTTAAAGAAGAAACTCGACCGTGAAGGCACCCTGCGCGAAGTGCGGGCACGACGCACCTACGAATCACCGGCCGAACGACGCCGCCGTAAAGCTAAAACTCCCAAAATCAATTACTGGGGTAGTTTTTCACTGAGTTAATTTTCATTAATTCTTTTTCAAAACCGGCCTTGTGCCGGTTTTTTTTATTTTCAAATTTCACCAGATAATACGCTAATGAATCAAGCTACGCTCTGCGACTGAGAAAAAAACATGAACTCGCAACTAGACCGTTTGTCTGTATTGTTACTCATGATGATTAGACCATTCTTTCGTTTTCAAACTGCTTCGATAGCTACTATTCTGCTCCTGACTTTTTTCGATCTCTGTGCAGGCCAGGGTTGGTGGCAGCCACGCCAAGCAAGACCTCATGCGCAGCCTGCTCAACCTGCAGCTTCCGAGGGCAGCACAACGAACTCCAACTTTACAATACTCTCAGATAATTCACCGCTACCCAAGCGAGGGGGAGAAGTTAATAGCTACGCGCCGGTGATTGAGCGAGTAGGGCCTACAATCGTGACGATCACTACGAGGGAGTCTGTCCGTCGCAACCCGGCTTTCCGGAGTCCTTTACTGGAAGATCCGTTCTTTCGCAGATTTTTCGGCATCCCTGAGGATGGTGGCCCTCCCCAGCAACGCGAAGGGTTAGGCTCGGGTGTGGTAGTTTCCTCGGATGGATTTATTATCACAAACAATCATGTGATCGAGGGTGCTCAGCAAATTTCTGTGACTTTCGGTGAAGAACAGGATGAGTATCCAGCACGGGTTGTAGGACGTGATGAAAGAACCGATCTAGCTATTATCAAAATCGAAAGAATGGGCCTGCCCGCAGCAACTTTTGCCGACTCAGACCAAGTGAAGGTAGGTGATGTCGTATTAGCAATAGGTAATCCATTCCGGCTTGGCCGAACTGTGACCAAAGGCATCGTCTCCGCAATTGGACGCGATGTGCCCCTGCCCACCCGAAGCGGGAACACACTCATCACCGACTTCATTCAAACGGACGCTTCTATTAATCCCGGCAACTCAGGTGGTGCCCTCATAGACAGCGAAGGCCGCGTCGTCGGGATCAACACAGCAATCTTCACACCCAGCGGCGGTAACGTGGGCATTGGCTTTGCCATTCCTTCAAATGTGGTGAAGAACATCGCCGAGCAACTTGTGAGAACAGGCTCTGTGTCTCGCGGTTTGCTAGGCATCTTACTTCAGCCCATCAGCGCAGACATGGCCGAGGCACTCGGTTTGCCTGCGCGCCGTGGAGCTCTCGTTGGCAACGTGAACCGTGGCTCAGCGGCGGAGAAAGCAGGCATTAAAGAGGGTGATGTGATTATTGAATTTCAGGACACACCAGTGCGCGACTCGCGGCACTTGCAGCAACTCGTCGCAGCTCAGCCGCCAGGCACAACTGTCCGCATAAAAGTACTACGCGACGGACGAGAGCGTACACTTAATGCTCGTTTAGACGACATGAATTCTCTGGACACCGCTGCCGTGCAGAATGGCAGCGAGCAGCCAGGTGAAGTAAGAGGAGGCGTGGGTCGCATCGCTGGTATGGAGATAACGACGCTCGATCGCCGCATGGCAGAGCAGTTAGGATTGCCTCGTGGGACGACTGGCGTGACGGTGGTTTCCATTGAGCAAGGCTCTTCCGCAGAGCAAGCTGGACTGCAAACAGGCGATGTGATCTTGGTGGCAAATGGGCGAGCAATCGCCAGACCAGAGGACTTAATTTCAATCGCCAACAACTCGGATCGTAACGCGATCATGATTCGTGTTGCACGTGGAGGGCAGCAATTCTTTGTGGCCTTGCGTGTGAGATGAGATGGTACTGATTACAATCTCAGAAAATAATTTTTGTTGCCATAGGTCTTTCTAGTTCCTTTCAATTCAAATGCTGGCTTTTTTGGAATTTTGTTTTCAATATTCCACGAATGACAGAGCCAGAAACTGCCCGGCACGATGGGTTGGAAAAAGTAATTCAGTTCAGCATCTTTATCGAAAATCGTGTCGGAGCTTTGCTAGATTTGGTAAACTATCTGCACGCGGAGGGAGTCACAATCCTTGCCTCATCGATCATTGATACAGCGGATTGCGCGATTGATCGATTTGTGGTGGACGATCCAGATCGGGCAAGGTTGTGTCTGCATGAACAAGGGTTTTTATTTTCTGAGCGTGTGGTGTTGGTGGTAGAGCTTCGCAATGGGGCGGCGCAGCTTCGGGATTTGTTACTCACGCTTTATGAGGGGGAATGTAACATTCATTCGGTGTATTCTTTTATGGTACAGCCACGGGGTTATCCCTGTGTGGCTTTGCACGTGGATGATGATGTGGTGGCGTCCAACGTGCTTCAGAGCGCAGGTTTTGAACTACTCAGACAGAGTGAGCTCGCACGCTGAAGAACGCTCTCTGCAGGGCAGGGGGATGAGCTACCTTGGTTTCCATCTTTGGTTCAACTTGCCATTGCTCTTGATACTGATGTGGTTTGCGATGCCAACGTGGTGTTGGGTGGACACCAGGTCGTTTTTAATTACTTCCTTGATTGTAATGGTCTTCACCTCGCCTTGGGATAATTGGGCGATAGCCCGCGGGGTATGGGATTTCCCGGACGATCGCCTCATAGGAAGGATTTTGAAATGTCCGATTGAGGAATATTGCTTTTTTGTGATACAGTCCGCACAGGGATGCTTGTTAGCACATGTGTTGAACTGGAAGTTGATTCTCTCGCCGATCGCACCACGACCGGAGCCAGATTGGGCGATGTGCGGGGTAATTTTGTTTCTATGGTTTGTGGTGGGATTGAGCGCGAAATGGAGTCGAGTGCCGCGAGCACTGACTTATTTGTGGCATTTACTTTTTTGGATGTTGCCCGTTGTTTTTTTTCAGTGGGCTTTAGGCGGGTTTTGGATAGCTAATGCGCCGGTTGTTATCGGAACTACGATAATTTTGGGAAGTTTACTGAGTGTGTTTGATCTGTGGGCAATCCGAGAAGGGATCTGGTTTTTTGATGACACTCAGACAGTGGGTTGGAGAATCGCGGGTGTGTTGCCCGTGGAGGAGGCATTGTTTTTTTATCTAACGTCTTTATTGGTAGCTCAAAGTTACTTATTGTTTCTTTAAGCGATTTAGGCGGGTTGGAGTTTTTGAGTCTGAGATGAAATTGCTCCACTGGTTTACTATCTGAGTAAAATGTGAGGCTATACTATAGCTTTGAGCGTTTCCAGGGGTGTTTGGGCCTCATACCAAACGGGTGATATTGAGATGAGTTCTGGGTTTTCTTGTATGCCAGTCAGGTGATGCCTGATCATGTAATCCATGCGCCTGCTGGCAATTATTCCCAAAATATGATTGCGATGGACGAGACCCCCTAATTCCAGGCCCCATTTTTCAGCCATCTTGTGCAGCAGGACGAATTTGAGGCTGTTTGTGAAGTTAACTCCAGCATTAAATAGCGCGTAATATTGGCCAACATGAAACGCGGCAATGCCATCTGGCTGAAATTTTCGGAATTCTGCCAACATTTCTGCCTCGGTCTGACAAACAGCGGTTTTGATTTTGACTTTGAATTTCTCGGCAGCAAGAAGCGCAGCAGCGCGTCGAGAGTCATCATCCAAGAGGGGCAGGGGATGATTTACGAGGCTCTGGAGGATTCTTTTGCATCCTTGCTGCACGAGCCTCTGCAAAAGCTCTAGTGTACTTTCAAAAATGTTTTGACGAATGATATGAAAAGGAGGTTTGACATCATATTGTCCGCAGGAAAGGACACACAGGTCGGTAACATCCTCGGCAGTCAGCTCGCAGAAGGACGTGCTCGCACAAAAAATACCTCGAAAACCCCGATTGCGTAGCATCCGAAGGAGTGTGTTTTTTTACTAGGATCAGTGAGATCAAACACTTCAATCCTGTAACCAAGTTGCTCTCCGCCCTCCTTTATCCCTCGCACCACGTCGCTAATTGGGTAAAGTTGGGTTGTATTTGCTACCAAGAGTTGGCGCAATACGGCGAGTGGGACGTCGTGCATTTTATTCGGGTCTTTGCGAGTGCTTAAGGCAGCAGCGTAAGTGTTGGGATGGTAGTTCATTTCCGCTGCGGCGGCCTTGATGCGTTCACGCGTCTTGGTGTTTAGATTGCCAGTGTCGCGTAAGCCATGTGAGACAGCAGCTACGCTGAGACCTAGTTTTTTTGCTAAGTCTTTCAACGTAGGGGCTTTGGAGGATGGATTCATAAAATATTTTCAGTTTTTCATTAATTTTATTTAAAAATAGTTACACTTCATAATAAACCATCCGTAATTATTGCAAATATTTTGTAATTGTTAAACGTTTCATTTTTTTAAGAGTTGAGCTAACTAATTTCAAGAATAATCTAAAATTAGATTTTATGAAAGTTTTTCTAAAAATCCAAAAAATAGGAAATATTATGTATCTTCACCGTAGGTACAAAGTCTTTTTTAGAATGAAGGAAGCCGCTTTTTCTTTAGTGGAAGTAGCGATGTCTCTGGCAATTTTTGGTGTCGGAATTGTACCAATTATAGGACTATTGGTGGCTGGTATGGACATTTCACGAAAGGCTGTGGACACCCAAGTGCTTGATCGTATTACTCAGCAAGTATTTCCTCTGACAAAAGAGACTCCATCAAACTTCAAAGTATTTACAGATCAGGGTTTTCCAGCCACCTCCTCCCAGATTCAGGTTTTCCGTGCAGATTGGTCTGAAGTAACCCTGTCGCGAAATACTGATACTCGCAACGCGATTCGGTCTCTTGTCAATAACCGTTATTACGAAATTGTCGTCCTTCATATTCCATCTAACCGCGTCGTTAAAAAAACCTTCGCGCTGCACCACGAATAAAAGAGGAAAATGAACAAGAGAACACGTTTTCTTAAAAAAGGCAGCCGCGCGTTTACCCTAGTTGAGGTAATTGTTGCCACAGGTATTCTAATTCTCATCAGTATCACCCTAATTGCTGTATTAAATTCAACTCGCAAGATTTGGAGAGAAACAACATCTCGAGCAGAGCAATTTCGTGAGGCGCGTCGTGCCTTTGAGCGGATTACGATTCGCCTTTCACAGGCGACACTCAACCCGTATTGGGACTACGTAAACGCTGCCGGGCAACCGAGGACCATTACGAATGCGGCAAGCTTTGTGCCAGCGGGGTATGCAAGGCAGAGTGAGCTAAGATACATACAAGTAGACGCTAAGAGCTTGACAGCCCCGCGTGGAGGCACGTTGCACGGTGTGGCTGTTTTTTTTCTAGCACCTACGGGTGTAGTCAGAACTCCTGGATTCGATGGCATGGACAAACTTTTGAACACGATTGGCTTTTTTCTTGAGCAAGGCAGTGATGCAACTCTGTTGCCAAGCACGATCCAGCCGAGTGCTGCACGTAATGCCTCGTCCAGCTCTTTGTCGGTTTTCGCCATTTCCGTTGCCAAGCACGATCCAGCCGAGTGCTGCACGTAATAGGTATAGACTTTTTGAGCTCGTCCAACCCGCGGAAAGTCTTTCGATATACAGTTTCACATCTGGTAACGCCCTTTACAATGGAAATGAGTGGTTCACGCAACCTTTGGCTGTAGTCAAAAATTCCACTCTCCTCTCAGAAAACATCATCGCATTGACGTTTGTTGCTATATACGAAGACGTAAACGGAAACACTATAGAGAATCATTATTACAGCTCTGCTCCCAGTGCGAATTTTCCTCAACCCGTAGAGGCCAACAACATTCCACCAAACGTTCGAGTAACGATGCTGGCAATCGACGAAGTTTCCGCACTTCGCATGCAAAAGCAAAACATCTCCTTGCCCACGGTAAATACAGAAAGTGATCTACCTGCACTGGAAAGTGTTCTGGTAGCACAAAAACTTAATTACCAGAAATTCCAAGGTGTGGTCAGGATAGGTGCCGCACAATGGATAACAGAGTGAAAAACAGAATGAAACAGGTTGCCTTTACACTTGTTGAAATGCTCATCGTGATTGCTGTCATATTCATCGTGGCCACAATCACATTACCACAGTTGGGAGATATTCCACGCGCTGCGCGCATATCTCAAGGAGCAGAAATCGTAGTAGGAGCACTTTCCAACGCAAGGATGAGCGCGGTTTCCCGCAATCGCACCGTCGAAGTCCGTCTCCTTTCCTACAGCGACCCCAAAAGCCCGTTCTCGAGTGTGCAAATTCGTGCGATTCAGTTATTTGAGGATTTGGAAGGCACCTTGGTTCCTCTTTCTAAACCTCGCGCGTTACCCACAGGCATCATCATTTCTGCTGATTCTGATTATACAACCTTAAATTCACTGCCGGTCAATACACCTACTGCCCAGGATCCTACTTTGCCAGGTGTCGCAAAAAATTACACATACAGGAGTTTCCGCGCCAGACCAGACGGCAGCTTTAATCTCGACAGGCTGCTACCAGCAAGTACGACGCCCCAAATTACAGTTGTAGATGAAAATAGACCCCCTAGTGGTCTGCCAGCGATAGGTAACTTTGCAACCATCACAATTGAGCCGCTTACTGGATTCACCAGAGCATATAGACCCTGAGATAATGAAAGAAATGAAAGACTATCACTTCAATATTGCTATGAAACGCACACAAAACCTAACGAACAACTCGCAACAGGGCGCCGCACTCGTCACGGTTCTCAGTTTGATGTTCTTAATGGTCATGCTGGTCATTTCGTTTTTTCTCTTCGTCAATCACGAAAGAACAGATGCAGATGCCAGCTCTAACCAGGCAGCGGCGCGGCGCTACGGTGAGGCTGCTGTGGAAATCGTCAAATCCACCATAGCACAGGCGACATCTGGACAAGAGACAGATTCAAACGGAAAACCAGTGAATAATACCCATGTCGCTTGGGCCTCACAGCCTGGCTTGATACGCACGTGGCTGCAAAATGGAAATCCTCACTACAGCTACCGCCTGTACTCTTCAGGTATGACCCGCGTGGCGGGATCTCTCGATGTGACTAGCGAATTTAATGAGATCCAAAACTGGAAAATTAAGCCCAATTTTTCTTACAACGCAATTTGGGCAGATCTGAATTCTCCAGCAGCCACGGAAGAAGGGCGTTTAGTTTACCCCATCCTGCATCCGCCAGCAGATCAAGCCTCGGGTTCCGTGGCTATCGATCCACTCAACGGTGTGCCCACAGATAATCCCGACACCCAAGCACAGGAAGGGATCATGGGTTTCCGCATCTCTAATGCGCCAGGTTTTGATCCTTCCAGGCAGCCCTCTGCAGGTAATAACCCTGCGCCACTTCCTGTCAAATGGCTATACATTTTGCAGGACGGCACATTTGTAACTCCGACTATTAGTGGTAATGATGCGATCGTTCCAGGGGCTTCAGCCGATAACCCCATCGTGGAACGAGTTGCTTATTGGACTGACGACGAAAGCTCTAAAGTAAACATTAACACTGCATCAGAAGGTGTTTATTGGGATAGGCCCTATGGCGCAAACCGCGAAGATTCCGGTATATCAAATGCAGCTATTGGCTACTCCACCTGTCTTCCCGTTCAAGATGAATTCCAGCGCTTGGTTGGACATCCTTCCTTTACTAGCCTCAGCGCCGTGCTTGGCGCTTGGATGCCACGACCTCAGATAGGGTTTTCATTGACAGCTAGCAACGGAGCAGCCGCTTACTCTGGGGGCACTTACGACGATAACATTCTACCTTACTATGCACTTGTGCCACGGATCGGAAATGGCGGGACTCTCGGAGGCACGAGGTCCGTTATCGACCTCTCAATCCCTGCAAATAGAGTCACACTGGATGCTGATCGCCTTTATGCAAATGCGCATGAGCTGCTCTTCCGCCCAAGCATGGTCGCTACTCAACGCGCGATAAATTCAACAGCCATAACCTCTGACAGAATCAGACGAACAAGCTTCTTTTTGACTGCACAAAGCCGCGCGCCTGAAACGAATCTTTTTGAGCAACCTCGCATTTCTCTTTGGCCACTGCAGCAGAACCTCAACATTCGTAACGCGAAAGACAGGCTTCTTGCTCGTGTGGGATCAGCCAAAAAAGGAGCCGACATCTACTACTTCCAACGTGTTCAAGAATGGCGTTCAAACACAGACCCAGGCTCGTCTCAAAGCACGACCAGCGACGTGTCTATACCAAGAAATGCGCAAATCCTCCAATACCTCCGTTCATCTATGGGCAGAGGAACACCTGGCTTTGGCCCTTCGCTCGCCGCAAAATATCCCCAGGGTCGTCTTGAGAACATCATCATTTCTATGTTTGATACCGTCCGAGCAGGCATAAACACCACAAGCCGCGCTCTTACTGAATCGCCCCACATACCAAATGGGTATACTTACGCTCCTTTTGCTACGGGCGGGTGGCCAAATTACGCTGATGCCACAGGCATTGGAAGCGTCTTACCTTCGATAACTTCCTTGGGCACCTTCGAAGTTAAAGGCATCGGCCGCTACCCTGTGATCACTGAAGTCGTGCTGGTCTTTATGGCAACCCGATGGCTCGACCAAACCAGACTCAACCCCACACCGCCGCACCTCCCCCTAGCAGGCCCCGATGGCTTGCCCGACGATGTGCCCGATGCATTGGGAAACTACAACGGTGTCGGCGACCCACAAACCACTCACGTTCGCGCTTTCCTGTTGCTTATCCCTTACAATCCCACGCCTGGTCTGCCTATGACCCAGCCCGCTATTCGCTACCAGATTGATGGTCTTCAGAACTTCAGGCTCGATGGCACCAATATGGGTTTCCCCTCTGGACCGCAGGCCGTCAATGTTTGCCGCTCTCAATTTACTATGCACAGCTTGACGGATCTAGGCATCACAAGCCAACTCGTCCGAGGTGGAATTTCCTCTACCGACGCCTTTGGGAAGACAGCCGGGAGCAATAACGGTGTCACCTCAAACACCACCTCGAACGATCCCGCAGTCGGCATATTCCCCTTCATCAGTGCTGAAGTGCCCCTGTTAGCACCCGCGCAACCATCGATGTTTGGGCTGGATAGGTTCGGCAACTACACTGTCACCCGAGCCGCCATACCCCCATCCACAATGAATTTCCAAGGTGGCACGATTCGTATTACCCTGCATCAAGCCTCAGAAAATACGTTCAATCCCGCGAATTACATCCAGGAAATAGAAGTCACACTCCCGGATGTGATCATACCTGTTCCACAAATCATTCGCCCGAAATTTAGCCCTGACGCTTATGATACAAACGCCCCAGACTTCAGAAAAGCCTTGGCTCCCACAGATCATACAAAGCCAGAATTTTACACCGGACTAGAAGGCCTAAGTGGTGATGGACGCGATTTTAACCAGCGTCTTCAAGTCAAATTCATACCTGACCCGAGGGCACACGAGCCGGGAGCTGTTATCATTGGCAATCTGATTCGAAGGGGCGACATCCTTCGCTCCGTGCGCCTCAACCCTGATGGGCCCACCAGGGGAGACGCACGCATCCTGGCTAAGCTTAGAAAAGTTCCTGCCTCTTACTACGCACCTTACCCAGGGTATTTCTCCAATACCGTGTTGCAAGCTGCTGGCGGTGCTGGCCGCCTCAGGGGCATTCCGTCACGCATACCTCTGGGATACGGAAATGTCAGTTGGAACACCAATCCCCACAACTGGATGAGGCAATTGGACCGAAAACAAAACGAATATCTCGGCAAGCTGGTTCCCCTATCTTACCAAAACGCAAACCAGAACTACCCCAACGCCCAATTCGGGCTCGCCTCTGCGACTATGGCCAACGGATTACCAGGCGATTGGAACACTGGTATCGGCTCAGACTTTGACGGCTCCCAAATGCTGCTGGGCGATCAAGGCTACGTCTCTGGTTTTGCCGATACATACAACAACGTCTACTTCCCCTCCAACATCACCAGCGCTACCAGTTCACGCAACTTTGTTACCTACTCGCCGAACAGACAAGTTTACTCCCCAGTCATCTTCGGCTCTATCCCGGCCGGCGTAAATCCTGCTGGCGACCCCAACCCGCCCGCTTGGCGCACACTGCTTTTCTGCCCCAACCCTGCTGCCAAAAACGCACACCAGGGTCACGCAACTGGCGGCACAGGCGGCCCTGGGCCGGATGCCCGTCCGCCGTTCAACACTGCGCCCGACCACCTCTTTTTAGATTACTTCTGGATGCCAGTTGTTGAACCTTATGCCATTAGCGAGCCATTCTCCACGGCAGGCAAAGTGAACATTAACACTCAAATCGTCCCCTTCACACACGTTCGGCGCGACACCGCACTGCACGCCGCCTTGCGTGCATTGAGAATGCCCGCGCTACCCAACACTGTTTCCGAAGATTACAAACCAAGACTCAGCGAACTTCCTAAATACAGCCCCTGGGATAAATTCCCCACAAACCCTTCCTGGCGTTACGATATTGATTCTTACGCCGTCATCGAAGGCATGTTTAACCGCAGGTTCACGAAGAACGATCTCTATCGCTCGGCCTCTGAACTCACCACCATCTACATGGTGGCGCGTCGCCAACCCAGTGCCACTACATCCCCAGCCGGTCCAGCAGGAGCCACGCCCCTCGACCGCTACAACAACACCCCAAATTGGTGGGATGACAAAATCCTCAGTGGCGACAACGTGCGCGAAAATCCCTACGATGCGCTCTATTCTCGCATAACCACAAAATCCAACACCTTCCGTGTCCACTATCGGGCTCAGGCTCTTCGCCAACGTGCCGCCAGCCGCCAAGCCCCAGCGACCCTCGCCTGGGATAGGTGGGTCGAGGACGCCGATCTAGTCCTGGCAGAGTATCGTGGCAGCGCACTCATCGAGCGCTTCGTCGATCCGGATGATAAAAACCTCCCAGACTTCATGAATCCCGCCAACTTTAATAAAAAACTGGGCGACCATTACCGCTGGCGCACCATCGAAAACAAACAATTTGTCCCCTAGTGCGGAGGCTGTCACTCCTTTGAAGCCGACACCATCAAGCCCATAGTGTTAACCGCGTGGGAAGAGCTGTCTGCCAGCGACCAGCGTTCTAGCACGTTACGTGCGATGCTAAATGCCAACATCTGCCAACGCGTGAGTGGGGGCAGGCCAGCTTCCGAAGCCAGTTGATGGCTGCGGCGTAGGCGTTCCATCGCCACATCGTAAATTCCCCCGAGCGGGGTGATGTCCATCTTCGTAAACCCCAAACGCTCCAGATGAAACTTCCAAAAATATTCGCTAAATCCCGTGCAGTAATAATACGGAGTGAAGTGCGCAAGGCTAGAAAATGGCGCGGTGATCAGCAGCCGGCCGCTCGGCCGGATCAGGCCGCAGATTTTTTCCAACGCACGCACCGGATCCGGCACATGCTCCAGCACCTCGGTGCAGAGCACGGCATCGAATGAATGCTCCGGAGCAGGGATCTCCAGAATGTCGCACACCATATCCACAGATTGAGCGGAAAATTTGCCCATCTGCAGCCCCTTGCCATCGCCCTGACCCTCGTAAGCGGCAAAGTCCTGACTCACATACTCCAGGTGTGCGCAAAATTTTTTGTAAGGCATCTCACCCGCACCCACGTCCAACAGCCTCCAACCTGCGGGGAGTGCGGCAAGCTGTGCTTGCACCCAGCGATCGCGGTGCGGCCCGTTTTGATGACCCGGCAGATTGGCCCAGCCATCCGGCCGGGGAGCAATCAGGTTTTGCAACAGGGAATTTAAACCAATCGGCATGTCGCAAGTATTCTCCTGAAAGTGAGCGCGATGAGGGCAATTTCTGCTTCATAATACCCTATGCGCGTCGTTCCACAACTACACATGTAGTAAAATGGAATATCTAAAATAACTTTTGGGGCCCCAAATATTTTTTTGAGTATATACTTTCTTTATTTTAAAATATATTTCGGCTCATACATAACTTGTAACTAAAAAAATAAAAAATATCTTATGCAAATGAATAGCTTTTTACTAAAGCCCCTCCGAATTGGGAAAAGAGTCGCCGCAAAACTTAAAGAAAAGTATTTTCCTAATGAACACCAAAAAGCGTTAAGAAAATGGTGGCAAGATGGCGGCGATTACGCTCTTCGTTTTAATTACAATCTAGATGAAAATTCAATCGTTCTTGACTTGGGCGGATATGAAGGTCAGTGGGCTAGTGATTTATATTCTAGATACCGTAGTAAGATACATATTTTTGAACCTGTTCCTGAATTTTCAAAAAAAATAGCTGAGAGATTCAAGGCAAACCCTGACATAAAAGTTTATAGTTTTGGTCTGAGTGATAGTGATGGAGAGATGAAAATTTACTTGCAAGGGGTAAGCAGCACCTTTTACGCGAAATCGAATAATTATGAAATAGTGCGAACAGTAGATATTAATAATTGGTTAGAGAACACACTCTCCGATAAAGTGATAGACCTTATAAAAATTAACATTGAAGGAGGCGAATATCATGTCTTGCCTAGATTAATTAATAGTGGAAAGATAAAAAAATTTAAAAATATCCAGGTGCAATTTCATAATATTGATAAGAATTCTGTTGACCTTATGAAAAAAATTCAAAGTAGCTTGTCTGAAACACACAGCCCTACCTATCAATATACATTTGTTTGGGAAAACTGGGTGCTCAGGTAAGCTTGCTAAATAGGATGACAGAATAATAAAAGGCGATACTGAATGGTTTATTTGCTAAGTTTTCACTGGTTGAGGATTTTGAATTAACATTCCCAATCCGAATTTATAGTTTTAAAATACACTAAGATTTCAAAATACTTTAGACGTATTTGTATGTTTAATTAAATTTTTTTAAAATACTCTTTATCATGCAAACAGAGTCGCAAAAACCCGCAGAGCTTGGCTATCGAATGCCCGCCGAATGGGAGCCGCATGAGGCCACCTGGCTCACCTGGCCGCGGCCCGAGGGGATCTCCTTTCCCGGGGCGTTTGAGGAAGCTTCAGCCGTGTGGGCGCGGCTCGCCTCCGTGCTCTCGGATTTTGAAGCGGTGCATATCAATTTTTTCGACCCAGCGCACGAGGAGGTGATCCGCAAAGCCCTGGAGAAATCCGGCGCGGCCGATCGCGTGGGCAAAAAAATCCATCTGCACAACTTCCCTGCCTACGAACCCTGGGTGCGCGACCACGGGCCGATTTTCGTGGTGCGTGATACGCCTCAGGGCCGCGACCTGGCCGTCGTGGATTGGGGCTACAATGCCTGGGGCGGCAAGTATCCGCCACACGATCTGGATGATGCGGTGCCGAGACATGTGGCCGGGCTGTTGGGCCTGCCGCTTTTCCCAAGCGCAACGGTGATGGAGGGTGGTTCGCTGGATGTGAACGGTCGCGGAGATCTGCTGACGACCACGTCCTGCCTGCTTAACCCCAACCGCAATCCGCATCTGAGCCGCGAGCAGATTGAACAAGAGCTGCGCGACTACCTGGGCGTGGAGCGCATCCACTGGTTGGGCGAGGGCATCGCAGGGGATGACACGGACGGACATGTGGACGACATCTCCCGATTCACTTCGCACGATACGATTGCTACGGTGATCGAAGATGATCCGGCAGATCCAAACTACGCGCCGCTGATGGAGAATTATGAACGGCTGCTGGGTCTGCGTGATGGTGCGGGGCGTCCCTTTCGTGTGGTGACGCTGCCGATGCCGCCGCGTATTGAGCGCGAGGGACAACGGCTCCCGGCGTCGTATGCGAATTTTTACATCGCTAACGGTGTGGTGATTGTGCCGGTGTTTCAGGAGTCTTCCGATCGTGAGGCGCTGGCAACGCTGGGCGAACTTTTTCCCGGTCGCAAAATTTACGCGCTGGATGCGCGCGATTTAATCTGGGGCCTGGGCGCGGCACATTGCATCACGCAGCAGCAGCCTGCTGTGAAAATTGCGCGGTATTGAGGGGGTGTGGTTG
>CALLMV010000008.1 GCA_938005615.1 uncultured Verrucomicrobiae bacterium
GTCCACGCAGCCGGCGAGGGCTGAAACAACCTGCATGTGGGTCCAGATGGAGTGGTCGGGTAGGCGCGTGTCCGCAGGCAGGAGGCCGAGGCGGTAATCCTTCTGGATGGCGAACTGCGGCCAGCAGCGCCAGTGGGCGAAGAACCGGGCGCGCCAAAGTGAGGTTTCATCCCATGCATGCGAAGTCTCTTTGATCGCGGGTTGAATGGAGTTCTCACCCTCGAAGCCCTGGTCGACCGATTGGAACTCGGCGTGGAATGGCGACTGGTATTGACCGTTCAGCGGGTGGCGGAAAGCATTGCGGACGCCATCGAATGCGCAACGGAGGTCTGCCGCCAGCGACCGTGGAAAGGGGAACCGGTCGGCAGCGGCGCCGGTGTGATCGGCGAGCTTGAGGTATTCGCCCACCTCGGTGTCGGTGAAGCCGGCCTGACGGAAGGCGGCATCGGAGCGTTCGCCGTGCGTGCGGATGTCGAGGCACTTGCTGGGCGGATCGTGAAGGTAGGCGCTGAGTTTGCGTTTCCAGAAATCTTTATTCATACTGCTGGCAAAGGAAATTTTTTAACTTTGTTACGTGCAAGATTACGGGAATTTGATAATCAGGTTGCACAGGGATGTCCGAGGACGTACACACTGAGTCAATAGCATTTTATTTACAAGTGTTTTCTGGCAGATGCGGGTTTGAGATAATCATTCTAAGCAGTTCGATTACTGAGTACATACGAGCCATTTAATGAGTCTGGGTGGGACAGTTTTTCGCATTGAGTTCTCGTTACTAGCTAGTGGTCCGTTGTGTTGTGTATTTCAAATGTTTATTGGCGATAGTCTTGTGAAAGTAGTGGTGGACAAATCTCGATCGGCTAGGTTTATGCATCTTGACGATTATGGATTTGAGTAAATTTACAGAGAAAGCTCAGCAAGCGGTTCTTAACGGACAAAAGATCGCTTTACGTTATGGACATCAGGCCCTGGATGTTGAGCACGTTTTAGCTGCATTGTTAGAGGACAAGGAAGGGATTGCACCGCGTCTGTTAGAACGCAGCGGTTTAGCTTTGCCTTTGTTGCAAACGCGTTTGGAGGAAGCCTTGTTGAAGATGCCCTCTGTTAAGAACAGTGGATCCACACCAGCGGGCGGAGCATACGTAACTCAAAGGTTCAGTCAGCTCCTGCTACGTGCAGAAGATGAAGCGAGGCGATTTAAGGACGAGTACACCTCGGTGGAGCACTTGCTGATTGCAATGCTGGATGAAAGTCAAGATACGCCTGTGGGCAAGATCTTTCGCGAGTTAGGTCTCTCTCGTGGGGCGTTTCTCAAGGCACTTTCTGAGGTGCGTGGGCATCAGCGGGTCACCTCGCAGAATCCAGAAGCGACTTATGAGGCACTGGCCAAGTACGGAAGAGATCTTACCCAATTGGCACGTCAAGGTAAGCTGGATCCAGTGATCGGCAGGGATGATGAGATCCGCCGAGTGATTCAGGTCTTGTCCCGGCGTACCAAGAATAACCCCGTACTGATTGGTGAACCTGGTGTCGGCAAGACAGCGATTGCCGAGGGGCTAGCGCGACGCATTGTGCAAGGTGACGTACCGGAGTCACTAGCCGACAAGCGGGTGATCGCACTAGATCTGGGCGCTCTGATCGCCGGCGCAAAGTATCGCGGGGAATTCGAGGAGCGCCTCAAAGCAGTGTTGAGTGAGGTAACCAAATCCGAAGGGCAAATTATTTTGTTCATAGATGAAATTCACACCATGGTAGGGGCTGGTAAGGCCGAAGGGGCTATGGATGCCGGAAACATGCTCAAGCCCATGCTGGCGCGCGGAGAGCTTCACTGCATCGGTGCGACAACGCTTGATGAGTACCGGCAGCACATCGAGAAAGATCCAGCCTTAGAGCGAAGGTTTCAGCCTGTTTTAGTGCAAGAGCCTAGCGTGGAGGACACGATTTCCATCTTGCGCGGTTTGCGTGAGCGCTATGAGTTGCACCATGGCGTGAGGATTCAAGATGCGGCACTTGTCGCAGCAGCAACACTTTCTCACCGCTACATTGCAGACCGCTTCTTGCCGGATAAGGCCATCGACCTGATGGATGAGGCTGCGGCCAAACTCAAAACCGAGATGGAAACAATGCCCGAAGAGCTCGAAACTCTCGAACGTCGTACACTGCAGCTTGAGATTGAGCGAGAGGCACTCAAAAAAGAAAAAGATACCGCAAGTCGTGAGCGATTAGCTGAATTAGAAAAAGAACTTGCCGACCTTAAAGAGCAGCGCGATGCCCTCAAATCGCAGTGGATGGCCGAAAAAGCCGCGATCGAAGAGATCCGTAAAGTACGCTCGCAAATTGATGAGACCCGCACGCAGATTGAACAAGCTCAGCGTGCCTACGACCTAAACAAAGTCGCCGAGCTCCAGTATGGCAGGCTTCCAGAACTCGAGAAGAAGCTCGCAGAGCTGCAGCAAAAATCCGCTTCAACTTCTGGCGGAAGACGTCTCGTACACGAAGAGGTCACAGACGAAGAGATCGCTGAAGTCATCTCCCGTTGGACGGGCATTCCCGTGACTCGTTTACTCGAAGGCGAGCGAGAGAAGTTATTGCACTTGGATGATCATCTGCATAAGCGAGTGATCGGTCAACAGGATGCGGTGCGAGCAGTAGCAGACGCGATCGTGCGAGCGCGAAGTGGATTAAATGACCCGCGCCGACCCATTGGCTCGTTCCTTTTTCTCGGCCCCACGGGTGTTGGCAAAACGGAACTGGCTCGTGCTTTGGCCGAAAGTCTCTTCGACACAGAAGAGGCGATGATCCGAATCGACATGTCCGAATACATGGAAAAGCATACCGTGAGCCGGTTGATTGGTGCACCCCCTGGCTATATCGGGTATGATGAGGGTGGGCAGCTCACAGAAGCTGTGCGTCGGCGACCATATGCCGTGCTGCTTTTTGATGAAGTGGAGAAAGCGCACAACGACGTGTTCAACATCTTCTTGCAGATCTTGGATGATGGTCGTCTCACCGACAGCCAGGGCCGTACGGTGGACTTCAAGAACACCTTAATCATCATGACCAGCAACATCGGAAGCCACCACCTACTGGAGAATACCTCTCGCACCGGCCAGATTGATGACAGAGTGCGGGAGGCCGTCATCGCAGAGCTGCGCAGGCACTTCCGGCCAGAATTTCTCAATCGTGTGGACGAGACAATTTTGTTCACTCCACTGCAGCTTGAGGAGATCAAGAAAATCGTAAATTTGCAGCTCGATCTAGTGAAAAAGCGTCTAGCAGATAAACGCATTACCTTACATCCCACAGATGCTGCAATTGAACACATAGCTCGTGCTGGCTATGATCCAATCTTTGGTGCACGCCCTTTGAAAAGGGTAATTCAACGGGAACTGGAGACCGCCTTGGCTAGAGAGATCTTAGCAGGGAAAATATCCGATGGCGCAGCAATTGAAATTAGGTACAAGGACGGTAAATTGAATTTTGTTCCCAAAAATCAGGATAATACCACATGATAAGTTACTAATTAAATATCATGGATTTTTTGGTAGGATTTAGATGGTTCTATGTTATTTTATAACATGCATGTTACCCATCAAGTATAACAAAGAAATAGTCTGACTCGGGCGCTTACGAATCTGATACGCTCAATGCGCGTCCATTATCTTGGGTACTGATTTTCAGGATGAATTTTGCTGCTGTTTTTGCCCATTTTTCCGCTGAGGGATAGCTGCGGGCATTTGCGCCAAAGCAGGTTTGTAGCATATCAGTGTTAATAATTCCCGGGTTGAGGGCGACGGCAGCCATGCCGTCGGGTAGTTCTTGCGCCAATGATTGAGTCATGCCTTCGATGGCCCATTTGCTGGCGCAGTAGGCAGAGACCTCGGGCGAAGTGGATCTGCCCCATCCGGAGCTGAAGTTGATAATCGTTCCTTTACGACGCTGTAACATAGCAGGAAGAAAGTGACGGAGCACATTTGCCGTGCCTTTAATATTGATGTCAATCACGGCATCGAAGTCATCCACGGGGATTTTCCAGAGCGGGGCAGGGTTATGAATAATAGCAGCATTGTTGATGAGGATGTCGGGTGGCCCGTAATTTTCCAAGCAGTGTTGCGCCCAGGATTCGACCGCGTCGTTGTTTGAAACATCAAGTGCCTGAAAAAGGTGCGGTTCTCCGTAAAGGTTTTGCAACTCGGCAATTTGATTTGCAGACCGCGAGCAGCCCAGCACGGTGTGTCCTAAAGCGGTAAATTCTTTGAGTAGTGCCCGGCCGCAGCCACGTGAGCAGCCAGTTAGCAGAATGAGTTTACTCATGCAAATGAGTTAGCAAACTAGCCGCAGCAAGCCAAGTGTGCGCGAGAGAAGTTAGGGTTTTATACCCAGCAGATGTTGGACTTTTTTGTAAACATCATTCGGGCTGTTGGCGGGGTCAAACCGGGCGGCAATTTTTCCGTTCTTGTCAAAAATCAGCACTCGCAAGTGGGTGTGTGGCGAAGAAAATCCGAGCGATCGAGTGATGCGGCCATCAAAGTCTGCTACAGCCCCGATATCGTCGCGCGGATTTCCCGAGTTGCCATTTTTTTTGTAGTACGGGGCGATACGTCTGGCCTCAGCGTCAAGGTCCTGGCGGATGCGTAGGATTGTAATTGGGCGTGCATGTTTGCCGAGGGATTCATCGAGGTTCACTATCACAAGAGCACGGAAATCGTCACGACCCTGAAATGGATAGAGTGCTTTGCCCATTTCGCGAGCATGTCGTGCAGTGCGTTCAGTGTTGAGGATGACCGCTGTGACACGACCAGGGTAGTTGAGTTGCCATTCTTTGCCATCGGCATCGCGTAGCACGGGCAAAGCGGTGGTCGCGGGCGTTATGGCGGGTTTGGGGCTAGTGCTTGGGCTAGCGCCGGAAACTGCACACACCCACGACGAAATGATGCCAACACACGCGACAAGACGAGCTGCGGCTGACTTGGAAGTGAGTTTTGTGGGCACACAATATCATGCACTACTTTGCCATGAAACAAACCTGAAAACTCTCGGGCAGCGTCGTCTAAAACTCGGACTAGTGTTAAAGGAAAAACGCAGAAATCAGATGTGCTCGCTGAAAATACCTGCTCAGAATGTCAGCTCGGGACAACCGTGATTGTCCCTGGTTCCCCGAGGGAGCCGCCGTCTTAGCGGGCCACGACAGCTGTTGCGGCAGAACCAATTGTCTTGCGGGCGGAGAAGTTATTAGTTGTTAGAGCGGACTGTCTGTAACATCATTTTTTCATGGCGTTTTCAGACAGCCGATATCCTCAAGATAGTTTATTTAACTACGAAAATATATTTTTAGATGATACGAAAAATTGAATCATGGGTGACTATATTGTCATTAAATTTCATCTAATAGCTTATCTACTTGTTGATTAATTTGCAGATCCTCAGTAAGCTCGCGAGCAAGGTCTAAGATTTCTTTGGGAGTGGATGTGAGTTTGGTATTGTTATCAAAAAATGTTATTGTGCCGTCATTGTTAAATTCGTAAGTGGATTCACATAATGCATTTCTGACGGTTTTTATTTTATCAAATTTTGGATCGTTGTTATTCTCAAGTATTTGTTTGAGTGGGATGATTGCTGCTAGCAGTATGGTAGCATTAAAGCCTTTTGAGTGTAGGAGACCTACCGGATTAAAACCAAGTTGATCACAGAAATCTTTAAGTGAGACAAAGGGGTTTTGTCTGAGTTCTTGTTCAATTTTCACAAGAAGAATGGATACGGCGGTTGTAACTTCTGTTGAATAGATGTTAGGTTTCATTATTTTTGTTTTTAGGTTTTTTGCTATGTCAAGTTAGGTTTTTTATAAATAAGTTATCTTGGCATGACGGTAAAGGTTGATGGTTCGCCGAGGGATGTAATGCGTGCGTCATACATGCTTTCTGCGTAGATGGGCGGCACCTGGAGTTGTCCGATGGTGGTGGGTTTGATGCGGTAGGTGAAGCGCAAGGGAGGAAGGGGAGATCTGTTGTAATCCACGCCTTTGGCGGGGGCGCGGCAGTAGATGATGACGCGATCTTCGCGAAGTTCAATGTAGTCCACGCCGGCGACGTCGGAAGGGCCGGAGGAAAGATCGGTGCGCGGCACTTCAAATCCCGCCGGGAGTAAATCGACAATTGCGATGTTCCCGCGCTCGTATTCCGTGGTGGATTGCAGGGTGAGATGCACGTAGAGGTCGTCGCCGATTTTGGCGTTGTCCACCGCATCGCCCGGCTGCTCGGGGTCGGGGCTGTTGGTTATGCGACGTGTGACGCGGATGCCGTTGTGCTCGGGTTTTTCCATCGGGCTCAGAGGGAAGCCGGTCTGGAATGTTTGTGTATACAGAAGTGGTGAAGCTAAGGCACCAGAGATTTGCACGCGCAGGCGTTGGATGTCGTGCGGAAGGCTGGCAGTGCGGACGATGCCGCTGGTGGCAGGCAAGGGAACCTCGCCGTTGGGCGTGCTGGCAGTGAGGTTGAGTTGCACATCAGTTTGCGATTGGGCGGCGGCGGCCAAGGCCCGAAGGGCTAACGTTGCAAAGGCGGCACCGGAGGTGTTCACGTCGCCTTCCGTGATGGGACGGATGAGCACATCCACCCAATCCGGATTGAGGTTGGAAAGCCGCTCGGGGAAATGGCGCGCAAGCATGGTCAGATAGATCGAGTCGCGGGCAATCGGGTGGTAGTAGTCACCCCAATGAGTGTAAGTTTGTCCGGCGGGGATGTCGTTGCGTCCAATGCTGAATTGATCCATGAGTGCGTTGGCAGCCGCGTCGTTGTGCAGAATTTTATGTGCCGCCGCCAGCAGCGGGGTGAAGATGTCGGTGGGCAAATATTTTTTGTAGGATTTTTCGATGATGTCCTGAGCGTTGAGGATGTGGGATGTGACCTGGTCGCCGTGACGTGCGCGGATGTAGAGCATGAAGGCGAGGTTGCGCAGTTCCCAGAGGTTCTCAGGCTGGCGCGCTGTCATCCGGCGGATGTATTCCAGAAGCGAGCGCTCAAAATTCTCTGGGACTTCAAGACCGGTCTCGCGTGCCTCCAGGCAGAGCATGGCGACGTGAGGCGAGAAGAAGTCGAGTCCCTCGAAGTTGTCCGCATACCAAAAGCCAATGCCGCCGTTGGAGTTTTGTCGGCTAGCGAGTTGGGTGAATGTGTGGGTGAGTTGTTTTTGCAGCAATTCAGAGGGTAGTGCGGGTTGGCCGTCATCACCGATGAGCAGACGGCAGAAAGCGGCTGAAGTAATCTGCTCGGTGCAGCCGTAGGGGTAGTGTTCAAGGTAACGACGCAACCCATCGGCAAGCCCGAGCGGCGTGGTGGAGATGCTCACGCGCGTATCGGCAAATGCAGCGTGCATCGGCTCGGGAAAATCGAGCGTGAAGTCGTTTGTTGTGTGTTTGGCTGCGGCAAAACGCGTGACGCGGGGCGTGGGCGGTCGCACGGAAAGTGTGGACGTGGCTGTGATGGTGTCTGTGCCTAAAGTGGCTAGCAGAGTCACTTCTGCGGGTCCCAGGGCGTTGCGCACACGCACGCGGAAGGGCACGGTGGTCTC
>CALLMV010000009.1 GCA_938005615.1 uncultured Verrucomicrobiae bacterium
GCGCCCACAGAGGATAGAGGACCGAACTGTCTCACGACGTTCTGAACCCAGCTCGCGTACCACTTTAACCGGCGAACAGCCGGACCCTTGGGACCTTCTCCAGCCCCAGGATGTGATGAGCCGACATCGAGGTGCCAAACCGAGCCGTCGATATGAACTCTTGGGCTCGATCAGCCTGTTATCCCTAGCGTACCTTTTGTCCGATGAGCGACGGCAATTCCACATTCAACCGCCGGATCACTTGGACCTGCTTTCGCATCTGCTTGACGTGTCCGTCTCACAGTTAAGCCGGCTTCTATCCATATACTCGACAGCTGATTGTCAACCAGCTTGAGCCGACCTTCGTACTCCTCCGTTACTCTTTGGGAGGAAACCGCCCCAGTCAAACTGACCCGCTGCCAGTGTCCCCTGACGGGTTAGCCGTTCCATTGAAAAAGGGTGGTGTTTCATTGGCGACTCTGCCCCCCCCGAGAGAGGGGCTTCACAGTCTCCCACTTACGCTAAGCAATCGCAACGAAACGGCAGTAACAGCTTACAGTAAAGGTGCATAGGGTCTTTCCGTCCTTCTGCGGGTAGGCGGCATCTTCACCGCCATTACAACTTCGCTAAGCGTCTCCTGGAGACAGCGGTCAACTCGTTACACGATTCGTGCAGGTCGGAACTTACCCGACAAGGAATTTCGCTACCTTAGGACCGTTATAGTTACGGCCGACATTCACCGGGACTTGGGCTCGAAGCTTCGCCTTGCGGCTAACCTCTTACCGTAATCTTTCGGCATTGGTCACGTGTCACACCCTATACGTCGTCTTAACGACTTAGCAGAGCGCTGTGTTTTTGTTAAACAGTCGGTTGACCCATTTCACTGCGGCCCCTTGCGGGGCGCCCCTTCTTCCGAAGTTACGGGGCTAGATTGCCGAGTTCCTTCAGGAGAGTTCACTCTTGCGCCTTGGTATATTCTACCCATCCACCTGTGTCGGTTTACGGTACGGGCACCTGAGCATACGCCAGGTTGTTTCTTGGCTCTTCATTGGAACAAGCCGCCTTGGCCGTGGCCTTGGCTTGGGGACGTTCAGCACCCCGATGTTCCTTTGACGAGCGTCGCCTGGTTTAAGTTTCGGTGGCGCCGGAATATTGAACCGGCTGGTCCATCGTCTTCGCCGTGCGGCTGCGACTTAGGTCCCGGCTAACCCTGGGAGGACGAGCCTTGCCCAGGAAACCTTGGATTTACGGCGGGCCGGTATTTAACCGGCCTTTTCGCTACTCATGTCTGCATTCTCACTTCTAGAAACTCCACAGGCGGTTTCCCGCCTGCTTCACAGTCGCTAGAACGCTCCCCTACCACGCCATGATTCCGTGGAACCATGACATCCGCGGCTTCGGTACATCGTTAATCGCCAATCATTTTCGGCGCGATTCCGCTCGATGAGTCAGCTGTTACGCAATGTTTAAATGATGGCTGCCTCTAAGCCAACATCCTCACTGTCTAAGCAGAATCACATCCTTTGCACTTCACGATGTTTAGGCACCTTGGCCGACGGTCTGGGCTCTTTCCCTCTCGCCCGTGAAGCTTATCCCTCACGGACTTTCTCCCGGAATTGCACACTTGGCATTCGGAGTTTGGTTGGAGTCAGTACCCTGGTGTGGGCCATTCTCCATTCAGTATCTCTACCTCCAAGTGCTACTTTCCGAGGCGGCACCTCAATACCTTTCGGGGAGAACCAGCTATCACGGGGTTTGATTAGTCTTTCGCTCCTACTCTCAACTCATCCGAAAACTTCTCAAGGTTCACCGGTTCGGACCTCCATCGCGTGTTACCGCGACTTCATCCTGGTCAAGAGTAGATCACCTCCGCTTCGGGTCTATTGCCAGCGACTTAGGCGCCCTGTTCGGACTCGCTTTCGCTTCGCCTCCGGACTTGAAGCCCTTAGGCTTGCCACTGACAATAACTCGCAGACTCATTATGCAAAAGGCACGCGGTCGCTCACAAGGAGCTTCCACACTTTGTAGACACATGATTGCAGGTTCTTTTCACTCCGCTCACAGCGGTTCTTTTCACCTTTCCCTCGCGGTACTTGTTCACTATCGGTCACTGGCTAGTATTTAGCCTTAGGCGGTGGTCCGCCTGGATTCACGCGAAGTTTCACGGACATCGCGTTACTCAGGATACACCTAGGTCTTTCAGGTTTTCGGTTACAGGCCTCTCACCTTCTGTGGGGCGATTTTCCAGTCGCTTCTCCTAACCGTCCGGATCCCGTGTGGTGTCCTACAACCCCGGAAGGCAAGCCTTCCGGTTTGGGCTGTTCCGCTTTCGCTCGCCACTACTGACGGAATCGCATTCGCTTTCTTTTCCTCGGCTTACTGAGATGTTTCACTTCAGCCGGTGTCGCACTCTTGCGAGTCGTGGAATATTAGTTCCACGGGGTTATCCCATTCGGAGATCCCCGGATCATGGCCTATGTGCGGCTCCCCGGGGCTTATCGCAGCTTGTCACGTCCTTCATCGCCTGCCAGTGCCAAGGCATTCATCATGTGCCCTTGAGTAACTTGTCTATTTTTAAAATTTTGAGTTGCAGTGATTTTCTGTGCTCGGGATAGCACAAAGTTGCAATTACCCTTATTGATAATCTGATTTTCCTGACTGTCAAAGAACGGGCCGCTTATTAAGGCGGCAAATTGTTTTTGGAGCTTTTGTGGTGGGCCTGACTGGGCTCGAACCAGTGACCCTGCGCTTATCAAGCGCATGCTCTAACCAGCTGAGCTACAGGCCCGGAAAGCTGTGTTTGTGGAGGTAACCGGACTCGAACCGGTGACTTTCTGCTTGCAAAGCAGACGCTCTACCAGCTGAGCTATACCCCCGGGAGCTTTTTAGTATTTCAAATCTGAGGTGTGCGTTGGTTTTGTCAAGCAGACGGTTGACGGAATGTTGCCGCCATCTCTTGCCGCTTACGCGGTAGTGTGATGTTCGACCGTATCCCTTGCCCCGTGGGGCTTGGGATTCTCCTTAGAAAGGAGGTGATCCAGCCGCAGGTTCCCCTACGGCTACCTTGTTACGACTTCATCCCAATTACCGGTCATTCCTTAGGGCCAAAGGCACTTCGGGAACAACAGGCTTTCATGATGTGACGGGCGGTGTGTACAAGGCCCGGGAACGTATTCACGGCGCCGTAGCTGATGCGCCATTACTAGCGATTCCGGCTTCACGCAGGCGAGTTGCAGCCTGCGATCCGAACTGGGCCCGGTTTTGGGGATTTGCTCCACCTCGCGGTCTTGCTTCCCTCTGTACCGGGCATTGTAGTACGTGTGCAGCCCTGGCCGTAAGGGCCATCCTGACTTGACGTCATCCTCACCTTCCTCCCCGTTGTAGCAGGGCAGTCTGTCCAGAGAGCTTAACAGGACATGAGGGTTGCGCTCGTTGCGGGACTTAACCCAACATCTCACGACACGAGCTGACGACAGCCATGCAGCACCTGTGCAGTTCGCCCTTGCGGGCCACTACGTTTCCGCAGTTGAACACTGCATGTCAAGGCCAGGTAAGGTTCTTCGCGTTGCATCGAATTAAGCCACATACTCCACCGCTTGTGCGGGCCCCCGTCAATTTCTTTGAGTTTTAATCTTGCGACCGTACTTCCCAGGCGGCGGGCTTAACGCGTTTGCTGCGACGCTGGCGGGGTCGAATCCGCCAACATCTAGCCCGCACCGTTTACTGCTAGGACTACCGGGGTATCTAATCCCGTTTGCTCCCCTAGCCTTCGTGTTTCAGAGTCAGTAACCTTCCAGAGAACTGCTTTCGCCTTCGGTGTTCCTCCTGATATCTGCGCATTTCACTGCTACACCAGGAATTCCGTTCTCCTCTCCGGCACTCGAGCGGGGCAGTATCCAGCGCAATTCCGACATTGAATGCCGGGATTTCACGCCAGACTTGCCTTGCCTCCTACACACCCTTTACGCCCAGTGAATCCGAACAATGCTTGGGACCTCTGTATTACCGCGGCTGCTGGCACAGAGTTAGCCGTCCCTTCCTTTCCACATAATATCAGGCAGCTTGCGCTGCTTTGCTCTGTGGCGACAGGAGTTTACAATCCGAAGACCTTCATCCTCCACGCGGCGTCGCTCCATCAGACTTTCGTCCATTGTGAAAGATTCTCGACTGCTGCCACCCGTAGGTGTCTGGACCGTGTCTCAGTTCCAGTGTGGCTGGTCGTCCTCTCAGACCAGCTACCCGTCATTGCCTTGGTGGGCCGTTACCCCGCCAACTAGCTGATAGGACGCGAGCCCGTCTCCAAGCGCCTTACGGCTTTACCCTTTCGGGACTATGGAGTATTACCCAATCTTTCGACTGGCTATCTTCCACTTGAAGGTAGGTTCTCACGTGTTACTCACCCGTTTGCCACTGAACATCCCCATATTGCTACAGGAATGTCCCGTTCGACTTGCATGTCTTATCCACGCCGCCAGCATTCGTTCTGAGCCAGAATCAAACTCTCCGACACTTATTTGTGTAAAGAGATGCGCCCGGTAAGGGGCGCGCAAAATTTTGGTTGCGGTTTGATTCCGTCGATTCGTCTGCTTGATTAAAACCAACGCACATTTCAGATTTGAAACTGTGCTGTGTTATTGGGCCATTGCGACTGTGTAGTCGCACGTGGTTTTGTGATCGCGATTTTGAGCTTCTCGCGATCGGCTCCAAAGTTTTCAAAGAACTGTTTTAAATTTTCCCTTGAGAAGGGACAGCAAACATATCAAGCCCGTGTTTGGGGTCAAGTGTTTTTTTAAATTTTTTTATTTTTTTTTGGTGGGTGGTGTCGGTGGTTGATAGCGGAAAGAGGTGGAGAAGTTATTTGTGTTGCTTTTATTGGAGGCTTGCTGAGTTAAAAATGTTTTCCGCTTCGGAGGACTTCCTGTTATGTGGCGAAGATGACATTATCAGTTCGTATCGAAGAGTTGGCGCCTTGCCAGAAACGTTTGGCGATTGAAATTGCTGCTGCGGATGTGAGGGCGGAGCGGAACAACACTCTGAAGGAGTTTAAAAAGCTTGCGTCACTTCCAGGGTTTCGTAAGGGGCATGCGCCTGATGAGTTGGTAAATAAGCGTTATTCGGTGGCGATTGATGAGGAGACGCGTAGCAATCTGATCCGTAAATCCGTGCAGGAGGCGTTGCGACAGCAAGGCATTCGTCCGGCGACCTCTCCGCGTGTTGAGGAAGCTCATTACCAGCCGGGCACGACGATGGCTTTGAGTGTAGTTGTGGAGACGGCTCCTGATTTTAGTCTGCCAGAATATTCGGCATTGAGCGTCTCGATTCAGGATTGCAGTGCCACCGAGGATGAGGTGGAGGCGTTCCTGGCTAATATGCTTCGACGCCAGGCCACTTATTCCGACATGCCGACTGAGTGTGCAGCGGACGATACACTCTTAGCGGTGATTGATTATCGTGCCGAGATCGAAGGGCAGCCGCTGACGAGCGTCGCTCCTGAAGCAAAGAATCTGACGGAGCGTTCGGACTTCTGGCTTCCCTTGCGTGCAGATCACTTTCTGCCTGGTTTGCCCCAGGGTTTGTATGGGGCGAAGGCAGGGGAGACTCGGGAAGTGACCGTGGTATTTCCTGGTGATTTTCCCCACGAGAATCTTCGCGGGCGCGCGGCGCAGTTTCACGTCACAGTCAAAGCCTTGAAAAAGGAAGTCTTGCCGGAGTTAAATGAGGATTTTGCCAAACAGCTCGGCGCAGATTCTTTGGACAATCTGCGCGCTCGCGTCCGGGAGATCATCCTCCAGCAAAAAGAAACAGAGTTGGCCTCCAAGCAGCGCGAGGAGATCGCACGGCAGCTGCTTGGCGCTGTGCAGTTCGATGTGCCCGAGACGATCTTGCAGCACTACACGCGCGAGATCGTGCAGGATATCGTGAGCGATAATACGCGACGCGGTATACCCGCTGAGACTCTCACGCAGCACAAGGAGCAGATCTTGGACAATGCTACACGTTCGGCCCGCGATCGCCTCCGTCTTGAATTCATCCTGGCACGGATTGCCGCGCAGGAGAAGCTCTCGGTCTCGCCGCAAGAGTTATTAAGCGAAGTCGCTCATCTTGCTCAGTTGTATGGGCAGCCGGTGGAGAAGATCACCAAAACACTCACGAAAACCGGGGGGATCGACCGCTTGGAGAATGATTTACTCACTCGCAAGACGCTGGAACACTTACGCCAGATGGCCTTAGGCAAAGCCCGGGGAATCTGATGGACATCTGGTGTTTGCCTGATTCACGATCAAATCAAGACGGCTTCTTCACCTGTGCGTGAAGTCTGCAAGCGCGAGACGCGCGACATCACGTGGTTGAGCAATCTTTGCAGGCACTCCTCTGTGCTGATCTCGTGGGTGGGTAAGACAAGCTCCGGGGCCAGAGGCTTCTCGTAGGGGGAATCAATACCGGTGAAGTGATGGATTTCGCCAGCACGGGCGCGTTTGTAAAGGCCTTTGGGGTCGCGCATCTCGCAGGCTTCCAGCGGCGCACTGACGTAAACCTCTATAAACATAATGCCACTAGCGGCGCACATTTCGCGTACTCGTTGCCTGTCGGCACGGAAGGGCGAGATGAATGAAGTGAGTACGACCAAGCCGGCCTCGGCCATGAGTCGGGCGACCTCGCCTGCGCGACGGATATTTTCCGCGCGATCTTTTTCTGAAAATCCCAGGTCAGCGCACAGTCCGTGGCGAAGGTTGTCGCCGTCCAGGACGAAGCTGTGGATGCCACGCCGATGCAACAAACGCTCAAGGCCAGTGGCCAGGGTAGATTTGCCTGAACCACTAAGCCCGGTGAACCAGTACACGGCGCCGGTGTGGCCAAACAATTCTGCGCGCTCCTCGCGCCCGATTTCTCCCTCGGTCCAGGAGATGTTGGCGCTGGTGACTTTGCCGGAATCGCTCTTGGGATAAACCAGACCGCTGACAACCCCTCCGCCGGCAATTCTGCCCCCATCGATAATGACGAAGCGACCGGTACTTGTGACCGTGTCCGCGTTGTCAAGGGCCACCGGACGGCGTGAGTGCACTCGCAGCACTGCGACCTCATGCCGTCCCACCTCTGAGCGGGCGCCAGAAGCCGGCTCGAGGGTCTCTGAATCCAGCACTTTTTCTATAGCAGTAATTCTGGCGGTAAGTTTTTGTGTACCGATGCGCAGTTCGTAGTTTTGATTGAGCCGCAAAGGTTCGTTGCCCAGCCAAAAGAGCGTGGCCTTCCACTCGCGTGCCTCAACGCACGGGGCATTGAGGTGGCAGCCGATTTGACCGCGTTCGACAAAAATTTGTTCTTCTAGGGTGATGGCAAAACTCTCACCGGCTCGCACTTTGAAAGGCGGCACGTCGGCTCGCCACCGTTCGATGCTCGCCACACGTGAGCGTTTGTGATCGGGAACGAAGACAATTTCGTCGCCCACAGCGAGTGTGCCGCTCTCGACGCGGCCGGCGATGATACGGCGGTGATCGAAGCGGTAAATGTCTTGCACCGTGAGCCGAAGCGGTCCGTTTTCGGCGCTGGTGGAAGGTTGAAAGGAATCAAGAGCCTGCAGTATAGTAGGGCCATCGTACCAAGGCATCTGCATAGCGCGATGCAGCACATTGTGGCCGTGTTTGGCTGCAATCGGGATGAAGTGTGTAGCGCGTACTCCCAGTTTGCCCAAGTAGGCGGAATACTGCTGGAAAATTTTCTCGAAGGCCTCTTGAGAGAAGTCCACAAGGTCCATTTTGTTGACTGCGACGATCACTTGCCGGATGTTGAGGAGAGAGAGCAATAGGCCGTGGCGTTTGGATTGTTCGCGGACACCTTCGTGGGCATCAATGAGTAAAATTGCGGCTTCTGCACGTGCCGCTCCGGTGACCATATTTTTTAGAAACTCCTTGTGCCCTGGGGCATCGATGATGATGTATTCTCGCCGTGAGGTGCGGAAGTGGATCTGGGTAGTATCGATGGTGATATTTTGCTCTTGTTCTTCCAGCAAAGCATCGAGCAGGAAGGCGTATTCAAACTCCATGCCTTCGGCTGCGCAGGCTTTGCGGATAGCTTCTAGCTTGCCGTGAGGCAGTGAATCCGTGTCGTAAAAAATGCGGCCGATGAGTGTACTTTTTCCGTGGTCAACGTGTCCTACGACGACGAGACGGAGGCTTTCTAATTCACTGTGTGTTTGCTGCATGGGAGAGGGATGGGTTGAGTGTTCGCTCGGTAAACTTGTCATTACATAAATCCTTTGGCGCGCAGTTTTTGCATGGCGTTGCGCTCGTGGTGGTCTTGGGCGCGGCCTGCTCGCTCCGAGATTTTGGTGGTCTCCAGCTCACGGATGATTTCTGCGATGGTAGAAGCCTCAGACTCCACGGGGTGCGTGATCGGATGGCAGCCCAACGAACGAAAACGGCGCTTCTTGCCGTCTGCGCCGGGGCGGGCAAAATACATCTTCGGAATGGGGATGGCTTCGCGCTCGATGTATCGCCAGATATCGAGCTCTGTCCAATCCAACAGGGGCTGCACGCGCACGTGTTCGCCTTCGCCGACCTGCGTAGTAAACTGGTTCCAGAATTCCGGAGGCTGGTCGCGGTAATCCCACTCGAACTCGGCATTGCGGGGTGAGAAGTATCGCTCTTTAGCTCGTGTAGGATCTTCGTCGCGGCGGATGCCAGTGATGAGAGCTTTCCATCGGTAGTGTGCCATTGCTTGCTGTAGTGCCACCGTTTTTAGCTCGTGGGTGACGGTGACGGGATCGTGCGTTTCGTAGCCCACGCCCTGTTCGCGAGCCTCTTTGTTTATCCAAACAATCAGGTTTAAATTGTGTTCCTTGGCTGCCCAATCACGAAATTCATACATCTCGGGAAACTCGTACGTCGTATCTATATGGAGGACTGGAAAAGGAATATGACCACAAAACGCTCGCTTCGCCAGCCAAATGAGGACATTTGAATCCTTACCCATGGACCATGGCATGGCGAGATCTGAAAAGGAGTGATAGGCTTCACGGAAAATTGATATCGAGTCAGCCTCAAGTTTATCTAATCTATTCATTTTTTATCTCTTTAGTAAAGTATTAGGTTTGACACTAGCCTAAACTCTGCGAACATGTCAAGCATGAGCCACGTCACTTCAAGCAGCTCTTCAGCCAGCTGCGATGATTTGCCAGAAAGCCTGCGTTCACACATCAGTGAGTTCGGTTCGCTTTCCGGAGTCAACCAGCGCCTAGAATCACTGCAAGCCTCGGAGCGTGTACATTGGGCTGCAGAAACTTTCGGCGATCATTTGGTGCTTTCATCCAGCTTTGGTGCACAGGCCGCGGTCATGCTGCATCTCGTGACGCAAATTCTGCCAAATATCCCAGTTATTGTGGTAGATACTGGTTACCTGTTCCCCGAAACGTATCGCTTTATTGATGAGTTGACAGAGAAGCTTTCGTTAAACCTGAAGGTCGCTCGTGCCGAGATCAGCGCCGCATGGCTCGAAGCGCGTTACGGAAAACTTTGGGAAAAGGGTTTGGAAGGAATTGAAAAATACAACCACATGATGAAGGTCCAACCCATGCAGAATGCCCTGCGGCAGCTGGGCGCCACGGCTTGGTTGGCGGGTCTGCGGCGCTCACAGTCCGGCACACGTGCCGCTCTGCCGGTGCTGGCTTTGCAGAACGGTCGTGCAAAAATCCATCCGATCGTGGACTGGACGGATCGTGATATTCATCGCTACTTAGCTCAGCATAATTTGCCCTACCATCCGTTGTGGCATCAGGGTTATCTATCAATAGGGGATTGGCACACTTCGCGCCCGGTGAGCGGAGATTTAACACCAGAGGAGAGCCGCTTCTTTGGTTTGAAGCGAGAATGTGGTCTGCATGAGGGCGTACAGACAAACTACGAAATTTAAGCGGCGCTTGACCACTTTCATGCAGAGGGACATCGAAGAACTCTGGTGACAGGCTTGCGAGCAAGTATGCACCTGCGTTAACTGTTCTGCAACATCCCTCACCCATGCCAGAGAAATCGAAAAATCACACAGACTCCTTACAACACTGCATCTGCGACATCAAAGCCGGCCGAATGATTATCGTAGTGGACGATGAAGATCGTGAGAACGAGGGTGACTTGTTGATGGCAGCATCCAAAATCACACCGCGTGCGGTAAACTTTATGGCCACGCATGGACGCGGTTTAATTTGTGTACCGCTCGCACCTGAGATTGCTGTGCGGCTGGGATTGGACAGCATGGTGAGTGAGAACCGCGAATCTTTCCGCACCGCCTTCACCGTCTCTGTGGACGCCAAAAAAGGTGTAACCACAGGAATCAGCGCACATGACCGCGCGACGACCATCCGACGCCTGGCTGACCCCTCCGCGACGTCAGACGACTTCGTGCGCCCGGGCCATATCTTTCCACTGATGGCTAAACCCGGAGGCGTGCTCCAGCGAGCTGGTCATACAGAAGCAGCAGTAGATCTGGCACGGCTCGCAGGGCTACCCCCCGCTGGTGTGATCTGCGAAATTCTGGCTCCAGACGGTACAATGGCACGCTTGCCGCGTTTAAAGAAATTTGCCCAACAACATAGTTTGCGAATCTGCTCGGTGCGTGAGTTAATGGAGTACCGCCACCACACGGAAAAGCTCGTGGAGCTAGTAGCGCAGCGCGAAGTCAATACCCTAGCCGGGCCCGCGCGCTTGCATGAATTTCGCTCCTTGGTGGACGGCCGCACGCATTACGCCCTGGTGTTTGGCGAGCCATTGCGCGACGAAGTCGTGCGCGTGCGAGTGCATCGGGAGTCGCCCTGGCAAGATTTGTTTTGCGGGGAGGATTCTACGTTGTCTCGCAGCTTATCTGCGATTGCCGCACCGCCCGGGGGCGTGTTTCTCTACATGCGCACTGGGCACATGCGTGATTTCGAGAAGGCGGCTGGTGGTGAGCTCTCTTCAATAGCACTGAGAGAGTATGGCTTGGGCGCGCAAATTTTGCGTTATCTAGGGCTCGAGAAAATTATTCTCCTCACGCGTCACCCCGTAAAGCCTGTGGGTCTTGAAGCGTATGGATTGCAAATCGTGCGTCAGATATCCCTAATCACCACTGCATCGGACAAGACGAAAAAACATCGCAAAAAGTAGTGTTTCGCTGCGGCCAGTTGCTTTTAGATTTCAGATCGTCATGACAAACCAAGAGTCTCTCAAAAAAGCCCAAAGCTGCCTGTTGGGCAACTATCGTCGCGAGATCACCATGGTACGCGGCAGTGGTTCGGAAATTTGGGATGCTGACGGTAAACGCTACCTCGACATGGGCGGTGGTGTGGCTGTGAACTCTCTTGGGCATGCACATCCGGAATTAGTACATGCTCTTGCGACGCAAGCGGCCACTCTGGTCCATTGTTCCAACTACTTCCACAACCCTCAGGCCACACGACTGGCCGAGCGTCTGGTGCAGTTAACCGGTCCTGGACGAATGTTTTTTTGCAACTCGGGTTTGGAGGCCGATGAAGCGTTGTTTAAACTAGCTCGCAAGTTTGGGCACGAAACGGGTGGTCGGCATGTAATCATAACAACACTCGGTTCATTTCACGGGCGCAGCCTGGCAGGAATATCCGCAACCGGGCAAGAGAAGGTAAAGGTGGGATTTGGGCCACCAACTCCGGGCTTTGTGCACGTGCCCTTTAACGACCTGCAAGCAGTTGCTGATGCTATTACGGCAGAGACGTGTGCAGTGCTCATCGAAGGTATCCAAGGCGAGGGCGGCATCTATTGCGCCACAGCCGAATATCTGCTTGGGTTGCGTGAGCTCTGCGATAAGCATCAACTTCTACTGTTGATCGATGCGATTCAGTGCGGGATGTACCGCACAGGGTGTTTTCAAAGCACAACGCGGATTCTTGAGGAGCAGGAGCTTGCAGAGCCCTGGCTCCCAGATGCCATATCAATGGCTAAATCCCTGGGCGGTGGCGTGCCAATTGGGGCAACCTGGATTGCGGAGAAGTACACGGAGCTGCTTGGTCCGGGATCACATGGGACGACGTTCGGGGGAAATCCCTTGGCCTGCGCTGCTGCAAATTGTGTGCTAGACGTGATAGAACGTGATCGTTTGGATGTGAATGCGCGACGCCAAGGAGAGCGGCTTGCTTCACGCTTGGCAGTAATTGCTGCAAATCACCCTCGGAAGATTAAGGAGTGCCGTGGGCTCGGACTGATGCTCGGGGTGGCCTTTCACATAGACGCTGGACCCGTGCAAGCCGCCTGCCTGCAAGCGGGTCTGATTTTACTGCCTGCTGGGGGGAACACCTTACGCTGGCTTCCGGCTTTAAACGTGGATGATGATTCGCTGGATGAGGCTGTAGAGATTTTCGAAGAGGTGGTAAAATTACTGCCAAGTGAGAATTGAGTTTTGATTTGGCCGATAACAGGGAACTTGTTTCCCTTAAACTTTTAATACTTTTAGTTCGTCCACAACGGTTGAAGTGAAAATTTGTTCTCTCATTTCAATTTGCGTTAAACGGGCAACGACTAAGTTACTGTAGTGCCTCGACGGATTCTGCGGTAAATTTTTGTAGCTCGTCGATGAGTGTATTCCAGCGGGCGTTGAGGGATTCGAGTTCTTGGGCTGTGTCGGCTAGGCGGCGGTTGAGGCTGAGGGCATCCGCTCCGTCCGCGCTTTGGAGCAGGCGCGTGAGGTCGGCTTGAATCTCTTCGTGTTCTTGGATGTGTTGTTCGATTTCGGCGATTTGGGCTTGGAGTTTTTTGCGGGCGTCGGCGCGGGCCTGGCGTTCGAGTGCTTCCTGGCGTTTTTGTTCTTTGGTCTTGCGTTGTCGCACCGGCTGCGCGGAGGCGGTTGGGTCTGTGGAGTTTAATCCGGGTGTTGGGGCTTGGTGAGGTTGGCCAGCACGCTGGTCGGCAAGTTTTTCGCCTGCGATAAGGGCACTGCGTTCACTGAGGGCACCGCTTTTTTCGAGGTAGTAATCGTAGCCCCCGGCGTAGGGGGTGAGTTTGCCCGCGCTGATGTGGAGCACATGCGTGGCCAAGGAGCGGATGAAGTAGACGTCGTGGCTGATGAAGATAAGGGTGCCTTCGAATTGTTTGAGGGCGTCAATAAGTGCCTCGATGCTGGCCATGTCGAGGTGGGTGGTGGGCTCGTCCATGAGCAGGAGGTTGGGGGGATCGAGGAGGATTTTGACGAGGCCGAGGCGGGATTTTTCGCCGCCGGAGAGGACGGTGACGTTTTTGAAGACGCTATCACCGGAGAAGAGGAAGGAGCCGAGCACGGTGCGGGCAAGCTGCTCGGGCACGGGGTTGGGGCGATCAAGCACGGACTCCAGGACGGTGTGTTTGGGGTTGAGGATGTCCATGCGGTTTTGGGCGAAGTAGCCGATGACGCAGTTGTGGCCGGGGCGGATGGTGCCGCTCTGTGGTTTGAGCACGCCGCCAAGAAGTTTGAGGAGGGTGGATTTGCCGGCGCCGTTGGGGCCGACGAGGACGATGCGTTGACCGCGTTCCGCCTCGAAGTCAATGCCTTGGTAAACTTTGGTGTCGCCATAAGCGAAGTGCACGTTTTCGAGCGTGATGGCGCGCTGGCCTCCGCGCGGCGGCTGGGGGAAGCGGATGCGCACGCGCCGTTCGGTGTCCTCCGGTGCTTCGATTTTTTCCATGCGTTCGATTTGTTTGAGTTTGCTTTGGGCTTGGGAGGCTTTGCTGGCCTTGGCGCGAAAGCGGTCGGCAAAGCGCTGGAGGGATTCGATTTCTTTTTGTTGGTTTTGGTAGGCGGCGAGGTGTTGGGCCTGGCGGGCGGCGCGTTGGTCGAGGAAGTCGTCGTAGTTGCCGCGGTAGGTGTGCAGGCGGCGGTTGCGCAGTTCAAAAATGCCGGTGACAAGGGCGTTGAGGAAGGCGCGATCGTGCGAGATCATGAGGAGGCCGCCGGGGTAGGTTTGGAGGTAGTTTTGAAACCATCCGAGGGTCTCGAGATCGAGGTGGTTGGTGGGCTCGTCAAGCATGAGCAGGTCGGGCTCCATCACCAGTAGTCGGGCAAGGTGGGCGCGCATAATCCAGCCGCCGCTCAGCTCGCGGGCGGGCCGGTGAAAATCGCTCTCGCGGAAGGCCAGGCCGGAGAGGATGCGCTTGGCCTTGGGTTCCAGGGCGTAGCCGCCCAGGGAGGCAAACTCACCCACGGCTTCGTGGTAGGTGTCGCTCTCCGTATCGCCTCGGGCCTCGCACTGGGTGATGACGCGCCGCCACTTCGCGAGCTCCGGGGTGGTGGCCGTGGCGAGTTCGAGGACGCTCTCCTCTGCCACGGGCGCGGTCTCTTGCGGGAGGTAGCCGATGGTGGCGTTGCGCTCGCGGCTCACGCTGCCGGAATCGGGCTCGATCTCGCCGAGAATGATGGAGAAGAGGGTGGATTTGCCTGCGCCGTTGGGGCCGACAAGGGCGACGCGGTCGGTGCGTTGGATTTGTGCGCTGACGTCCTCAAAAAGGATTTGCGGCCCGTAGGCTTTGGAGATGCCGTTGATGGAGATCATGTGGTGGTAGAGTGTCGGAGGCGGTGGTGTGGATCAAGCTGGCGTGGTGTTGGGAGTGGATGTTTTTTTATTGCGGCTTGGGCGGGTGGGCGAGGTTTGGAGTAAACGCTTGAGAAAGGGGGCTGTAGGGGAGTTGGCGTTGTGGAGAATTTCTTCCGGGGGGCCGTTGTGAATGAGGCGACCACCGTGGATGCCTCCACCTGGACCGAGTTCGACGAGCCAATCGGCTTCGGCGAGGATGTCCAGGTGGTGTTCGATGACGATGACACTGTGGCCGGCATCAACAAGGCGGTGGAGAAGGTCGAGGAGTTTGCGTACGTCATCTCCGTGGAGGCCGATGCTGGGTTCTTCGAGGAGATAAAGCGTGTGTGTGGAATTTGGTCGGGCGAGCTGGGTGACGAGTTTAAGGCGTTGGGCTTCGCCGCCGGAGAGTGTGGGGGAGCTTTGGCCGAGTGTGAGGTAGCCAAGGCCGGTGTCGCATAGCAGGCTCAGTGTGCGGTGGATTGAGGCATGTGCTGCAAAGAAGTCTCTGGCCTCTTCGATGGGCATGGCGAGGACTTCGGCGATGTTTTTTCCTTTGTAACGGATCTCGAGGGTGGCTGGGTTATAGCGGTTGCCGTTGCAGTCGGGGCAAGTCATGGAGGCGGTGGGAAGAAAGTTCATTTCGAGTCGTTGTTCGCCAAGGCCCTTACAGGTAGGGCAGCGCCCTGCTGGGGAGTTATAGGAGAAGCGGGCTTGAGTGTATCCGCGAGTCTTGCTTTCAGGGAGATTTGCGAAGAGGGTGCGGATGGAGTCGAAGATGCCGGTGTAGGTGGCGGGGGTGGAGCGGGAAGTTTTGCCGATAGGGGATTGGTCGACTTCGATTAGGGCGGTAATGGGTTCTGCTCCTTTGAGTTGGGGCAGGCCCGGGGGTGCGGGATTTTTGCGACGAGATGTTCTCTGAGTGAGGTAATGTTGGAGGGCGGGGGCCAAGAGTTCCCGAATGAGGGTGGATTTGCCTGAGCCAGAGGGTCCACAGACTGAGATGAGGCGGCCGAGGGGGAGGGTAATGCTGAGGTGGCTTATGTTGTTGGCCGAGGCGTTGCTGAGGGTGAGACGTGGGGCATCTGAGCAAGGGCGGCGCGAGCCACGTGTAGGGTGCGAGAGAGGTTGACCAAGGAGGAGTGCTGTGGCGCTTTTTCCAGATTTGGCAAGTTCTTGCCAAGAGCCTGAGGCGATTATGCGTCCGCCGTGGATACCGGCTCCTGGACCGAGGTCGATGATGTGGTCTGCTGCCCGCATGGTGTCTTCATCGTGTTCGACAACCAGGAGGGTATTGTGGCGATTGCGGAGGCTGGAGAGGAGGGTGAGGAGGTTTTGGTTATCGCGGGGGTGGAGGCCAATGCTTGGCTCATCAAGGACGTAAAGGACGCCTTGGAGGTTGGAGCCGAGTTGGGCAGCGAGGCGGATTCGCTGGTTTTCACCGCCGGATAGGGTGGTAACAGATCGGTCGAGTTGCAGATAATCCAGCCCTGCGAGGGCGAGGAAGTGGAGGCGCTGGGTGATTTCAGGTAGGATGTCGCGGGCAAGGGTGGCCTGGCGACCGGAGAGTTGCTTTTGAAGTGCTTTAAACCAATCAAGTGCTTTGGAAACGGGGAGGGCGGAAATTTGGGTGATAGATTCACCGGCGAGCTTCACGGCGCGGGCGATCGGATTGAGGCGAGTGCCTTGGCAGTGGGGACAGGTAGGAAGTGTTTTTCGGGGGGAGCTATGGTAGGTGAGGCGATCGGTTTCTGGGGTATCTTCGGCGTCAGTAAATTCTTCGACTTGGCGTTCAAGTTCTAGTTCACGTTCGAGGGCTGTTTGCGCTTCTTGGGAAATTTTAGGCGGCAGGACTCCGAGGCCTTGACAGTAGGGGCACCAGCCATGTGGGGAGTGGAAGGAAAAGAGTCGTGGGTCGAGCTCTTCAAAGGAGGTGCCGGATTGGGGGCAGTGGAGGTGCGTGGAGTGGATCGTTGTTTGTCCGTTGGAACTGAGAGCGAGGATGGTACCGCGACCGTGTCGGAGTGCAGTGCTGAGGATTTGAGAGGCTTCGGCTGGCTTGATGCGTGGGGTGATGTCGCCGATGTAAGCTTCTATGGTGTGTTCTTTGTAGCGTTCGAGGGGCTGAAATTTTTCTGTTTCTATCCAGCGCCCATCGATTCGTAGGAGGGGGATTTGATGGCGGGTCGCCCATCGGGCGACTTCGCTGTGATAGCCTTTACGGCCTTTGATGAGAGGGGAGAGGATTTGGAGGGTATTTTTTTTTGAGAGTTTGAGGAGTGTGTTAAGTATGTCTTGTTCGGACTGTCGGATGGCGGGTTCGTCGGTGTGGGGGTCGTGTTGGGTGCCGAGTTTGGCCCAGAGGAGGCGCATGAAGTGGTAGATTTCGGTCACGGTGCCAACAGTGCTTTTGAAGCCTCCACGGGTGGTGTGCTGACTGATGGCGACGGTGGGGGGGATACCGGTGACGGAATCGACGTCTGGTTTTGAGATTTGAGTGATGAATTGGCGGGCGTAGGTGTTAAGGGAATCGAGATATCGTCGTTGGCCCTCGGAGAAGATAATGTCGAAGGCAAGGGTGGATTTGCCTGAACCGCTGAGGCCGGTGAGAACGGTCCAGGAGTTCAGGGGGATGTTGGTGTCTATGTTTTTGAGGTTGTGGTGACGGGCGCCACGTACGCAGATGTGGGTAGGTGCAGGTGGGCGGTTGGACGGCTGTGCAGGGGTGGGCAGTTTACTGAGTGAGGTTGTCTGATGTTGGGCAAGTGTGTGGGAGAGGTAGGGGCCAGTGGGGGAGTGGGGGTTACTGGCGATTTGCTCTGGGGTACCGCTGGCGCAAAGTCGGCCGCCGTTTTGACCTGCTCCTGGACCGAGGTCGAGGATGTAGTCTGCGTTTTTTATGATGTCGAGGTGGTGTTCGATGATGAGGAGAGAGTGTCCGGCGTTAACCAGGTCCTGGAGTGTCTGCAGGAGCGTCATGATGTCATCGAGGTGGAGGCCGGAAGTTGGTTCATCAAGGAGAATGAGATCGCCGCGTGGTACTTGTGCATTTTTTTTGCGGGAGTTCGTTTTGGTGGCAGGCAGCAGGTGTTTGACCAGTTTGAGACGTTGGCTTTCCCCGCCGGAGAGCTGGCTGAGGGGTTGGCCGAGGGTGAGGTGGGTAAGCCCAACACGCTGGAGGAGGTTGAGTGCACTGAGGATTTCTGCGCTCAGTTTTTGCTCTCGTGTCGTCGTAGCTTGGGAGTGGCGTTGGGTGTAGAATTCACAGGCTGTCCTAACATCTGAGGAGAGGATGTCGTGGACGTTCATGCCGTGGTACCGAACGGAGAGGATGTGTGGCTTGAAACGTTTACCGAGGCAAGCTGGGCAGGGGAGGTAGAGGTCGGAAAGGAACTGCATTTCGATTTTTTCATACCCCATGCCTTGGCAACGGTCGCAGCGACCGTCGCCTGAGTTGAAGGAAAAGTGGGAGGCATTGAGCCCAGCAGAGCGGGCGTCGTCTGTGGAGGCGAAAAGTTCGCGTATTTGATCCCACGCGCCGAGGAAGAGGAGTGGGTTGGAGCGAGGTGTACGGGTAAGTGGAGATTGATCGACGAGGTGGACTTCACGGACCAACTCTGCGCCATCGAGAGAGTGGATTTGCCCGGGGGATTCGACAGGTTGGCCACGAAGGCGCAAGAAGTTTTTATATAGGACGTCGTGAATAAGTGTGGATTTGCCGGACCCGGAAGGGCCTGTGATGACGCAGAGCAGTCCCAGTGGGATGGTAACGTCAAGGTTGTGGATGTTGTTGTGCTGAACGCCTCTTAGGGTGATTTGTTGTCCGGGGCGTGGAGTACGTCGGGTCCTGGTTAGGGGTATTTGTTGATGTCCGGAGAGGTATTTTGTTGTGAGTGACGTGGGCTGGGCGAGGAGTTGGGCTGGTGGGCCAGATGCACAGAGACGGCCGCCTTGGGATCCACGGCCGGGGCCAAGGTCGATTAAGTAGTCTGCTGCTCGCATGATTGCGGGGTCATGTTCGACAACGATGACGGTGTTACCTGCGTCGCGCAGTTTGTGGAGGGTGTTTATGATTCGATCCGTGTCGCTTGGGTGGAGGCCAATGGATGGCTCGTCGAGGATAAATAGGGTGTTTGTGAGGGTAGTGCCGAGGCAGGCCGTGAGGTTGACACGCTGGAGCTCTCCACCGGAGAGGGTGCGTGCGGGACGGTCCAAGGTGAGGTAGCCGAGTCCTACTTCTTGGAGGTAGGAGAGTCGATTAAGAGTCTCTTCGTAGGCGCGTCGTGCACTAGGATTATGAACCGTAGGGATGTTTCGTAGGAACTCGAGGGCTTGGCTGATGGGTAGGGTGTTAAACTCTGCGATGTTGAGAAGGCAGCCGGAGGAATCGGAGAGTTTCCAGCAGAGTGTTTGTGGGCGGAACCGTGTGCCTAGACATGAGGGGCAAGTCTGGTAGCTGCGGTAGCGCGAGAGGTAAACGCGAACGTGCATTTTGTAGGTTTTGGACTCAAGCCATTGGAAGAAACCGTCAACGCCGTACCATAAACCTTTTCTCCAAGCGGTGTCGGGATCGAGATCGTGAGGCTCACCATGGAGGACGAGATCTTTGTGTTTTTGAGAGAGTTTGTGCCAAGGAATGTCTGTTGGGATATTAAGGCGTCTGCAGGATTTGAGAAGATCGCGCTGGCATTCTTGGCCAGTGGCTGTTTGCCAGGGTTTAATGCATCCTTCTTTAAGTGTTAGTTGTGGGTTAGGGATGACGAGATCGTAATCGATACCTATGACTCTGCCAAAGCCTTTGCAGCTAGGGCATGCCCCAAGTGGGTGGTTGTAACTGAAGTGGGCAGGGGTGGGGTCGGGGAAAATGGTACCGTCAGATGATATGCGGCGCGTGTGAAAAGTCAGTGCGTGAAGTGAATCAGGATTTTCGAACCAAATACAGGTGACGGTTCCCTTTCCGAATTTAATTGCTGTTTCGATCGATTCGATCAACCGGGAATTATTTGCACTAGAAAGAAGGAGTCGGTCTTGAACGACAGAGATTTCTTTACAGCATGGGGTACTAAGCAATTCGGATGGGAAATCTTCAATACGCAGCGGGAGGTTGTTGTGAAGGATGCGGCGGTAGCCTTGTTGGGCGATAAATTCCAGGGCTTGGTTCCAACTGGTTGTTGCAGGAAATGGGATGCTGAAAGTGATTATGGCATCTTTCCCCTGGCCTTGGGAGAGTAATCGTTGGGCGATGGTGGTAGGGTTATCGGGCTGTATGGGCAAGTGGGTGTGGGGGTCGTAAAGAGTGGCTGCGTTTGCGTAGAGGACTTTTAGGTAGTCTGCAATTTCTGTGAGTGTTCCAACTGTACTGCGTGAAGTGCGAATGTTGTTGTTTTGCTCTATAGCAACTGCTGGAAGGATGCCTTCGATGGAATCAGCTTGTGGTTTATCCATCCTGGCCAGAAATTGCCTGGTGTATGGGGAAAATGTCTCAACGTATCGACGCTGGCCCTCGGCGTAAATGGTATCAAAAGCTAAGGACGATTTGCCTGAGCCTGAGGGTCCGGTGATGACCGTCAGGCTATTGTGGGGAATGTCGACATCAACGGATTTGAGGTTATGCTGCCGTGCGCCACGTATGCGAATTTGGGCGTCTTGGTTTGGTGTTTCAAATTTTTGAGTTTCTGCCGGCTGGGGCTTTTTGTCAGAATGCTTTTGCTGGTGTTTTTTTTTTAGCTTAGTGTGCACTCCGTCATCTCTCTGATCGGGATTTTAAAGTTGAGTCGGGTTAGGGGCATCTCCGTAAACATCTTTTGGATTAAATACCTTTTGATTTTCTGTAAATAAGAGCCGAAGACCCTTTGAACCCGAACCTGTGGGTATTTTGCGGTAAAAACAAGATCGGTATCCGACGTGACAGTTAGCATCTCCATCAGTGCGTACGCGCAACCACACACAGTCCTGGTCGTCGTCGATACGCATTTCGACTACATGCTGGACAAACCCACTCGTGGCGCCTTTATGCCACAGACATTTGCGGGAACGACTCCAGTAGTGAGCCTCTCCTGTTTGGATAGTTTTCGCAAGAGCCTCTGGGTTCATGTAAGCGTGCATCAAAAGATCGCCAGTTTCAAAGTCTGTAGTAACCACAGGTATCAGCCCGTTGGAGTCGAACTTGGGAGCTAGTTCATCGCCTTCCTCGACTTGTTCAACACTGACGCGGCGTGCGAAATGAATATTGTTATTTAAGGCTTCAGACATGACATTTTGTTAATCCGGCTCTGCTGCCTTCGCAAGTCACTGTTTTATGGATTTAAACTAATAATTTCTCTAGCTATGAGGTATGAATGAAGCGTTCGAAGCAGGAATGAAAAAAACTCACTGATGCTGGAATTGTCGCAGTTTTGATCATTGATGATGTGAAGCATGCAGTTCCGTTGGCCAGAGCGCTACTCGAAGGCTGAGTGAATGTGATGGAACTTACGCTGCGAACACCAGCAGCAATGGATGCGCTCCGAGCAGTGCGTGATCAAGTTTCCAAGATCATAGTTGGGGCTGGTACTGTGATTACCTAATCGCAAGTCAATGAGGTCAAAGCCGCAGGTGCACACTTTGCAGTGGCACCTGGCTGCAATCCCAAAGTTATCCAAGCGGCCAGGGAAGTCGGTTTAACTTTCGTCCCCGGTGTAGCGACGGCGACTGATGTCGAGATAGCTTTGGAGCATGGATGTCACCTTCTTAAATTTTTTCCCTCAGAATCTCTTGGCGGATTGACGTACTTGCGTGCTCTAGGAGCACCCTACGCGCACCTAGGTGTACGTTTTGTGCCTTTAGGCGGTGTGAATGAAAAGAATCTCGGACAATATCTTTCTGAAATAATGATTGCCACAGTCGGTGGCACATGGTTAGCCCCAAGGGGAAAATTGCTTCTTGCAACTGGGCTGACATCAGTCATGTTGCGAGTGAAGCCAGAAAAATCATTAATTCTGCCCGAGTTAACTAGCCTCATTTCGGAAAAATAGTTTTTTCGTTCTGACGATTGTAGAAGTCAAAAAAATCAGCGACGAAGAGCCTGTGCAATGTCGCCTGCGTAACCTGTGAGCTCTGCGTAAGCGGAGCCTTTGATTGGCTGCTGATTGGAAGTGCCTGAGACGCGGCAAGCACCCTCCCAGTAAGCAAGTCCGCCCAGGCCTTTAAGGATGAGTTCTTGATCAGCGAGGATGGGCTGAAGTGTGAGATGAAGGTTTTGTCTTGGCAGCCGGATTTCCCAGGCTGCGGGATAAGTGCCACCAGTTTTGCTACTGCGCCAGGTAGATAACGCTCTGATCGAGTAGTCGTCAGCAGCAGTCAAAACCTCAGTACTTCCATCAGCATAAACCAAGAGACCTTTGGAGAGGGGGTCATAACTACTGTCGGATGTGCGGATGTGATAGAGCATGAGTTCACGATTGTCGTCGAGTTGGATAGCAAACCAATCCCACCCGAACTGATTGCTGCCAAGAGCTGAAGTAGAAAATTCACGATCCATCCAGCAGATGCCTGTCACGGTGTGGAGCACCCCTTCGATGGTGATAGTCCCTGTGGCTTGAAGCCGTGTGAAGGAGTAGTAGTGCGACGCATTTCCATCTTCCGAAGATTTCTGGCTCAGGCCTTTTTGCCCTTGAAGAACGAGCGGTTTCGCAGCCCTTAACTGTATTGTTGCTTCGAAATTGCGGTCACTCGCGTGGAATTGCGCGGTAAAGGGGGATTCATTTGACCCATCGCCACAGGAATTGGTATCGCAGCGTAGCCACCATCCGGAGTTTTGCAGCTTCAGCAAGTTTTCGGAGACGTCAGACCTCGAGTGAACAGGACGGGTAATTCGTTCTGCATGGTAGTAGCGTGCTGCACTTTCATCTGTGACTCCGAAGTGGGCAAAGTGAACCTCGTTCGTACGCCACGCGGAAGACTCTTCAGTGAGTATTCTTCGACCTTTGCTGGAAATGCCATGACGAAAAAACGTCACATGAATACCAAAGCGCCGGCCTTCCTGAGTAAACAAGTGACCCACAACGTACCACCACTCGGTACGATAGTTCGGATGGGCACCATGATCACGAGGGAACTGCCATTCGTGTGGTTGTGTCGCCCGTTCCCACGGGATGAGGCTGTTTTCAGCGCAAAGACTTTCCGAAAAGAGTGAAGAGATTTTCAACGCAACTATGATCTGGCATAGCGAAGAAAGATATTTGCGGGCTTGCTTTTTCATCTAAGACTTTAACAACACATAACGATATTTTCTAAAAAGCAAAATTAACTGCACGTGAGCAATGCTTGTTTCGCTGCTTGCAGTGTGTCTTCGATGATTTGTGTGCCATGAGACAGGCTGAGAAACCAGCACTCAAATTGGGATGGGGGGATGTAGATGTGTTGCTGCAACAGCGAGTGAAAAAATCTGGAAAAAAGTGCAGTATCACTTTTCTTTGCATCATCTAAATTCCGCACTGGTTGGCTAGTGAAGTAGATACACAACATTGATCCTAGCTGGGATACTTGAACTGGAATTCCTGCTGCGCGCGCTGTATCGCGTAACCCATCGGATAAGATTTTTCCATAGTCGTTTAGACGACACCAAGCGTCTTCGGCATCAAGGGCATCAATTTGTGCACACCCTGCGGCGGTGACTAACGGATTACCCGCCAGGGTGCCAGCGTGATAAACAGGGCCCAGCGGAGCCAAAAAATCCATAATTTCGGAAAGACCACACACCGCGCCTACAGGTAGGCCGCCGCCGATTACTTTCCCAAGGGTGGTGAGGTCAGGGGTAATGCCAAAAAGTTGAGCTGCACCACCCGGTGCCACACGAAAGCCAGTCATGACTTCATCGAAAATCAGGATGCTTTCGTACTCGGTACATAATTCACGAAGTGTCTCAAGGAAACCGGGGAGAGGGAGATAAAGGCCGGCGTTGGCCGGGATTGGTTCGAGGATGACGCCTGCGATGTGTTTTCCTTCCTTTTGGAAAAGGCTGCGAGCGGCTTGAATATCATTAAACGGCAGTACTCGCGTGAGAGCCGCAACTGCAGAGGGAATGCCTGCACTTTCTGGTTGGCCAAGTGTGAGCTGACCACTGCCGCCTGCGACGAGTAAGGCATCCACATGCCCGTGGAAACAACCAGAAAATTTGACGATGAGATCTCGCCCCGTAAATCCCCGGGCCAGGCGGATGGCGGTGGCGCAGGCTTCGGTACCGCTGTTGCAGAGACGCACTTTTTGTGCGCCCGGGATTGCTCGGGCTATGCGTCGTGCCAGCTCGATTTCGCCGGGTTGATTGACGCCAAAGCTGGTGCCAGAATGCGCTGTATTCTGTAGCGCATCCACGATGCGTTTGTCGGCATGCCCGAGAATGTGCGGGCCCCAACCGCAGACGTAATCAATCAATTGTATACCCTCGATAGTGTAGAGGAACGGACCCGCTGCGCGTGTGACGAAAAAAGGTTGACCACCGACTGCACGAAATGCGCGAACTGGGGAATTAACCCCGCCTGGAATCCAGCGGAGAGCCTCATCAAATAGCTCACTGGAGAGGCTTTTTTTTGATGTTGTGATTTGGCTCTTATGCGCTTTTTGAAGTAAGCCATTCATTGTTCTTTTTTACTTATTAAAAATGATAAACAGTTCTATTTTTTAGAATAATTAGTAAGGCACGACTTCTCATAGCTTGCTCAAAATGAGCTTGAATTTCAGTGTACAGGGAGTGTGGCACGAATTTTTTGTGCGGCGCGGAGAAAAGCTTGGGAGACGGGGTTGTTTGGCGATGATAAAACGATTGGTCGTCCGTGGTCCCCGGCTTCGCGTGCAGCGATATCTAGTGGGATTTCTGCTAGTAGCGGGACGTTAAGCGTTCGGGCTTCTGAAGCGCCTCCCCCGCGCCCGAAGATGTAGTATTGTTTGCCAGTGTCCGGGCAGAGGAAGTAGGACATGTTTTCGATGAGGCCGAGGATGGGCACGTTGACTTTGCCGAACATGGCGATGGCTTTGCGGGCATCAATTAGGGCGACTTCCTGGGGGGTTGTGACGATCACTGCACCCGCGAGAGCTACGGTTTGGACGATGGTGAGCTGGATGTCGCCCGTGCCTGGGGGCAGGTCGAGCACGAGGTAGTCACATCCGCTCCAGTCGGCGCCGAGGAGAAACTGTTGCGTGTAACGCGTGACCATCGGTCCGCGGAGGACTGCGGGTTGGTCTGGGTCGGTCAGAAAGGCCAGGGAGAGGAGTCTGAGGCCGTATTGGTGCACGGGCAGAATGATGTTGTCCTCCGTTGCGCGGGGGTATTCCCGCGTGCCGAACATCAGTGAGAGGGAGGGGCCGTAGAGGTCGCAATCGCAGAGGCCGACCTGGGCACCTGTGGCAGCCAGTGCGCAGGCGAGGTTTGCAGCAACGGTAGATTTGCCGACCCCACCTTTGCCGGATGCGACGGCAATGACGTGCCTGACGCCTGGGAGCTGTTGGCCGCGGATGATTGTGGATGCCGGTGCGGTTATGGGTGTGTTGCGTTTGATTTGAAGCTCAAACTCATGATCAGGGGCGAGGCCTTGGAGGGATGTGAGAACGGTCTGGCGAAGGGTGTTGACGACGTTTTCATCGGGCGTTGAGAGTTCGAGTTGGATGGTTGTGGTGGTTTCGCCAATAGAGATGTCTTTAACTAGACCGAAAGAGACAATGTCCCGAGAGAATCCTGGGTAAGGTATTTTCTTTAATACGTTAAGGATAGTATCTTTGTTCAGAGGGGGCATAGGTTTAGTTAAACTTGGTGTCTTGGTGGTGCAAGTAAGGTTCGTGTTTGTGCTAAAAGTTTTGTTGTTTTTATTAGTGAACCGCAGTGTTAGAAAAATGATTATGTGTTTAGATAGTCGGGCATCTCTGTTTAAAAGGAGCTTTTGGTGAATGTGCCAGGTTGGGAGTTTGGCTGGTTAGTGTTTGTGGTGGGCGTCTCAATTGGCTTGAGTAAGACGGGACTTTCCGGGTTTGGGCTGTTGCAAGTGGTGATCATGGCTTGGCTGTATGAGCCTCAGAAGTCGATAGGTATGTTGCTGCCTTTGCTACTGGTGGGCGATGTGTGTGCGACTTGGATTTTTGGTCGGCATGTGATTTGGAAGAAGTTTTGGTTGTACGTGCCCTTTGTTGTTGTGGGATTGGTGATTGGATATTTGGTGATGGGTGTGATTGATGCAGGAGTTTACGGCAAACTCATGGGTACTATTGTGCTGCTTTTTTGCGGTTTGAATATTCTGCGTTGGACGCTTGGAGAAAGAATTGCCGCATTTGTGCATGGTAAGGTGGTTGGTGCGGTGATCGGAGTATTATCGGGAGTCACTACGATAGTTAGTAATGCAGCTGGGCCTCTTGTCGCACTGTACTTTGTGGCCGTGGCAATGCCGAAGTACGCTGTGGTGGGGACGTCGGCCTGGTGTTTTTTAACAACGAATCTGATGAAGTTACCTTTGTATGGGAGTCTTGGGCTTTTAGATGCTGAGGTTTGGGGATTATTTGTCTGGGCGGTGCCCGGTATTGTGATGGGATCCTGGGTAGGGATGAAGGTAATGCCGCATCTCTCGCAGAGGTTGTTTGAGGTGCTAATTGTGATTTTTGCAGTTCTGGGTGCTATGCGTTTGATTGTAGCGTGATGTCGTCAGGCGTGAGTTTTTCGCGAAGAAGGGTTTTGAGGTTTTTGACAAAATTCATGTAAGGGATAAGGCGGGGATCTTCTTTGAGAATGCGTTGATACGTCTCCTGGTCAGGGACTTCGAATGCGCCGTCTGCGATAGCACCACAGTCGAAGAGATAATCGTTGGAAGGAGTGTCCCATCGGGCGATGTCTGGAACGAGTGTGCGTCGAGCGTAATGCAGCGAAGAAATGGTGCTACCGGTGGCAACTCCGCAGAGTTTGTGAATTTCGGCGTATTTGACACGACAGATTTCAAGAAGCACTAAGGGAGCGCGATGAAATGGATGGATCCGCTGGATTGCTTCTTTGATAGCGTTTATTGCTTGTGCGGTATTTTCACCAGTAAAAGTGACGTTGCCTTGACTATCGCAGCGGAAAACAGGTGGGGAGGATGGAGTTTTAAAATTTGCACCTCGCCCGAGATTCATTGACTTAATGATTTTTTTGAGGCTGGTTGTTTCATTGGTGGGCGGTGTTTGAGGAAATTCCGGGAAATAGGCAAGGAAGGTTTTTGTTATTTTTTCTTGTTGGTCTTTCATGAAAGAGTTTTACGAATTTTAGGCGTTTTTTTGGTACTTAGGTTGATTGAAAGTGCAGTTTTCTGTGTTAAGAAATTTTTCGAGGAGAGATTGTTGTAATTGAGCCATGCGACGTGCCTGTGCTGGAGTTTTGTCAGTCCAACCTGCGAGGTGCAGCCATCCGTGAATAAAATAGAGGAGCACCTCGTTTTGGTATGAGTTGTTGTGCTCTTTGCCCTGGCGGGCGGCGACTTGTGGGCAGATAAGAATCTCACCGTGTTGGTATGTTATAGTGTCAGTGGGTCCTTTGTGCCGAAGATGTTGCTCGTTGAGTCGGGCCATGCGACGCGGGCCTAAAAAGGCCAAAGTGATTTCTTCAAGCTCGAGCGGTACTTGTGATTGAAGTTCTTTTAACAGTCTGTTTAGGCGTTTTATCGGCACGGGGTGTGCCGTTTGAAGATTCCTGATCACTAGGCGTGGTTGATGAAGTGAAGTCGGGTGTTTGGGTTGCAAGGCCTTGTCTGCTTTTTGCGGTGGGTTCTTCTGCGGAAGTTTTGTTTTTATTTTTATCATCGTTGGGATAACTGATGCGGTTGTGCATCATCGAGGTGATTGTAGAGGCAAGAGAGTCGGCGACTTGGCGTAGCTCTTTGAGTGAGATCGGACATTCATCAAATTGTCCGTCTTCGATCCGGTCGTGCAAGAGTTTGGCCACAGCATCTTCAATTTTAGCGGGCGTTGGTTTGACGAGGGAACGGGCGATAGCTTCGGCCCCGTCGGCAAGCATCAAGATGGCAGTTTCACGACTTTGTGGTTTTGGTCCATCATAGCGGAAATTTTCTTCAGTGGGTTCGTCGGGCAAATCTTCTTCGCGCAATTTCAGGATTCTGACACCAGTTACTGCATCTTCATGTTGTCGGAGGGCTTTGTGGTGGAAAAACTTTACTACGGTTGTTCCGTGATGCTCGCGGATGGCTTCTAAGATATGGGGGTTCAACTTGAACTTGAGTGCTAGATCTACGCCCTCTTTGACGTGGGAGGTGATGACGAGTGTAGAAATCGTGGGATTGAGGTCATCGTGTGGATTGGGCAATTCACCTTGGTTTTCGACGAAGTAAGAAGGTTTAACAAGTTTGCCAATATCGTGAAAATAGGCGCTGACTCGGCATTGGAGAGCATTGGCACCGATGGCCATGGCGGCAGTCTCTGCAAGGTTGGCCATGACAAGACTATGGTGATACGTGCCAGGAGCTTCGATTGATAGACGCCGAATCAGAGGGTGGTTCAGGTCAGCCTGTTCGAGCCAGGAAATATCTGTCGTGATATTAAACAAAGATTCGAGGAGAGGGAGTATTGCATTCACAACGAGTGCTGTGAATAATCCAAAAGAAACCACTAGTAATGATTGCCAAAATATAACATCCCATCCCAAGTTATAAAGCAAACCGAACACTAAAACATTAATTACAGAGACTAAGCCTGTAAAAATTCCAGCTCGCAGCACGTGTGCGCGTTTGCGGACTTTTCGCGAAAAGAAAACGGCAGCCAGCCCGGAAAGTAAACTTGAAAGTACAATTGCCTGATAAACTTGTGCATCAGAGACTGGCGAGAGGGGTGCGGCCAGCAGGCTTGTTATAGCCACGCACAACATTCCCGGGCCGAAGCCAAGAAGAATTGTGGTCAGCATGGGGGCAAGGGCAGTGGGTAGTGCGAAAGCTTCGGGTCTGTCGCCCAAGGCCGTTCCGGCCTGAGCTGGCCAATAAAGAAGACACAATTTGATTACCACCAGGTTAAAAGTGATAGCCGAGAAGAAAAGTATGAACCGAGAGTGACGCTCTGCAAATTCTTGGAAAAGCATGGACGCGGCCACAAGGCCGATTAGCCCAGTGAATCCCATGAGCGTGGCAGAAAGGAAAACAGCCTGCTGTGACTCTGCCCCCCACAAGGCCAGCGAGGATAGGAGCATCAGAAAAACCAAGCCGACTGCTGCACGGATTGCTGGTGATTTTTCCAATATCTCAGGTAGCGGGCTCTCCGGCAGGCTTCGCCAGGATTTTTCTGAGGCCAGGCCTTCCTTGACCAAGCGCCTACGTTTGTTTGGCAACCAGAACATTTTTCTTTAATAACTTAATTACACCCGGCTTAACCCAAATTGATCGAGGTATTGCGCTGCCCGCGGTGAGACCGATAAGCAGCGATGATTCTTGAGACGATTTCATGCCTCACGACGTCAGGGTCCTTAAAGAGGTGAAGCGCTATACCGGGCACCTTTTCTAGAGCTTGAATCGCCTCAACCAAACCGGACTTGCGATGATGCGGCAAGTCGATTTGTGTAGGATCACCCGTCACCACGCACTTAGATTCCTGTCCGAGGCGTGTGAGGAGCATGAACATTTGCTCAGTTGTGGCATTTTGGGCTTCGTCGATGATGACAAAAGCCTGAGATAGGGTGCGGCCGCGCATATAGGCCAAGGGTGCAATTTCGATGATACCCCGATCCATGTATCGCTGAATTTCTTCCAGTTCCAGCATGTCGTTGAGCGCATCGTAAAGCGGGCGCAAGTAGGGCAGAAGTTTTTCCTGCAAATCTCCGGGCAGGAATCCTAGCGACTCACCAGCCTCTACTGCGGGCCGTGTAAGGATGATGCGGTTGACGAGGTTGTTCTTCAACGCCTGTACCGCCATAGCCATGGCGAGGTAAGTTTTTCCTGTTCCAGCCGGTCCGATACCGATAGTAACGATGTTGTTGCGGATTGCATCCAAGTATTCCATCTGACCGATGGTCTTGGGTACGATGGCCTCTTTTTTCACTGAAAAGCTGATTCTGTCAGTAAACATTTTCTCTAACTTTTCAGATAATCCTTGATTGACTAAGCCAACGGCGTAGCGGAAGGAATGTTGGTTGATTCTAACGCCCTTTTCCCGCGCCATATGCAACTGCACCAACACCTTACGGGCATTTTCGACAGCGGGTCCAGAGCTGCCTTCGATTTTTAACCACCCGTCGCGGGTAGTGACCTTTACTCCCATTTCAGATTCCAGGTACCGGAGGTTAGCAGGGTCGTTGGCATGTATGATCTGCACTGCTCGAGCGTTTTCAAAGTGAAGAGTCACCTCGTGTCCGCCAAGTCCGTCGGAGGTTGGTAGCGGTGCTGTTAGTGTTTGTGAAGCTTCCGTTTCGGCTCCTTGTTTTTTCGACATGCCTGATATAGCTTAGCCCACCAATCAAAGGGCATCAATCAAAAATTGCATGTGCATTAGCCTCCTACAGCAGTATACTTCTTGAGTCCGGCATGCCAGATGACCTGAGAAAGGAGAGCCAGCACCAGCACCCAGGTCCACTGGACAGCCAGTCCTTGCCATGCCTCTGCGCCGCTGATACGGCCCGTCCAAACAGTGGCTGGGAAATAGTATTCGTACGCAAAAGGAAGTATAAGTGCCGCTTTATAAATAGTTTCTGGCAGAAGATCTAAGGGAAACACATGCCCACCGAGCAGGTACTCAAGACCAAAAATAGAAAAACTCACTGCGCTTATTTCTAAAAACCAGAATGCCAAAAATCCAATACACAATGAGATACAGAATTGTAAAAGTGCGGACCCCAGGATTAATAAGTAGCTGATTAGGGCATGTTCAAAAGTAGTAGGAAATAGTGCGAAATCTTTGAATGCGAATAAAATAAAAACAATTGGGACAATTACAGTAATCGCAAAGACTGCTCGGGTGGCTCCGAAGACGCTAAGTTGGTACAGTGAATAATTCATTGGTTTGAGAAGTGCTTGATTAAGAAATCCTTGCCGTATATCGTAAGAAATCCGAAAATCATCATCGGTTGAAGCAGCTAAAGCGTCTAAGACAAGTAGTGCCAAAAAGTATGAAATCATCTGCTGCAAATCGTAGCCACCCACAGATTCCTGGTCTGCGAAGGCAGTTGTCCATAAAAAGTAACTTCCGAGCAGCGGAAAGAATCCGAAAATAAATCGCGACAAAAAATTCCAACGGTAAATAAGCGCGTTTTGCAGCCCGATCTTGAAGGTGTTCCAATATACTAAAGACATCACCTCGATGATTATCGCGGTAAAAATAAATTTTTGAAAATTGTTTTTCCGGAAAATTTTAAACCTGATATAATTAATAAACAATCAAACGAATTTTCTTGTCACTTTGCAGTGTCTCTTTATTTCTAGGGCTATGAAGATTTATAACGATATCACTGAAACTATTGGTCGCACACCCCTTGTTCGGCTTAACAAAGTGACAGCCGGACTCAACGCAACCATTCTTTTGAAGTGTGAATTTTTTAACCCACTGGGTTCTGTAAAGGATCGTATCGGAGCTGCAATGATCGAGGCGGCAGAGAAAGCCGGCCTCATTAACAAAGATACCGAAATCATAGAGCCCACTTCCGGCAATACAGGTATCGCGCTGGCATTTGTTTGTGCGGCCAAAGGATACAAGCTGACTCTGACGATGCCCGAAAGCATGAGCATAGAGCGTCGTATCCTCCTTGCGATGCTGGGAGCCAAAATCGTACTCACACCTGCCGCCGAGGGCATGCGCGGCGCAGTCAACCGCGCGAACGAGCTCGCTGCTGAGCATAAAAACAGCTTTATCCCTCAGCAGTTCCAAAATCCCGCTAACCCGGAGATACATCGCCGTACGACGGCTGAAGAAATCTGGAACGACACCGACGGGCAAGTTGACATCCTAGTCTCTGCCGTGGGCACTGGTGGCACAATCACAGGAGTGACAGAGGTGATCAAGCCACGTAAACCCAGCTTCAAGAGCATCGCTGTTGAGCCGAAGGATTCCCCCGTTATCACGCAGACGCTTAAAGGCGAGCCCATCAAACCCGGACCGCACAAGATTCAGGGCACAGGTGCTGGCTTTGTGCCCCAGAATTTGCACTTATCGGTTGTTGATGAAGTTGTCACCGTGACCAACGAAGAAGCTTTCGCCATGGCTAGAAGAATCTGCGCAGAAGAAGGCATCCTGGGCGGTATCTCCACAGGCGCCAACGTGCATGCAGCTATTGAGATTGCCAAGCGCCCGGAAAACGCAGGTAAAATGATTGTCACGATTGGCTGCTCGACTGGTGAACGTTATCTCAGCACAGCCTTGACAGAGGAAGCTAGGAAGCTGGTTGCGACCTGATGGGTTTTGTCCCCGGGATAAAGTCGCTTCATTTCTCGCCAAGTGTCCACCCAGGCCTGCAACCAAGCGCAGTTGGCAGACAGCACATTTGTTTGGCATCCATTTACTAAACTCAAAGTCCCTGAGTCGACGCAGCCTGCAACGCGCATCCTGCAGCGCGGCGAGGGATCTCGCCTCTGGGATGTAGAAGGGAGAGTTTACTACGACGGAAACTCCTCCATCTGGACATGTCTGCATGGACATGGGCATCCCGCGCTGATAGAGGCTGTTACTAAACAAATCAGCAAGCTCGACCACGTGTCCGCGCTTGGTCTGGGCAACGAGCAGGCCGCGCAACTGGCCGCTGAACTCTGTGCAGCCATGTCACCCGTCTTCTCAGATGGGCGGGTAATGTTTTGCAGCGATGGCTCAAGCGCTGTCGAGGCTGCTCTTAAGATGTTGCATCTGGCACGACGTCTGCGCGGTGAGCCGCAACGGCAGCTGTTCTTGCGATTTGGTGGCGCCTACCACGGGGATACCATAGGTGCAATGAGTGTGTCTCACAGTACTGGATTCCACCATCCATTTTGCGATCTGATGTTTCAGAGCATGACCGTGCCGACCCCAGCATGCTATCGCTGCCCTCACAACAAAGCACAGCCCGAAAGAGGTGTCGACGCACGTCAGTCGAGACGCTGCGAATGGGAGTGCTTAGCTGAGCTAGAGGCAGTTGTAGATTCCGCACCGGGCGGAACGGTGAATGCTTTGTGGGCCGAATCCCTGGTGCAGGGTGCAGCCGGTTTTGTGATGCAACCGCAGGGATACTTACGACAAGCAAGTGAACTACTCCAGCAGCGTGAAGTCTGGCTCGCTTGCGATGAGATCCTGACGGGCTCAGGTCGTTGCGGGCCAGTCTCACCCTCTGTGGCGCAGGGCGCACGACCGCAGGTCGTCGCGCTGGGCAAATCCCTGTCTGGTGGCGTACTTCCGCTTGCCGCAACAGTCGTTAGCCGTGAGATTGCCCAACTGTACGAACAACCACAGGCAACTGTATTTTATCATGGGCACTCCTACAGTGGCAACCCCCCGGCTTGTGCCGCGGCGCTAGCTTCTCTTCAGCTCCTTTCGGGCGAACACAATCAGGCCAGGCAGCAAGCGCTTTATGCGGCACTTGAAGAATCGGGTAAGTTATTCTGGCAACATCCTAATGTCGGAGACGTGCGGCAAGAAGGCGGCATCCTGGCTGTGGAAATCGTGCAAGACTTTATCAACCGAAATCCTTTTCCGCCACAACTCCATATCGGCACGCGAGTTTGCGAAGCAGCCGTTGCCCGCGGCCTGCTGACAAGACCTGTGGGCGACGTGCTCGTACTGATGCCTCCGCTCTGCACAACTGCTGACGAAGTCAAGGATATGGCCCAGATACTCTTCGACTCACTCTGCGAAGTTTTGCCCTCTAGATCTACAGTCTGATCCAGTATTTGTTGTGACTGCTTTACAGGTTGCAATACATCTCACACTGAGCAATAAATGCGCACTTGGTTTAATGTTCACCTTAACACAAAAGAAGCCATGAACCAACTGGGCCTGCTCATGACATATTTCCAACAGGAGTCGCGCGCGGGCCGTGGCATCGTTCGCCTAGAACCACACTCTCGCAAAATGCTTGCAGAGCTGATTTCTTCAGCTTCAAACCAGAAAAAACCAAGGCGAGCTGTTCAACTTGTTGATCATGCGCGGCGAGACTCACCGACCGAGACGTTCCGCGAACTCTACTCCCAAGCCCGTAACCAACCCCTCCAAGACTTTCAACAACCTACGCCAAGCCGAAAATCGCCTCCTATGCTGCCTGAGAGCAATTCTCAGCAACCCTCATCCCAGTTAGCAGCGTCGACAGGGTCCTTCCTCGCAGAGTTTTCTGCAGCTTCTAAACGAGAAGCCTTTGGAAAAATCGTTGAACATTTACGCAAAAGCAAAAAGCCCGAGGGTCTGCAAAAGTGCCGCGACATCCTCGTGCCGCCTGTAGGAAACCTGGATGCCAAGCTAGTATTTGTCGGCGAAGCCCCAGGAGCCGACGAAGAAGAGCTAGGTGAGCCATTTGTCGGCCGCGCTGGCGAGCTCCTCACCAAGATGATCCAAGCCATGGGCCTGGACCGCTCGGATGTTTTTATTTGTAACGTCTTGCTTCACCGTCCGGCAGTCGGCGGCGTCCTGAGTGGACCGATGAGCGGCAACAGACCGCCTTCGCCCGAGGAGATGCGGGCCGGACTACCTCAACTGCTCACATTCCTGGATCTGGTGCGCCCCCTAGTGGTTGTGACTTTGGGGCTCACGGCCTTCAAAGGTCTGTTCAACCAGTACGATGCCACGATGAGCCAAGTGCGCGGTCGCTGGCACCAGCTTGCAGCACTTTCGAATATACCTGTGATGCCGACCTATCACCCGGCTTACTTGTTGCGCAACCAACTGGTGAGTGAAAAACGCAAAGTCTGGGAAGACCTTCTGCTAGTGATGGAACGGCTTGATCTACCGATATCTGAAAAACAACGCGGATATTTTCTCCCAAAGTAGTAGGTCTTGTTGCTGGCTTTTTGCCTTGTCGCGCCTTCTGCCACGGCACACCATGCCGGCCGTATGAAAGTCCTCGTCACTGGAATGATCGCCGGCATGGATGATGCGAAACTCCTGAAACGTGTGCAGCAACTCGGCCAGCGGAACAATCGCGATATCCGCATCTTCAATGCCGTTGAGCACTTCACCTCCGGCGGGCGCAAACCCCTTGAGCGTCTGCTCGGTACGACAGACTACGTTTTTGAGCTCACGCGTGAACGTGAATATGAGCGCATCGGCTTTAAGATCCTCGAAGAAAATCTCCAAGACGTCATCATCCGCGCACCGGCCACCGTCGAGTGGAATCGCGTCAACCGCAAATTCAAAGACCAGCGATACATCCGCGACTTCATTCGACCCGACCTGATCGTCACACTCATCGATGCCGAGTGGCTCATCCAAAAGCGCCTGCAAAACCCACCTGAGGAAGACCACTTCTTTCGCGTACTGCGCGACCGCAACCATACCATTTACGAAATCCTTTCCTGGATGAACGAAGAAGTCTCCCTCTCTGAGGACTGGGCAAAATACATGGGTGTGCCCCATTACGTCCTGGCCGTGAGTGAGCCGCCAGAGGCACTATACAAACTCGTGGCCCATCGCAATCCCTGGGTTGTTTATGCCTCCTATTCCATGACGTACGGCACGCCGGAAATGCGTAAAGAAGTTGATCGTGTCATTCATCGGCTGCGTCGATTTGCTGTAATCGTAGATCCGCAAACGGTCGAAATACCCAACGACGGTTTCGATTCCAAAGTGGATCAAGAAGTCATCTACGCCTACACCGTTCACCGCGATTTGCACTGGTATGTGGGCAAAGTTCATAGCGTTGTGGCTATCCATCCGTATCCTGAACGCCCGCCGCTTTCTGCCGGCATGATGGATGAACTCGGCCACGCCCGTGACTACATGAAGGGTCGTTACATGATCTTTCCCCGCGGGTTTTCTCCGTTCACTACAGACAGCTACATCGAAAAGGGGCACCTCTTTGAACACGCGGACGATTTTTTCCACTACATCGAGCACGTCGAGGGCCGCAAACCTTTTAGCGACGAACTGGAGCTACAGGGCGAGATGGCTATATGAGCTATCTAGGATGCCTGGCTCGGCTCGTCTCTGAATAATCAAGACTGAGTTTCGATAGCAATACGCGCGGATTTTTTTTAAGAGAATCCTCAAGAAAACTTTTCGTATTGAACGTTTAAAATATTTTGAACGTATAACAAACATTTAATTTTTCAAAAACTCCTCCGCTAGGGGCTGATAAGGTGAGGTACTCAGTAGTTGCTGAACTAGCCGTAAACTTCCGCATGTTTGAAATATTACTTAGCCCACAAACAAAGGTTTGATATGGCGGCGCCATAGGTTGTCTGTCACACAGCGGGCAATCGTCTCACGCGCCAGCTCAAGAGCGCCCAGGTAGCGCGGTCCCATCGCAGCAGCAATTTTGAAGGAGACATGCACAAGCTGGCGAAAGTGGGGATTGAAGCTTGGCTCGGTAGGTTCATGCGCCAGCGCTGCTGCAAACTCTCTACCAGTCCAAGAACGAATCACCTCAAGAGCGGGAAGAAGGCTGCGATCAATATCGATTACTGTGGAGTAAGGTGCACAAAGCTCATCTATCTTACTGAGGGCCGAAATGGCGATTTCTTTGGCGAGATCTAGACCCTGGCCGCCCGAGAGGGCAAGGCCGATGACTTCTTCCAGCCAGGTCGTTCCTGCAGTTTTCAGGTGCAGGCCGCAGTTGTACTGGGTGAGCAGACGACGGATAGGATCGTAAAGAGAGAACTTATCGCTTCCGGAGTGAACGCTGAGTTTGAGCGAGGCAGGTAGTTGGAATTCCTTGATGGCAGCACTGACAGCCAGGATGTCGTGTTCAAATTCTTTGGAGAACTGCTGCACGTCGCCAACGTAATCCACACCCTTGTTGAAACGGCCTGTAAACTTGGGGGCAATCGTCTGCACGCGAACGCCACAAGCGGCCAATCCGCCGAGGATGAGGAAGAGTTCCAGAGGGGATTGAGGTATTTGCGCCTCGTCTGTAGAAACCTCAGCGATGAAGCCATCCGCTCCCTTCGCGGTGGCTATGTGGGCGTAGATACGGCCGGCCTCCGTGATGGCTGCTGCATACGATGCCAGAAATTTTTCCAGCGTATCACGATCCAGGGGTGTGGGATGGCCGAGTTCAGGCAGTGGTCGGCCAAGCAGGGCAGAGAGGCCCCGGCGTATCGTTGCGGCATCCTCTTGGCTGGGGGTAACACCGATAAAGTCAGCCACGTCGATTGTAAAGAAGTCGCAGTGGGGAAGGAAACGGTCCAAGGTTTTGAGCCCGATGTGGTCGGCATCCAGGTGATAGCTGTGTGGCCAGCCTGTGGCGTGTATGGCTGCTTCTGCTGCTGCACGAGTGTCGGCAGGCTCTGTACCAATGAGGTTGTGTTCGCGGTTTGATTTATTCCAGACGGGAACAAGTTCCACACCTGCCTGGCGAGCTAGCTGGACTGCTGCTAACTGAGCGACTCCTTGACGGCCAAAGCGATCGCCAATTCCAATCGTATATTTCTCGATAAGCATCGTTTGGATTTTCAAGAATCTGCAAAGGAAGGGAAGGAAATTAAACCCTCGCCGGTGGGGGAATTATTTTTTGCAGATAATGGGGCCCGATTTACACATTAAGCACTATACTGACGATTTATCCCTTGAGGGTTTGAGGTGTGAGGTTACGGGCTTTTTGCTGGCAAAGCAGGCAGAGCTCCGCGGCTTTGAAGACGTGTTCTTGAGTCATAGAGTACTCTGTGCCGTTAAGACAGTCGAGAATGAATTTGCCAAAGAAGGGAAAGCCCACCTGGCCAGCTACGGGGATGCGTTGCTCACCTTTTTCGTCCACGAGGATGAGCTGGTCGCTACCGTTAGATGTCGTGGGATCGATGTACTTGCGTAGTTCGATGTAGCCCTTTGTCCCCAAGATGATGTAACGGCCATCGCCCCAGGAGCGTAGTCCCTGAGGGGTTAACCAGTCTACACGGTAATAACCGGTGGCACCGTTGTTCCCGATGAGGTTGGCATCGCCGAAGTCCTCCAGCTCCGGAAATTGAGGGTAAGCGTAATTTCCCACGGAGGCGTTGGTGATTGTCGCATCTGTGGCTCCGGTGTAGTAGAGGAACTGCTCACACTGGTGTGCTCCGATATCGCAAAGGATACCGCCATATTGTTCACGTTTGAAAAACCATTCTGGGCGGCTGTCTGGTGCGCCGAGCCGGTGGGGGCCGAGACCGATGGTTTGTACGACTCTGCCAACAGCCCCCTGTCGGACGAGTTCTCCCGCGTGTACGGCGCACTCCACGTGGATGCGCTCGCTGTAGTACACATAATATTTCTTGCCAGTGGATTTGGCCGTGGCGCGGGCTTCAGAGAGTTGCTCCAGAGTGGTGAAGGGAGTCTTGTCGGTGAAGTAGTGTTTGCCTGCCTTCATAACGCGACATCCCAAGGGCCCGCGCAGGTTGGGTATCGCTGCAGCGTTGACGAGGCAGACCTCTTTATCCTCGAGGATTTCTTCGAGACTGCGTGCTGCCTTGGCCTGGGGATACGTCGAGAGAAATTTTTCTACCTTTAGCGGGTCTGGATCGTAAACCCACTTAAGCGTGGCACCTGCCTCAATGAGTCCATTTGTCTGCCCGTAAACATGGCCATGATCGAGGTGCACACTTGCAAATACAAAATCTCCGGGCTTAACAACGGGATTAGGTTTGCCAACAGGAGCGTAATGAGCACCGTCAGATTTTTGAAACCTCATCACCTGCTCTTGCACAAATTGTTGTTGAATTTCAAAGTTTTTCGTCCCTAAAAAACTTTTTGACATGCGTATTTTTTCCTTGTCGTCTTTGGCGTGTTAAACAAAATAAGTGTTATGAGAAAGTTACTTTTTGCTGTTATCAGCCTCAGCATCTGTTCCACATTTGCTTTGGCGGATATTCACATCCCTAACAAACCCGGGCCAACACGCAAACTCGGTTCGGGCATTGCTAAAACAGTCGCCAGTAGTGCGTATGTCTTGGATTCTTTCTACGACAAGTTGCTCTCCGAAGGTGGTACTTCAGCATTTACCTACGGCCTAGTCGAAGGGACAGGTAAAGCAGTGTACTCTACCTTTTTGGGAGTGGCAGAAATCGTAACTTTCCCACTACCAAAGTATGAGGGCTTCGATCGGAAATATCCTACGACAAAGATGCCTCCTGCCGATCTTTACGATAATTTCTATTGATATCACACCCCTGATACACCCCGCGCATGCGGGGTTTTTTTATGCCCTCAGATGCTCCGAAAGTACAGATATCCATCCCGGCATACAACGCGGGGAATCACTTAGTTGAGCTCTGTAAGGAATTACTCGAGTTAAGTTACACAGTCGTGGTTTGTGATGACGGCTCATGCCCGCCGGTGATGCTCCCCAACGATGAGAGGCTGCACCTGATTCGGCATGAGCGGAATTTGGGCAAAGCAGCCGCGATTAGAACGCTCGTGCTTCATGCCCTGCATTCCGGCGCCGTAGCGGCGCTTTTCATGGATGCTGATGGGCAACACCCTGCAGGCTGCGTTCCAGCTTTTCTCAGCATGGCCAAAGAGTCACCAGGTGCGTTGATTCTGGGGAATCGATTTGCTGGTGGTGGGAAAATTCCAATCCAGCGACGGCTTGCCATCCGCATGGCCGATTTTGCTTTAGGGATGATTTTGCGAAAAAAAATTACCGATTCTCAGTGTGGGATGCGCCTTATACCTTCACATTTGTTCCCTCTGATTTTGAAGGACAATTCCCCCGGTTTTGTGGCTGAGACTAAAATGATCCTCGATACTGTGAGAAACGGAATCCGTCTTGAATCTGTGCCAGTTCCTGCGATTTATCATCAACAAGCAGGATCCAATTTCCGGGCGATTGCCGATTCTTTGTTAGTTGCACGATGCCTGGCCCGTGAATTTTTGTATGTTTTTGATGAATCTAAAACAAAAGGTTTCCCAAAGAAAAATGTAACCTCGACTGCTGTCGCCTCGTCATTAGAGGCATGAAAAACATCAAAAAAATCCTCAGAAACACACTCATTACACTCGCTTGTTCGGCGCTGACCGCCGCCGTTTATGCACATCCCGGCCCGGGCAAGGACAGAAAAGGGCCTCCCGAGCACAGCCTGGGATCTCGAGGAGGAATCAAGCACGAACTGCGTGAACTTAACTTAACCCCTCAGCAAAGAGAGCAGATACAAACTCTCATGCAGCAGGCCCGGGAGGCTCACACGCCTAAAAGAGATGCCATCGCTGCAGAGCGTAGAAAACTTCGAGAAATCATTAACACAGATCCCGTGAATCCAGGTGCTATCCGCGCTCAAACAATGAGAATCGCCGAACTAGAGGCAGAACTCAATACGTTGCGCGCCCAGGAAAGAGTTAAAGTGGAAGCCGTCCTCACCCCAGAACAGCGTGCAAAAATGAAGGAAATACGTGCCCGAAACGAAGAGCGTATGGAAAACGAAATGCGCGAAAGAATCCGTAAACGCTGGCAAGAAAGCGCTAACTAAAAGCAATCCTCAGCACACCCACAACACATGCCTCTTGTGGCGGAAAAGACTTTAACCGATGAACAACTCGTCAGACAAACTCTTCAAGGAGACGATCATGCTTTCACCGAGATTGTCCGCCGCCACAAAGGCTGGGTGTTGGCACATGCAGCCAAGTTTTGCCGTAATATTCATGATGCTGATGACCTCGCACAGAATATCTTTATCAAGGCCTATAAGAAGCTCGCTACCTATCGAGGTGAATCCCACTTCAAACACTGGCTTTCTCGAATTGCCGCGCGTTGCGCGCTTGATCACCTGCGGTGGCATCGTGCCCGTCGTTGGCTTGTTTTTCTTCCCCCCAATCCAGATGATCAAGAAACAGCTTCTCTTCCAGAGCCAATCGCACAACAGCCACAAGAGCCAGATCCCATGCTACCCAGATTGCGAGCTGTGCTACAATCGCTTCCACCTCAAGACCGTTTGCTCATCACGCTTCTTGAAGCGGAAGATCGCACGGTTGAAGAGGTGGCGTCACTCCTCGGATGGAGCCAGGCCAACGTCAAAACCCGCGCTCATCGGGTCAGGGCTAAGATCAAACAAAATCTCACTCGCCGATTAGGCGTACAGTACGAAAATGAATAATCTTACATTTCAAAGTTTGCTACGCAAAGCACTCGCACCCTCTTTTGATCCTTCACGTTTGGAGTTGGGGTTTGAGGCGAGGCTGTCTGCTCGGATGTCCACCTCGCGTCTTAGATGGTTGCAGCGTCCTTTGTTTGCAGTGGCTCTGGCCCTCGCATTCTTTGCTAGTGTATGGATTTTTGTAGCAGTTAGTCAGCTAAATCACGAATCAATTTTTTATTCACAAATAACTGATTATTATAATTTTATATCATACCACGATGATTGGGAATTAGAAGAATGGTTTTCATTAAATGAATTCTAAAACATTGGCGAACCTAAAAAATCTCCAGAACATCGCCAAACATCAACTCATCCATACATGTTAGCCTAACATGCTTTTCTGAGGGAATGAGCGCGAAAAAAGTGTAAACCTGTACGTAAGCTGTGTGATGCCTCGAATGTAAATAATAGCAATTTCTCCCACTTAAACAAGGATACTATTCAGTACTACACTGTGGTTGTAAAATCTTAGAAAAATAAAAAGCTGCAGCGCTCATAAAGGTCGCCCCACATTTGTTACAATCATGTAAATTTACGCAGCAGTCCAAATCTTT
>CALLMV010000010.1 GCA_938005615.1 uncultured Verrucomicrobiae bacterium
AAGTTTCTCTTGGACTGGTGTAGGATCGTAGGCTTTGGCGAGTTCTGGCATGAGAGGAAATCTGTAGCGAGCAACGTGCAAACCCGCAAGTAGCACTCATGAAAGGAGTGCGCTTTTTCCGCTACTTTGTCGTCTTGCGGCTGGGATGGGGTTCTGTTAGCAAACCACGATGACGCCGAGTATGGAAAGTTTGATCACCCGCGCACATGAAGCAGTGAAAAACAGTCTTGTGATGCCAGAAAGCACGGGGATTTTTTATGTGGTGAGGATGCCTGCAAATTGGGAATTACTGTCATTTAGGTATGATGAATTTCCCAAAGACATCGGACACCCTGATGTTTGGGAGCAGCATGTTGTGCCTTTCTTGTCGGCGCACTGGGCTAGAGAGTTGCAAACAGATCCGGATTTGCTGGCGCAATCAATCAGCCTGCACTGTTACGGTTTTCCGAGGGGCCGCATCTCCATCGAGGGCAAAAATTATCGCATATCTTTCGGGGATGACATCACCAAAGCCATGGGTGTGAACCGTGCTCAAGTAGAGCGTTGCTTTGGCATCGAAGGTAAATGTGTTTGGAAGCGCGACGAGCACAGCTTGTGCTTGAAACCAGATGTCTTTGGATTGCAGACCAGCCTCGCATTGGATGAGGACTGGCCTTACTTCAACAAGTAACTTCAGAAAAAATTCCAATGAAAATACTGCATTCTTGGTTGTTGGATTTTATCGAAACTGAGAAGTCTCCCTCGGAGCTTGCGGATGTTTTGACGAACACTGGTGCTGAAGTGAACGCACTGCACACGGTAGGTTTTTCAAGCGAACATGTTGTGGTGGGAAAGATCCTCTCCTCAGAAAAACATCCGCAGGCAGATCGTTTGAGTGTGTGTCAGGTTCTGACTGGGGAGGCTGAGCCCCCGCGGCAGATCGTGTGTGGTGCGAAGAACTTCGCTGTCGGTGACCACGTTCCTGTAGCCTTGCCTGGAGCGGTGTTACCGGGAGATTTTGCGATCAAAAAGAGCAAGCTGCGCGGCGTGACATCCGAAGGGATGATGTGTTCGGCGAAGGAGCTTGCCCTTGCAGAGGATGCCGAAGGGTTGCTGATTTTATCACAGGAAACAAAGATTGGGGAAAGGGTGGACCATGTCTTTCCGAGGGATAGTGTTTATGAAATTGAAGTCACATCCAATCGTCCTGACCTGCTTTCGCATCGGGGTGTGGCAAGAGAGTTTGTTGCTGCGGGAGTCGCGCATTGGAAAAATCAGAGAGAGTTTGTTAGTGATCTTGAACTCAAACAAATCCCCCTGAGCCAGTCTTTTGGCATTTTTAATGAAGTGAAATCCTTTTGTCCTTTGTATACCGCAACGATTTTCAGAGGGCTTAATCACAAAAATTCCCCTCTGTGGATGAAACGAAGGCTTGAGGCTGTTGGTTTGCGACCGATCAATGCATTAGTGGATATCACAAACTACTTGATGCATCACATCGGACAACCGATGCATGTCTTCGATTTGGACAAGCTAGCAGGTGACTGTATAGTCATTCGCCGTGCCAAGTCTGGGGAGGCTCTGAAGTGTTTAGATGGTTCGCGAGTAGAGCTTACGTCCCAAGATTACGTCATCGCCGATGCATACGCACCAGTTGCACTTGCTGGAGTGGTCGGCGGAGCAAATTCTGGCGTCACATCTGAAACAAAAAACGTTGTGCTTGAGGTCGCATATTTTGACGCGAAGTGCGTGCGTGCAATGTCTGCACGCCATCGAGTAAGCACAGATTCCTCCTATCGTTTTGAGCGCGGCGTGGATCCAGAATTACCTCGTCAGGCAAGAAGGCTGGCCCTTCAAATGTTTGATGAAATACTCAGTGCGCAAGCTTCTGGATTCATTGAGATCGATGAAATGAAATTGGAACCTCCCATCGTAACGCTGCGGCATGCGAGAGTTAAACGCGTCCTTGGCAAGGCTCTGGATGAAAGTGAAGTTCACACAAAATTAGCTGCTTTAGGGCTGAAACATTTGCAGACAGAGTCACCCGGCAGGGCAGTTTGGCAGGTGCCAAGCTACCGGCTTGATTTGAGTCGTGAAGCTGATCTGATTGAAGAGGTAGCACGGTTAACGTCTTTCGAGAGCATTCCTTCAGTAAATCATTTTCAGCCTGCACCTGCTTCGGATCGTGATCTGGAATATGATCAAATTCTTGTTTATAAACGTACACTCGTAGGCATGGGGTGGCACGAGGTTCTCTTGCCTCCGTTGACGACTGGTCCTGGAGCATATGTGATGTTGACGAATCCTTTGTCCAGTGATCAGACGGCACTTCGCTCAGAGCTTTTGCCGCAACTCTTGAAAGTTCTCGCAAGAAATATCGATGCCGGTAACACCGGCTGCAAGTTATTTACGATTGAAAAAGTTTTTAGCAAAGCAGGTGAGGAATCTCTTTCTCTGGCCCTCGTTGCCGCAGGGCTTAGTGCCGAAGATAATTGGGCTGAACCGTCACGCCACTTGGATGCTTTTGATATTAAAGCTGCAATAAAAATATTGGGTCTTCCAACTGGTCAGCAAATAAGGGTTCTTAGCCCAACTGAGGCAAAACATTTCGGCTTAAGAGGTCCTGTGGCCGTTGCAGAAATTACTCTGCCTCAAGCGACTTTGCGCAGTCACAAATTCTCAGCATGGAGTGCCTACCCCTCGGTTAGACGCGATCTGTCACTCATCGCAGAGAAATCCATCCCCGCTGGTGAGGTAATTGATGCCGTGATGAGTGAAAATTTTGAACTTCTGGAAAAGTGTTGGGTTTTCGACGTTTTCACAGATGAAAGTGGAAGTAAAGTTCCTTTAGGGTGTAAATCCCTGTCTTTGGCTCTGGTCTTTCGCGCTCCAGATAGGACCCTCACAGAAGATGAAGTAAACTTGCTTTTCGTAAAAATCCTTGAGCGGGTCAAAAATATAAATGGGGTCGCCATACGTTAGGGGGCAGAAAATCTGCTTTTCTAAAACACCCAAACCGAGCTCCTGATCTTGATATTCATCATGGTCTTCCCGGTGTGATATGATATTAAATTTGCCATACGTGGAAATCGATAAGCTCCAGATTACTTTAATGCTGATCATTGTTGCTGGATTTCTCTTGTCGATGATCAAGGAGTGGTTGCGTCCGGATGTCGCAGCACTGACGGCTTTTAGCTGTGTACTCCTACTCGGTCTGGTTGATATGAAAGAGGCCTTCAGTATTTTTGCAAACACCGCTCCTATTACAGTGGCAGGTATGTTTGTGTTAAGTCACACACTTCAGAAAACAGGAGTGATTGATCTTCTTGCGAAAAGAATCGGCAGTGGGTTGCCCAAGGGCATAAGGCCTGTTCTGCTGATCGTCGGAGGACTTGCGGCAATTTGCTCAGCATTTATGAATAACACACCTATCGTCGCAATCTTTTTGCCGATCATGCTTGGTTTGGCCCGCGAACGAAATCTCCCGGCTTCGCAAATGCTAATTCCATTATCTTACGCTGCGATTGTCGGAGGCTGCTGCACTGTAATTGGTACATCCACAAATATCATCGTGAACAGCATTGCAGAGAAATCGGGAATGCTCCCTTTTAGCATGTTCGATCTAGCTTGGGTTGGTATTCCAGTCACAGTGGCAACAATCACCTACAGTGTCTTGCTTTCACCCCTGATTCTGCCCAAACGGACGACATTAACAGCCACCCTGAGTGAGGACATGCGCAAGTCCTTCCTCTGCCACATCCTCATACGAGAAAACTCGCCACTCGTTGGCAAAAAGCTCGTAGAAACCGAGCTTGCCGAAGGTCGGGACTTCCGTGTCATTGAAGTCAGACGCAAAGGGGCACGTGTTTTCGATCCGTTGAATGAAATTATCATCGAACCTTTCGATCGAGTACTAGTGTCGACCTCTGCTAGGAAAATGATGAGCTTAGGCGACACGAAAGGGGTCACCCTGGATGCCGGTGTCGCCGGAAGTCTGGGTGTAGAAAACCTCTCAACTGTGGAAGGTAAGATTGTTGAAGGAATCGTAGCACCCCACTCGCGGCTCATTGGTCGCACACTAAGGCAGATCAACTTCAGGCAAACTTACGGGATGCTGATCCTCGCCGTTCACAGACACGGAAGAAATGTGACCAGAAACTTTCAGGATGTGCCGCTTGAGTTTGGTGACACGCTGTTGATGCTCGGTCCCATACAAACCTTCGAGGAATTTCGCGAGGCCGGCGATTTTCTTCTTCTCGAGGAGCATAAAACAGCAAGGGTGAAACCCCAAGATCCTTGGCTTGCCTGTGCTGCAATCCTTTCTGTTGTAGCGCTAGCTACCTTGAACATTCTCCCGATCGTAGCAGCTACCACGATTGCTTGTGTCGCACTTTTTTTACTGCGCGTTATCGAACCAGACGAGGCATATCGCGCTGTAGATTGGCAAATTATTTTTCTTATATACGGCAGCTTGGGAGTGGGTATGGCTATTGAGCATACAGGCACAGCAAAGTGGCTGGCATCCTCGGTGATATCTCTAGCTGATGCTAGTGTGCCCCCTCATTTAATCGTGATTGTTTTACTTGCTGTGGTTTTCTTTATGACAAATTTCATGACAGAAATACTCTCGAACAACGCCACTGCTGTCATCATGGCCCCAATCGCAATCAACTTGGCCTCACAGCTTCAAGTGGCCACTCAACCCTTTGTGATCGCAGTGATGATTGCGGCATCCTGCTCGTTTGCGACACCTATTGGTTATCAAACCAACACGATGGTGTATGGTGCAGGAGGCTATCGCTTCGGAGATTTCATCAAATTTGGATTACCTCTCAATTTCATTGTTTTTGGAATTTCGATCTCAATTATTCCGTTTGTTTGGAAGTTTTAGTCTATTCACGATTTATTTTTTGAGATTGAAGTTCTGAGAAAAAGTCTGATTTCCTCTTGCATACAGTTGCTCTGTCATGTAGAAGAAAATTGTTGCGCGAATTTCCGCGGACTACTTACCCATCTACAATCACCCCAATAAAAATCACCAATTATGCCTAGAAACCGTTACTTCAAACGCCGCGGTCGCGGATTCAATAAGAACAAAGCTGAGCTCGAAGGCCTTCCCGTCGAAGATCCTGCACTAGAGGCTGAAGCAGAAGCAGCCGCTGCCGCCGCTCGTGCAGCAAATGCCCTTGCTGAGGCACAGTCCAACGGAACGATTCCTAGCCCAGTCGTCGAACAGCAGCAAAATGGCACTCAGCAGGGCGATACGCAGCAAGATGCAGAGAATTTCATAGAGGCGAATGTCGAAAAATCGACTGATATCTCCGATTCCCAAACCCCTGAGACCTCGCCGCAAGAACCTCAAGTCCCACAAAAGCCCGGATTAACACTCGACCTTTCACAGCTTCAAGAGATGAAGCTCCCTGAGTTAACGGCACTGGCACAAGAAGAATTTGGGATCGATAACACCGCCACGATGCGCACCAACGAAATCATCTTCGCTATCTTGCGAGAGAATGCCAAACGTAATGGAGTCATGACTGGCTCTGGCGTAGTAGAACGCCGCCCCGAAGGGTATGGATTCCTGCGCTCTCCGCGATTTGATTATACACCCTCACCAGACGACATCTACGTGCCGCCTTCGATTATCAGACGTTATAACCTGAAAACCGGCGACGCCATCTCCGGGGAAATCCGCGCACCCAAGGAAAAAGAACGCTACTTCTCCCTTATCCGCCTCGACAAAATCGAGAACCAACCGCCCAGCGAGGACATGTCGCGTAAAATCCACTTTGACAACCTTACTCCGCTTTTCCCCAACAGACGGATCATCCTTGAAACCAAACCCAAGGAGTACACAGGTCGCGTGATTGATCTGATCTGCCCAATCGGGTTTGGGCAGCGCGGGTTGATCGTGGCGCCGCCTCGCGTCGGCAAAACGATCGTTCTTCAAACTATCGCCAACGCGATCACGACGAATCACCCGGATGCCTACCTCATCGTATTACTGATTGATGAACGGCCAGAGGAAGTCACCGACATGGAGCGTACCGTGAAGGGCGAGGTGATCTCCTCCACTTTTGACGAATCTCCTGAGCGCCATGCACAAGTTGCTGAGATCGTCATTGAGCGCGCTCGCCGCCTCGCAGAGCAAAAAATCGACGTCATCATCCTGCTGGATTCCATAACCCGCCTAGCCCGCGCCTATAACACCCTCCAGCCACACAGCGGAAAAATCCTCTCAGGCGGTCTGGATGCCAACGCCCTGCAGCAGCCCAAGCGATTTTTCGGAGCTGCCCGCAACATTGAGGAGGGAGGCTCCATCACCATCTTGGCAACCGCTCTAATCGAAACCGGTGGCAGCAAGATGGATGAGATGATCTTCGAGGAATTTAAGGGCACAGGCAACATGGAGGTGCACCTGGACCGCGCTCTTTCCGACAAACGCATTTACCCTGCCGTTAACATAGCAAAAAGCGGCACTCGCAAAGAAGAGCTTCTCTATCATCCTGATGAATTACCCCGCATCCACATTCTGCGCCGAGCTTTGACCAGTGCACCTCCTGTAGAGGCGATGACATTGCTCTTGGAGCGCCTGAAGAAAACTACATCGAACGCAGAATTCTTGCTGACGATGAACCTTAAAGAGTAATCACCTGCGCCTGCAGAAAAATAGTTGGCAGTATGAAAGCTGTAATTCTGCCTGCAGATTATGATATTAATGCTAGCATGTTAAGTATGCAAAACATACGCCCATGATTAGCATATCCTTGCGAGCAAATTTACTAATCAATGATCTTTAGAAAGCGATTAAGCGGATAGTAAATCACCATCGCCTTACCGACCACATTCTCCAGTGGCACGGAGCCAAACAACCGGCTATCCAGAGAATTGTTGCTGTTGTCGCCCATGGCCCAGTATTTGTGCGGCTGCAGGGTATAAGAGGGCCGTGATTCTGTCAGAAACCTCATCCTGTGCTCTTCCTTTCCGAAAGAGTATCCTAGGTAAGAGGGGTTGTAGTCGGGGTGATTGGGATTAGATCCAAGCCAGACGCGTTGAATAACAGCCTCAGGAGCGACTTCGCCGTTGATGAGCAGCCGGGGTGGGTCGACACGAACAGTATTACCACCCACAGCGACACAGCGTTTAATGTAGAACTGGGAACCTTCGAGAGGATTGGTGACAGGTCTGCCCGTCCCCTCAGTATCCAGGCCCAAAGTGCGAAACACAAATGAGTCGCCGCGCGCGGGTTTGCGGAAGTGGTATAGAATTTTGTTTACGAAGAGGTGATCACCCGTCTCTACCATAAATCTGAGCGTTCGCGGCTCGGGGTGGTCGATCAGCGCCATAAGTTCACTGCCCAGGAGGTCGCGTGGAGTCATTTCTGTGGGTAGTGCAACACGTACTTCAGCCAAGCCTTCTTTGTTAGAGACGAATCGTAGATGCAGTTTCTGAAACATCCAAGTACCGCTCTGCCGGAGGCTGTTTATATCTAGCCGGGCGTGGGCAGGAAGCGGGATCTCGAAATATGCTCTGCCAAAGAAAATTTGCTCAGCGATACGCTGCGGTTGCGCCGGTAGAGATTTTTCAAAATCTAATGCCGTAACTACCACACCGCGCAGAGAAGGGTACATCGAGTTTGTAGGAATTTTAAAAGGTTGCAGGTAGTAGCTGCGTACGCCGAGCGCGACAACTGCCGCTACAAGGAGCACATCCGTCCATTCACGGAGAGTTGCGGAGGCACTCAGCGGGCAAAGTCGGGCGTAGAGTGTCTCCGCACGCGAAACAAGTGTGGATGCTGCGGCTGGGTCAAATTTCCCGGTAAACTTTGCACATTCTGGCTCAGGATCAGAGTAACCAATGATTTCTGAGATGCGTAAGAACGGCCAGGCCAGCACCCAACCCATCCAGGAGAAAAGCCCATGTCTTGTCCCGCCAGATTTTTCTAATTCGGCTATGATTGCGTTGAGGGATTCTTTTTGTTTTTGATCGAGCCGATCCTTCTCCGTGCGTCGTATGCGTCGAAGATGCTTGACTGCATCGTACAGATTCTTGCGTGTAACTAGCTTTTTCGCGGCACTCATTTTGGTTCAATTCTGGAAGTGCTCTTAAACCCTCTGTGATACTAAGGTCTTGTGAACTTTAAAAAAAAGCCCGGCTTGTACCGGGCTAAATATTTCAAGCCTCAGTTTATGTTGCGGAGCTTGTGCTGCTGCTTGTTGAACTGCTGGTCGATGAAGATTTGGAATAAGGCTTGTTGCTTCCAGAAGTGACCCGTGAAAAAAGATTATCGAAATCCGGAGCTGGCCGTTCTGTATCAGTAATTAAGATTTTACCATCGACCAAAGCACCTTCTTCAATGACGATCACTTTGGCCTTGATGTCACCGAAGACCATAGCTTCAGGCCGCAGGTGAACACGTGCAACAGCAGTGACATCCCCTTGGATTTTGCCTGCGATAATTGCGCTTTCGGCGTTAATTGTTCCTTTAATCATCGCAGATTCGCCCACTGTGAGTGAGCCACCGGATTTGAGTTGGCCTTCAAAACGTCCGTTAAACTCTAGCTCGCCGGAGAATGCGAGTTCGCCCTTTATTTCCACGTCTTCAGTGATAACGGGGCGCAAACCTCCACCAACCGAGGAATACTTCTCTGAGGAGTAGCTGGTATCGCTTGCGAAAGATTCGCCCGAGAAACGTGAACTGACGATATTACCAAGTCCGAAGCCTTTTGATTCTGTTGTAGCCATATGTTATTTCAATAAACGCACTACGCGGGTTTGTCCAACAAGAAAATATTTTTTTAACTTAGTGAGTTCGTGAAGGTGTACGACTGCTGCCTTGCGAAAGTCTTAATCGTGGCAAGATTGCAAATATGAAAAAAGTCTTGATTACAGGATGTTCTTCGGGAATCGGCCAAAGCTGCGTGGAGAGCTTTGCCAGAGCTGGCTGGGAAGTTGTGGGCACGGTTCGCAAAGACGAAGATGCGGCACGCTTGCGTAGAATCAAAGGAGTGAGCATAGAGTTGCTCGACGTAACCTCAGCAGAAGCTTGTGCTGCACTCGTGGCTAAGAATGGACCTTTTGACGCTTTGGTGAACAACGCTGGATATGGACTAATGGGTCCTGTGGAGGACCTCAGCGATGAAGAAGTACGGTATCAGTTTGAAGTCAACGTTATGGCTCCTGTACGGCTAGCCCGGTTAGTATTGCCTGGCATGCGCTCATTGAAAGGTGGGATTATCGTAAACATCGGCTCAGTGGTAGGGCACTTTACCTATCCCCTGGGCGGTGCGTACTGTGCGACCAAGCATGCCCTGCGATCCTTCACTGATGCTTTGCGGGTGGAGACCCGGTGTATGGGAGTACGAGTGGTGCTGATCGAGCCAGGGCCAATCGCAACAAGGTTTTTCGAGAGAGCAGAAGCATCATTCGCTAATGATAGGAGCGGTGCTTACCAGTCTTGGAGAAAAGCAGCAAAAAGATTGTTGTCGCAACGCGGTGTACCCCCGGCAGACCCCATGCGTGTGGCGCGAGTGGTGCTGCGCGTGTGCCAGCAGAAGCACCCCTTGAGCCGAGTGATTATTACGAAAAGGGGATTTTTCCTGGTATGGTTGCGTAGGCTTTTGCCAAATTGTGTATGGGATCGATTGATGGATTTGGCCAAGTGGGGCCTCTAGGAAAGTTTCATGACCGCGCCAATTTAGGATAAATACCGCTCGAAAACTATTGCAAATCTACTGCAACAGAGGACCTGGCCAACTAGATGAGTCTGACCTGTCTCATTTTCTATATGTCAGCGCAGTTTCTCACAAAAAATGCCAGTTGAGGCTCACCACATAAACTAGTTGGCAATCAGTTGAGACTTGCGATCCAGCTATTCTGTGGCAACTGTCATCGTCACAACAAACAACTAAACTTTAAAAAAGGAGTAACAATGGCAATCGCAGTCGGAACTAAAGCCCCGGAATTCACCCTGAAATCCAAAAACGCTCAAGGCGTCAGTGATGTTTCTTTGAGTGAACAGCTCAAAAAAGGGCCTGTTGTGCTGCTCTTTTTCCCTCTGGCGTTCACGAGTGTTTGCACCGATGAATTTTGCGATGTGAGCGGTGGGCTTTCCTCTTACTCTTCGCTCGGAGCCACTGTCCTTGGCGTGAGCGTGGATAGCCCTTTTGCGCAAGAAGCTTGGGCCGAAAAAAACAAGATCACCGTCACACTTCTGAGCGACCTGAACAAAACTGTCGCGAAAGCTTATGGTGTGTTACTCGATGACTTGCTTGGGTTCGGTTCAACAGCCGCCCGTGCGGCCTTTGTGATTGATAAAAATGGCGTCGTCCAATACTCCGAACAAACACCCACCCCCAAGGATCTTCCAAACTTCGAGGCGATTAAAGCCACACTTCAGCGTCTCAAATAATACTCGATTCTAATTGGAGGCTAATATCGTCTCGAAATAAACACGCTTACTAACAGTTTTAATTCTCACCTAATTAGTAAGCTTATACTGGTAATATTTTACCGCGAACATCCTCGCAGTGGGATTCCCCATCTGTTACTTTTTTCGTTTATCAGTTATAACTTACAACATCACTTCAGGCGATAGTTCATCTAGCGCTAACTTTACCATCATAACCACTGTTATGTCATTTCAAACAAAGCGAGAAATCTTCCACTAACGGAGCAGGACAGGCGGACTGAACTTCTGGCAGGTCGGAGAATGTTGCAGACTTTAACGAAAAAAACGTTATTTCGCGCTCTTGGGCCAAGCGTGAGCGTTTGAGGGAATTTTGTGGTTGGTCACAAGTGTTTTAAGTGATTTATTTTTGAATCGCTAGTGCCGCTGCAGTGCCCCAGAGGCCGAAGTTGGCAAGAATTGAAAATTGGGCGGAGGCACGAGCCGCTCCGTGAAAATTGAGTTGCGAAGTCGGGCGTACCTCGATTAGTCCGGGAATGGGGGGCGAGATTCCGGCGTTCAGGCAGGCCAGGGTGATGCCCAGCTCCAAGGCGGGTGTGGCACCGAGGCAGTGACCCGTGAGGTGTTTGCTGGCAAAAATACGCAGGGGTTCGGGAAAGTTGTCACAAGCAAATTGGTCGAGGGCGGCCAGTTCGGCGACGTCGCCCGCCGGGTTGCCCGTGCCGTGTGCGTGGAGGTGGAGGATGTCGCGGGGCAGGCAGTCGGCGTCTGTGAGGACTTTTCGTAGGCAAGTGGCGAGTGCCTCGTGCGTGGCCCCGATGCCGCAGCGGTCGCGCGGGTCAGAGGCTTGGGCGTGCGCCACAATGTGTGCGAGTGGTTTCGTTGCCGCTTTTCCTGGTGCCGCGAATTCCGTGCGAGTAAGGAGGAAGAATCCCGCGGCATCGTCGAGGCTAATTCCCTGTGTTTTGCGATCGAAGGGCCGACATTCTAAAGGAGTGTGCGCGAGCGGGAGTCCGGCGTGTTGGAAGAGCTGGCGCACGTCGGGTGCCGTGCCGCAATCTACTGCGCCGACGAGTGCCGCGTCGCACGAGCCGGCGGCCAGCATGTCGCACGCGACACAGATTGCAGCCGTGGCCGATGTGCAGGCCGAGGAGATGACGAGCCGTGGGCCGTTGCAGCGCAGATGCCTTGCGATGTGACCAGCGAGTGCGGTTTGGGTGGTGTTCACCAGTCGTAACAGATCCGGCTCGCGCCCAGGGATGGGAAAACTCTCCGGCCAGTGCGCAGAGCGCGATGAGCCGATGATGACCGCCACCCGCGCGCCCGCTGCTAAAAGTTCTGCCCCGCGCCCGGTGCTCCACGCGGTCTCTGCGGCTTGTGTGGCCAAAGCCCAGGCTCGTGGTAGATCGTGCGTGTATCTCTCCGGCGGCTTATGAAACTGCACGATGGGGCTGGAGAGATGTTCGCGGAGAAACGCGTTGATCTCCGCAGCGCGTGGCGTCACCAACCCTGTCGAGATGATTGGGATCGGCGTCCGGGCTTGGGTTTGCATTATGTGTATTTTAGCACAGGAGCAGCGGGGCTGTCGTCTGATCGCACGTTATTTCCAGCGGAGGTTTCTCCGTATGCTGAAGTGGAAAGATTGTCAGCCGCGGATGCCGAATTCATCGAGGATGAGTTTTGCGGTGTTGTGGCCGGATGCACCGAACACGCCGCCGCCGGGATGCGTGGAGGCGCCGGTGAGGTAGAGGTGGGGCGCATTTTTCACTTGGTATGCGCAGAGTTCTGGCAGGGGCCGAAAGAAGAACATTTGGTCGAGGGACATCTCCAGGTGCATCACGTTAGCGTTGGGCAGGGCGAGCAGATCGGCGATGACGTCGGGTGTCTGGATGTAACGATCTAGCAGTGCGCCGCGCATGTTTGGAGCGTAGCGGCAGATCAGGTCGTAGAGTTTGTCGGCTTCGCGGCGAGCGATGGCGGGCCATTTTTCTCCGTTGGAGAGTTGGTAGGGATGCCACTGGCCCCAGGTGTAAAGCAGGTGCTGGCCTTCCGGAGCGAGGCTGGGATCGAGCGCGGTGAACGTCATCCCCACAGCACTGGGGTGTCGCGGGGGGAGACCGGCGAGGTAATCGTGATATGAGGAGATGAGGTGCTCGCGTGTGGGGCAGATGAGTTGCAGGCCCTGGTGACAGTGGCGGTTGGTTTCCTCGTCGTCGGTGTAGCGGGGCAGCTCGCTCACGAGGTGGCGCACGATCATGCCGAAGCCATTGCCGATGCGCAGTGCGGCGGCGCGTTTTTGTAACTCCTGCGGGGCGTCCTTCCAGATTTTGGTGAGGAATGGGACGATGTGCATGGCGCTGACAAGACGGTGCGCCAAGACTTCCTCGCCTTCGGTTGAACGCACCGTCCAAAGTCGCCCGCTGTGAGTGGCTGATGTGGCATCAAATTCGGTGAGGATGGTTGCGCCGTGCCATTGGAGTTTGCGGGCGAGAGCTTGGGTGAGCGCGCCAGAGCCGCCTTTGGCGCGGTGGGCACCGCAGATGTGAAGCATGGCGTTCCAGCCCAGGAGATCGCCGGTGGCAGGTTCGATCGGGGCGGGGCCGGATTGTGCCGCGAGCCACTCCAAGGCCGTACGGACGTGCTCGTGTTCAAAAAGTTCTTCGATGAGGTTACGGTAGGGGGCCATGAGTTGACGCGCGGAATCCAGCGATGACCAGAAACGGCGCGAAGCCGGGCGAGTGAAGTTGCGTTTGATCATCGTCCAGGCCAGGCGGCCCGGCGTAGGCGGTTGCAGAAAGGTTTCAAAGATGCCCTGGTTGAGTTCGATGTAATGTTGCACAAATTTGCGGTAAGCCTCGGCGTCGGCGGGCGAAATTTGGGCGATGCTGTCGCAGGTTTTTTGCAAATCCCGCCAGAAGAGAATGGCGCGGTTTTCTCCTGGGATGGGAAACGCAGCCCAAGGATCCATCTCGAGGTATTCGAGTCCGTGACGAGAAAGATCCAACTCGCGCAGGATGGGAGTCAGGTGGATCATGATGTGGGCGGAGGAGCCGACATCAATTTTGCAGCCGGGGATGATGTCCTCCTGCGTGCAGACGGCTCCGCCCACGATGTGGCGGCGTTCGAGCACGGCGACGTTCAATCCGGCCTGGGCAAGGTAGGCGGCGCAGATGAGTCCGTTGTGTCCCGCGCCGAGAATTGCGACATCGTAAATCATGCGAGATTTTTTGCGCCCGAGTGGATGCAAAGCCAGAACAAATCCGCTACATTCCGTTTGTCACAAACTAGCCTAGCTCTTAATACTGGGCGCGTGTTAACAATCAGAGTCATTCCGTGCTTGGACGTGCACGCGGGCCGTGTGGTAAAAGGCGTGAAGTTTGTGGAGCTGCGCGATGCGGGCGATCCGGTCGAATGCGCAAGGCAGTATGATGAAGCAGGAGCGGATGAGCTTGTGTTCCTCGACATCACGGCATCGCACGAGGGGCGCCGCACGATGATCGAGACGGTGGAGCGCACGGCGGATCAGGTGTTCATGCCGCTTACCGTCGGCGGGGGAATTTCTGAAATGGGCCACATCCGCGATCTGCTCCGGGCGGGTGCGGATAAAATTTCGCTCAACACTGCCGCAGTGAAGAATCCGAACCTCATCCGCGAGGCGTCTGACGCCTACGGCTGCCAGTGCATCGTCGTGGCGGTGGATGCGCGTCGCGTGCCTGGGGCTGGTGAGAGGTGGGAGGTGTTTACGCACGGTGGGCGCACGCCGACTGGCCTGGATGCCATCGAGTGGATTGAGCGCGTGGTGGAGTTGGGCGCAGGAGAGATTTTGCTCACGAGCATGGATGCGGATGGAACCAAGGCCGGCTATGACTGCGAAATGTTGCGTGCTGCCACATCGCGCGTGCGTGTGCCGGTGATTGCCAGCGGCGGGGCGGGAAAACTGGAACATTTTTCCGAGGCAGTGCTGCGAGGCGGTGCTGCCGCGGTGCTAGCCGCGAGTCTTTTTCACTTTGGTGAGTTGAAGATCAACGACGTTAAAAGACACCTCGCTGCGGCGGGCCTGCCTGTGCGGCCCACCTGGCAGACACACGGAGCCAGCGTATGAGCGTGAGCAGGCCCATCGTTTTCACGGGCGGGGATTTTGAGACGAACGGTTACTATTTGCCCGATGATGAACTCTTAATAGACGCACCAGAAGGGATAGCTGAGGAACTCTCGCGCCAGGGCTTGAAGGTGAGCGCGCTGTGGTTGACTCACGGGCACTTCGACCATGCGATTGATGCGGCGCGCATTCAGCGCGAGCATTCCTGCCCTGTGCTTGTTCATCCTTTGGATGCGCCGCAAGTGAATGGCAAATTCGACCTGCGACTTCTGGGCATTCCTTGGTCAATTCAACCGGTGAGCGACCTCACCTTGATAAACTCTGAAAATATTAAAACACCGGCTGGCAGGGTTGTGAGAGTGTTGCATGTGCCCGGCCATTCACCAGGGAGTGTGTGTTTCTACTTTGCCCCAGAAGGTATTCTTTACGGGGGTGATGTCTTATTTCGCGGGGGCGTGGGGCGCTGGGATTTACCGGGAGGGGATCAGCGGGCGCTTTTTGATGGGATTCGCGCAAAGCTTTATGTGCTGCCAGATGATACTGTTGTTTTTCCGGGTCATGGCCCTGCTACGAGCATTGGTCATGAAAAAGAGAGCAATCCTTTTGTTGCGGCAGGTTGAGACTCAAACAACGGCGCGAAACGAGGTTCTCTTTAGAGCTGTTTGAACTGCAATCAAAGCAAAAATAAGAATAAAAATCGGAACTAAGTTACTAGCTTCGGGAATAATGAATTCAATCTGGTTTAAGGTAATGTGGAGAGGATCTATGTTTAGTCCGCCAGCGGTGAGTTGGAAGGCGATAAGATCGGTGTAGTCAAATGTAGGGCTAGACAGCAAGGTGTTAGGTATAAGCACAACATCGGTGGGCGTTGTGCCATAAAGATTTGAGTAAGTATCAAAAGCCAGGACGTTGAGCGAGGAATCGAACAACTCTACAAGCATGTAAACATTAGGGTTCGGCTCGGAAACCGAGTCGGTGACTGCCGCACGAAGTTTCACAGAGAGGAATCCCGTGATGTCCACTACAGGAAAGGTGATGGCTGCCATGTTAGCTGCGGTGCCGATGAGGTCCACCTCGGTGACAGTTTGATTGATGGTGGCAAAGTCGGTGACGACCAAGTCCACCAACGAAGGCGGATTGCCAAAGCTCACAGTGATGACTTGCGCAGTAGCTTTGTGGGCCGGGTAACACAAAAGCGCAACTAGGAGAAAACTCAGCTGATAGATCGGCCGCATATTTAGGGTGAGTGAGTGGACTTAGGTGATGCCGCGCTTACGATTGTATGCAAAGACTAAAACTGCGAGTGCCAACGTAAATATTACCAAGTGGCTAGGCTCTGGTATGATAACAAACTCGAGTTGTTGGAAAGTCATATCCAGAGGGTTGGTTCCTGCTCCTCCGCCGGTAAACATAAAGGCAGCAACGTCTGTTTCATCAAAGGCCGGATCGGAAAGCACAGTGTTCAGTGAGAGTGTAACTGTCGTGGGTGTGGGTCCAAAAAAGGTGGTGAAAGAGTCATAAACCCGGTTGCGATAGGAGTTATCAAACACTTCCAACTGGATGTATACAAGAGGATTAGTGCCGTTTACTTGAGCGGTAAGAAGCACTGCAGTATGCCCTGTGATGTTGAGTGGACCACCGTTGAAAACCGTGACAAAGAGATGGTTATCGAGTCCGAGAACACTCAATGTAGAAGCCGTTTGCGACCAGGTGGGAAAGTTTGAAATGATTGTGTCGTATGTGGAGTCAGTGTTGCCGAAATTCACAATCATTGATCCTCTTACCTGAGGTGTAAGAGTTATAATCGCTGCGACAGCGAGTAGTTGAACTAGGTGAGTGGTCTTTTTCATGATTTGTGAATCTTATTTTAGGGTAGTGTGTAAGGTAGAGTTTGATAATAAATAGTATGACCGGTGGCCGAGCCCTTTTTATTCAGGAGCACGGCTGATGACCAGGGGATGGGTGGATTGGCAATCGGTATACCGAATGACTGTCTGCGCCAAACTGTGCCGTCATGGAAGAAATTCATGATACCAAGTGATACAATATCGGCCGTTGTGGGCGAGGTGGCAGAGACCCATCCTAGTATGGAGTTGATCGCTGAAGAACCTAACAACACAGGCACCGGCCATCCTGAAGAGATAAGAGTGATGGATGAGTTACGAACGTGCAGGCGGCGAGCGGTGCTTGGCACAGAGCCGAGATAAACTTGGCGAGTGGGTGTGGCCGCCAGACGTTGATATTGCAGACCTGTGTCGGGGCGGATCGGAGTATCATTAGCAGCAGGGAAGCCGAACGAATTTCTCACCCACTGATTCGTGGTTGTGCTGTAGAAATATGTTTGAGTGCCCAAATGCGGAGAATACACAGCCACAGTATCCGCAGAAGCAGCACTTGAACCCCCAAGAATTCCGGTAGTGCTGGGCGTGCCCAAGAGGCTTAGTAGGGTGTCGCAGGGGATAATCTCGAAGGTATCTGGGTTGGGCCCGCCAGCGACGATCCCGATGGTCGTAAGATCAGTGAGGGCGGCGTCCGCGCTGTGGATTGTGAGAGTATCGGCGGTATTGGCGGAAATCAGGAAGGTGTAACCAGTTGCAGCGCCATTTGTTATACGCACAACGTAAGGTGAGGCAGCGGCCGACAGGGCTCCCGGCACCCAGCCGGCGCCAGTGCTGCTGATTGTTGTGGCCGTAATAGAGCTAATTCTTCCACGTCCTGCCCCAGTGATAGAAGATTGTGCAAGCAGAGGTGCCGAAAGGGGTGTTGTAACTTTCGCGATGCCGGTGCCCGGGGCAATCTTCATGGATACGCCACCCAGAGGAATTGTTCGCACGGTGCCGCTGGCAGGGGCCGCCAGATCCACGCGAAGCAGGAGAAATCTGCGATCGTTTGTGAGCATGTCGATTGTGTCGGTGAGTGTGTAGGGTGTGCCCACAGTGAGTAATGAAGTGACATCTAACGCAAAGCTCCAAGTTGTGAGGTTATTTGAAGTTTCGATAACATAGGTTAGTCCGGCCAAAGCCTGCGGTGTGAACGTGAGTGTGAGGCGCTCCTCTGGGCCTACGGTGGTGCTAGCTAATACCGGCAGTAGATTGCCGTCGGGAGTTGTTTTGGGGTTACCGCCCAGGGCGTATTCCAAAAGGTTGGGCACACCATCCTTATCAGGGTCAGCGTTTGGGCCGCTCACAGTCACATCCGCCAGCTCCGCTGCTGTGAAGTTAGCTGCTCGCCAGGCATCAAAAGGATGCCGCACATTGATGTTGACCGTAAGATCAGCGTAATCACCGTAACTGTCAGTTACTCTGAACGTGAAGGTGTTCATGCCGATGTCGCTCCATGCGGGTGTGCCTGTGAGGTTGCCCGCGGTATCTGTAGATAGCCAGGTGGGGCCGCTGATTTTGTTCCACGTGACAGTGTCGAAGGGATCGCTGTATGCGCTGGCCAAGGAATGGCTGAATGCTACGTTCGCTGTCGCGAATAAGTTGAGAGGGTTGACGGGAAGTGTAGGAGGGTCGTTGCCAGGAGTATTTGACTTTTTCACGCGGAATTTCATGAGTCGGGTTTTGTGGCCGTGGTATTGGCCACCGAATCCGACTACCCGGAACGTAATCGGAGAATTTACGACTTCGAGAAGAGGTGAACCGGGGAGCTTAAAAACATATTCGATTGTGGAGCCGGTTTGTGTGTTCCGTTTGGAAATGTAAACCGCGTCTGCGGCGGTGAAACCGGTGGCACTAGTGAAGATAGCGTATCTACGCGGAGCGTGCCAATCAATTCGGTTGACGGAGAAACGGATTTCTGCCCTGCGAAGATCTATCGGTAGGCCAGTGGTATCTGGTTCCATGGTAATTTGCCAGAATTCGTTGTCGCTAATTGCAAGCGCGAGTGTGGACGCATCCTCTGTAGCGGGCATGCCCTGGTGCCAAGCGAGACAATCGTCCCCAGAGATAGCATTGATGCCCGAGCCCTTAGTCCAGCCACCAGTCATCCAATTCGGCTCAATCTGGTGGATGCTCGTCCAGGGGAGGTTCAGAGCGGGGCTAGTGCCTTCGAATTTGGATTCCAGGACGACGCCAGGTCCTCCACCCACATAGAGACTGTATATCTTCCAATCTGCGTCGCCATGACTGTCTACAACGCGGGCGTAGAGATAATTTTCACCGCCGTCTGTGGGTGTGCCGCTGATGGTGATATTCGTCGGGTTGATCGTGTAGGAGATTCCAGGATCAAGGAGAGTGCCGATGACTGTCGGTGTGATCGTGCCTTCTCCGTCGGTCCATGTGATAGTGTGAGATAGTGGCACGGCGTAAGTTCCCGAGGGGAGTTTGTTGCCAGTCACAAACCGTGGCTTTGTAGCGAGCGGGTTATCAATCGGACGGAGAGGGTCGAGGTCGCTGGTTAGAAATATGTGCTCCTGCCATCTAGGTGAGGTTGTGGGGTTTTGACTCATAAATTCTAGTTGGCCCCATTGACCGTATTTGCTCCATTTGCTGAAGGGCCCAACAAATATGCCAGCTTTTCGCATTCCTTTGCTCCAGGCCATGTTATACTGCGTGCGGAAGATTTCTGCGATTTGTGGATGACGGCAGAGGGATTCTATGAAAGCGGTGATGCCGTCGTCACGGTTATCGCCACCGTCAAGGTAGTCTGTGTAGATGGAGGGGCCGCCTTCGTAAGCGACAAGGGGTAGCCGAACGCCGTAGTTGGTTTCGATCAAATCCGGAAGACCCGCATCAAATCCACCTCCCATGCCAGTGGCATCATATCCCCCACCCGAAAGCGTGCTGCCGGAATAAATGCGGCGTTTCCATTCGTTGAATGTCTCTTGCTGATGACGAGCAAAATCGGCGCTTGTCCAGTAGGATGATGTCATGGGGATCGTGACCGGACGTGTGATGAAGTCGAAAAACGTACTTGTGGTGTAAAACCAAGGGTCGCTGGTCCCAGCTTGTTCCCAGGCTTTCTCATGAGCCCAGTCTTGGATACCGTTACCGAAATAAGTTGTCGGCGAAGCCACGTCGGCCGCAGCAGGAGGAGTCAGTGTGGGGCAATAAGATGCCAGCTCTTGAAGGAATTGTTCGTTGTAAGTGTTGTTGGCGGTGAAGAGCGCCGCCACACGCACCAACCGACTGCTGCCGCCAAAGACGTCCTGAAAGATGCTCCAAGTGCGGCAGAATTGCCTGGCGTTAAAACGCGCCTTTGTTGTATTTGCAAGCACCGCCTGCTGCTCGGCCCAGTTTCCTTGCGCAAAACCGGAACCAGATGACCATATTTCATTGCTGAACTCTACATAAACTTTCAGGTCCGGATGTAGTGGGGGAAAAACAGGCGATGGATGTGGGGAAGTGTAGGGATTGACTCCATCGCTGCCATAGTGGATGAGTTGGGCCAGTTTTCGTATGTGATCATCCGTGGCCAGGTGAGGCACAGTAATCCAAAGGTCCACGTGAAGTTCGTTGGCGAGCATGACACAGTATTCATAAGCTACTCCCGTGGTTCTGTTGCCGCTAAAGCCCGAGGCTGGAGCGCGTGGATGCATCGTGCCTGTCTGGTTAAAGTGCGATGGTCGGCGACGGTCGCTCCAATCTTGCAATGGCGAGGCGTTAGCGTGAATCCAATCCATTGCCCGTATGAAGCTGTAGGGAAAATCACTCATTCTTTGGATAAAAGTCGGATGCCAGAACTGTCCTTCGAGCGTTGCCACTGTTGGATTGGCGGGATCCGGCAGCCAAACTTTTAAATCGGTAAGAGGGTTCAATGGATCCACATTAAAAACATCTAACCAAATCGATGGAGAACCGGTGGTCAGATACATTCTTCTGCCGTCAACCAAAGAGCCCGTCGAAGGACCGTTTGATTCTGCAGGGATGTAGCTACCGGAGTTCAGGCGAATGTCTGCATTGCCTTTCCATGTCACAAGTATTTTCCCTGCTGCGATTGTGCTTCTTAAAGGCCAGGAAGGTGGTCGGTTAAAATAATTTGCATTGATGGGGAAAAACACAAGGCGCAGCCTTGTTCCTGGATTCAGATATCTGGGTAGATTTGTGTTTGGATCAAATTGTGGATTTCCCCAAGTATAAACGGTTGTTCCCCATGCAGGCGGGACGTATTCGATCCAGTTTCCAGCCGTCATCGCGGCGTTAGCGAATGGAGTGTCAGACCAGTAGCTAATTCCGTTGAGGCCCATTCCGAAAGGCTTATCCGGAGCCGTAGATCTGGCAGACACGCAGTTCAGGATTAAACCAAACAGCGACACCAGGGTAATTGTCGGGTTATGAAAATACTGCTCCCTAATCTTTATCATGAAAAAATTTTTTATGATCAAGATTTGCGTAGTCAAATTAGCTGTGAATTAATCGTTTTACTAAGTCGAAGTGACTTAATTTGTCTAATATACACAAGCATGCTGTGAGATTAACTTTCAGACCTCAGCACTCCCACAAGCCAGTTGAAGTAACTAACATTAGCACACTCGCTTTCCAACACCAGAAGCTCAGGGCACTCATAAGGATGTTGCTGCAGGATTATATTCCTGGCCTCATTCAAATGAGACTCATCTGTCTTTATCAGCAGTAAACACTCGTCCGACCGCTCACGCTTGCCTTTCCAAGTGTAGTGCGACTCGATACCTGGTGCAATGCTCACGCAGGCCGCCGCACGTTCGTTCAACAAACAATCCGCCAGGGCGCGCGCTTGGTCGGCGCTTCCTACGGTCGTCAACAACACCAAGACTTTTTCCACAGGATTTTATTACCACAACGACCTTAGCAATCCTAGCCTGCAAACACGCTTGTGCTAAACACGCTTCTTATGCACCTTACGCGGCATGCAATCGCAAAAAATTGACATTGCTTATCTCGCGCGCTTGGCCCGACTCGGTTTGAGTGATGAAGAAAAAACGCTCTACGCGCAACAGCTTGGCGGAATCTTGGAGCATATCGCAGCAATCCAACGGGTGGACGTCAGCAACATCGAGCCCACGGCCCACGGCGTGCCACTGCACAACAATTTCCGTCAAGATGTGCCGACAGCAGGCATGCCTTTAACGGACGTGTTGCGTAACGCCCCCAAAAAGGCCGGCGACCTCATCTCTGTTCCCAAAATTGTGGAGTAATCTTCCCATGGACATCGCTTCCCTCACACTCACTGAAGCTCGCGACCTAATCGCCTCAAAAAAAATTTCACCAGCCGAGCTTCTCGATGCACTGCGAGCACGCGCCGAGAAACTCAACCCGCTCCTCAACGCCTACAACCATCCTCTCTGGGATGACGCCGCGGAGCGCGCCGCAAAGTGCGACACCTCTGGCCCGCTCGGTGGTCTGCCCATCGCCATCAAGGATTGCATCGTCGTCAAAAATCAACCCGCCACTGCGGCTTCGAAAATTCTCGAAGGTTTCGTTTCGCCTTACAGCGCTACCGTGATCGAGAAGCTGGAGGCCGCCGGTGCCTATTGTGCCTGCCGCACCAACATGGACGAGTTCGCCATGGGCTCCTCCACAGAAAACTCTGCCCACGGCCCCACTCGCAATCCTTGGGACACCGAACGCATCCCAGGCGGCTCCTCGGGCGGAAGTGCGGCCGCAGTAGCTGCGGGCATCGCCCTCGCCGCGCTCGGTAGCGACACCGGCGGATCCATTCGCCAGCCCGCCGCGCTCTGCGGATGTGTGGGCATGAAGCCCACCTATGGGCGCGTTTCCCGCTATGGCCTGATTGCTTTTGCTTCCTCGTTGGACCAGATCGGTCCGTTCACCAAGACGGTGCGTGACAACGCGCTGCTCCTCACCCACCTTGCCGGGCACGACCCGCGCGACAACACTTCCCTGCGCGACTCGGCGGATGACTTCGCCGCTGACCTCACCTGCGGAGTCAAGGGCCTGCGCATCGGCCTGCCCAAGGAATACTTTGTTGACGGCATGGAACCCGAAGTCAGTGCCGCCATCCACGCTGCTGTGAAACACCTTGCTGCCGAGGGTGCCGAGATTGTCGAGATCTCCCTGCCTCACACGCATCTGGCTGTGGACACCTACTACGTCATCGCCCCTGCAGAGGCCTCCTCCAACCTCGCCCGCTTCGATGGCGTGCGTTACGGCCGCCGCTGCACCGATCCACGCGACGTGCTCGACCTCTACGAGCGCACACGCGGCGAAGGCTTCGGCCGCGAAGTCAAACGCCGCATCCTACTCGGCACTTACGTTCTGAGTTCTGGCTACTACGATGCCTACTACCTGCGGGCGCAAAAGGTCCGCACATTGATCAGGCACGATTTTACGGAGGCCTTTACCAAGTGCGACGTGATCCTCACGCCCACTGCCCCTACGGTGGCCTTCAAACTCGGCGAGAAAACCACCGACCCCCTTAAGATGTATCTTTCTGATATCTTCACCATAGCCGTGAACCTTGCCGGCACCTGCGCTCTTTCGCTTCCATGTGGTTTCTCAGAGAAACATGGTAAGCCACTTCCGATCGGACTTCAGATTATTGGCCGCCCCATGGATGAGCGCACAGTTTACCGCGTTGCTCACCATTACGAACAAACCACCCCGTGGCACAAAAAACACCCAAAATTAGATTTTGTGACCTCGTAATAACCCGCGCGAAACAACAAATTTGAAACTTCAGTATTCTATACTTGTCAAACTGCCCCGAAATAGATAAAGATCACTTAACTAAATAACTAATCTCATGAAAAACAAAACTGATACTATCGCTCTCTTGACACTTGGCCTGATCACCTCGTTTGCACTTTCCGGCTGCGAAGAAAAAAGCACTCAAGACTCCAGCTCAGAAAAACAAACGACGGAAGTGATACAAAGCTCCGACATATCCCTCGAAGTTGAAAATGTTGCCGATGAGCAAGCATCAGAGGAGTCAGCTCAGCCAGAATCCAGCCAGCAAGAGGAGTCTGTAGAAATGATCCCCAATCCCCAGTACGCCGCTTGGGCTAAATTCAGCGTAGGAACCACTGTCGTCTTGGAAAATAGAACAGAATCTGAAGAAGAGATCCAATCTTCAATCACATTTCATACCTTGACTGAAGTAACCGAGGAAAATCTGACTTACGAGATTAAAACGACATCTCAGGTCAACGGACAAGAAATAAAATTGCCCGTTCAGCAACAGGTAATCCCAGCAAAAATTTCCTCTGACACACCGATTCGACCCGCCGATATGCCGGGTGTTACCTTGCTAGATGAATCAACAGTAGAAATCACATTGGGAGATAAAGTATTAGTTGCAAAAAAAACAATCTTTGAAACCACAGGAGGCGAAGGTGATGATAAGTTCAAGTCTCAAACTACTTTATTAGAAAGTGAAGAAGTCCCCGGGGCATTAGTAGAAATGACGCAAGAAATATCTAAAAACAATAAAACCATCAAGACCAGCACTCGAGTTATCCAAGTTATCGAAACACAAATTAATCCTGTAGTAGATAACATCTGAAATTTTTTTCTAACTAACAGATAGTAACCTGAATTTGATTGCTTTGCGCAGCTTCGAACTTTCCAATTTGTTACTGACAGTCTTAACTTATCAATCTAATCGAAATTCTAAATCCTAACATACCTACAAAGCTCTCCCCTAAGTGTTAAATTAAAACAATTAAAATGGTATAAGATTGTATTTTTATTGCAAAATAACTACTAAATACTGTTGTTTTTTGTTTTTACCTAAAATAGACACTATCATCAAATCTAAATTTGAAAAAAATTTTCATACTCACAGCGGGCTTCGGGGAGGGGCACAACGCTGCGGCACGCGGGCTGGCTGAGTCACTGAAGTACTGCGAACCCTCATGCGAGCCTGTGATAATTGACTTGTTTAAAGAATGCTACCCGCGACTTTTTAGAATCAGCTCTCGGGCCTATCTCTTGGCAATTAATGAGGCACCTAAAGCCTGGGCTTCAATTTACAGGCTCTTTGATCGGCAGCACGTCAAATCTCGTCTGCCACGCTTCCGTAAGCTCTCCCTCAAGCTAAGTGAGATACTCGACCAGTCACCACATGCAGTAGTAGCAACCTTCCCGGCTTACCCTCCCTTGCTTGAACGTTTGGATCGCAAACACACAGTCCCGATTCATACAGTCGTAACAGACTCAATAACCATCAACCACATCTGGCATATTTCAAAGAGTGACACCTTCATAACACCCAACAAGGAGACCGCTGAAGTGCTGCTGAGCCGCGGTGTACCAGCGGCGAAAATTCATAACCTAGGCTTTCCAGTTTCTCGGCGATTTGCGATGATACAATCTGCGCAACTGCCCGATCCGGAGCAGGAGATGCGGGTCTTGTACGCGATCAATTCCGGTCGGCACCGTGCCCGCAACATCGTCAGAAAAATCCTGGCCCTTCCCAATCTACATTTGACGGTACTCGCTGGGCGTGATGAACGGCTTCGCCACCGTCTGCTTGCAGCCACAAATCCAGAAAACCATCGCTGCAAAATTCTCGGTTGGACTGATGAAATTCCACGCCTGATGGCCGAACACCACGTGCTCATCAGCAAAGCCGGCGGGGCAACCACTCAGGAAGCTATCGCATCCGGCTTGCCAATAATCATCCACCAAATCGTCCCCGGCCAGGAGGCCGGCAACGCAGAGCTGATTCTCAAAAACGGCTGGGGTTTCCACACGCCACGCACGGGACAACTCATCAAAATGCTGCAAACCCTTCGCTCCAATCACGGCGAACTTCTTTACGAAACGAGAAGAAAAATTCGTACATCTGCGCACCCTTCGTCTGCCGACCGCATCGCAAGATTTATTTTGGACTTCCCTGGTAAAGCTTTCAACCGCCAAGACTGTTGATGTAGTCAACAAGGTCTAGCTGCAAAGATTCTCGCTTAGGCTCAGGTTCTCTCACCACAGCAAGTCGTGTGATCTTCTGTTCCGGCGCATGTATCTGTTGAGTTTGAGTGTGAGAAGCTGATGACTGAGGCAATGTAGGTTTTTTTCGCTTCTTCCCAGTAAGTCGAGGCTTGGGATAGTTGCTGGCAACAAGTGAGTTGGTACTTCCGACGGTGAAGCGGACTGTCTTGACATCACCAGATTGCATTTCAGTGCGTTCTACTTTTACTCCCAACACTCGCTCAAACATTGCACGTTCAAGCATCGTGACGAGCGGGTAACTGGACACGAGAGTACGCACAGGCTTGTCAGTCTCGATCAAAACGATGTGATCTTTGGTTCTCTCGACCCTTGTTTCATATCCCTCCGCTCTGCGTTGTGCAGCCAACTCTCTTGCACGTCGCAATACGGCAAAACGTTCAACGCGTTTAGCGAGATCGTCGGAGCGGTCTTGGTAAACGCGATAGAGAATCTTCTCAACCCCGGTTCGACCGTGAATTTTCTCCACAGCACGTAGGATATCCTCAAGAAGCCCGGGTGTTTGTGGAACAAATATTTCCCTGCCCTTTGCTGTTAAGCTAAAGACATGACGCGGTCGCCCTTGGCCCAGCGTGTGTCTTTCCATCAACAGAAAGCCATCTTCCTCGAGCGAGTCGCAGTGCTGCTTCACGCCCATGTAGGACATCCCCAGTCGCTCCTGGAGTTCCTGAACACTCATAGGTCCGCATTGATAAATCTCGTGCAGCACCTGAAATTTCTGCCGACCGCCCAGTACATCAACAATCAGCGGCGATAACCATCCAGTAGTCATTTTTACTTAATTTGCGTAAATAAATTCGCACATAGCGTGGCGTTGGCAAGTCAAAGCTGATCATCTTTTTTGTCAGCTCGTGCCATAGTTTCTTATATCGTGAGAGGTTCCAAAAACAAATGACATTATTGTAGCAAAACTTTAAAAACCAAAACTCTGAGCTTGCACTTTGGAAATAATAGTTTGTCACAAAAATGTCACAGAAAACACAGTTCCAAAAAAATCGCAGATAGATATTTTAACCCACATGTCAGCAAGGCAGGACCAAGACATTCCACAATACCAGGCCCAAGCTTCATCCAGGTATGAAATCCGCGGCCGACTTGGGGAAGGCGGCCTAGGAGAAGTCTTCCGAGCTTGGGATACCCAGCTCGGTCGTGAAGTCGCCATCAAGCGCTTACGTGACGCCACCAAAGACGAAGAAACTTGGCGAGAGGCACAAATCCTTGCAGCACTTCATCACCCCAACCTTGTGACGGTTTATGACTTCGGACGCGATTACGCAGGTTCTTTTGTCGTTATGGAACTGGTCGAAGGCGTCAACCTCGATAGCTCTGTTCCCTCCGGTGGCGTCGCTCTAGATTTTTTTCAGGACTTTGCAGACCAGTTATGCAGGGGCTTGGCAGCCGCTCACGCACGCAGGGTAGTTCACAGGGATCTAAAACCAGGCAACATCATGATTCAACATCATGATGATGGCACCTTCACCGTCAAAATTCTCGATTTTGGACTGGCCAAATCCATCCAAGCCCCGCAGCCCCAGACAATGGACCAGAACAACAGCGTTCTTGGCTCAGTTTACTACATGGCGCCAGAGCAGTTGACACGTCAACCCGTGGATAATCGCACAGATATTTACTCGCTCGGGGCGATATTTTATTACGTCCTCACAGGCCATCCCCCATTCCAAGGTGAACTCGTCGCTCAAATCATCCAAGGTCACCTCAACCAAAACCCTCGTCCTCTTACAGAACTGCGAGAGGATCTGCCGGCCTCGGCCGCAGAAATTATCCATAGCATGCTTGCGAAAAAGCCAGATGATAGACCTCTGAATATGGAAACCGTCCGCAACACTCTGCGCAATGCATTTGGCGCTTCCGCGACGTCCACCACCATCACCACTTCTCCTGCTTCAGCGATACCTCTAACAAATCAAACTCATTCTTTAGCCCAAGACCGGCCCGCAAAATCCGCCATGCCTGCAGCGAGCGGAGCGCGTCCTGTTGTTCCTATGGCACCTGCTTTCCCACAAGCCCCAGCAAAAAAATCTCATGTCCCTGTTTTAGCCATCGTAGCTACGGGTGTATTACTCTTGGCTGGAGGCTCGTGGTGGCTGTTAAGTAGCAAAAACAAAAACGAAACCACTTCAAATATCTCCTCCAAAGAAAAACTCAATCTTCGTCCGCAAGTTCATCAAACAAGCGCAACGGATGCCCCAGCAACCGCTCAAAAACGCGGCAGTAACTCCACACTTTCTGCTAGATCAACGGAGTTTCTAAATGTCGACCCGAATAACAAATTTGCGCTGCTCGCCGCTGTCGGAAAACCCGCCACTGCAGAAGGGACCATTGTTCGGCTCGGCAAAAGCCGCAGTGGTGATGTAATATATCTTAACTTTTCAGAAAATTTTCGCGAATCGCTCTCGTTGGTTTTCTTTGTTCGGGGAGACAGTTCGCCGTTTAACGAAGCAAAGTTAAGAGGCTACGTTAACAAGCGAATCCGTGTCAGAGGCGAAATATCCGAGCATCAAGGTTCTCCACAGATGATCATCAACGACCTATCGCAGATCGAGATCTTGTAAGTGGGATTAATTATTCGGTGCGTCGAATAACCAGATCAATTCGAGGCGATCTCTTTGTACACCTGAATTAGATTTTCCGTAAATTGCGTAAAAATTGTTTTCGATAACGTGACCGGCGGGCTCAGAGAAATGACTTCCCCAGCTTGACCTGCCTGCAAAAGCAGGTACCCAGACTTTAGCCCCCTCAACATCAACTCCTGTGAGATCCCCACAGAACTCGATTTCAAAGTCCTATCGGGGTTAATCGCCCAAAACAAGCCACGTCCGCGAACGCCTACATTTTGGAAACAATTAGTGAGTCTCTGCATCTCTTGCTTTACGACCTCAGATAATTTACGTAATTTACGTAAGAAATCATCATTCCCCATGATTTCTAGAGCTGCTAAAGCCATTGCACAGCCTAAGGGATTACCCAGATGTGTGCTGGTGTGCAGTGCCTCGCCTCGGCTCTCTGGCCAAGCATCCATCACCTCTCGTTGGCCAACACAAGCAGAAATGGGAAAACCGCCCCCCAGGGCCTTTCCCAAACACAATAAGTCCGGCATTATCCCTTCGGCATCACAGGCTAAAAAAAAGCCAGTACGCCAAAAGCCGGTAAAAATTTCATCAAAAATCAACAGCGTTCTAGTGCGGTCGCATTCCTCACGCAACATGCGTAAAAAACCATGTGGGGGAATTATCACCCCGCCCCGCCCTTGAACCGGCTCGACTATCACCGCTGCGTGTTCGCGCGCCGAAATAGTATTTCGTATTTCTTTACGATACGGCTCTAAAGGGCAGTGTTCGCATCCGGGGTAAGCCACAAAATCTACCGTCTCTGCCAAAATCCGCCTCATCGGATCGCGGAAAAATCCCCACCCCGTCGCATCTCGCGCACCGAACCCCAGGCCGTGATAGCCGCCATGAAAAGCAAGAAATCGCGATCTTCCCGTCGCCAAATGTGCTGTCATCATCGCGGCCTCTACCGCCTCAAAGCCCGAGCTGCACAACACCACCCGCGCATCCATACCGATCCGCCCATAAGTCAATGCGGCCAGCCTTTCGCACAGTAGCACCTTGCTTTCCGTCGGATGCACGTCCCCCATCGCGTGCCACAACTTCCCCGCTTGTTTCTCCAAAGCCGACCGTATACTACCATGAGAAAACCCCATCGTCGCCACGCCAAACGCCGATGTTAAATCCACATACCGGTTGCCATCCACATCCCACACATTTCCGCCCTCGGCTCTTTCCCAGAAGACGGGAAACTCAGATGAAACGAAAGTGACGTTCCGCGACTCGCTCTTTTTTAGCCGTGCAGCCAGCTCACGCGATCGCGGCCCAGGAATCTCCGTCAAAATTTCAGGTGGCAGGCAACTTTCCATACACTACCCGTATCACACAACATCCTCTCAGTCGAAATGTCACTCAGCCCGCCAGTTGGATAAAACGTAAAAATGTCGTTCTGTATCATTTTCTTCATATTCGTCCTCACGCTTTTTTCCGCCTGCGTTAAGCTCACCTCATGTCTCTACACCAGTTGCCCTTGTTACAGGCGCCAGCTGCGGTCTGGGTCGAGGGATCGCGATAGAACTGGCCAAACATGGATCCTCAGTCGCCATCAACTACGCAGGCAGCCGCGAGGCTGCTCAGTAATACTCATAATCTGCACTCAAAACGCTCTATCCGACCAACAACAATTCCCCATCCTCTAAGCCGACATCTCCTCTGCTCACGACCGCGCAAAACTCCTTACTGACACCCTCTCCCAGCTCGGCCGCATTGATGCTCTGATCAACAACGACGGCATCGCCCCCAATGCACCGACAAACCCCAAGCCTAACCCTCCTTCCCAAACACGCATCAACCCACCCCTGCAACTCAAACCTCACCATGAAAACACACACCATCAGCATCATCATGAACGGCTTCACCGGACGCATGGGCACTAACCAACACCTCATCCGCTCCATCAACGCCATCATAAAATAAGGCGGAGTGCGCGTCAGCCCCAAGGAAACCATCATGCCCGCCCCCATCCTCGTCGGCCGCAACGAAGAAAAACTCAAAGCCCTTTGTGCACGCACCAGCGTGACCAAATACACCACCGACCTTGACGCCGCCCTCTCCGATAAATCCTACCACATCTGCTTCGATGCCCAGACCACCGACCGCCGCGCCCTAGGCGTTCAACTCGCCGAACTCGGCCTCCAAAGCTGGCAGCAACGTTGCCGGCTCGACGTCCCGACCCTTGCCTAAAACGTGCGACACGGAACGGCAAAAAGTCACGCAACATCTCTTTTCACTTCGAGGCGGCCAGGCAGTGAGAAAATCTTTATCCCGCACGATGAGTTAACATCTATTTATCATTCAACACCGCAAAGCGTATCGAAAATCTTCATTCCGCACGATCAGCAAACATCCATTTGTCATTTCGAGACCGCACAACGGCCGAGAAATACTATTCGTGAAAAGGTAATTAAGATTTCTCGCTTCGCTCGAAATGACAAACAACCAAAATGACAAACAACCATCAAGACCCGAGACAAGTGTGCAATGAGAAAGTGGGCTCGAGCCCGCATTTGTTCGCCGCAGACCAACGTAACTTTTCCTTGCCTTGCGCTCCGCAAGCCACACTTTGTCAGCAATGAAAAGCCGGCTGAAAGAAATTTCAACCCTCGCAATATGCGCTGGGCTTATGGGCTTAAGTACTGCTCAAGCCGTCGTCGCCGAATCTGAACCTGTCGCCGCTGCAGCAGAGGAGTTCATCAACAGCTACATCAGGGCTAGCGAAAACTTCGAGGGCCCCCTTTCCGCAGTTGAATGGATTAAAAACAGCAAACTGGTCACAGACAATTTTAAGCAACGCCTCGAGGCACTCTACAAGCAGGCACTCGAGGCCGATCCTGAGTTGGGCTACGGAGCCGATGCCGTTATTGGTGGCCAGGATTGGCCCGATAGATTTTATGCTAAAAATGTGTTTATCGTTGCCAACCGCGCTGAAGTGCTGCTCTCAGGGCCAGAAGACTTTCCGATGACTCTCAAAATGATCCTTGTGCGCGAAGGCGAACGCTGGCTCGTGGAAGCCTCCGGAGATTTGGTGCAAGAAAACTCATCTGAAACTTCCGACTCTCAGAAAGAAGAATAGATTGTTCCACCACTCGCAGAATCTCCAAATGTAGTTAGTGTGTCTACGGTTTGAACTCTTTATGGTATAAGTGTGTGATTACGAACGCCACTCGTGTCATTTCGAGCGCAGCGAGAAATCATCGCACAACGCGCGGTGAGAATTCTTCGCTTTGGTCGTGTTGATCATATTTCTCGACAGCTATGCAGGCTCGAAATGACGGGGCAGGATTCTCACTGACCTGTTAGAGTGCTTGCAAGGTTGCGATTTGAAGTTTGATTATTCCCATTTCGCTGATCGCCATCGCTGCCGACTTGGTGTGTGCGAATGGCCGGGTCAACTCATTTGCGGAAAGATCGGTATTCTTGTACAGGTGTGTCAAGAAATGTGAGTTTGAAGTCTTAAATACAATACATCCTGATATCGCAAAAAGCTGAAAGCGTGGGGAATGTGTTCTGTGTTAAAGTTGGAATCAAAATATCAAGGAGTAATATGCCATTTTGGGGAGAATAAAAAATCGAAATTTTACGCAAGAGGCAAGAAACAGAATTGTGCAAGGCTTTTTTTGTAAGTAATTATGGTACATGGCTGGACATTCCCATTGGGCACAAATTAAACGCGCTAAAGGAGCCGCCGACGCTAAGCGCGGTCAGCTCTTCTCGCGCCTGGCACGTGAGATTTCCATGGCCGCCAAGCTCGGTGGTGGCGATCCCGCGATGAATCCCCGGCTACGCCAAGCCATCGCCACCGCCAAGGCGGAATCCATGCCAAATGACACGATCGAACGGGCTATTAAAAAAGGGACAGGCGAGATCGCTGGCGCGGCACTCGAAGAACTCGTCTACGAAGGCTATGCCCCCGGCGGGGTTGCTCTGATTGTGCAAACTTCCACAGACAACAAGAACCGCACGGCGGCAGAAATCCGCCATATCTTCAGCAAGCACAACGGCAGCCTTGGCACCCCGGGCTCGGTGGCCTGGATGTTTACACCGCGTGGTATTATCATCTTGGATCCGGGCCAACACTCCGAAGACGATGTTATGCTTGCGGCACTGGATGCCGGAGCGGACGACGTACGCGCAACTGCAGATGGCTTTGAGGTGCTCTGTGCGCCCGAAAAACTTTATCCTGTGACCGAAGCTCTCCGCTCCTCTGGGTTGCCAGTGCGCAAGAGCACATTCGCTCAGATGCCGAATAACTCGATCGTAGTGAACGACGCCACAACGGCCGCCCAAGTTATCAAATTGCTCGATGCCTTAGATGAGCACGAGGATGTGCAAAATGTTTTTACCAATTTTGAAGCCTCGGAGGAAATTTTATCTTCGATAACATAAGATAACTTAACTTATTTGATTACGGCTATCTTATGATTGTAACTTAAAGTAATCTGAATATTAACATACTCTGTAATACACTATGGAACGTAACAACAACTTTGATGTTATCCCACTCGATAGGCTTTCTCACATTTGGGAATTGCAAGATGCATTGAATCGTCGCATAGGGCTGGACACCTCAACACTCGACGAACAACAGAAAATCCACTGGTTACTAAATTATTGCCGCGCCATGTCCCAGGAAATTGCCGAACTGACCGACTCGGTTCCTTGGAAGTGGTGGGCGAAATATCAAAAGTTCGACCAACAAAATGCCAAAGTCGAAATCGTAGATCTTTTCCACTTCCTCATCTCCGCCGCACAAGTCATGGGCATGAGTGCGGATGATCTCTACGCTGCTTATGTTAAAAAAAATCAGGTGAACCATGCCCGACAAGATAGTGGATACGCGGTAAAAGACGCTTCAGACAGTCGCCATGTCTGACTCCCCTGCCCTTGCCAGTGCAGTGGACCGCTTCGCGGCGCTAGATGCCCTCCCGCGGATTCATGCGTTGATGACGACCCGGCAGCTTACCCCTGGAGAAAAAGCACGTCACAGCGAACGAACTGACTTACTCAAGCAGCTCCTGCCCTGTGCGAGTCACTTTCAGCGGTGTGTTCAAACTCACGGACGCAACACAGCATTTATCTGCGCGCCAAGCGAGCCTTTGGCAGACTGCGATGCACTTTGTACCGATGTACCTGGGTTGGCTCTTTTAATTTCCGCTGCTGACTGTTGCCCTGTTTTTCTGGCTGACCCCGTGCGATGTGCTATTGGGATCGCGCATTCCGGCCGAAAAGGATCTGAACTGGGTATTGCTGCGTCTTTGGTTGGAATGATGGTCAGCAAATTTGACTGCATTCCCAAGAATATGGTTGCTCAGCTCGGACCTTGTGCTCGGCCACCGCAATATCAAGTGGACTTCGCATCATGGATCAAAAGATCACTTTTAGATGCCGGTCTGTTAGCGGAAAATATTCACGATTGTGGGGTTAACACAATCGTACGCGTCGATCGATATTTCTCACACAGGGCAGAGAAGGGTGATACAGGGAGAATGGCAGCAGTTATCGTAATAAACTAGATAACAAAGACCATAACTGTTGTATGGAAATTGTTAGATCTACAGGCCTGCCTGCCTGTGTGTTTGTAAATATCCTGGGACGGATTAATTTCCGACGATAAACACACGGCCTTGGGGATCGCGCAGACGTGTCCCAGGCGCTGCATTTCCCACAAAGAGACGTGATCCATCGAAAGGGCTAATCACGTAGTTCGGATTCCTCTTCGTGCGCTCGGCTACGGGAAAGGCCGTCTTGCTTTTGTTTACTTCGTTGGCTGCCGCGCCAGTAAGCGCACCTGCGGCGGCACCTGCCAGTGCACCGATTGCTGCATAGCGACTGTCACCTGTAGCGAGTTGGCCAATTGCGGCGCCAGTGCCTGCACCGACAGCGGCACCACCGACAACTGTTCCTGTGCCAGGAGAAGGCTCAGTGCAACTGGTAAGAGCCAATGCACTCGCAGTGGCTAGGGCTGCTGGAATTCTAACAAAATTATTTACCATACCTTGTAAGATAGATATCCCCACAAAAACGTTCAAATGAAAATTTCGAGTGGCGAATGAATTTTTCCAGATTCACTTGCGCAGCGCGTCAGACTATGAAAAGTTAAAATGCGCTGGTGATGGCCGCCGCTGGAACTATGAGCGATCTTGAGTTCTAGAGGAAAGTCCGGACACCCCAGGGCAGTGCGCTGTGGAGAACACACAGGCGTCGGCGGCTTAAGCCCCCGACGACAGAAAGTGCCACAGAAAACAAACCGCCCGCCGCAAGGCCGGGTAAGGGTGAAAAGGCGGTGTAAGAGACCACCGCCTCCGGGGCGACCCGGAGGGCATGGCAAACCTCGCACGGTGCAAGACAGAACAGGAGCACGGGTGGCCCGCCCGCCGGCAGCAACGCCGGCAGCTCCGGGTGTAGTCGCACCCTGCGCGAGCGGGGCGCGGTGACGGCGAGACCGCCACCGTGAGAGAAATGGTGGCCCGGCAGACGCAAGTCTGCCGCACAGAATCCGGCTTAACACCGGCGCACACAGGGCGGGAGCGGTGAGAGATCGCCGCCCCGCCTCCTTTTTTGATCCACGGATTTGTCTTGCTACCTCAGCCAACAATATCTTATCCGACTCAACTCTTTTCCGTCAGAACTATTAACTGTGAGGATTTATCGACATTTTTTGACTGAAAAATTTTGTGCCCCACCTCGTGCAATTTCCTTGAATGTAACATAAAGAAGATTAATATCTCAAATCTCCAGACCCTATCGTCTAGTGGTTAGGACACCGCCCTTTCACGGCGGCGGCACGGGTTCGAATCCCGTTAGGGTCGCTTTACTACAGCGGGTTTACCGGTTTGCTGCTCACGCATGAATAGCAGGAAAACAGAGGTAAATTAATCTCGTCTCGTAGCGTGTTTAAGTCCTAGATTTAAGTCCTAGAATAAAATTTCGCTTGGTAATAAATTTTAGCCAGCTGTATTTAAGTTTTATAATTCTTTAACCTCTCGACATTCATTTCCTCCGAAATTACCGAATACCTCCTCAAGGCGAACGCCCTCGCACGAAGTGTTGATTCGTAAAAGACCGAGGAAAATTAATAAGTTCAGCACTAACAGTTCTGATTCACCTCATAAGATAGTTGCTGCAAATATTTAACTCCATTTTTAATAACAGACATCTCACATGCCGCGCATTTTCGACAATATCAACAGTGATCTCCTGCCTGCCTTGGAGCAGACACTCGCACTATCTCACCGCAGCGACTTCTGCGTGGGCTATTTCAATCTTCGCGGATGGAAGGAACTCGACTCGTTTATCGAGAGATGGGCCGGCGGGAAAGACAATTGCTGCCGACTGCTGATTGGCATGCAGCGTCTTCCGCAGGAGGAATTGCGTGACGCCCTCAGCATGACCCTGAGCCATGATTCACTCGACAACCAAACCGCTCTGCGTTTGAAAAAGAAACTCCCCGAGGATTTCCGAAACCAATTGACCATTGGTGTGCCCACTAATGCCGATGAGACGGGTCTCCGCCGCCTGGCTCATCAGCTCAAATCCACCAAGGTTGTGGTGAAGCTCTTCTTGCGCTACGCCATCCACGCCAAGCTCTACCTGTGCTTTCGCCCGGATCCCAACAACCCCATCACCGGCTTCCTCGGCTCCTGCAACTTGACTCTCGCCGGCCTCTCGAAACAGGGCGAACTCAACGTGGACGTCCTCGACCACGACACCACCCAAAAACTCGCTCGATGGTTCGAAGACCGCTGGAACGACCGCTGGTGCGTGGACATCACCAACGAACTCATCCAGATCATCGACGAAAGCTGGGCCCGCGAAGAGGTCATCCCCCCCTTACCACATCTACATCAAAATCGCCTACCACCTCGCTCAGGAGGCCCGCGCCGGTATCTCCGACGAAAAACTCTCCGAACTCGTCCTCGCCCTTCGCGAAGACGACCGCCTCTGCCTCATCCACGAAGAGGAACAAACCCACGAACCCCGCATCATCTGCTCGCTGGGACTAGTGAACCCCGAATAAACCTCACTTCCATGAACACACTCGAAATCATCGCTCCAACTGCCAACACGCTCATCTTGCCGAAAAACCCGGTCCGCGTTGTCGGCATTGATTTGGGCACGACTAATTCGACTCTTGCGGAAGTCATCTGGTCGCCCGAGTCAAACGCCGCTCCCCTTGCCCGCTGCCTTGAGGTCGAACAGCCTACTAGCACCGGGCCCTACATTCACGTCCTCGTGCCCTCGGTGGTCGCCATTCATAACAACACGGTCCTCGTGGGTGAAGAAGCAAAACGGTTGCGCGCCAACGCCACGCTCCGACGAAACAAAGACATTTTCTACGAGTGCAAAATGACATGGGTGCCCGACGCACCTATCACCTCGCCCCTCAGGGATTCCGCTCGGCATCGGAGATTGCGGCAAAGGTTCTCTCCTTTCTCAAAACAGCGGCCGAGGAAGCTGATCGCACTCCGCTAAGCCGGACCGTGGTGACCGTCCCAGCCTCATTCCAAGTGGCCCAGCGGGCGGACACCCTCCGCGCTGCCGAAATGGCCGGGCTGAAAATTGCCGGAGGCGACTTACTCGACGAACCTGTGGCCGCGTTTCTCGATTACCTCGTCTCGCACCAAGCCGAAATCCTTGGCGCGACCACAGCAGCCAGTAACTTGGTGGTGTTTGACTTTGGCGGCGGCACCTGCGACGTGGCAGTCTTCCGGTTCAGTCCCAAAGGACAATCCGGCCGGATGGAGATTTCTCCACTATCGGTCTCCCGTTACCATCGCTTGGGCGGCGGCGATATTGACACCGCCATTGTGCATCAAGTCTTGATCCCGCAACTGCTGGAACAAACCACGCTGCCGGCCTCCGATCTGTCTTACGAAGACCGCAAGCTGCACATCGAACCGGCTCTGTTGAGCGTCGCTGAATCCCTCAAGATCGGGTTGTGCATCGAAATCAGCCGTCTTCAGTGCTTCGGCAAATACGACGGTGCGGATAAAACAGCCGTGGTCAAGACACAGCCCGGCGCATATCCCTGCCCGTGCCCAAGCCGCGACTTGGTGCTGCAATCGCCGCGCCTGAGCGCCGCGCAGTTCGAAGCCGTCCTCAAGCCCTTCCTCGACACCGATCTTCTGTATGCGCGAGAAACGGAATACCAGTTGACCTGCTCGATCTTCGCGCCAATGCAGGACGCACTGGAGCGTGCCGGGCTGAATCCCTCCGACGTAAACCTCTGCCTGCTGGTGGGCGGAAGCAGCCTCATCCCGGAAGTGCAAACTGCTGTTGCGCGCTATTTCACTTCCGCTAGGACGCTCACCTACGAAGACCGCGAAGCCAGCCAAGTCGCCGTCGCTCGCGGTGCAGCCTACCATGCGCTGGCGTTGGCGCTGTGCAATCGCAGCCTCATCCAGCCGGTCGCTCCGGATGTTATCTCCATCCGCACGTCATCGGGACTCTCCACCCTCGTCCCCCGTGGCGCACAACTCCCCTTTCCAGGGCCGGACGAGTTCGGCGAGAACCTTTCCCTCGTCGTCCCGAAGACCTCGATTCTGGATTCTGTGCGGTTGCGCGTCGAAATCGTAGCCGGAACGGAGGCACGTCCAATCTTTATCGGCGCTTGGGATATTCCCGGGCCGATAAACCGTGGTGAACCGCTGCGGCTCAAGTTTCATCTCGACGAAAACCAAGCGCTGCATCTCGAACTCACCTTGCGCGATCAGCCAAACACCCCGCCCTTCACGTGCATGATTGAGAATCCGTTGACCCATGTCGTCAACCCCCACGCCATCCGCCAGCGCATTGATGAGATCGAAGAAAACCTCCGCGTGGCAAAGTGACCGGCGATGATGTGCCCAATGTGTTGGTGCAACTGGCCAACGATTACTCCAAGCTCGCGCAGACTGACAAATCCATCTTCTACCTCCAACAGGCGCCTCGGCGGAAAGGGCGTCCGGATCCCCACATCCTCAACCTGCTGGGTATCCGTTACGGGGACAAGGAAGACTGGGAACGACAGGAAAAGATGTATCGGGAAGCATCCGCCGCGGCTCCGGATGACCCGGCGCCCCTGTTTAATTTGGCACTCTCCCAACTCCGCCGCGGACTGGCCAGCGAAGCGGACACGACCATTCAAACCGCGCTCAAGTTGGATTGCCAAGGACCATCCCACGTCTTGGCAGCGCAGATCTACCAGAAGCTCCATCGCACCCAATCCGCTCAATCGGCTCTCGAGAAATCCTTCCAGATGTTCGGTCCCGTTTCCACCATGAGCGACTGGGAATTGGGCTGGTATCGCACGGCGGCTCAAATGGCGCAGGACAAGGCCCGCATCGACGAAGCCGCCGCGGAGCAGAACCGCCGCAAGCAGCGTCAGCCCACCGGTGAGGGCGAAGGGGCGGGAATGTTGCCGGATATCGCCCCAGTGCTGCAAAAA
>CALLMV010000011.1 GCA_938005615.1 uncultured Verrucomicrobiae bacterium
ACTGGCTCGAACTCCTCATGGAATCCGGTCGTGTCTCATCCGACCGCCTCCGTCCTCTCTACCAGGAAACCTGCGAATTGACTGCCATCATCGTCACCTCGATCAAAACGGCAAAAAGCAACGCCAAATGAGAAATGCAGATTGCAAAATGACCTGTCGAGCCGCTGCCATTTCCCCCAAAGTTTTGCCTTTCTAACTTTTCCCTTCCCATGAACCTTCCCCGCACGCGCGACCTCCTCCAGGCCCTCGACTTCGCCACCCTTTTCATCGAAGAACTCGGCTGGTCGCACCCAACCACCCCCAGGCCCGGCTCCAGTTGCGAGCCGAGATGGATGCCATCGTCGCCCGTCTCTACGACCTCACCGAAGAAGAATTCGCCCACATCCTCAGCACCTTCCCGCTGGTGGACGCCGCCACCAAATCCCACACCCTCGCCACCTACCGCCACCTCCTGCAAAACGGCCAGCTTCCTGATACATATTTTTGAACCAAAAATCTGAACCGAAGCAGGCAAGAAAATCTCCCAAAAATAAGAGCACGCTTGATAAGCGGCACGAGCCCCTTGTGCTTGCGCGCGTTCGTCCTGAGCGGCACAGAAGACCACGTCCCGCAGTCGGTCAGAAAAATTCAGAAAAACACTTTTTGTGCTGTGATTTTTGACTACTCAGCTTGCGGCGCGATGGCTTGCGGTTCACCGGATGTCGCGCGCTCAGTAAACGTCGGCAAGGTCTGAATCCCCAAGCCGCGCAGAGCCTCCGTAAGGCGTATGATTTCGCCCAGCGGCACGGAGCGATCCGCACGCAGGGCCACTTTTTCCGGAATGCGCGGGAATTTCATTTTGAAGGTTTGCGGCAAATCTTCAAGGCTGGTCGGTTGCTCGTTGAGGAAGATTTGCAGATCCGCCGTGAATGTGATGACCACAGCATCTGTCGCACCCGCGTCTTCTGTTTGTGTCGCCGCCGGCAAGTCAATCTTCACGGCAGGCTGTGGCCGCTTGAAGGTGGTCGTCACGACAAAAAAAATCAGCAAAATCGTCAGAATATCCAACATCGGCACGATGTTAATCGCCGGTGGTCTCCTCTTGCGCGGAGCGAAGATCATTGGCCGGGACCTCCAATGTTCATCCGGCTCATCATGCGCAGGACGATTTGCATATAGTGGTCAAGCTCCGCGACGAAGACATCTACCCGCCGCGAAAGCAAGTTCCAGCAGATGATGGATGGGATCGCGATCACAAGGCCCACCACCGTCGTCGAAAGGGCTTCTGAAATGCCACGGGCCACTTCTATGCCCTTTTCTCCAAGGCCCTCCGGACCGATGTTGCCGAAGATCCTCATCAATCCACTAACAGTGCCCAAAAGTCCAAGCAACGGTGCAAGCCCAGCCACAATCTCCAAAACCACCAATCCCCGCTCCATCAACGTGGTTTCACGCCGGGCCGCTGTGCGAAGTGCTTCGGCGGCTTCTTCCCGATCCATCCAATTTTGAGACAACGCAACATCCACCAGGCGCGAGAGACTACTTTTTTCATGCTCCTTGAGCTTGTGCAGATTTCTTAAATCAGGAGTCTCTCTGGAAAGTTCCTCAGGAAGCTCTTCTCCCAAAATGTTGCGCAGAGATATTGCACGAAAGCGCTCGATAATCACTGTGAGCGAGACGATGGAACACAAGACCAGCGGCCACATAAAAAAACCGCCCGCAAGCACGAGATCCCAGAACTCTGACATGCCGCATACTGTGTGCTGCTCTGATTCTTTGGCAAATACGATTGTAAAAAATCTCCGCGTCCAAGGCCTGATCGCTGCCGCTGAACAAAACAGAAAAAATCCGCAAAAAAATTGTGAAAAAGATTGTGAAAAATCGTGTCATATTTCACATAGTAGGCAGAGATGAAAAACCACACTGACCAGCGCATTCCCTACCGCACCGTATATCGTCTCTCGCTTTATGCTCGGGCCTTACAACGCTTGCTGGAGCGCGGTGCAGAGACTGTGTCCTCCCAGACCCTCGCGCTGGCTTCGGGGGTGAAGGCTGACCAGGTGCGCAAAGACCTCACCCAAATCGGACACTTCGGCCGCCCCGGCCTGGGCTATCCCATCACCAGTTTGCTCGGGCACCTGCACGACGTCCTGGGCACGACGCGGCTGCGCCCCGTGATCTTGGTCGGGGCCGGTCGCCTCGGGCGTGCCCTGATGGCCTATCCGGGATTCAACAAAGAGGGCTTTGAACTGGTGGCCGCGTTTGACTGTGACCCGAAACAATACAGTGCCCATTCTGGAAAAAACGGATCGGTGCCAGTCTATCCCATCCAGAATTTGTCCAAGGTTGTCGCCCGCCACAACGCTCGCTTGGGGATCGTGGCCGTGCCCGCAGAGAGTGCACAGTCCGTCGTGAACCAACTCATCGAAGCAGGCATTCGCGGAATTCTGAACTTCTCTCCCGTGCTGCTCCAGGTGCCCGAGGGCATCACGGTGAATAACGTGAACCTCGCGCTGGAACTCGAGCAGCTCCACTACTTCACGGAGGACTCCGCGCATTCCGCAAAAACCTCGCACGCTAAATCACGCAAAGCTATTAAGCACCGCTAGCATGTTCTTCGATCACATCATCATCCACGCGAAGGCCGGCGACGGCGGCCGCGGCTGTGTCGCCTTCCGTCGGGAAACGTTTGTCCCCAAAGGCGGCCCCAGCGGCGGCGACGGCGGCAAGGGCGGCGACGTCATCCTGGAAGTCTCGCCGCACCAGAGTGACTTCCGCGATTTTTACTATCAACCCCACCTTCGCGCCAAACGCGGCGAACACGGCCAAGGCTCGAACTGCACCGGCCGTAGCGCACCTGATCTCATTGTGCCCGTGCCTCCCGGCACCCTTGTGTATCGGATCCCAGAACATCTCCTGCCCGCTAACAGCGCAAACGCTCTGGAGCCTGACGAGGAATCTCCCGCGTTTGCTGAAGAAGATCAGGCGACTGAAGACAGCTTCGCCTCGCAAGGCTCCGAGGACGACGCCATAACACAATCCGCCCGCAGAAAGATCAACCCGCGCACCACGCCGATGGAACTCGTAGCGGATCTAGTCACGATTGGCCAGCGCGTCACCCTCTGCCGTGGCGGGCGCGGCGGCCTGGGCAACCAGCACTTCGCCACGCCCACACACCAAGCTCCCACCCACGCTCAGCCCGGGGAAAAAGGCGAGCAGGCCAGCTTTTACCTCGAACTCAAAAGCCTCGCCGATGTCGGCTTTGTCGGCTTCCCCAACGCCGGCAAATCCACCCTGCTCGGTGCACTCACCAACGCCAAACCTCTCGTCGGTGCCTACCCCTTCACTACGCTTCATCCGCACGTCGGGATCCGCGAATTGCCCGACTACTCCCGCATCACCTTTGCTGACATCCCCGGCCTCATCCCGGGTGCGCACGAAGGCGTGGGCTTGGGTCATGACTTTCTCCGCCACATCGAGCGCACCAAGCTGCTACTGTTTGTGCTCGATATGGCTGGCACAGAAAATCGCGATCCCGCCGATGACTTCACCATCCTGCTTCAAGAACTCGCGGCCTACTCTCCAGAGTTGGCCCGGCGCCCGCGCCTCATCGCAGCCAATAAATCCGACCACCCTGACTTCGCGATTTTTCTTCCGGAATTTCAACGGCGCTTCCCTTCAGAAACGATCCTCCCCATCTCCGCGCAAACGGGCTCCGGGCTGGAAAACCTGCTTGCACACATCACGGCGTTGCTACCCGCAAAACTGCCCGTGTAAAAAATCGGATTAAACAACGACATCGTTTATAGCACAAATATTTCTTGAGATTCCGTCTCATTTAACGGATAATGCTTCATGTTTTTACAGCTCATGACACTTGATCAACTTCGTGGCAAGGAATGGATGAAGATCGTGCAAGTGCGCGGAGAATCCGATGCCACCATCCGCCTGCACGCCCTGGGATTTTTGCCTGGCCGTAAAGTCCGCCACCGTAACACGGCCCTCTTCGGCGATCCCCTGGCTTATGAGTTGGAGGGGCAGAAGGTCAGCCTGCGTAAATCCGAAGCAGCCCTGGTGGAAGTCGAGCCTCTATGATCGCAGAAGCGCCGCAGAAAAAATCTGCAAGCTCCAGACTGCCCCGCATTGCCCTTTTCGGTAACCCTAATACCGGTAAGTCCACAATCTTTAACCAACTGACCGGTCTGCGGCAGCGCATCGCCAACTACCCCGGAATCACCGTCGAAATGCACCTGGGCCGCTGCAGGATAAACGGCGCGCCAGTGGAGATCCTCGACCTGCCTGGCACTTATAGCCTCTCGGCGACCTCTCCGGATGAGCGCGTCGTTATAGAAATTCTGACCGGACAATCCGGCAAGCCGCCCCCCGACGTGATCGTCTGCATCCTCGACGCCACCAACTTGCGCCGCAATCTGTTCCTAGCTTCTCAACTGGCAGAATACTCCCTGCCCATGGTGCTTGTGCTCAATCAGTGGGATGAAGCCCGCCGCCGCGGCATCGCCCCCGACCCGGATGCCTTGGAGGAAATCCTCGGCGTGCGCGTGGTGCCGACCGTGGGCATCAAGGGCGAGGGGCTCGACACCCTTCGTGAAGCCATCGCCGAAGCACTCGAACACCCACGCCGCATGCGCCGCATCGAGTGGCATCCCGGCGTGCAGCAAGCCACCGCCAAGCTGCTTGAAGTCAGCAATGGCACTTTTTCCCCCGCCGAGGTGCAGCGCCTTATTTTCGATTCAGACAGCTCGCTCAAAAATCGCCGACCCGAACTGCGCCCGCAGATCGATGACCTTATTCACCAGGCCCGGGAATTGGTCCGCCACGAATCCGGCCTCAACCCCTACGCCGCCGAGGCCATCCTGCACTACTCGCACCTGGATCGCATCCTGGGCCGAGTGCTCAACGACTCGCAACGTGCGCTGAATCGCCAGGCTGATGAGACGATTGACTCCCTGCTCGTGCACCGCTTCTGGGGCAGCGTGATCTTCGTTGCCATTATGACGGTGATCTTCCAATCCGTGTATGCCTGGGCTGCGCCGTTCATGGCACTGTTCGAAAACTTTACAGCCTGGCTTCAAGCACTCGCAGCTCCACCGCTGGCGGCCTTCCCGCATTTCCAAAGTCTCGTTGTGGACGGCATCATCGCCGGTGTAGGCAGTGTCATCGTGTTTCTCCCGCAGATTTTTATTTTGTTTTTCTTCATCGCGCTGCTCGAAGACAGCGGCTACATGGGGCGCGCCGCTTTCTTGATGGATAAACTCTTTGGCTGGTGCGGCCTGAACGGAAAAAGTTTTGTGCCCCTGCTTTCCAGCTTTGCCTGCGCCATCCCAGGAATCCTGGCCACGCGCGCGCTGGAAGATCCCAAAGCTCGCATTACCACGGTGCTCATGGCTCCGTTCATGAGCTGCTCCGCACGCCTGCCGGTTTACATTTTGCTCATCGGCGCGTTCATCGAGCCAAGCTTTGGCCCTGTGGTCGCGGGGTGGACTTTGCTCGGCATGCACTTTGTCGGCCTGGCCTTGAGCCTGCCGTTTGCATGGATTTTTAACCGGCTCATGTTTCGCATTCCAAATCAACCGTTCATCTTGGAAATGACGTCCTACAAAATTCCCCACCTGCCCAATGTTCTGCTGCGCATGTGGGAGGGGGGTCGCGAGTTTCTGCTGCGTGCGGGCACTGTCATCCTCGCCTTCTCTGTCATTATTTGGGCGTTGCTTTACTTCCCCCGCAGTGCGGAAATCTCTGAGCAGACAACGGCCCGATTCATCACAGAGACCGTCGCGACCACCGGCCTCTCTGAGAGTGAGGTGCGTGAACTCCTGAATGACCCGGAATCGGAACTCTCCAGCGAACTTGAACACAGCTTGCAATCCGCCTGGGTCAGCCACAGCTACTTGGGCACGCTGGGCAAGGCGGTGCAGCCCCTCTTCGCACCCGCGGGCTTTGACTGGAAAATTACGCTCGGCATCCTTGCCAGCTTCCCCGCACGCGAAGTCATCATCGCCACACTCGGCATCATCTACAACCTGGGCAGCGAAGTGGATGAAGAAAGCGTCGGCCTGCGCGACCGCCTGGCCGCAGAGGTCTGGACAGAGGGCCCGCACGCGGGGCAGCCCGTCTTCACACTTCCCACGGTGTTTGCCCTGATGGTGTTCTTCGCGCTCTGCATGCAGTGCGGTAGCACCGTGGCTGTGATCGGACGCCAAATCGGTTGGCCTTGGGCGATCGGCTCATTTGTGTTTATGACCACGCTGGCATGGGCAGCAGCAGTGGTCATTTATCAATTGGGAAGCAGGATCAGTTTATGAAACTCCTCGACTTGCTCTTTACATTTTCTGCGCTCGCCTTAGCGGCTGGTTCTCTCTTGCGCAGCGTTTTGCATAAGAAAAAAAACAACTCTGCTTGCGGCGGATCCTGCGCATGTCCGAAATCCCGCGCCAATCTCCGACACGCGCGTCCCACGAGGTAGCCCGTCTGCGGGATCACTGTTCCTGCTTCCCCTCAACACGCAAAACATCTAAACATGCGCTCTCATGCAAACTTACCGCACACATCATTGCGCCCAGCTTCGCTCCGAGCACATTAACCAACGCGTCACCCTCTCCGGCTGGGTGGACTCGCGGCGCGACCACGGCGGCGTGATCTTCATTGACCTGCGTGACCGCGAAGGCCTCACCCAGATTGTCTTCAAACCTGACACCGCCCCCGAGGCTGCTGCGACCGCCCACCACCTGCGACCCGAGTTTGTGATTTGCGTTGAAGGCACCGTCTCCGCCCGCCTGCCAGGCACCACCAACACAAAACTGCCCACGGGGGAAATCGAAGTCGTTGCGGATAAAATCGAAATCCTGAACACCGCTGAAACGCCGCCCTTCCCGCTTGACGATACAGACAGCAACGAAGACCTCCGCCTTACCCACCGCTATCTCGATCTGCGCCGGCCCAACATGCGCCACAAATTGCGCGAACGCCACCGCATCGTGCGCGCCATCCGCACCTCGCTTGATGAACAAGGTTTCATCGAAGTCGAAACTCCCATCCTTTCGAAATCCACGCCCGAAGGCGCACGCGACTTCCTCGTCCCTTCGCGCTTGACCCCTGGCACGTTCTACGCGCTGCCGCAGGCGCCGCAGCAATACAAACAATTGCTGATGGTGGCGGGTTTAGAAAAATATTACCAAATCGCCAAATGCTTCCGCGACGAAGACCTGCGCGCCGACCGCCAACCCGAGTTTACGCAGGTGGACATCGAAGCCAGCTTCATCACACGCAACGACATCATCGCCGTCGTCGAAAACATCCTCACCCGCGTGTGCCAAGAATCACTGGGCTTCACCCCGCCCACGCCCTTCCCGCGCCTCGCCTGGCGCGACGCAATGAACCGCTACGGCTCCGACAAACCCGACACGCGCTTCGGACTGGAGCTGCAGGACTTTTCCGACGTGTTCGCCGAGTCGCAGTTCAAAGTCTTCCGCACCGCGCTGGAGAAGGGTGGAGTCGTCAAGGCCCTGAACGCCAAAGGCCTCGCGTCCATTACCACTGGCCAAATCGAAAAACTTACCGAGACGGCCAAGCGACACGGCGCCGCAGGCCTCGCCTTCATCAAAATCGAAGGCGGTGAGTGGAAGTCGCCCATCGTGAAATTCTTTACCGAACGCGAAAAAAACTTCCTGCAAGAACGCCTCGATCTGGAAGAGGGCGACCTCGTGCTCTTCGGTGCCGATAAGTGGGAAACAGTGTGCGAAGTCCTCGGCCGCATCCGCCTCGAAGCCGCAGACATGCTCGGCCTGCTTAAGGACAATCGCGACTGGAATTTCCTCTGGGTCGTGGATTTCCCACTGCTGCAGTGGAGTGAGGAAGACGGCAAATGGAACGCGGTGCATCACCCCTTCACTCGCCCGCTGACCGAAGACCGTGCCGCCCTGGAGGCCGGACGCTACGCCGACGTGCGCGCCGACGCCTACGACATCGTGCTCAACGGTGTGGAACTCGGCGGCGGCTCCATCCGAATCCACGAACGCGAGCTGCAACAAAAAATGTTCTCCATCCTCGGTGTGAACGAAGAGCAGCAACAAACCCAGTTTGGCCACATCCTCAAAGCCTTCAGCTTTGGTGCCCCGCCCCACGGTGGCCTTGCGCTGGGTCTCGACCGCATGGTGATGCTCTTGACGGGATCGAACTCGATCCGCGAAGTCATCGCCTTCCCGAAAAACAACCGCGGTCAGGACCTGATGAGTGCCTCGCCCTCGACGGTTGAGGAAAAGCAACTGCGCGAACTGCGCATCGCCGTGGCCTCAAAATAACACGGTGGGAAATACGCGGTCTCTCCGCTCAACTGCGTTTGATTTTCCGGAACGGCACACGCAACCCCTCGGCCTCAGCTAGGTCGCGCTGCCGTTCATCGAAAGTGAGGAAGCCCTTCATGCCCAAATGCAAAGCCGTCGCCACATGCAAGATGTCTGCCAAGCGGTGACCCTCACGTGAGGTGTGGGTCGCACTCAAACGCTCTGCGATCGCATGGACATCCGCCCAGTCCACAGGAACCACGCGCATGATGCCAGCCGCCAAATCCGATTGGAAATCGCGCAGCATGGCACTCGCTTCGCGCAACCCGTAGCCCTTGGTGCGGTCTTTGCTGTGCAGTCGCATCTGAAGCCGCACCGATTGGCGAAACTCGAGAAGCAAAAGTGTCGAGACGGGGAGAGGTTCACGATGAGCATCACGCCACTTGATCGCTTGGGATGTGAAAATCTGAAGACGATATAAAGAGCATAAAAATGATGTGTCGGGAAAGTGATCCATCACGCTCATCCATCCTCACCCTCCAGCTCGTATTCGCGCATCTCCCGGATTTCTTGGAGAGTGAAGCATTTGTTCCCCCAGATTTTACGGAGACGTTCACGATAATTAGGGTGTTTGATCGAGGTTTTCGCAATCGCGCTTTTCTTCTTTGGCGAGAGCACGGCCACAGGCTGGCCGCGTTTCTGGATCTGAATGGTTTCGCCCTCGGCAAGCCAGCCCTCGATTTTACTAAAGTTGTTCCTCAAATCGCGAACAGTGGCCGTCTTCATGTGGACATTTTATGTCCACATTTTGGCTTGTCAATAAGCCACGCCTTTTGATCTCTCCGGAAGCTTCCAGAATGATTGGTGACCCATGCGGCCGATGGGTCACCAGGTTCGGTAAGCCGGTTCTATGCCGCAAGACGATGCGAGAATCTGTTTTGTGAAATGAATATTTTGTGTCCTTTTGGCAGTTCTCTCTGGCGGGTTTTGAAGGAGCCGCATCAGAACTTCCATTCGCCGGAGATGTAGTAACTGCGCCCGGGTTGCTGCTGGAGGAAGAAGGGTTCTTCGTAACGTTCATCAAAAATGTTGTTGATGCCGGCCACTACGCGGAATTGCCCAAAGCGTGTTTCGCCGAGTGTAGCTCCCGCGGAAACACCAAAAACGGTGAAGCCTTTAAGCGTGGGGAAGCCGCCTTTGCGAGAGCGTCCGGGATTGCCGAGGGCCTGATCGTTAATGCTGGCTGTTTGATCCTCGAAGTCCATCGCACTACGCCCTTCGATGCGGGCAAAGTATTCTTCAATCCAGGTGAGTCCGAGTTTCTTACGCCACTCGATGCCGTAGTTAAATATCCAATCGGGCACGCGCACCAGGTCGGCGTTTTCGGTGAACGTGCGCGCGGCATTGGCATAAGGCGTGAGCCGATCCCAAAACGTGTATGAGCCGCCCACCTCCACGCCGTAGAGGGTCACGTCGCCCACGTTGTCGTATTGCGCGGTGTTGATTCCCTCAATGATGCCCAGCTTGCGTTCGCCGATGTAGTCTGCGACGTGGTTGATGTAACCAGCGATCTCGAAGGAGAAATTTTGCGCGGTGCCTTTTGCGCCGATCTCCGCCGAGTAGCAGCGTTCCGGGTCGAGGCCGGGTTTACCAAGCACTTGGTTGGGCCCACCAATGTTGACAATGCCGCGTTGGTAACGTTCGCCCAAATCAGGCACGCGAAATCCACTGGCCAGCACACCGTAAGCCGAGATTTCGTCCGTCACGCGGTAGAGGGCGTTGATAGCGCCGGAGAGACCAAAGGCATCTTCGGAACTGTCGGAGATGGAGTCGCGCACTGAGAAGTAGTCCGCACGGATGGCGGGCGTCACATCCAGTTTACCATCCAGAAGTGTCGTGGTGTTTTGGGCGTAGGCGCCGAAGCGGAATTGCTCGGCGTCGGCACGCACGCGACTGAAGGTCGATCGGCTGCCTTCTGCTGCCAGGCTGCTGCTGAGCGGACCGATCTGTTGACGAAGATCAAATCCAGGAAAAAAGAAATTTTGCAGATCAAACGGCGGAACGATGCGCTGGCCGATGATGGTTTGGTTGGGCAGAAAAGGCCCGGCCAGCACAGCGTTGGTGTTTGGGTTGGCCACCACGCGGCGCACTTCGCGCTCGGGCAAGTATGCGGTGTCGTAAGCGAAGTCTAAACCCGTAATGAGTTTATTATCCGTGGCCCAGTTGATCCGAGTTTGGAAGTTGAGTTCGTAGGTGTTCACTTCGTCATCGGTTAGCACCTCGGATGTGGAGAGTGGGCCGATCGGGCCGAGTGTGATGTCGGTAAAGAACAAAGACTCTCTGCGAAACTGTCGGCGAATCTGCTGCCAGGCGAATTCGGCTGCGGCGTATTCCAGCGGCGCAGAGTCGTTAGTGTATTCCAACTTCACCCCGCTCAGAGAGCGCTGATAGAGCGGGAAACTGAAATGAAACGGTGCGCTAATGAGGCGTGTGGAGCCATCAGCGATGGGGAAGTAAATATCCGGCGAGACTTGGTAAAATTGCCCGGGCACGGCATTGAATGGCGGCGTGGCTCCAGGGTTGACGACAGCGTTACCGGGCACCAGCACGCCGGGCGTGATCCCCTGCCCCGCGAAGGCACGCACACTGGGCAATGTGATTTTGTCGTTCAAAATGAGCACGTCGGTGTTGCGTGTGATTGCGCCGTGGAAGCGGAGTTTCAGGTTGTCGTTAAAGAAAATATCGAGCTTGCCCCAGGCGTTCCAGTTCTTGAAGGAGCCAGAGCGCGGGGGATCGCTGTTGGGCAGGTTGGGTTCATCAAAATCGCTGTAAGAACCCCCAGCCGCCAACCCCCAGCCGGGGCCGCCGAAGTCAAACCAGCCGCCGGTGCGGTGGGCATCAAACGCGGAATCAAAAGTGTAGCCCAGCGCACCGTTCGCTCCGATCTCTTCGCGGCGGCGCGGCTGGCGGGTGATGACGTTAATCACGCCTCCAAAGGCGTCCGTGCCGTAGAGAACCGACGACGGCCCTTTGAGCACTTCGATGCGTTCGATGGAAAAGGTGTCGTAGAGTGAGAGATTACCGCCGCCGTAACCGATCCCCTGCCCGGCCTGGCGGATGCCATCGGTTAAGGTGAGCACGCGCTGCGCCCCCAGGCCGCGGATGGAGAAGCCCTCTTGAAAGTAGCTCGGTGCGCCCTCCGCCGGTGCGAGCGAGATGCCCGGAATCTGGCGGATGGCGTTGTCCACATCTACGAGGTTAGGCCGTTCATCCAGACTTTGCCGACTTATGGTGGTGATGGACTGGGGCACATCGAGTGGACTTTGCGCTTCCCCGCGCGACGCGGTGACCACGACCTGGATGTCGGCACGCTCTTGTGTGGCCGCTGTTTGTTGGGGGTGAACACTAGTGAGGGATGCCGCAAAGAAAAAAGCGGCTGTGAATGATGAACTGTAATTTTTTTGCATTTGCAAGTGTTTGAAATTTTTTCGGGACATGTCAATATTAAATGAGAAAGAGTCTCATTATACTAAATCCTTCTTTCCTCGTATGCTGGTTTAAACAATCCAAGTCCCCTCGGGCGTGAGAGGCTACCGCCTTGAGAAAACTCTTTGGCCAGTTGTCTCATCTCTTCTGGGCTCGTGGGCCCTCCTCTTCGAGGCGTGGGATGTTCGGGTGTGGTTTCGATATGGACAGTTTGTGTAGGAAAGGCAAACTCTACACCGAGAGTGCGGGCCAAACGAATGATCTCGAGGAAAATGCGCTGGCGTTCGACTAATTCTTCTGCCCATGTGGGGACAGTTACGAAGAAGTTTAGCAAAATGTTTAAGCTGCTAGCACCAAAATCATTCAGAGTGACTTGGAAAGTTTCCTTGCGCGTTGTTGGGTTGGCAATGATGATGTTCTTGATGCCCTCGATGAAGGCTTCAATCTTCTCGGCCGAAGTGTCGTAGGTAATTCCTATTGTTGTTCTGACGCGTCGGTAGTTTCGCATTCCCAAGTTGTCAACTTGACCGGTAACGATCTCAGAGTTTGGAACTGAGATTAAGGAATCGTAAAACGTGCGAATTCGTGTTGAACGAAAGCCGATTTCTTCCACGATGCCTTCACTATCTCCCACTTTCACCCAATGGCCAACCCTGAATGGGTGATCTAACATAATGGCTATTGAGCCAAAAAAATTGGCTAGCGTGTCTTTGGCAGCCATCGCGACAGCCAAACCACCAATCCCCAAACCAGCAACCAATGAAACTACGTTAAAGCCGAGGCCTTGAGCGGCAAAAAGAGTGCCCAAAATGAGTACGAAGATTCTGGCGCTTTGTGAAAGCAGTTTTACCAGGTGATGATCAATGTTTCCTTTGTTGCGTGCCCTCTCGGTGGCTATCCTGCCAAGTGTTCCGGTGAAGGTTACACCTGCCCAAACGATCGAAATGTAAAAGGTCAACTTGACTATTGTGAGTGTGATTGAAAGCGGAAGACCTGTTATTTCTAAAGCCTTTACCGAAAAATACCAAAAGCTAGAAGCAATTAACAAACTGACCGGCCACTCCATTGACTTGAGACACTCGTGATTCCAGGCTGGACGAGAATTTTTCATCGTCATGCAAATGAAGCGAAGCGTAAGCGCCACGATCAGCCGAATCGTCAATCCCAACAATATGAGGAGGAACAATCCCAACCATTGCCAGAGGGCGAGTCCTAAGTAAATTTGGTTTGCCCAAGCCCATTGAATTTTGAACTCGGCCCCTAAGCCCGCACCCATCCCTCCGCCCTTAACGTAAGGCAGATGCTTCACTTGATTGTACATGAGGAAAGCATCCCGCACCGTCTCTGCGCTAAAGAGAAACGACTGTTTGCCGTCTTCTGTGTTTTGCTTGGTAATAATGATTCGCGTGCCAAGCCAACTCCAGCGACTCAATTCGCTGGATGCCTCTTCATCCGGCATTTTTTTGAAGTCTGGCACCGCCACTCGATCGATGACTTCTTTAAGGCGAATTGCGGCTTGTTGTGCTTCCTCGCTTCGAGCGATTGCAGGCAAAAGGCTCGTGTCCAGGCAAGATACTGCGATGGCCAACGGGCCTGTGCCCGGCTCGCCACGTTTGACTAGTTCCCGGCGCTGATTCATCGAATTCCAGAAAACCTCGAATACCTCGCGCGGACTGGATAGATTGGGCTCTCTGAGAATTGCTAAAGCCGAGGGCGGCTCAGTGAGCTTATCCGCTTGAACCTCGTGATTAAATGAGCCGAAAGTAATGAGCAAAGCGACTAGCAAACTATTTGATTCACGGGAAATAGGACAAAATGTTTTGCGCATTTTCTTTTCTTGATAAAGCCCATCATCAAATCAAGCATGAATCCTGGAAGACATGACTGCCACCTTGGACAAATCCCCCTCAACAGTAAATTCACCTGCTATAAATAGCAAAAGTCGCCGCCCCCAAGCGGAGATCCCTAGTAACTGGGTGCTGCCCCACAGCATTGAAGCTGAGCGTTCCCTGCTTGGCTGTCTGATTGCCGCACCGCGCGATATGTCGCAAGAAGCCTCCTCGCGCCTGATCGAAGAGGTCTTTTACGACCAACGCCACCAGATCATCTACTCGGCCATTCGCACGCTCCACGAGGCCAATCTGCCCGTGGACACCGTCACACTACCCCAAAAACTCACAGACGCCGGCGTGCTCGATGCTGTGGGCGGCTATGGATATATCGCACAAATTATCGCCGAAGTTCCTACGCCGACAAACATCTTTACCTATGCAGAAATCGTCCGCGAAAAATACCTCCTGCGCCGCGTGATGGTCGCCTGCGCCGAGGTGTTGCAATCCGTTAAAGAAAACGCCGACGATCCCAAACCAGTGCTTGAACTGGCCCAAGAACAATTCTTCGTTATCTCCCAAGACCGCATCGAAAAAGAAGCCCAACCCGTCTCCGAACTCGTCATCCCCGCCCTTCGTCTCATCGAGAAGTATTACCAAAACAAAGGCAAAGTTGTCGGCATCCCCTCGGGCTTTGCTGATCTGGACTCCCTCACCGGCGGTTTTCAATCCGGCCAAATGGTCGTGATCGCCGCCCGCCCCGGCATGGGCAAGACCTCTTTTGCACTCAACGTCGCGGAACACGCCAGCGTGGACGCCAAAAAGGCCGTTGCCATCTTCTCCCTTGAAATGACCAATCAGGAACTCATGATGCGCCTGCTTGCTTCTCGTGCCCGTGTCAGCAGTCAGACTATCCGAAAAGGCTTCACCACACAGGAGGACCTCATGCGCATTACACATGCCGCACACGAAATCAAGGACGCTCCGCTCTACTTCGATTCCACGGTAGGCCTTACCCTTGCCCAGCTCCGTACCCGCGCACGCCGACTCAAAAAACGCTACAACATCGACATGATCATCGTAGATTACCTGCAACTGATCATGCCACCAGCCCATCGGCGCAACGACAACCGCGCCGTCGAAGTCGCAGAAATTTCCGGCGGAGTTAAGGCCATGGCTATGGAATTGGAAATTCCTGTTCTCGTCCTGTCCCAGCTCAACCGCAAACCCGACGAACGTGGAGGTCAGCCTCGCCTTTCCGACTTGCGCGAATCCGGCGCGATTGAGCAAGATGCCGATATCGTCGGCCTTCTTTACCGCCCCGAAAAATACGCAGACGACGATGAAGAACGGGGCACCCTCACAGGTGAAGCCATTCTCGACATCCAAAAACATCGCAATGGCCCTACCGAAAAAATATCCCTCACCTTCTTGGAACAACTCACCCGATTCGAAAATCGCTCGCTTTCTTCACAAGATTCCTTGTAAAAAAAAATTTTTTCACACACTATCGCCGAAAAATGAGACTAGTTGCACAAACAATTGCCGCATTAATCCTTTCAACACACACACTCTTACCTCAAGCCCCCCGAGTTGAAGAACTCGACCCCCTGCCAAGTTCGACCCGACAGACTTCTGCGGCACGTGACCCCAGATTAACAGGTCCCAAAGTGACCGAAATCGTCATAGATTACATCGGTCCAAAATCCGTATCCGAGAGCGTCATCCTCTCAAACATGAGAACCGCCGTCGGCCAGGTTTACAGCGATCTGATAATTGAGGAGGACGTACGAAATCTCTTTAGGACGGGACTTTTTACTAACCTCCGCATATTTTCTGAACCTCAGCGCGGAGGTGTTCGTGTACGTGTCATCGTTCAGCCTCGCCCGCTTGTCAGGCAAGTCACATTTGCAGGATGGTCTCAGATCCGCGAAAATACCCTTCGGCGCCAAATCAAAACCAAGCCTGGAGATAATCTGAGCGAACCCCAGCTAGCCGAAGATGCCCGAAAAATCCTCGAATACTACCAATCCAAAGGCTTCAAGGATGCACGAGTGGAGTTTGACTACTCTACAGATCAAACCACAGGCCGGGCAAACGTAGTTTTCAAAATCGATGAGGGTAAACGCCAAATCATTCGCTCCATCACATTCAACGGCAACAAAGTGGTTCCATCCCGAGAGCTAATGCGTGCTATCAAAACTCGTCCGCGCAGCATCATCTCCTTTCTGTCCGGAACCGGGGTCCTCCAAGACACGCAATTTACACAAGACCTCCGTGCCATCGTCGAAACCTATCAAAAACGCGGATATATCGATGCCGCTGTTACAGACGTCGAATTCCGCCCAGCGGCTAAAGAATCTATCGATATTATCATCTCTGTGTTTGAAGGGATGCAATATCGCGTAGGCACCGTCGGCATCGAGGGCAACCGCCTTTATACTACTGACAGGATACGCCAGAACTTGCGCATGAAAGAGGGTGAGATTTACTCCCCCCAAGGTATGGATGATGATATCAAAGCCATACGCGACCTCTACGGTGCCCAAGGCTATATCGATACACGCGTTCGCCCGGTGAATCGCCCCAGTGTTCAGACTGGAATTATGAACATCAATTACCAAATTGATGAATCAGAAAAAAGCTTCGTCAACCGTGTGATCATTCAGGGTAACAACCGTACAAAAGATAAAGTTATCCGCCGCGAACTGGCCCTCGTCCCAGGTGATGTGTACAATACCGTGCGGGCCGAAGCCAGCCAGCAGCGTTTAATGAATCTCAACTACTTCTCAAAAGTTGACATCTCCCCTGAAGATACTCTCACGCCCGGTCAGAAAGACATGGTAGTGACTGTTGAGGAAAAGCGCACCGGTTCTTTCACATTCGGTGTCGGCTACTCCACGGTCGACAGTGTCATCGGCTTTGTGGAATTAACTCAGAGCAACTTTGACATTACTAACTTCCCATCCTTCGTCGGGGCCGGCCAACGCTTCCGCGCTCGCGCTCAGTACGGCCTTCAGCGCCAAGACTACGTAATATCTTTTACAGAGCCTTGGCTTTTTAACCAGCGACTCCTCTTTGGGGTCGAAGGCTTCTATCGCAACGCTCAATACCTTTCCTCTTTCTTCGATGAAGAGAGGTACGGAATCAATCTTCGACTTGCTAGACCAATTACAAACTTCATTACCGCGCGCGCTGTGTACAGATTTGAGAATATCAACATCAACAATGTTCGCTCCTACGCGCCACAATTCTTCAAGGATGAAGCCGGTTCGCGCATCCGTTCTGCAGGCGAACTAGGAATCACATTCGACAATCGCGACTCCCTCTTCCTTACTCGAAAAGGCACAAAAATAGATCTCTTCTTTGAGCTAGCCGGTGGTCCTTTCTTTGGTGACACCGACCTCTACCGCACCGGTTTTGAGGCCCGACAGTACTTCAGCCTGCCCTTGGATCTCATCCTACAACTCGGAGCCACAGGTGCAGTTGTTGATCATTACGGTAATTCCAACCGCGTCCCAATATTCGACCGCCTCTTCAACGGCGGAAATGACACCGTTCGCGGCTTCCGTTTTCGTGACATCGGCCCCTACATCGGCAACGGCGTACGCATTGGCGGTAAAACGATGCTCATTCTTAACAGCGAAATCACGTTCCCCATCATCAGCCGCGTTCGAGGAGCAGTGTTTGCCGATGGCGGTTATGTGAACGAAGAAGCATGGGATTTTGATTTCAAAGACTTTAACGCTGGCGTCGGTTTCGGCGTAAGACTTGACCTTCCAATCGGCCCGCTTCGCCTTGACCTCGGCTTCCCTGTCATCACAGATAAATTCAACGATCGTGGCATGCAATTCCACTTTAATGTTGGCTACCAATTCTGAACCAAACTTTCTATTCTCGTGTCCTAACCCCATAAAAAATAACCAGCTAACAAACCATGAAAAAAATTACACTCCTAACATCTTTACTTACACTCACACTACTTCACCTCACCCCAAACATTCAGGGCCAATCTGGTCCGGTCAAAGTTGGCACTGTTGACCTTAATCTGATCTTCGAAGAACACCCCAAAACGGCTGAGGCACGTCAGCGCATTTCAAAAGTTGAAGAAGGTTACAGAACTCAGGCCGAACTCAATCAAACCAACCTCCGCAAGGATTACGAAAAAGCTAACGAACTCAAAGCCCGCGCAGAAAACACAGCGCTATCTAAAGAACGCCGAGAAGCTGCGCAACAGGAGCTTGTCAACCTCGTGCGCGAAATCCAGCAGAAAGAACAAGAACTACAACGAACAACGGCCAGCAATGTGCAAAATATCCAGGAACTCATGCAAAATCTCAGAAGCGAAATTGTAGATGAAATAACCCTCATTGTAAAAGACTTCGCCAAAACCAACAACTACTCATTCGTCTTCGATAAAACAGGCCAAGGCCTCACCAGCGCCCCGATTGTTCTCTACGCTGCCGAGGGCCTTGACTTTAGTCAGGAAATTATCAAGCTCATCAAAGACAAATACGCCAAGAAAAATTAATTTTACTCACCAGCCCGGCCCATGATCTCCATCCGGGAAATCGCGCAAAAATTATCTGCAGAAATTATCGGCGGCTCCCCTGACTCTACGATTACTGGAGTCGCCGGCCTGCGCGACGCACGCCCTGACCAAATCTCCTTCCTTGCCAACGAAAAATACTTCCGCGCTGCACTAGCCACACAAGCAGGCGCCGTTCTCATTGCCAAGTCCGGCCGCCGTCCGCAGATCCCCGGTGCCCTAATGTTGGTGGAAAATCCCTCAACGGCATTCGCCCAAGTCTGTGCCCAATTTCACAAACCCCTGGCCGCTCCAACCCCTGGTATCCATCCTGCCGCGACCGTTCACCCCACAGCCACTGTTCATTCCACGGCCACAATAGGAGCGGGTGCAGTTATCGAAGCTGGCGCCAAAGTTGGCGCGCGCACCATCGTCTCCCCTCTCGCATACATCGGTGAAGAAGCCATTGTCGGCGAAGACTGCCTCATCCATCCCCACGTGAGCATTCTTCACCGCTGCGTGATCGGCAACCGCGTCATCATCCACGCCAACACCGTGATTGGCTCCGACGGCTTTGGTTTCGACATCTCGCAAGAATCCGCCGCTAAAATCCCCCAAATCGGAATCGTCCGCATCGATGACGACGTAGAAATCGGCAGCAACACCTCTGTAGATCGCGCTCGCTTTGGCCAAACCTGGATTCAGCAAGGCGCCAAAATTGACAACCTCGTCCAAATCGCCCACAACGTAGTCATCGGCCCCCACTGCCTCATCGCAGGCCAAAGCGGTATCGCCGGCAGTGCCCGCCTCGGCCGCCGCGTCATCATGGCCGGCCAGAGCGGCGTCAGCGGCCATCTCGAGATAGGCGATGGGGCCATCATCACCGGCCAGACCGGGGTCGGCAAAGACGTACCCGCCGGGCAGATCGTCTCCGGCTACCATGCCGAACCGATGCTTCAGCTCAAAAAACGTCTCGCCCATGAACGCCGCCTTCCGGAATACGCCAAGCGGATCGCCCAGATCGAAAAACAATTGCAAGAACTGACCGCCCTGCTCAGCACCTCAAAAAGTCTGGAAGAAAAAAATTCCTAACATTTTTTCAGAAGCAGAGAATCATTCTCAGCATCATGAAATTAATTGAAGCCCTGCCGACAGATAAAAAAACTCGGTATTTACTTCCCAGAATTCCACTTTCAGTGCGTTATGTTCTTCATCGCCCTTTGAGCCGGTTTCATAAACGACAAATGGGCTTTCATCGCTATCGTCACCACGGCACATCGGAAAACAAAAAGAGCTATCTTCTAATCTTGCGTGTCTAAATCGACAAATCATATCAACTCGTGATCAACTAGAACCCGTCACCACATCGCTTCATGGTCTACACCGGCTTGGCAACCTTGCCTAAGCTAAAAGTTTATAAAATCAACGATCCCACGTCTCATCACAAAGCACCGCCTAGTCGGCAATCGTGCTGTGCAGATGAAGTTGTGACACGAGTTCACTTTGAGAAGAACTATACCTCAATCAAAGCTCTTGATTTCGTTCTGATTCAGAATCAGAATAAACATCTTCGGGCCGTAGCGTAGCTTGGTAGCGCGCTTCCTTGGGGTGGAAGAGGTCCCGGGTTCAAATCCCGGCGGCCCGACACCTCAAAAAAGTACTAGCAGAAAGCATTTGAGATTTTTGCGGGCAGAGGGAATCGAACCCTCGACCCAAGCTTGGGAAGCTCATGTTATACCATTTAACTATGCCCGCTTGCGTCAGATAACATACTCAAAAAAGTTACATAAAATCAAGTCTGGCCGGATGAATTATCTGAGATCCTGTTCGGATTAACTTGCTTTGACTCTGCGCCACATTTCATCCATCTCGTCAAGGCTCTTGCCTGAAATTCCTTGAGCTTCAATCAGCCGAAATCTGTGTTCAAACTTCCTGCTGGCGCGAGACAGCGCCACCTCTGCATCAATCCCGCACTTGCGTGCCCAGTTGACTACGGAAAATAATAGATCACCGAACTCCTCCTCCAACTTTGCGTTGTCGTCTGCTGCTGCTAAATCCACACTTTTCCTGGCAGAATCACATTCCTTCAGTTCTTCGGATACCTTCTGTCTAGCACCTTTATCATCAGGCCAATCAAAACCCACGCGAGATGCTTTTGACTGCAGCTTCTGCGCCCGTGCCAGTGCGGGCAAACTGACAGGCACCCCGTCCAACACACTCTCGCGGTCAGTTTTCTCTCGGGACTTCAAAACTTCCCATTGTGAAAGAACCTCCTGCTTACTCTTGGCATCACTCATCTCAGAATGCCCATCCAGCGTGGGAAATGGGCGAAAAACATGAGGATGTCTTGCGATCATCTTGTGTACAATCACACGGCACACATCCTCCCAGCTAAACGCATCACGCTCTGATGCAATTTGCGCGTGGAATACGATATGCAATAGCAAGTCCCCCAACTCCTCCAACAACTCCAGGTCCTCTTTTTTATCGATCGCTTCAATCAACTCATAACACTCTTCGATGAGTGCTCCACGCAAAGATTCATGAGTCTGCTCTCGATCCCAAGCACAACCCTGGGGAGAACGTAGCTTCTGCAAAATCGCAACCAAAATTTCCACTGGCTTGAGCATGGCTACAAACTATAGTCGTTGCACTATGGCACAAAACAAAAACATTGCAGTTGTCCTTTCTGGCTGCGGAGTGTACGACGGATCCGAAATCTCAGAAGCTGTGCTCACCCTTCTGCACATTTCTCGAGCTAAAGCCGAGGCTGCTTGCCTAGCACCCAACATTCCTCAGCGTGATGTCACCAATCACCTGGCAGGCGGACGCTGCGAAGGGGAAATACGCAACGTGCTGGTGGAGGCGGCAAGAATTGCAAGAGGCAAAATCAAGGACATCGCACACGCTGATCCCCAAGATTATCATGCAGCAATTTTCCCAGGCGGTTACGGCGCTGCTAAAAATCTTTCAAACTTCGCATCACTGGGCGCGAAATGTGAAGTACAACCCGCCGTCCACAAATTTATCACAAGCATGCATGCCGCAGGCAAACCTCTCGGCTTCATTTGCATCTCGCCCGCACTCGCAGCACGAGCGCTAGGCGAATTCAAACCTCTATTGACTATCGGTAATGATGCCACAACTGCCCAGACTCTCACTGAACTCGGCGCGACTCACATCTCCAGTGCTGTTGATGAGATCTGCATCGATGAAACCAACAAAATTGTCTCTACCCCCGCCTACATGATTGAGGGTGCACAACTTGCAGACATTTCTTTAGGCATCGAAAAGCTTGTGAAGGCCGTTATAAAACTCATTCCTAAAAACGGAAAATAACACTTTCGTGAAATCCAGAACCAACTCCACCTGGGGAGGGCGCTTTTCCCAAGCGCCCGATCAGCTCCTGCGAGACTTCACAGAATCAGTCTCATGCGACAGCCGCATAGCTGTGCAGGATATCCTTTGCTCTTTAGCCCATGCCGCTATGCTTCACAAACAGGGCATATTAACACGAAAAGAATACACCTCTATCAGAAAACATCTTCAGAACATCCACAAAGAAATCGTCTCAGGAAAGCTTGTCTGGAAAACCGAGCTTGAAGACGTTCATATGAATATCGAGTCGGAACTTACCCGACGCACTGCGGCTGGAGCAAAACTCCACACCGGTCGGTCGCGTAACGACCAAGTCGCCACCGACCTTAAACTTTGGATACTGGATACTAGCGCAAGCCTTCGCGGACACATCCGCCTAATGCAAACCGCACTTCTTCTCTGGGCTCAGCGCCAAGGGCACTTTATCATGCCTGGCTACACCCACCTCCAGCGCGCCCAACCCATCCTTCTTGCTCATCACCTCCTAGCTTACATAGAAATGCTACAACGCGACATCGGGCGATTTCTTGACTGTGAAAAACGCACCCGAAGCTGCCCGCTGGGTTCAGGAGCGCTTGCTGGCAGCACCTTGCCCTTAGATCGCAATCATACTGCAAAAGAGCTCGGCTTCATCGACAGCAACGGGCGTCCACTGCTCACAGCCAACTCACTGGACGCAGTCAGCGATCGGGACCACGCTGTAGAATTCCTCTCCGCCTGTGCACTGTGCGGCATTCACATCAGCCGCCTCTGTGAAGATCTTGTCTTGTGGTCCACTTCTGAGTTTTGCTTCATCCGCATCGGGGATGCCTTCACTACAGGCTCTTCCCTCATGCCACAGAAAAAAAACCCAGATATTGCAGAGCTAGCCCGCGGAAAAACCGGCCGTCTCATTGGCAATCTCGTTAACCTCCTAGTCACCCTCAAAGCTCTTCCTCTCTCTTACAACCGCGATTTGCAGGAGGGTAAACCTCCAGTTTTTGACTCCGCAGAAACACTGAGCCGCACATTGCAAGTGCTAGCTGCCATGATACACAACACGAACGCCATCCAAAGCAATTGTGAAGCCGCAGCATCCGATCCGCTTCTGCTTGCCACGGATGTCGCGGATGAATTAGTCCGTCACGGAGTTCCCTTTCGTGATGCCCATCATATCGTTGGTGCTGCAGTAGCATATAGCGAAAAAAACAATTGCTCGCTCTTCAATATCCCAGAGCAAGAGGCAAAGAAAATTTCTCCGCTTCTACCCAAAGCGCTATCAGCAGCCAACAAACCACCCAAGCAGCAATTGAAAAAACGCAATATGCCAGGAGCTCCCAACCCGGAGCTTGTCAAAAAAGAAATCCTGCGCTGGCAGAAAATTTTAGCATCCAGCTCCAAAGAATCGTCCTCCACGTTACGCGCTAGTCACACTACCCGCAGTAACTAAACCCGGTGAGTTGGAGCAGAAATTTGCGGGGGCCGGATTTGAACCGGCGGCCTTCAGGTTATGAGCCTGACGAGCTACCTGGCTGCTCCACCCCGCATTTTTAATGTATCTTCTTTCATCCTCACTGGTCAACAGAATTTTGTCGTGTTGACATTTTTTTTATGTCACTTCAATAGTAACAAACTAAAAAATTATCCTATGCCCCGCGAACAAATCATCCTTGAATGCTCTGAAGCTGCCAAAGAAGGAAAACCAGCCTCCAGATACTACAGCACGCGCAACAAGCGAACTAACCAAGAAAAAGTCGAAAAGAAGAAATACAATCCTTTCCTCAAGCGCCGCACTATCCACCGCGAAGTCAAATCGTGAAGTGTCCCTCCCAAAGACACGTCCACAAAGTTCTCCAGCTGCACTGCTGAGGAGTCTTGGTTTGCGAGCCACTCCCTGCCGCTTGGCCATAATCTCTTTCCTCAAAGGCAAACATAGCCCCAAACACCTTGCAGAAATCCACGCCGCGCTGGGTGCCCGATACGATCTGGCAACAATCTTCCGCAACTTGCGCGAATTTCATCATGCTGGACTCGTTAGCACTCACGACATGGGTGACCGCAAAAAGTGGTTTTCCCTGACTATGCCCGGATCCCCTCACAAGCACTACTTGCGTTGCACCCTCTGTGGCGAAACCCGCGAAATCTCACAATGCCTTTGGCACGATGCGGACAGACACATCGCCCAGAAATACGGCTATAGACTAGTCAGCCACAAACTTGAATTCACAGGCATCTGCCCAGGCTGTACAACAGTCCACTCGACAAAAATCAGATAACTATGAAAAAACATCCAACCCAACGAATAACAGCCCTTGCTCTATTGATCGCATTCCTGAGCCTACTCACTTTTCTAAAAGCAAATCCCGAACAATTTACAGTTGCCACTTTTAACGTTCAAAACTGGGGTCGTACAGGCAGGTTTCTAGACGGCGAGTTTCAGCAAAATGTGATGAAACCTCAGAGCGAACGCGATGCAGTTATATCAATCATCCGTGAACTCAATGCTGACGTCATCATCGTTCAAGAAATCATCCTCGAAGAGGCCGAAATTAATGTGCGGGATATCATCTCCGCGCTCAAACGCTCTGGCATGGATTACCCACACAACCTCCTCAGTACCGGTTCGGACGGGCGCATCGGCATCCTCGTGCTCAGCCGCCTTCCTTTCCTAGAAAAAAATGTACTTAACGAAGATGAATATCGCTTGCGTGACGACACCGGTAAATTGCACGTCTTTCGTGTACAGCGTGGATTTGCCTACGTAGCTGTTGCCCCACAAAAGGGCATGAGAATAGATATCCTTGGTGCCCACTTTAAAAGCCGACTCCCCCACTCTGTCTTCAAGAACGACGAACAAGGAATATCCGGAGAGCTCCAAATGCGACGCCAGGAAGCCTTGTTGCTCCGCAGTCACGTGCTAAAAATTTTGCATGAACGCCCGGACGCTCACATCATCGTCGCCGGTGACCTGAACGACACTACCAGGCACCGCAACAATCCGCCCGGCCCTATCGAAATCCTCGCAGGCCAATTTGGGGAACCCAACCGACTCACCATCCTTGATATCACAGACAACGTCGGCGACTACTGGACGCACTACTTTCACGCCCAAAGATCCTATGACCGCATTGATATGATTCTCGTCACGCAGAACCTCGCCTCAAGCTTCATCTCGGAAAAATCTTTTGTTTATCGCAAAAGTCCTAACGGCCCCGATTGGCGCGACGCCTCAGACCATCGAGCAGTTCGCGCTGTGTTCCGTATCGAAGGCAGTACAAACTAAACGGTGTCGCAGTTAAAAATAGCAGTGCACTCCACTCTACAAGTCCCCCCCACTTACACCTCTCGCATCAGCCGAGAAGCCGCACGCCGCCGCACTTTTGCCATCATCTCCCATCCCGACGCCGGGAAAACCACGCTCACAGAAAAATTCCTCCTCTACGGGGGGGCCCTTCACCTAGCCGGCAGCGTGACTGCACGTAAAAACCAACGTGCCGCCACAAGTGATTGGATGGCTCTTGAACGCGAACGCGGAATTTCCATCACCTCCACTGTCCTCCAGTTCGAGTATCGCGACCGGGTCATCAACCTGCTGGACACCCCGGGCCACCGCGATTTTTCTGAAGATACCTACCGCGTACTCACTGCAGTGGATGCGGCTGTTATGGTCATCGATGCGGGCAAAGGCATCGAATCGCAGACACGCAAACTCTTTGAAGTCTGCCGCAAACGCGGTGTACCCATCTTCACATTCATGAACAAACTCGACCGTCCGGCCCGCAGCCCTGTGGAGCTCTGCGACGAACTGGAATCTGTACTCGGCATTGCTGCCTGTCCCATGAACTGGCCATTGGGCGATGGAGCAGACTTTCGGGGTGTGTACGACCGCCTGCAAAAACAAGTACATCTCTTCGAGCGCACACCGGGCGGAGCCTACCGCGCGCCTGTGCAAGTCGCCGGTCTCGAGGATCCCGCTGTGCGAAATACTCTCTCTGAATCCGTCTACGCTCGCGCCACGGAAGAGTTGGAACTGCTCACCGGTGCCGGGGCCGAATTTGATCACAGACGTGTCCTGTCTGGTGAACTCACCCCTGTCTTTTTTGGCAGCGCCGCTAACAACTTTGGAGTCCAACTCCTGCTCGACAATTTTACAGAACTCGCACCCCAGCCACTCCCTCGCCGTGCACAGCAGCGCCTCGTACATCCGGAAGAAGAGACCTTCTCCGGCTTTGTCTTTAAAATCCAAGCCAACATGAATCCCCGTCATCGAGATCGCATGACGTTTATCCGCATCGTCTCTGGACGCTTCGAACGTGACATGACGGTGACCCAGGCCTCCACTGGCAAAAAAATCCGCCTTTCCAACGCCCAAAAAATGTTCGCCCAAGACCGAGAGACCCTCGACGAAGCTTGGCCTGGAGACGTCATCGGCATCGTCGGCAACCACGACTTCACCATTGGCGAAACCCTCTCGCCCGACGGCCTGCTTTCGTTTCACGAAATTCCGCGATTTGCCCCGGAATGCTTCGCCCTGCTCATCAACAACAGCACTGCCAAATACAAACGCTTTCGCGAAGGGCTTGACCAACTCCTCAAAGAGGGTGTCGCGCAGCTCTTCGAACTGGAACAATCCCATCAAAAAATCCCACTCATTGGTGCTGTAGGTCCCCTGCAATTCGAGGTGCTTCACCACCGCCTTACAGAGGAATACGGTGCGGACTGCCGCATCGAAAACGCCGCTTGGAATACCGTGCGCTGGCTTAGGCACAAGCACTCCGCAAACACCGCCACCTTGCCCCCATTACCCAGTGGGGCGACTTTCGCGCGTGATCCGGCCAACCGCCTTGTCGCCCTGTTTACCAGTGATTGGTCCGCACGTTTCTTTGCAGAGCAGAATCCGGAATGGATCTGTGAGAGCCAACCTCTTGAGTCAAATTCCTGAAGCTGAATGGGCTATCACACCCTACGAGCCTTTTGACTGGGCGGTGAGGGGTTCGAACCCCCGACCCTCCGAGTGTAAATCGGATGCTCTACCACTAAGCTAACCGCCCTGAGTTAAAAGGGGACGTAAGCAGCACGTCCGTCTCCCTTCACCTCAATTATACCGTTGCCGTGGATTGCGACAACCTCAAAAAAAATGGTATATCGTGCTGCATCTATTTGATTGAGATCAAAGTAGCGCACACCGGTAGAGGCGAAATGAAAGTCACCTGCCAATTCGGGCTGTCGTCGCTCTATGGCCGGGCATTGGAAGTGCATTTTTCTGATCCCATAGGGTGCCAGAAGGTGTGCCACCATGTCCATATGTGTTGGGAAGTAGTCATTGAGATTCACGTTGTCCGATTTATGTTCCGCCACATAGCTCAAACTAGCTTGCCCGAGCTTGCCGCGAAGTGAAAGGCATTGGACAAAGTTAGTAGTATTCATAGCCGAATTTACTACTGGGAAGGACAAAGCGACTAAGATTGATATCACTGAAATGGTAACCAGGGCCTCCACGAGGGAAAGCCCTGTCTGCAAAGCGAACTGCCTGCTTCTCACAGGCATGAGAGTTTACCGGAAGATTTTGACTCTACCGATGCCTTGGAGGGCTTGGCCGCCAGCAACTTCGATGATGGTAGTGCTGTTTCCTGTCACGTCTATCGGTCCCATAGATGACTGTAGAGTAAAGACGGAGAATATCTGGGAGTTATCGTCGCGATAGTTGATCGATCTGAAAAATTTTCCCGCAGTCACTTTCACATTTTTGAGAATCCCTTCCTGAGTAAACTGAACATCTGAGCCGCTGCCTATTTTTTGTGCGGAATAGCTAAATGTGTAGCTTATATCATTTGCCCGGTTGATAATGGGGCTTGCCAAGCTAGGGCCAGGTGACAAGGGAAAAACACTAAACGTGGCTGCAGAGATGGGATTAGATAACCCGCCCAAGAACATCCTTCCATTTGCGCCGCCGGTTACAAAACCAAACTCTGTAAATGCCAAAGAAAAGTTAAACAGGCCAGATACGTTTATCCCAAAACTTGGACCTGGGTTGTAGATGTGAAAAACGGGGAAAACGATCGCCGAGTAACTACCTACGGCGCCTGAACCAAACCTGAAGCTTTGTGCTTGGGATGAGGTGGTAGCCGTTGCCAGTATTGCTGCTGCTAACAATGTGGTTAATGTCATTTTTTTCATTTATCATTTCTCCTTTAGTTGAGTGATTTGAGCTGTTCGAGAGTAAGTGTTTCTATAGGGTTAAGAAATTCACCAGTTGGAGTGATTAGTCTTGGGCTAACGAAAATCATGAGGTTTTTCTTGATAACTCTACTAACTTTAGACCGAAAGAGGCGACCAATCAAGGGAATATCTCCAACAATCGGCACTTTGTCGTTGATGGTTTGATTATCTTCGCGAAGAAGTCCGCCAAGTACGAGTGTTTGTCCGTCAAAGACCTGCACGCTCGTGCGTATGGTGCGGGTATTGAAAACAGGCATATTGATGATATTAGGAGTCAAAGGCAAATTAGCATTTCTGTTTAAGGGATTTAAAATAGGCTCACCGTAATTGATAAACCCTTCGAACTCTGTAACTTCTGGGATAAGATCCATGCTGATAGTAAAGTTGTCAGGACCAACTTGGGGGCGGACATCGAGGACGACACCGACTTCTTTTTCTTCAAACTCTGCTGGGAAGGAAGGAGCAACTACGGGTGTAGCAATTTGGGTTCCTCCACCTCCGCCGCCGCCTCCTCCACCAGTGTTATTAAAATTTTGGGGAAATTCTGGCTTGTCGTACTCGCTGGGGTAGTAGAAGCGGCGGATAATTTTGATATTAGCGCGCTCGCCGGAGCGTGCGATGACTTTGGGTGCGGAAAGCACGTCAAAGCCATTCTTCTGCGAGAGTGCGCGTATCATGACGTCGAAATTGTATCCCACGGCCTGAACGGCAAAGTTCAGCTTGTTAGAGATGGGATCAGTGTTTGCGCCGCGATTGGCGTTTAGCAGGGCATCAATGGAGCGGGTAGGCAGGTCGAGAGAAGTTCTCAAACCGTTGAGGTTGTTGAGGCCGTTCATGTTATTGTCGGAGAGGTCGCCACGGGCGTAAGTATAATTGCCGTCCTTGACGACGTTCATCGCGGTTGAAATTTCGTCGAGATCGGACTGATTAATTTCAGTAAATTTAGTCTCGATCATGACTTGGGGTACAACTTCGAGGTCTGAGCCAATGAGCATGTCTATGATTTCGATTTGCTGCGGGGTGTTGCGGACGGTGAGCCGTCCAGTCGCGCTGGAATAAACGACGGATGAGCCCGCGGCATCAAAGCTCACACCACGACTAATGAGTGCCTGTTTGACATCAAGAGTACCAGCTGTGGTAATGTTGTCCTGGAGTTGCACCCTGCGACGTCTGCCGGTGCCCGTCTCTTCTGCTCTGGCGGCTGAAGTGGTTAGGAAGTCGGGGCGTACTAGGTAATCCTTGGTGATGAGTTGGTTGGTCTCGGCGGTCAGTGGAACAATGGTGATGGCGAATTCGCCAATTTGAAATTTAACGTTGGCAAGTTGGCAGGCGTATCTGAGCACTTCGAGCATGGGCATATCGGTCACAGTCATCGTCACGTCTCTGGTCTCAGTATCACCTACGCGGGATACGAAGTTGAATCCGCGTTTGTCTGGAGAGGGGTCAAGCTCTTTGCTGCGGATGTTCAGGAAGTTGATGACGTCGCCGATGCTGGCTTGATTGAAGGAGACACGTGGAACGATCATTTGGGATAGTCTCCGCTCGATGGATTGGGTGCTGCTTTGGTCTATCACAGTACCCCCACCTTGGTAGGCAGCCACGACCTCCTGAGGAATTGGGCTTTCCCAGGCAGCGTTAACTTCGGTGAGTCGCTCCTCACGGGTGCTGAGTTTGGCAGCGCGAGCGTGGCGCATTTTTTGGTCGTAAACACGGCGGAGCATTTGCCGTGCTGTTCTGTTGTAGGGGTCAACTACGAGCACTTGTTGAAACTTGCTCTCTGCAGCATCAAACTGACCTGTTTTGAGGAAAGCCTCGCCCTCGGAGAGTAGGTTCTTTACTTCAACGATGCTGCGCATGAGGCGCGGAGTGACTGCTGCACCTTCGGGCCAGATGACTTCATTATCCGGACCGACTTCCACGCCCATAGCCGCATAGAGCTCGCGGCGCAAACGCAACACACGGGAGTTTTCAGGCGCGTAAGCGTAGGCTTCCTCGAGGCGTTCACGGGCGATGTTTAGGTCATCGGCGACGAGTGATTCTCGGGCTAGTTCGACAAGGCAGATGGCTATGCTGTCGTAGATGCGAGCCTGGAGTTCCGCGGAGCGAGGCGCAAGAGGCGGCAGCAGAGTTGAAGCCGAGCGTAAAATGGGAAGTGCCTCGCTGTATTTGTTTTGCGCCATGAGATCCACAGATTCGTTGTAGAGTTCCTGGGCACGAACGGCGGCATCCTCTCTTTTTTGTCTTTCATTTTGGACAATTTGCGTGGCTGTTTGAGCCTCGGCAGGGATGCTCTGAAGCACTGCCAATCCAACCAGGGTGATGATAGTAACTGTGGGTTTCATATTTTGAGTTGTGTTGTTTTTGATTGTTCTCATGAGCGTTTATTTCCCGCGAGTCTTTTCGGGTGCGGCTTCTGCTATGGTTTTTGCTCCTCCGAGAGAGGTTGAGATTGGTCTGCCAGACCAGCGTTCGACACGGTCGAAGACAGGCGTGTTGGAAAAGAGATCGTCATCGCGTCTGCCTCTGACGTTAAAGGGGTCTCCGTCCGGTTTTACAAGGTCGCAGGTCACAAAGATAATGAGATTTTTCTTAAGACTCTGTTCGATTTTCGAGCGGAACAGGCGGCCGATCAGCGGGATGTCTCCGAGGAAGGGGATTTTATCGTTGACCGTCTGGTAGTCATCTCGGATGAGTCCTCCGATGGCGACGGTCTGGCCGTCGGATATTTGCACTTTGGTTTCTATGGAGCGTAGGTTGAAGACGGGTTTATTAATGACGTTTTGAACCAGCGGTGTGACTTGGCCTGTGGTAAAATCCAGCGTGGAGATGGGGGATCCGTAGTTGATGAATCCCTCGAAGTCCAGCACGCGAGGGGCTAGAGTCAGGTCAATAGTTAAACGGTCTGGAGCCACTTGCGGTGTAGCATTAAGAATGACGCCTGTATCCTCTTTGGTAAAAGTGGTGGGGGTGGAGGGGACGACGAGGCGGATGGCGGTTCCGTTAGGCAGCAGGGTGGTGTTTCCGTCAAACTCTGCGTTTTCGTATTCATCAGGGAAGAAGAATTCGCGGATGATTTTAATTTCAGCTTCCTGTCCGCTGCGGACGGTTACACTAGGCACTGCGAGTAGGTCGCTGCCAGTTTTTTGTGAGAGGGCGTAAACTAGCATTTCAAATTCAAACTGGGAGAGAGTTAGCCCGGCTTGGATGGCATGGCCAATGGGGCCGAGTGCACCCAGCGCCTGGCCCAGCAGGCCGTCAATGGCGTTTTGGACGATTGCCTCTCCGGCCACGCTGAGCTCAGGTGGCAGGGGGGCAAAGATGTCTGTGGGATCGAAACGAGGCGCTGAGGTGCGCAGACCAGGCGTGTCGGTCAGTTGGCTTTGTCCGCGACCTTTGCGGTTGAGGTTCCACCTGAAGGACATTTCTTCAAGGTCGTTTTGATTCACTTCCATGAAGCGGGTGGCAATGTTTACTTGGGGGATGAGTTCGTTGTCGTCTTGCAGGGCTTGTTCAATGAGCTGAATATTGCTGAATGTGTTGGCAACAATCAGCTTGCTGCCGATGGGCTGGTAAGTGGCAAAAGAGCCAGGAGCGTCAAATGTCACGCCCAGTTGTGAGAGACGTTCTGTAACTTGTCTGCGCTGATCTTCGATGTTATCCGCAGCGGGTGGGAAAAACCCGGATGCAACGCGAAATTCTCTGGTGATGAGATCTTCGATGTTTTCAGCAGAAGGAGCGATGTAAACGGCGAATTCTTCTACGCGGTAGATGAGTCCAACTTGGTCCGCGATAAGGTCGAGCACTGCGCCTAAGGGGAGATTACTGACGGCAAGTGTGACAAAGTTCGAGGCCTCAATGGAGGGCTTGACAATCAGGTTAACCCCCTTGCCTTCAGGATCTGCAATCCGCGCCTTGTCGCGGAGTAGTGCAATTGCTCGCTCGAGCTCGGTTCCATCGAAGTTGACTTGATCAATGATGATTGAGTTGAGTTTTTCTGTGATTCTGGCGATGTTGGTGATCCGCTGGCTACGGCCACCGCCCATTTGGGCGTCACTCACAAGAGTCGTTTTTCTGATGGGGTTACTCCACCCTGCTTCAACTTCGTACAGCATGCGTTCGCGAGTCTGGGTTCGTGCCTCCAGGTAGTAACGATTTTTTAGCTTAGCAACTTCCTTAATTCCTTCGCGTGCGGCAACATTATATGGGTCGAGCACGAGGATTTTCCGGTAGCGGTCGTCAGCTTTATCAAACTGGGAGGTGGCACGAGCGTTGGCAGCTTCATCGAAGTAGCGATTCACTCGGCTGAGCGCGATCAGAAATTCTTGAGTCATGGCCGGAGCAATGTCTGCAGGAATTTCTTTAACTGGTATCCCGAGTTCTGAAGCTGAAACCGCATAGATTTTTTGGAGGTCTCTGTTACCGGGGTCGACGGCTAGTACCTCTTTGGAGAGGTCGTGAGCAGTCTGATAATCACGTCGTGCAAACGCCTGGCGTGCGAGCTGAGTGTTAGCCAGGGTGAGACCTGTGACTGCTCGGCGATAGACTTCCTGAGTCGCAGGTGCCTCTGTGAGATTGTTGATCACGTAACGGAAGCGGTTGGCGGCCGCAGCGTATTGCTCTGCTGCGAGTAGCCTGTTGCCGTGAACCACTGCTTCGCGAGCCACATTTAACAATTGAACTCGGCGAGCGGTCTCCGAGCTTTGCGCAAATGTATTATGAGGGATTGCTAAACTCAGCATCATTAGCGTGAGGGGGATCACCCCGGATGAGATGATTGTGTGGTGGCTATTTTTGTTCATTTGGGTGATTTTGTACTGTGGGTTCATAAACTCAAGAACGGATCTTTGGAATAATGGTTGTCTTAAAAGAATATTTCGGTAGAAGTTTCTGTAGGTTGTTGTGGGGTGGGTTGGGGTGCTGTACGCGATATCCACTCCTCTTCATGGGGAAGTGGCGGATGAAGTTCAAATCTGGCTCCAGTAGTAATTTCCTCTACAATTGCACTAGATTGGCCATCTTTCTCACCAACGCTAATGAGTTTAAACTTCTGGCCGCGTAGTAAGAAATCTCTGGAGACTCGAGCTTCTATGATTTCGGAGACGGGTCCAGCGGAAAGGTCGCGCAAAAACATGATGGATTCAGGGGAGTCAATTTCTCTGCCTAAAATAAGCGTCACCTTCTCCCCAGTAATCGTGTGTTGGAGATCCAGCTCTGAGTCATCGAATTCTCGATCTCCTTCTATTCTTGGGTCGAAACGCACTTCTACTTTACGCCGAAATTGACCGACCTTCCATTCTTCGATCACATCACCGAACACCACGAAAGGGCTCCTGTTTCTGCGATCTTTTGCGTCTTGAAAGTTAAGCTGATAATTCATCACGCCATCAAGTTCGTTGTATGCCCGGAAAATCATGCGGAATGGGATTTTTCTGCTGTCCACTATACGAAGCTTAGTGATATGAGGCGGATGGCTCTGGGAATCAGTCGGATTAGTGCCAGCTACGAATTCATCTTTGTTGAGGAAACCATCACCATCGGGATCTTGAATGCCAACAAAGGGATCAGCCAGCGACAGGGAGTATCTGGACTTCCACTCACGAGGGATGCCGTATTTGTCAGTGGCTTGGGCATCGTAAACTTTGATGAGACCCTTATCAGGGAGAAACTCAATGGGCCGAGAAACGACGAGGCGATGGGTGCTTGCTGGCTCCTGCCAAGGGGAAAAAGCAGAGAACTGACGGGTGAGGTTTGAAAATTTCCCATCATCAGGATCCTTGGGCAGCGGCACTTCGCGCATTGTAGCACTTATTTGTCCCAATGAATAGTTTCCTGGCTGAATAGCAACAAATACAGCGATCACTGTGAGGATGACAAGTGCCAGAGATAGTGAAAATTTCTCCCAATGCTGGACGATAATATTCATTTTACCTGCTCCTGCGAATTTTTCCAACCGATGTAATCAATCCTCATGGCCACTCTAATGGTCTCATTGCCGACTATGATGACTGGAGCAATGCTACCAGGCAAGATTCCCGGGATAGCCGATGTGCCGCCGGCGGTCTGAGTTCTGCCGGCAGTAGCAGTTCCGGCTGCAGCAGCTCGAAGCTGCTCGATCGTGGGTAAACTGCTCTTAGAGTTTTCGATGTCCATAACGCGAATAACGTAATATGGATTCGGTGGGTTATTTTCTCTCTTCTCGCTGGTAATATCTGGCGGCTTAGAAAAGTGATTGACAATTCTGCGCAATGAACTTTCGTCAGATTCAAATTCGACGACAAAAGGAAGAATTTCGTAGGAGAGATTTTGCGAAAAACTCACCGGCGGGATGTAGTCAAGATCTACGTTCTGGGCTCTGACACCCGTAGCAGCATCTAAGGCACCACCTGGGGGCGAAGTCTCGATGAGCATGCGACGTACAGCGTATATACGTGACACTCGGGTTTCGATGAGTTTCTCTACGATATTTTCCACGAGTTTAAGCTGTTTGGAGAGTTGCGCGGTATCTTCTGCCACAGGGGTATTAGTCGCGTAGAGGGAGAATCCAAATTGGAAGTTTTCCGGTATGGTGATCCCAGCGTTTTGGCAATCCTCTATTAATTTTTGTTTTGTTCTAGCAAAAAGGGATTGGAACATAGTACCCGAAATCTCCTCGGTGTTTATTGCTGCGGCGGCGAGCGCATCAAGGCTTGGACGAATATCTTTTTCCAACCGATTGTTGTTTTCTTGCAGAGTGTTCAAATTGGCTTGACTGGGAAAGTTGGGTCTGGATTGAAGACGGTTGTGCTCAGTTCTGGTCTGTTGAAGTGACGCTTCCAATTCGACAACTTGCTGGTTGGTCAAATACCAACCGAAAGAACCGGCAGCAATGATTATCGTAGAAATTCCGGCCATCGCCAGTATTGCAGGACTGAGTTTATTCTGTGCCATGTCAGGGAATGAGTGAAATTGGTTCTTTTAAGGGTATAGTAATCTCAAAACGCAACGCAATGTTGCGGTCAGCCGCATCGACATCGCGTTTAATGAGACCTTGTTTGTCAACCTCTTCCTTGGTAAGTGCAAAAGGACTATTCGCAGCAAGGATATTTTTAACGAAATCATCTACACGAGATTCTCCCATGAGTCCCACGTCTTCTTGGGAATCCATTAGACTGGAACGGTCGTAAGACTCATAAAAGCCGGCAAGTCGGATATGACTGATGAGCGCCTCGGTGCTTTCTGTTGTTTGGACACGACGACCTGTTCGCGTTTCCGTCAAAGCCTGGTTGGGAAGGAATGTAACGGGCTTCTCACCGCTCAGAGGCTCTATGTCGGTAAGCCAAATTCCCGTAACTGCATTTTCGTTCAAGTATTCAAGCAATTCGATCCAGCGTTGTTTATCGATCGAGAGGGCCAGGATTTGGCTGCCGATGTTTTTTAAGGTGGCTGCCCTTTTTTCTTCAACCTCCATTTTTCTGAGGATGGAGTTGCGCTCAGAGAGCTCTGTTTGCAGTGCATTTTTTTCTGCTGCAACCACGTTTGATTTAAGCAAATTCGCAACGATGGGAACGGCAAAGGCCGCAGCGAGAATCAATGATGTTGTTGCAATCAGCGTGGATTTCTTTCTGGCTTCAAGTTTGTTACGCACAGAATTTGGCACGAGATTGATTTCTACAGGAGTCTGAGGAAGAAATCTTGTGGCCAATCCCACTACTGTTCCGAACCTGTGGGCCGTTTCGGCAAACTTGGCAGTATCTGCGCCAGGTGCAGCTTCAACATTTCTTAAGGGGTTAAAGTATTCAACTTCACAAGAAAGCTTTTCTTTCAAGAAAAGATCCATGTAGGCTAGAGAAGCTGTACCCCCAGCGAGCAAAATCTTACTGGGACTGCTACCGCCGTGCTGAGTGCGATAAAAACTAATCGACCTGACTATTTCTGCATGCAGTCTGGTCATGACGGTGCGAATGATTTTGGAAACCCTAGCGGCCACCTCGTCGGGGGGGTCTTCATAGCCTCCTCCCAAACCAACAAAGCCTTTGCCTTGTTTAATAATCTCGGACGCAGCAAAGGGCTCCTTCAAGTCTTGCGCGATAGACTGGGTGATTTGATTGCCTGCGATAGGAACGCCCCGGATAAAGATTCTTCCATTTTCTGAAAAGACCAATTGAGTGGCCTTGGCGCCCATATCAACAAAAAGAATACACCCGTCAACATTCGGATAGTTAAACCTCAGAGCGTTGTAAGAAGCCAGGGGAGAAACGTCCACAAACTCGGCCAAGTTGCCTGAGGCCACGACAGCAGCATTGATTTGGTCTAAAATGTCAGATTTTATCGCGACAATAATGCACTCCAGGTCGCTAGATGTTGCCCCGGAAATGAGTTGGTAGTCCCAGACAACTTCGTTCATTTGAAAAGGCACATTTTGCTGAGCCTCAAATTTGACCATCTGGCTGATTTGAGACGGAGCAGTAGCTGGAAGACGAACGATTCTTGTAAAAACCAGTTGGCCGGATACTGAGAACGCCACCCGCGCGGACTTCACACCAATCTGTGAGCAAATAGATTTCAACACGCCAATTAATGAAGCAAATGTCGTTTCATCAGTAGACGCAAGCTCGAGGGGTTGCTCCAACAGGTTTATGACTCGCAATCCACCACCCTGACTGATCTCAAAATGTCCGGCATGGACTGAGTGCGTACCGATATCGAAAGTGATAATTGGAGATTGGCGGCTCATTGTTTACTTGAGGCTGGTTTTGTAAGGGCGATAGTATCTATCCCAAAAATCGTTCATCCACGGTGTTTCCGAAATAGGAAGAAGCACACCGGTCTTTCCTTCCTTCCTAAACCAATCGGGGTTATCTCCTGCACGACTACCTCTTTCGCGAAGCTCAACTTCAATAACAGCCTTACTATTGTAGGACACTTCAACAGCAACATTCGACGCACTTCTAATTCTGCTTTCTCCGCCAAATCTTTCTACCCAAGTTGGTGGGATAAACGCAATGAAAGCCATTTGGCGAGCGGGTTTGAGATGAGCGAAGCTTTGAGACAAGGAAAACACTTGCCTTTGATCGAATTCCACATCATCCCGGCTCGGCTCAGGAGTAAGCCAATGAATTTTAACTTCTAAATCTTTGATGTAGTCCAGACGCCTTATCAAATCTTCAGGTATGGCTTCAATGACTACTTCAATCTGCACCCAGTTCACTATGTCAATTAGTCGTGTGCGAACGCTCGTAGAGCGTGGGGGCTCTACCGATTCTATGGTTATTGATCGAGGTTGAGCTGAAAATCCTCTGACGGTTTCCACTCCTTGGGCGCTTGAGCTGAGAGGTGAAATCATAAGCAGCCCCAAGAGCAGATTCATTAGAAAAATAGGCATTAAAGTTGATACTCGGATGACGGATTTGGTTTTGAGGACCATGTCTCTGATTAGGCGAGAACACTTTCTACGGTCAATGCGGAAAAATTGTTTGCTAAAAAAATTCACTAAATTGTAACCAAAGAAACAAGCCGTTCGTAGGGCACCGTCTCCACCCTCATCTGAAGCATTTTGTCTGTATCAAACACGAAACGAGCTGTGAGAAAATGACCGTCCAGTACAGCCGGCAGCCAGTATCTATCGTCCTGCCACATCCGCTCAAAGGGAATTCGTGAGACTTCTACCCAAAACGGGATAGCCTCATCTGTTTCTCTCAAATTTCCTGTTAACGAGTTAGCAAGAAAAACGTGACACCGCATGGCATAACCGTCAGTAAACTGAAAATCGATCGAAGCATGGTGTGATGGTGACACCGGCTCGACACCGACTTCTTCACGCGTCTCCCGCACTGCGGCCTCGATTGCCGTTTCTCCCGGCTCTAAACGACCACCGGGGGCGTTGACTTTCCCGGCACCTAGGCCGCGCTTTTTTTCTATGAGCAAGAGCTTGTCTCCACTGCGAATAAATGACAGGACGGCTGTCTCCCGTGGGATCCACCCTCGCCAATCAAAATCCGCCCATCTACTGCTGTTGCAGATCATGCGGTTTGCGGCTTGGGGATCATGCCCATTTTACGGGCATATTCAAAAATTCCACCGGCTTGCACCACAGGCAGCACCTCTCCCAAGGGTTTAAGCAAATGGATCTGACCGGCAAATTCCAGGGTATTGTTTTTAAAGTTCACAGTCGCCAAGTCGCCGGTTTTCAATATATCACACAATCGCTCTGCGGAATCATATGGAAAAACTTCGCCGGTAGCGACGCAATTTCTGAAAAAAATGCGCGCGTAACTTTGAGCAACAACAACTTTTACACCAGCCGCACCTAGAGCAATCGGTGCGTGTTCCCGCGAGGAGCCACAGCCGAAATTCTTTCCTGCAATTACGATAGGATATGCGCTCTTCATTGAGCCTTCAGGCACTAATCTCACGGGGTAAAGCGATTCGGGCAGGCCAGCCAGTGCATAGCTCCCCAACTTCTCATACTCCTCGGGAATTGTGGGCACCAAGTTCAAGTATTCTGCTGGTATGATCTGATCGGTATCGATGTTGTCAGAAACAACATAAACAGGTCCTGTTACAATGTCTTCAAAACTCTTGGACTTAATGCTCATAATTTACTCCGATAAAAACTCTCTTGGATCTGTAATGTAACCTGTCAAAGCAGACGCCGCCACAGTATATGGCGACGCCAAGTAAACACGCGACTCCTTATGCCCCATCCTACCAGGAAAATTTCGATTTGTTGCTGAAATGCAGCTCATCGGCTTGTTAATCCTACCAAATGTATCCTGCGGACCGCCAAGACATGCGGCGCATGACGCATTCTCCGTCATCAATACGCCTGCGCTCTCAAGTCTTTCCCAAACAGATTTCCCTTCCCATACGATAGACTGCAGCTCCCGCACTACCGTCGGGGTGGCTGGCACCCCAAAAGTGTCAATTTTCACCCGCCTGTTTCCGATTACTTTTGCGAAAGCCAAGAAATCTGATGTTTTTCCTCCGGTACAAGAACCTATATAGGCTCTATCCAGCGTGACTTTATTCAAGTCCTTAGCCAGAGCTCTGTTGCCTGGATCTGGGTGTTGGGCAACCGTCGGTTCAATTTTGCTTAAATCGAATTTCCTATCGTAGCAAAAATGCTGATCCCGATCAAGTTCGACAGGCGTATATTCCTGACGCGTGCCGTTTTTTCTTGTGGATTCTCTCACATAATCCTCTGTCAGCCGGTCATAAGGAAATACTCCGTTTTTTCCTCCTGCTTCAATCGCCATGTTCGCAATAGTCATTCGGTCATCCATATTCAGCGATGCGACCCCTGGTCCTTCGTATTGCATTGCACGGTAAGTGGCACCATCAAAACCGATATCCCCAATGATATGAAGAATGACGTCTTTGGCCATCACTCCAAATGGCAACTCACCTTCAAGCCAGAAGCGCATTGTTTCAGGCACTTTCAGTAAGATTTTACCGGTGCCTAATACAAACCCGGCATCAGTGTTACCGATTCCAGTGGCAAACATGTTGAAAGCGCCTGCCATACAAGTATGAGAATCAGTGCCTACCAGAATTTCACCGGGTCGACAGTGCCCCTTTTCAGGCAGAGCGGTGTGACAAACACCTGCAAAAGATGAACCGTATTGGCGCTTGAGCTGCCCTTTAGAAGGATCAAACTCCCACTTGGCATCAGCGCCGTCCCCATCAATTACATCGTAAAAGTAGGGAATCCCTTGTTCCCTGACGAAATTGCGCAAAATGTCCACATTACGATTCGATTTACTGTCGGCTGTAAAAATGTAGTGGTCAGGAATGATCACTACACGAGATTTGTCCCAAACCTTAGCATTCTGTCCAAACTCCCGTTTAAATACCCCGATCGTGCCAGGTCCGCAGACATCATGCGTTAGTAAAGTATCGACATTCACCCAGACGTTTTCCCCAGCGGAAACACTGGATCGACCAGAAGCACGCGCCAGTAATTTTTCGGTAAGAGTCATATTGCTCTTTTAAAGCCACAGAAAAAAAAAGCAATGAAACGCTAAAAAAAAGTTAAAGAAAGATTTCACAAAAAACGAACTGTTAGTCCACAAGTCTACATATAAAAATATCATAAACTTGACTAAATAGTTTGCTATGTTATTTTAAGTCTAAATTCTGAAATTTATGTCTTACAACGTAATTTTGTTAAAGCAGATGAATGCAGATCTTATATTTTGTAGTCCAATCAGTAGGTTTAACACTTTTATCTATTCAGAAGTTATTGCAAGAATTTCAATTATATGCAACCGTGCATGGCCACAATTAAAATAAAACTTAGACAGATAAATGCCGTAAGAATCTGAGTGAAAATCAATAAATATTCACGTAAACGAAATGGGTTGATAATTTTTTCTGTGACTATTATTATTTCTGTTTCTATTGTTTTTAAAAAAAAAGATATTGCTAAGTCAATAAATGATCTAAGCGGACTATTTCATTTATCTCAAGCGCGTAGATTGTTATCTGATGTTAAATACGACTTAGCCTTAAATCACCTAAAAAAAGTAATCACAATTCATCAAGATTCAGTAGAGGCTTGGGAAATGATTGTTCTTATATCCAAAGAAATCAATGACGAACAACTTTTGCTAAGGGCGTTATCTAAACTATCAGTCTTAGACCAAAGAAGCAAAGCTAATGCAGTTGAGTTTCTCAAACTAGCACGTAATTCCAAACAAAGTTACTTGGCAGCACCTCTTTTAAGTTTAATCATAGACTCTCACCCATCCCGTCCAGAAATTCTTCATGAGAGTGCACTTATACTAATTTCTCTTGGTCTGACAAATTCTGCCGGAAATCTTCTTGGCGAAGCTATAAAACTTAACCCTGAAAATAATGAAATTATTTTTGCAAAATCTACACTTGATTTGCTATCTGATAACAGTCAAACTCTTGCAAGAGCCACTAATAGCTTAGAGCAAATTCGACTAACTGACAAAAAATTTTCAATACCAGCAACAATTAATTTGATAAACTATTTCAGAGATAACAACACTACAAGAGCTTTAGAACTATTAGCGCAAGCCAAAAAAATCGAACCAGATAACTGGGCGCTAAGACTTTTGGAATTAGACCTCTCGTACAAGGCCGGTGAAGAGGAGTTGCCTCTGCTTTTCGAAAATATACTACCTCTGGCTGATTCTGAAGAAAAATTTATTGAATTAATCATCAGAGTCGCAAAATATCAAAGTCCAGAAGCAGCTCATAATTTCATTAACAACTTAACTACTGATAATATAACAAGCGCAACAAAAGATTACTTACGCTTACCGGTATTCTGGTTAACTAATGACTATAATTCGATCTTAGATGCGACTGAAGATCTATCAATCAGAATTGATGAAAAGAGAGCTGCTAACATGTTGTTGTGGCGCGTTAGAGCGTTAACAAAAATTAATCCAACACTAGCAACTAACACCTTAAATAAGTTTATTAACAAATTTTCAAACAGCCCCAAAATATTAATAGATTCTGTTGAATTATTGAAATCTTGGAATTTACAAGAGTACACCAGACCCGTTTTACAAAGATTGGTTGATTCACGTGGTCCCTATCTGTACTATAGCTTAGTTTTGTTATTAGAGCAGGCTCATTTAGAGGGAGATATCCTTTTGCTACTCAATACAACTTCTCAATTGCTTGAAATACAGCCAGATAACCCTATTTTACAGTTTAACTTTGTAACATTAGCGCTAGAAGCAAATGTCAATATTCCTAAAGCAGAAAAAATTGCTGAGTCACTTTATCGTTCCTACCCGAATGAGCCAGGATTGCTTCATCTTTACGCACAGGCATTGGCAGCTAATGGAAGACAAGAAAAAGCTTTAGAGTTATACGATTCATTGTCTAGCAGTGACTTGAAAACAACACCGATCATCTTTTCATATGAGGCATTATTACTCAAAAATCTTCATGATATGAAATAAACTCAAATATATTTTAAGCATTTTTGAAGCATGTACTAGAAGTCATATTATCTAGTATATTGTTTTTTTGGTTATCAGGTTATGATAATTACTAAATTGTTAATAATACTTTCTAACTAATTTAGACTTTATAACATTGAGAATTTTTACTTCCATCATTAGTTAGCCATTTTCAACACTTTATGTTGAGTATTTTTTTAATTTGCTTCTTTCCCGTTTCTTAATAATATTAAAAGACCTATACCTAAAACCCTATACTGTTGCCTCCGTCGACTGGCAAATTTACACCAGTAATAAATGAGGCCGCATCGGAGCACAAGAATACAGCCGCGAAAGCAACCTCCTCCGCTTGGCCCATGCGGCCGAGCGGAGTCCTTCCAAAAACTTTTGCCTTGCGTTGAGGATCTGCATTTAATGCCTTGTCTGTCATGGCTGAGTAAATGAATCCGGGTGCAATAGAGTTTACTCGAATGCCATGTTCGCCCAGCTCAGAAGCTAGTTCGACAGTAAGTCCTAGCACAGCGGATTTTGAAGCGGCGTATGCTGCGACTCGTGTCAATCCATACATAGCTGCCATAGAGGTAATGTTGAGGATAACACCTTGTTTGCGAGGCAACATTTTTTTTACAACTTCTCTTGTCAAAGAAAATAGGCCTAAAACATTCGTTTGCTGAATGTTGGCACATTCTTCGTCTGTTATCTCCCAAAAATCTTTTTTTAGATTAATACCTGCGTTGTTAACTAGGATATCAATATCACCAAATTTAGTTGCTACGTCCTGCACCAAATGAGGAATTTTAGTCAAATCGGAAACATCGCCTACTACGTATGAAACTTCGTCACCTATTTCCTTCGATGCTTGCTGAAGAACTTCTTCTCTACGTCCTGTAATAACTACACGTGCACCAGCAGTGACAAAGGCTTTAGTGATGGCGAGTCCTATTCCAGTTCCACCACCCGTTACCAAAGCTAATTTTTTCTCCAAAGAAAATTTTTTTATAAAATCGAAATTTGTTTCTTTCATAAAGCAATATTATTTAGTCTTTTTTAGTATTGAACCAAAATATATTTCGGGAGCAGCCTTATTATTATCTAAACTCGTGAATGACTGGATTCCCCGCAAAGTAGTTGTTAAGGTTTTCAAGTTCCGAAAGAAGTTGACGCCTTAAAATTACTGCTCTGTCGGATAGTTTTTTTTGCTCAAGTGCGTACTCTTCGCGACCCTGAATGGTCTCGATCCTGATGGGATCAAAACCCAGCTCACGCAAATCGTAGGGGCTGGCTCGCATGTCCAATTCCCTTGCACTAATGGCCAAATTCAAGCTGTGCAGAACCGTTTCAGAACTCACCCAAGGGTGAAATTTCATTGCCCACTTGTACAAATCCATATTTACGTGTACGCAACCGGGTTGCTCTAATTGATATCGAGTGCTGGAATTGGGCTGTAAGACGTTAAGCGGACGAGCTTCTTCTGAAAAAAATCGGAATGCATCAAAATGCGAGCAATGAATTTCTCTGCTTTCAAGAAATTTTTCCAGTTCATGTTCACTCACTCTTAAACTGTAATTATGTCTCAAACTGCTTGAACGATAGACCATCGCCCATTCGTGCAAACCAAAACATCCGAAATTAGCTTTTTGATTATTAATCGCACGTAATAAACCGATCACCCACAGCAAGGAATCTAGCCTCCTCTGAGGAAATTGTTCGCAGTCTATCCAGGCGCCTTCTTCAGTAAAATGCCAAGCTCTATCTGAAAAAACATCCTCTCTACCCGCACCTTCTAGTACAACGCCTATGCCGGGAGTCCACTCCCTGAGCCGCGCAGGCCGCACGCTGTAATATTCAAATAGAAAATCATAAACAGGATGCTTTTTGCCGGCAGCTCGACGAATTTGATGCTGCTGTAACCATGGCTCAACTTGATGTAAGTACGATATTCGTAAGTCTTGCCACTCTTCAAACTTAAGACTACGCATCGAGTATTGGAATCCTAAAGAATGCATACATGCCCATTAACAAATCAAAAAAACATCGCAACTAGCACTTGTGACACACCACGCCTCTTGCCATAAACCCAGATCATGCCCAGACGGAATGACATTCACTCCATCCTCCTGATCGGCTCTGGCCCAATCATTATCGGCCAGGCCTGTGAATTTGATTACTCAGGTGCACAAGCCTGCAAAGCGCTTCGTGAGGAAGGTTACCGCGTGATTCTCATAAACTCTAATCCTGCAACAATTATGACGGACCCAGAGTTCGCAGAAGCCACCTACATCGAACCCATTACCCCCGAAGTCGTCGAGAAAATCATTCTGCGCGAACGCCCCGATGCACTATTGCCCACTCTTGGCGGTCAGACAGCTCTGAATTGTGCAATGTCTCTACATCGCGAAGGAGTCCTTCAACGTCACGGCGTCCAACTGCTCGGCGCCAACGCCGCCGCTATTGAGAAAGGCGAAAATCGCGAGCTCTTCAAAAAAGCCATGTTGCGAATAGGTCTCGATGTTGCCCGCTCTGGTACTGCCCACTCACTTGACGAAGCCCGAGAGATTGCTATGCAGATCGGTGCATTCCCACTCATCATCCGACCAGCCTTCACTCTGGGCGGCACAGGAGGTGGTATCGCCTACAACCGGGAAGAATTTGACCAGATCGCTTCCCGGGGGCTCGACCTCTCACCCGTCTCAGAAATCCTTGTGGAAGAATCGCTTGTGGGTTGGAAAGAGTTTGAAATGGAAGTCATGCGCGACCGCAATGACAACTGTGTGATCATCTGCTCAATTGAAAACCTTGATCCAATGGGTGTTCACACGGGAGACTCGATCACAGTTGCCCCTATCCAGACCCTAACGGATAGGGAATACCAAAGAATGCGAGACGCCTCTATCGCCGTTATCCGCGAAATTGGTGTTGAGACCGGTGGCTCAAATATCCAATTTGCCGTCTGTCCAAAAACGGGGCGCATGATCGTGATCGAAATGAATCCGCGTGTCTCCCGCTCATCGGCACTTGCATCCAAAGCTACCGGTTTTCCTATCGCAAAAATTGCTGCAAAACTTGCTGTTGGTTATACTCTAGACGAACTTCCTAACGACATCACCAAACGCACACCAGCTTGTTTTGAACCAGCCATTGATTATGTAGTTACCAAAATCCCACGCTTTACCTTCGAAAAATTTCCCGGTGCAGACACCACACTAACAACGGCCATGAAATCCGTCGGCGAAGTTATGGCTATCGGTCGAACCTTTCCCGAATCCCTCCAGAAAGCACTTCGCTCACTGGAGACCGGTGCCCACGGCCTATCCGGTGGAAAATCCGGCGGAGATACCCCGCCACCACGCACCGAAATTGAACAAAAACTGCGCACTCCCAACCCCGAGCGCATTTTCTTCTTGCGCCACGCCCTGCGCTCCGGATTTTCCATTCCAGAAATTCATGCGCTCACAGGGATTGACCCTTGGTTTCTCGATCAAATCTCACTGATTGTTCAAACCGAAGAACAACTTCGCACCTGCATCTAGTGAACGTCCAAAGCCAGCTAGTTCCTCAACAAGCGCTGCGAACTGCACTCACCTGGCTGTTGAAAATATTCATCAGCGTCCTACTTCTCGCCTGGTTTTTTTCCACACGAAATATTGACTGGCAAAATCTTAAATCTCTGTTGAGCCAGCTCCATGTCAGTCACTTTTTGCTGGCAACTATACTTTGGGTAATCCTGCTTGCTCTTGGCGGATGGCGCTGGAAGGTTCTTTTATCAGCACTCAACATGCCTGTCACCAACGCCACATGTATCCGTCTCACACTTGCCGCGGTCTTTTTCTCTACCATCTCTTTTGGACCACTCGCTGCAGACGGCCTGCGTACTTGGTGGATGTCGCGCATCCATCCAGGCCGTACCACAGCGATAATTATTACTCTCGTGGTAGACAGGATTTGCGGCCTAGTTGCACTGGGAATCATTTGCCTAGCGATTTTCCCATCACAGTGGTCAACCTTGATATCCAAACCTTCCACAGCCGCCATCCTTGGAATTGTTCTCTCAATCTTAGGTGGAACGCTTTTGCTTCTGCTCTTTTCCCTTCTTTTTCGAGAATCCAATCCCGACACAACACCAGGCTGGATACAACACCTCCCCCTACAGAAACAACGCAAGGACCTCGCTGCCGCAATCGGCGCTTATTGGTGCAAGCCCCAAGCTGCCGTACAAGCTCTCATGATCTCGCTGATCATCCAATCGCTTTCTGTGCTGAGCGGCCTTTTTATATTCTGGAGCCTCCGGCTCGAATTTCCAATCCTCTACGGTGCGTCAACAATACCGCTTATCAACGTCCTGCAAGCCCTTCCCATCACTATCATGGGCCTTGGCATACGCGAAACAACTGTCGCAGAACTATTCCGCCACATCACCCAGTTCCCCGAACCAGCACTAGCCTTCTCGCTTCTCAACCTCCTAATCAACCTGCTAGGAGCGTTTGTCGGCCTTATTTGCTGGCTCACCCTCAAAACCAGCAAATCCTGATACCTCCCACTAAATTCACCAGTTTACCTCGACTCCTGAACACTGCAAAGTAAGGTAATCTGTAATATGATGAAAGCCAAAGTCCTCGTCACCCCTAAGCAAGGCATTCTCGATCCCCAAGGCGTGGCCGTCCAACATGCCATGTCCCAACTCGGCATGTCTTGCGTCACAGAAGCCCGCGTTGGCAAAGTCATCGAACTTACTTTCACGGGCGAAAATGAACAAAAAACCCGAGAAAAACTCGATCAGCTCTGCCAAGAACTCCTGTCCAACCCTGTCGTCGAAGACTATCATATCCTCTGGGAGGGAAAAACAGCATGAAATGGGGCATCGTGCGCTTTCCCGGCTCCAACTGTGACCAAGACCTCTACCACGTCATTCGTTACATCCTTGGCCAAAAAGCTACTTATCTCTGGCACAAAGATACCGACCTCCAAAACTGTGACATCATCGCCCTGCCTGGCGGCTTCTCCTACGGCGACTATCTTCGCTGTGGCGCAATCGCCCGATTCTCCCCCATCATGCAAGAAGTCCTGGCTCATGCTTCTCGTGGCGGACCAATCATCGGCATCTGTAACGGCTTTCAAGTTCTCTGCGAATCACAGCTTCTTCCAGGCGCTCTCATCCGCAACCGTACTCTTCACTTCGTCTGCCAACACGTCCACCTCCTAGGCGAAGGCCCGGCACTAAAGCAAACCAAACTCTACGTCCCGATAGCTCACGGAGAAGGCTGTTACTACAACAGTCCCGATGGTCTCAAGAAACTCGAATACGAAAACCAGATCCTCCTGCGCTATTGCAGCCCCCAAGGCACGATTACTGAGGAAGATAATCCTAACGGCTCCCTTAATAACATTGCCGCCATCTGCTCCCCAAACCGCCGCATCTGGGGAATGATGCCCCACCCTGAGCGTGCATGCGAAGCTGCCCTCGGGTCCACAGATGGTCTCACTCTCTTTCGATGCTTCCTCCAACAGATCTCAACCGCATAGCAAATGAACAACACCCTCAATACACAAGACACCTTCACCACAGCAGCGCGGCTTGGCCTCACAGAGCACGAAACGCAACTCGTTCTTCAAATCCTTGGCCGCAACCCTACATTCACAGAGCTTGGGATCTTCTCCGTCATGTGGAGTGAACACTGCTCCTACAAATGCTCCAAACCACTACTAAAAAAATTTCCAACAACTGGCTCTTCTGTTATCATAAAAGCAGGAGAAGAAAACGCCGGAATTCTCGATATCGGAGACGGATGGGCCATCTGCTTCAAAATAGAATCTCACAACCATCCAAGTGCCATAGAACCATTCCAAGGTGCTGCAACAGGAGTCGGCGGCATCATCCGCGACATCTTCACTATGGGCGCACGACCCATCCTCCTCGCCAACTCCCTGCGCTTTGGCGAAATCCGCGGCCACAACCCACAAGCCCTGCATAACCGGCGCCTGCTCGCTGGAGTTGTCGCCGGCATCGCTCACTATGGCAACTGCATCGGCTTACCAACAGTTGCGGGCGAAGTCAGCTTCGATCCCGCCTACGAGGGCAACCCGCTCGTCAATGTCTTCTGCCTCGGCATACTCAGACATCAAGACATCCGCCTGGGCCGCGCCTCAGGCCCTGGCAACCCCGTTATTTACGTAGGTGCTAAAACTGGCCGAGACGGCGTCGCCGGCGCCTCCTTTGCCTCCCGCGATCTGACAGAGGATTCTAAAAAAGACCGTCCCGCCGTCCAAGTCGGCGACCCCTTTACAGAAAAACTTCTCCTGGAAGCCTGCCTCGAACTCTTCCAAGATGCAGAAGCCGTCGTTGGCATCCAAGACATGGGCGCCGCCGGCCTGACCTGTTCCACCTGCGAAACTGCAGCCCGTGGTAATTCCGGCATCGAAATCGAGCTCGACCTTGTTCCGCAACGTGAGACCGACCTAGATTCTTTCTCGATCATGCTCAGCGAATCTCAGGAACGCATGCTCATCATTGCCCGCAAAGGCCACGAGGACCGCGTTCTTAATACTTTCAAGAAATGGGACTTAGATGCTGCCATCATCGGTACCGTCACAGAAGACGGCCTCATGCGAGTAAATCAGCATGGAACTCCCGTGGCAGAAATACCCGCACGACGCCTCACCAACGAAGCACCGATCTACCGTTTATTGGCACAACCCCCTGCATCCTCCACCCACATCCCGCCTCAGCCAAATCTCAACAATTTAGAACTCACCGCCGCACTCGGCGCACTTCTCTCATCCCCCACCATCGCTAGCAAACGCTGGATCTACCGCCAATTCGACCACATGGTTCGTCTCGGGACGATTCTTTCCCCCGGGCACGATGCCGCTGTCATCCGCATACCCATCCACGAAGACTCCGCCGAGTCACCCGCTTACAAATACATTGCCCTCAGCCTGGACTGTAACGGCCACCACTGCGCCCTCGACCCATACACAGGCGCACAACTCGCCGTTTACGAATGCGCCCGCAACCTTGCTTGCACCGGGGCCCGACCGATCGGCCTCACCGATAATCTCAACTTTGGTAACCCACACAACCCCCATGTTTTTTGGCAGCTTGAACAAGCCACAGAAGGCATCGCCCAGGCTTGCATCCACCTTGGCATCCCCGTCACCGGCGGCAATGTCTCACTCTACAACCAATCCCCCCTCGGACCTATTGACCCTACACCCACTGTCGCCATCGTCGGCCTTATCGACGATCCCTCCCACATCACCCCCAGCTACTTCCCGACTCCCGAACTCGATATCTGGTTACTTGGTCACCCCTACGGCCATCTGGGCGGCTCCCAATTTGCCAAAGAAATTCTTGGCAAAAAATCTGGACCCTGCCCGCAGCTTAACCCAGAACAAGAACTGGCCCTGCACCACCTCCTCCGTCAACTCATTGCCCAAGGACATATCGCCTCTGCACACGACTGCTCCGAAGGTGGACTCGCCGTTGCCATAGCCGAGTGCTGTTTCCACCCACTTCATCCTGTGTCAGCCCACTGCGACCTCACCTGCTTCTTGAACCCCCCAGCTCAGACCTGTTCATTTGCCGAACTACTCTACAACGAATTTCCCACTCGTGTTGTTATCAGCGCAAATCAAAATAATGCTCAAAAGATCTTGGAATCAGCACAGGCTCATCACATCCCAGCTACTAAAATTGGCCGCACCACGCCGCACGATAGTCCACTCACCCTCCAGCTTGCTAACCACAAACTAACATTCGACCGCGCGCAACTTTACAGCTCCTGGGCCACAGCACTGGAAAGCATCATGCAACTGCAGCCAACCACCTGACCCATGCCACCCACACCAAGCCACATCCCCCGCGAAGAATGCGGCATCTTCGGCGTGTTTGGACACCCCGATGCCGCACAGCTCACTTACTTCGGCCTCTACGCCCTCCAGCACCGAGGCCAAGAAAGTGCAGGCATCGTCACCTCCTGGCCCGGCGGAGGGCCCTTCAAACGCCACCGCGGTATGGGCTTGGTATCTCAAGTCTTTGACGAAAACATTCTCAAGACACTTGATGGTGATCGCGCCATCGGTCACGTCCGCTACTCCACCACAGGCTCCAGCCTTCTACGCAATGCCCAACCCTTGGTTGCCGAGACTGCAGCCGGCCAAGTCGCCATCGCTCACAACGGCAACTTGGTAAACGCCGGCCCCTTGCGCCGTGAGCTTGAAACATCCGGATCAATCTTTCAAACCACTACAGACAGCGAGATCATCCTCCACCTCATTGCCCGCGGCTTATCCGAATCGGGCGGTATCCTACACAATGCCTTACATCGCATCCTCGGCGCCTACTCCCTCCTCATCCTTGGCGAAGAGGAGATAATCGCTGTCCGCGATCCCCACGGCTTCCGACCCCTCTGCTACGGCCGACTTGGCCAGGCCCACATCTTTTCCAGCGAAAGTTGCGCCTTCGATCTGATCGGAGCTCAATACGTGCGTGAACTCCATCCCGGTGAAGTCTTTGCCGTAGGACTGCAAGGACCGCGTACCATCGAAGACCTCAGCCGCAAAAAACGCTCTGCCCTCTGCGTCTTTGAACACGTATACTTTGCAAGACCCGACAGCATCCTCGATGGTCACCCTGTGTCTGAATCCCGCAAAGAAATGGGCCGCAGACTCGCCCGGCTCCATCCAGTCGATGCCGACATCGTCGTACCAGTGCCCGACTCCGGTAACTACGCGGCTCAGGGCTACTCTGAAGAAAGCGGCATTCCCCTCGAGCACGCTTTTGTTCGCAACCATTACGTCGGCCGTACCTTTCTTCAACCTACTCAACTCATTCGCGACTTCAGCGTGCGTGTCAAACTCAACCTCATTCGTCCCCTCGTCCAAGGCAAGCGGGTCGTCGTCGTCGATGACTCGATCGTCCGCGGCACAACCTCCCGAGCCCGTGTCGTCAACCTCCGAGAAGCAGGTGCCCGTGAAGTCCACGTGCGCATCTCCTGCCCTCCGCACAAACACCCCTGCTTTTACGGAATTGACTTCCCCGACCCCGCCAAGCTCATCGCGAACCAACTCCCCCCAGAAAAAATAGCCGAATACCTTGGTGCCGATTCCTTAGGCTATCTCGATGTGGATAACATGACGTATGCAGCGGGTGGTCCACGTCATAACTACTGCACGGCCTGCTTCACGGGCTTTTACCCAGAACCCTACGACTTCTCAACAGATAAACTCATCCTCGAACAACGGCGCTACACCACGCAAAGTCTCCTCCCACCTCACGATCAACGCACACTCCAGCTCTAACAACATACCTCCACTGGCCTTATTTTTCCCTGCGACAACCTTTCAGCCGTGCTGGGTGTCTATTACGTTTAACCCAACCGCTGAAGAGCAAGCCTCCATTTGCCGCATCTCGTGGTGCACATCCCATCCGTGCTCGAAACTGGCGGGAAAAATAATTTGGATCGGCAAACCCACAGCGCGCCGCCACTTCCGCCACCCCTAACTCCGGCTCATGCCTCAACAAATCGGCCGCCCGCTGCAGCCGCCGCTCCAGCACGTAAACCGTCGGACTGCGCCCCGCCACTTCACGGAAACGACGGTAAAACGTCCGCACCGACATCCCCGCCTCCGCTGCCATGCGCGCTACCGGCAGCTCTTCAGCCAGACGCAATTCAATCCAACTGAAAAGCCGTCCAAACACCGGCATCGGACGCTGCATACGGCAAGATCCCGCCAGCCTGTGCTGTCGCGCCAACAATCCCACCAACAAAATCAGGCAGGCTTCCGCCAACAAATGGCCCCCTCTGCGCCGCGCGAAGCCTCCTCCTCTATTCGATCCGCCCACTCCGCCGCCTGGCGCAAACCGGCCGCATCCAAGTGCAGCCGGTTGGTATAACCGTCCCGCTGCCATCCCGCGGCCGCCAGCGTAAACAACGCATGAAAGCCGGGCAACCCGCCCAGCTCTCTCTTCAGATGCGGTATCAGATCCTTCCTCACTAACACATTCACCAGGTGTAGCCCCCGGGTGGCATCATACCCATGCGCCCGCCGCGGATCAATCACCAGCACATCCCCCGCACCCACGCGATGCCGGTAATTCCCCGTCACATGTTCCCCGGTCCCCGCCAAAATGATCACGATTTCGTAAAACTCGTGCCGGTGCTGCGGTGTCGGCACCTGCCTCACTTCCCTGTGCACCACCACCCGCGCCCGCGCATCACGGAAATAATCCTTGTGCCGCAGTGCTCCCGTCCGACTCATGGCAGGATTATGCTAAATTTTGGCAGTATATTCAAGGCAGCTCAACCCAGATGTGCTTGGCTAAAATTCATGAACACCTCAACCGCTGATGCTTCTATCTTTAGAGATGTCCGATGGATCGCCTCACCCGTTGTGGGTGGCCCCCGCACCAGCGCCCCGGCTCCTTATCTCCGGAAATCCTTCCGCCTGACCTCCGCTCCGTTACGGGCCTGCCTACATGTCACCGCACTGGGCTGCTACCAGGCTGAGATCAACGGCCAAAGCGTTCATGACACCGTCTTTGTCCCAGGCTGGACGGATTACCGCGTCCGCATTCCCTATCAATCTTACGACGTCACCAATCTCCTGCGCGGCGGGGATAACGCCCTCGGAGCGATTCTGGGCGATGGCTGGTATTGCGGCCACATTGCCGAAAAAGACCGCCAGTTTTATGGCGACCGCCCTCGCTTCCTCGCCCGTCTGGAAGCCACTTTGCCCGATGGCCAGACGTTCTCACTGGCCACCGATGGCTCTTGGAAAACCACTACCGGCCCCATCCTCCAAAGCGACCTGATCATGGGCGAAAGCTACGACGCCCGCTTGGAGTTAGGGCCCTGGTCGTCTCCCGCATTTGACGACTCCGCCTGGCTCCCCGTCCGTGTCGAAGCGGATCCCGGCGTCAGCCTGGTCGCGCAAACCTGGCCCCCGGTGCGTCGCCAGGAAATCCTCCCCGGCCGACCCTGTGGTCAGCAAAATCTGCCCTGGGCTCCCAAGTTCCATCGCTTTGACCTGGGCCAGAACATCACCGGCCGCCTCCGCATCAGCGTGCGCGGCAAACGCGGCACCACCCTCAGCCTCGTCCACGCCGAAGTCCTTAACCCGGATGGCTCGCTCTACACCGAAAACCTCCGCTCCGCCCGCGCCACCGATCATTACACGCTGCGCGGGGGAGACGCTGAAACTTGGGAACCTCGCTTCACCTTCCATGGCTTCCGCTACGCCGAAATCCGCTGGCAGGGCCAGAGCGATGATCTGGAGATCCTGTCCGTGGAAGGCATCGTGCTCCACTCCGACACTCCGCGCACCGGTCATTTTTCCTGTTCCCATCCCTTGCTCAACCAACTCACTCACAACATCCTCTGGGGTCAAAAGGGCAATTTCCTGGAAGTGCCCACCGATTGCCCCCAACGCGATGAGCGCCTCGGCTGGACCGGAGACGCCCAGGTCTTCATCCGCACCGCCACCTTCTTTATGGATGTCCATGGTTTCTTTCGCAAATGGCTCCAGGACATGCGCGATGCCCAAGGCACCGCGGGGGATATTCCCCCGGTCATCCCCCACACCGGTTCCTTCGGCCTGCCCGGCGATGGCGGCCCCGCCTGGGCCGATGCCGCTTTCATCTGCCCCTGGACCATCTACCAACGTTACGGCGATCTCGACATCCTGCGCGATCATTACGACTGCATGGCCCGCTACATGGCCTACCTGGAAAAAGAAAAAGTGCTCGGCTTTATCCGCTGTCACCCGGAAAAAGATGGCTGGGGCGGCTTTGGCGACTGGCTGGCCCTCGACGGCAGCGGTCGGATCGATGGCGGCACACCCAAGGACCTCATCGGTACCGCCTTCTATGCCCACAACGCCGACATCCTCGCCCAAACCGCTAAGTTGTTAGACCACTCCGATGATGCCTCCCGTTGGCGTGCCCTGCACCAAAACATTGTTCAGGCGTTCCGGAACCGCTTTGTCACTCCAGACGGACTGATCGCCGCCGGCACCCAAACTGCCTACGTTCTGGCCCTGCACTTTCATCTGGTGCCCGAGGTGGTGCGCTCGGTAACCGCACGGCAGTTGGTTCGTCTGATCGAACTCAACGGCTGGAAACTGGGCACGGGATTTGTCGGCACGCCTTACCTCCTGCACGTGCTCGAAGCCACCGGCCATTTGGACGTGGCCTACCGCCTGCTCGAACAGGAGGCGTTTCCTTCCTGGCTCTTCCCGGTAAAAAATGGGGCCACCACGATTTGGGAACGCTGGGATGGCTGGACCCCGGAAAAAGGCTTCCAGGATAAGGGCATGAATTCCTTCAACCACTATGCCTACGGCGCGGTGGGTGATTGGATGGTCAGCACCGTGGCCGGCTTGGAAGCCGCTGCCCCCGGATACAAGGAAATCCTCTTCAAGCCCCGCCCCGGCGGCAGCCTCACCCACGCCGAAGCCCGCCTGCACACTCCGCATGGCGAAACCGCCATCCGCTGGGAACTCAAAGACCAAACCCTTCAGCTCCAGCTCACCGTCCCCCAGGGAACCATGGCCACCCTTTCCCTTCCGCCTGGCTGGTCTGCTTCAAAAACCTCGTTAGAGCCCGGCACGCATGCCCTGCAGGCGGTCAAGGGCTGATTTGCCCCGGCACCGTTTCCCAACGCCTAAATTTGAAATAGTTCCGGCGGCATGTTCCAGCGGACCAGCGCATCCCCTTGGCGGTCCGCCGTCAGCAAAAATTCCGCCCAGCCGGTGTTTTCCAAAGAGACCACCGGACAAAGGATGTCATCGCGCAGCTTCTGTTCGCCGCGCCGCACCACATCATTCAGCATGCCACCCGCAGTCCCCCCGTGGCAGATCGCCAAATAGCAACCCGTGGGCAAACCCGCCGCCTCGGCCATAAACTCCCGCACCCGCCGACCAAATGGCACCTCCCACGCCTGATGGCGGTCCGGCTCACCAAAACCACAGTCCTGCCCGTAAGGCAAACAATGCCGGTCTCAAAGGCTAAAAATTATCCTGTAAATAGAACGATCAGAGATGAATACCAGTAGTAGGCCCAAGCAACCGACTGTGTGTTTCAGGCTGAGCTTATTGCAAACCAAATGATCACGTAAAATTGCCACGTGTGAGGCGAGACTCCACGGAATAAAATGACCACTGCAAGCTGACTTCCGCGTTGTTAAAAAGTACTAAACAAAGCAGTTGTCGAGCAAGATGAAGAGACCTACGCACTGCCAACCACAACTTCGCCGGACAACAGAATTACTACGGAACATAGCCTCTGTAGTTCGTTAAATATTTTTTTACTCACGATCAACATACATCCCCGCTTTGTAACTCATTCTCGCAAAACACCAACAATTTACTTCCCAACTTAAAGACTAATTTACTAGCCTCCCCCACCATGAAAATCGTACTAGCATATTCGGGCGGTCTCGATACCTCGGTCATCCTTAAATGGCTCAAAGAGACCTATAACGCTGACATAATTGCATTCTGTGCAGACATTGGGCAAGAGGAGGAACTCCATGGCCTTGAAGAAAAAGCTCTCGCCACGGGAGCTTCCCGCTGCATCATTTCCGATCTGCGCGAAGAATTTGCCGCCGACTTTATTTACCCGCTGATGCAGGCTGGTGCACTTTACGAAAATCAATACTACTTAGGTACCTCTATAGCTCGGCCTCTGATTGCCAAACGCATGATTGAAATCGCGCGCGAAACCGGCGCAGCAGCAATAGCCCATGGGGCCACAGGCAAAGGCAACGACCAAGTACGATTTGAACTAACCGCAGCAGCACTTGCGCCCGAGATCCAAGTGATCGCGCCCTGGCGTATTCCTCAATTCCGCCAACAATTTCCTGGTCGCCAAGAAATGATAGCGTATGCCACCAAAAACCAGATTAACGTCGAAGCCAGTGCCAGAAAACCTTATTCAATGGATAGGAATCTCCTCCACATCTCATACGAAGCCGGCCTACTTGAAGACATCTGGCTCGACGCCTCTGCTCCTGAACACCGCGAAATGTTCAAACTTTCCACAGACCCTGTTCTCGCACCAGACACCCCCGAATACGTCGAATTAGACTTTGTCAAGGGCTGCTGCACTACACTGCGTGCAGCTAAAATCCCGGATTCTGGGCATCCCATGACACCACTTCAAGTTATGCAACACCTCAACCGACTAGGTGGTACCCACGGCATCGGCCGTGTTGACTTAGTTGAAAACCGCTTCGTCGGCATGAAATCCCGAGGCGTTTATGAAACCCCCGGCGGAGCCATTCTTCACCACGCACATATGCAGCTTGAATCTATTACACTTGATCGCGAAGTCATGCGTCTTAAGCACTCCATTTTGCCCAAGTATGCAGAGCTTGTTTATTACGGCTTCTGGTTTGCACCAGAACGCCACTTCCTTCAGGCTGCTATCACAGAATCACAAAAATACGTCAATGGCACCGTCCGACTGAAACTTTACAAAGGAAACATTATCACTGCTGGTCGCAAATCCCCTGATTCCCTCTACAACGAAACCATCGCCACAATGGAAGCAGACGGCCAGCAACTCTACAACCAGGACGATGCCACCGGATTTATCCGCCTAAACGCTTTGCGACTAAAAGTCGCAGCACACGCAGGCCGTATACTAACATAATAAAGTAATAGCTTAGCCCAGGCTACAATCCGTGTTAAAAGCTACAATTTGTATCTAACCGTATGATCGAAAAGAACTGAAACTCACTTGCTTTTCACCACCTCACCACATAGTTCGAGAAAATTCTGCAACAACTTTAATCCCACCTCCTGGCTTTTTTCCGGATGGAACTGCACTCCATAGAGATTTCTGCGCCACAGTACAGAAGGGAATTTAGCCCCGTGTTCAGTCACACCGTACTCAACTTCAGCCTTCAAAGGTTGCCCATAAAAAGAGTGATCGAAATAAAAATACTCTCCATCAGCAATTCCCTTAAACAGTGAACACCTGCTAGACGCCTCACACACAGAGTTCCATCCCATGTGAGGAACCATGGGTGCCACAGCACCAAATTTCACCACACGCCCCCGAACGATTCCAAGTCCCGTAATATTCAACGCCTCCTCGCTCGTCTCAAACAAAGCTTGCAAGCCTAAACAGATCCCAAGGTAGTACCCACCAGAAAGGATCCATTCCCTAAGCGCGCTTCCAAGCTCACTTTCCTGAAGACGCAACATGCAATCGCCAAAAGCACCTTGACCCGGAAATACCACACCTTTTACGTCAGAAAGTCCTTGCGGCTCACTCACTACGCGTACGCTCGCACCACACTTTTGCAACGCTCGCTCTACGCTCCGCAAATTTCCCATTCCATAATCTATCAGCGCGACCATCGTTTGAAGGTGCTCTCTTTCCCTTCTTCCCGTCAAGCATTCCCAAATTACACTGATTATGCGGCTATTATGCCAGCTTTAGTCTCATTATTACGGTACATAAATATGCTCTCTTTTGGAGCATACGCCCCTCTAAAGAGCTTAATTCTAAATTCGTGCAATGAGAATAACTCAATTATGATCAGTTCAAGTATTTTATCTATTCCGAAAGACCCCTCCAACTCTCTACTTGGTGAATATATCTCACTATCCGAATTCATGCCCTCCGAACTTATTCTCCAGATTAAGCCGAATAACCAAGCTGTTTTCAGCATGAACTCTTACCCAATCACAGGCACATACACCATAGAGGACAAGGTGATCACCATTCATTTGACTGATGGCAGTAGGCAGGTTTTTATTATTGATACCGAAAACGAAGGATCACTCATTCACGACTTCACGAAAGCTGTTTTTGTCAAGTAAAAGTAACAATCCAAATATCCATGAACATTTAAAGCGCACTTCACGCAGAATCATACAACACAAATCTTGCGTTTTTGTGCAAATTCTCTGAGGGCACCCGTAAATGCTACTAATTGTACACCCTTCCCAAACAAATGCTATTACACCACATCTAATTGTGCTCAATAACACGCTTTTGCTGGACAAATTGTGCAAAACCTGTGACGATGCCCCATGGTCGAACAGCCTATCTACGACGCATCTAAACTCGGTAAACTCGAAGGCCTCGAAGCCGTCCGCAAAAAACCCGGCATGTATATCGGCGGCACCGATGAACGCGCTCTTCACCATTGCGTCTCTGAGGTCCTCGACAACTCCGTAGACGAACACCTCGCTGGCCACTGCTCACGCATCGATGTCACACTCCACGTAGACGGCTCTATCTCCATCGGCGACAATGGCCGCGGCATCCCTGTCGACATCCACCCCCAATACAAAATCCCCGGCGTCGAACTCGTCCTCACCACCCTTCACTCCGGCGGCAAATACGGCCAAGGCGGCTACAAATACTCCGGCGGCACCCACGGCGTCGGTGCCAAATGCGTCAACGCCGTTTCAGAGTGGTTCGCCGTAGAAGTCTCCCGCGACGGCAAAGTCCACCGCATGGAATTCGAACGCGGCAAAACCACCAAAAAACTCGAAGTCATCGGCAAAGCCAAAGACACCGGCACACTCATTACCTTCAAACCCGACCCCGAAATCTTCCTAGACACGACCGAATTCAAAACCGACCGCATCGCCCAACGCCTGCGCGAGCTCGCCTTCCTCAACTCCGGCCTCGAAATCAACCTCACCGACGAACGCACCGAACCCCACTACAAAGAAAAATTCTACTACAAAGACGGCGTCGTCGAATTTGTTAAACAACTCTCCAAAGGCAAAGACGTCCTCCACCCCAAACCCGTCGTCATTCACCGCGAAAAAGACGACATCATCATCGACCTCGTCGCTCAATACAACGACTCCTACACCGAACAAATCCTCTGCTTCACCAACACCATCTGCAACCCCGACGGCGGCTCCCACCTCGCCGGCCTGCGCACCGCACTCACCCGCGCCATCAATCAATACGCCAAATCCAACAACCTCACCAAAGAAAAAGACCCCGCTATCACGGGCGACGATGTGCGCGAAGGCCTGGTCGCCGTCATCTCCATCAAACACCCCGACCCCAAATTCGAATCCCAAACCAAAGTCAAACTCCTCTCCCCCGAAGTCGAAGGCATCGTCTCCTCCGCCACCTACGAAGGCCTCATGCACTACTTCGACGCCAACCCCACTGTCGCAAAAAAAATCATCGAAAAAGCCCTCAACGCCGCCCGCGCCCGCGAAGCCGCACGCAAAGCACGCGAAGCCGTCCGCAAAACTGCCATGACCGGCGGCGGCCTCCCCGGCAAACTCGCCGACTGCTCCGACCGCGACCCCGCCAACACCGAACTCTACATCGTCGAGGGCGACTCCGCCGGCGGCTCCGCCAAACAAGGCCGCGACCGCAAATACCAAGCCATCCTCCCCCTCCGTGGCAAACTCATCAACGTCGAAAAGGCCCGCCTCGACAAAGTCCTCCAAAACACAGAAATCCGCACCATGATCACCGCCATCGGCACAGGCATCGGCGACGGTGAAGGCGAAGGCGCCTTCAACATCGAACGCCTCCGCTACCACAAAATCATCATCATGACCGACGCCGACGTGGACGGCTCCCACATCCGCACCCTCCTCCTCACCTTCTTCTACCGCCAAATGCCCCAACTCATCCAACGCGGCCACATCTACATGGCCCAGCCCCCCCTCTACCGCATCAAACGCAAAAAACGCGAAGAATACGTGCAGGACGATACCCAACTCTCCAAAATCCTCATCCAACTCGGCACAGAAGACGTCCGCCTCCGCGACCTCCACGCCAAAAAAGACCTGACCGGTAAAGCCCTCGAAGAAGTCATCGAACTCCTCGAACAACTCGACAAATACGCCCGCGCACTTCGCGCCCACGGCGGCGACATGGAGGCCTACCTCGCCGCCCGCGACCCCCGCACCGGCGCCCTCCCCACCCACCTCGTCCGCATCCGCCACGGCAACAACGAAACCGTCCACTACTTCCTCACCGACCAAGACCTCGGAGAATTCGCCCAACAAAACGAAGACCTCGGACTCTACTCCCACGACACCAACGGCGACTCCGAAGACACCGAAGACCCCGCCGAAAAATCCGCCAACACCAAGAAAAACGGCCCCACCCGCCGCGCCCGTCACATCCACCTCACCGAAGCCAAAGGCATCGCACACACACTCGAAAAACTCCACCACAAAGGCTTCGACCTCGACCACTACTCCGCGCAGGACAAACCCCTCTACGAGCTTATCGAAGGCACTGGCGACAACGAAAAACGCACTCCCCTCTTCTCCACGCAGGAAATCCTCGACCACATCAAAGAAATCGGCAAACGCGGCGTCACCATCGTCCGCTTCAAAGGCCTTGGCGAAATGAACGCCAAAGAACTCTACGAAACCACCATGAACCCCGCCAATCGCAAACTCCTGCGCATCGACCTCACCGACGCCATCGAAGCCGAAGAAATGTTCACCACCCTTATGGGCGACCAAGTCGAACCCCGTCGCCAATTCATCGAAGACCACGCCCTCAACGTCCGCAACCTCGATGTCTGAAACTCCTCGCCCACCCCATAAAACTTATGCGTTTACAGATTACTTCACTCAAAAAGTCCTCATCAAGCGACCCTACATCACCAAAGAGATGTGCATTTATGCCCTCCAACACTACGAAAAAAAATCCCCCCAACCCGATGGCGAGCGCATACGCTTCTGGGCTCCCATCCCCCAACTCGAGGGCAAATATCTCCGCGTCGTGACGCTCAACGATGAAACCACAATCCACAACGCATTCCCAGATAGAGGTTACAAACCATGAAAATCCAATACTTCCCAGCAACTGACACCCTCTCCATAGAACTCTCAGATTCCCCTGCTGCAGACACCCGCCTCATCACAGACAACATCACCCTCGATCTCGACGCCCAAGGACAGCCCGTCGCCCTCGACATCGATCAAGCCTCAAAATACATCAACCTCACAACCCTAGATCTCTCCAAAATACCATTCCCCGTCCATCAAACAATCTGAACCAAACAGCAACCGCCATGTCCCTCTTTGCCCAAAACGAACGCCCCGACAAAATCAACGTCGCCGAAGAAATCAAAAACTCCTTCCTCGACTACTCCATGTCCGTCATCATTTCCCGCGCCCTCCCCGACGTGCGCGACGGACTCAAACCCTCCCAACGCCGCATCCTCTACGCCATGCGCGAACTCGGCGTCCTCCCGGGCCGCAAAACTCTCAAATGCGCACGTATCGTCGGCGAAACCATTGGTAAATACCACCCCCACGGCGACCAAGCCGTTTACCCCACCCTCGTCAACATGGCCCAAACCTGGTCCATGCGCGACACCCTCGTGGACGGCCAAGGCAACTTCGGCTCCATCGAAGGCGACCCCCCCGCCGCCATGCGCTACACCGAAGCGCGCCTCACCCATCTCGGCGCTGCCCTCATGGAAGACATGGACAAAAACACCGTGGACTTCCAACCCAACTACGACGAAAACGAAACCGAGCCCACCGTCCTCCCCGCCGCCTTCCCCAACCTCCTCGTCAACGGCGGCACTGGCATCGCCGTCGGCATGGCTACCAACATCCCCCCGCACAACCTTGGCGAAGTTGTGGACGCTATCTGCGCGCAAATCGACAACCCCGCCATCACCATCGCGGGACTCATGAAACACATCAAAGGCCCTGACTTTCCCACGGGCGGCATCCTCGTCGGCATCGAAGGCATTAAAAACTACTTCGCCACCGGACGCGGCGGCCTCAAGCTCCGCGCCAAACTCCACACCGAAGAGCTCAAAGGCGGCAAAGAAATCATCGTCGTGGACGAAGTCCCCTACAACGTCAACCCCGCCGCTGTCGAAACCCGCATCGCCGAACTCGTCAACGAAAAACAACTCCCCGAAATCACCAACGTTCGTAACGAATCCGACGAAAACATCCGCCTTGTCATCGAACTCAAACGCGATGCCAACACCAAAGTTGTCATCAACAAACTTTACAACCTTACCGCACTCCAAAGTTCCTTTAGCGCCAACATCCTCGCTATCGATCAGCGGCGCCCCAAAACCCTTAACCTCAAAGAACTCATCTCCTGCTACATCGAACACCGCCGCGAAGTTATCCTCCGGCGCACCCGATTCGAACTGGCCGCTGCGGAAAAACGTGCCGACACCCTCGAAGCCTACCTCATCGCCATCGCCAACCTCGACGAATTCATCCGCATCATCCGTGAATCCCGCAACCGCGACGAAGCTAAAATAAAACTCCTCGGCTACGAATTCCCCCGCAAAGCCGCAGAAAAATTCGGCATCCTCATCCGCTCCGAAGCCCGCCTCAATAACGGCCTCTACACCTTCACCGACCAACAAGTCGATGCCATCCTCGAACTCCGCCTCTACCAACTCACCGGCCTGGAAATCGACAAAGTCAAAAAAGAATACGCCGACATCCTCGCCACCATCACCGACCTCCAAGACATCCTCGCCCGTGAAGAACGCGTCCTCGGCATCATCAAAACCGACCTACGCACCATCAAAGAAAAATACGCCACCCCCCGCCGCACCCAGATCGTCCCCGACGAAGGCGAAATGCAGATCGAAGACCTCATCGCCAACGAAGGCATGATCATCACCCTCACCCACAACGGCCTCATCAAACGCACCCCCACCTCCTCCTACCGCACCCAGCGTCGCGGCGGCGGCGGCGTCCTCGGCGTGAAATCCCCCGGCGATACCCCCGACACCCCCGACGCCACCGACTTCGTCGAACGTCTCTTCACCGCCTCCACACACGACTACCTGATGTTCTTTACCAACACCGGCCGCGTCTACGTGGAACGCGTCCACGAAATCCCCGAAGGCACCCGCACCTCCCGCGGCCGTAACATCGCCAACGTCCTCGAACTCCAATCCTCAGAAAAAATTGTCGCCCTCCTCCGCGTCGAATCCCGCCGCGATTCCCAAGGCAACGACATCACCTGGAACGCCCCCGACAAATTCGTCTTCTTCTCCACGCGCCAAGGCACCGTCAAAAAGACCCCGCTCGACGCCTTCGCCAACGTCCGCAAAGGCGGCATTATCGCCATCGGTATCGAACACGGCGACACCCTCATCCAGGTCCAACTCACCTCTGGCCACGACGACATCGTCCTCATCACTCGCCACGGCATGAGCATCCGCTTCAGCGAGGAAGACGTCCGCTCCATGGGCCGCCCCGCCGCCGGCGTCAAAGGCATCTCACTCGAAAAGGATGACCACGTCGTCGCCTCGGTGATCGTCGAAAACGACGCCCAGCTCCTCGTCGCCGGCGAAAACGGCGTCGGCAAACGCACCGGCTTCGAAGAATACCGCAAACAATCCCGCGGCGGTAAAGGCATCATCACAATGAAAACCGGCGAAAAAACCGGCCTCGTGGCCGGCGCCCTCACCGTGCGCGACGACACCGAAATCATGTGCATTTCCTCCAACGGCAAAATGGTCCGCATCCGTGCCGCCGAAATCCGCGAAGCCGGCCGCAACACCATGGGTGTGCGCCTCGTCAATCTCGCCGAAGGCCACAAACTCATTGCCATGGCCCCTGTCGTCGATACCGAGCAGGATGATTCCGAACCTAAAGACTCCAACGCAACGACGGCCTAAGTCAACCGCTCTTCCGTGAACGCCTCAAACCCCTGGCTCTGGCTTCTCATCGCCGGCACATGCGAAGTTATCTATGCCCTCATCATGCCGCACAGCAAATCCTTCACCCGCATTGTACCCTCCGCCTTCACCATCCTCTTCATCGCCCTAAGCATGTATTGCCTCTCCTTGGCCATGCGTAGCCTACCGGTAGGCACCGCTTATGCCGTGTGGGTGGGCATTGGCGCATGCGGCACCGCAATCGCAGGCATCTTCTTTCTTCAGGAATCCCGAGATCCAATGCGCCTTATCGGGCTAGGGCTTATCGTTTGCGGGATTGTGCTGCTTAAAATCACGCACAAATAGCTTGCGCCTACTGCCAGCGATTAAAATGACAATTTCATTTTTTATATATCAAAACTTTTTAACATAGTATTTTTATAACACTTAAACTTTTTGATATTTATGTTATTTGAGCTCAGTTGACTCAGTCTGACTAAGCGTTCACGGGTCTCATCTCTGCCGAGACGTCTCAGGTAGATACTCGGAGACCATCATAAGCGGGGCGAATGTGAGCGGGCAACCGTTTGCAAAGTACATCGTAATCCATGTGATGCGTCATGTGTGTCAGAAACGTACGCTGGGCACCACACTCAGCACTGACAGCCAGCGCCTCATTTAGCGTCAGATGCGTCGGATGCTCTTCATAACGCAAAGCATCCAGCACCATCACTTCACAGCCATGCGCTAATTTTCTGGCTCGCGAAGGGACGTCTTTGCAATCAGTATAATACGCTAAGCGATGGCCAGTGCCATGTTCATGAAACAGTAATCCCAGGACTTGCAGACTTCCATGAGGCATCAGCGTGGTGTGGATCGTCACCCCCGGCAGTTCTAATGTATCTCCGATGAGATTGAGCCGGAACGCTGGGTAACCCTTGTAGCGGGGCTTATCCATAATCGCATACGGGTAAATTTCCGCAACTCGATTGAGTCCCTCGTCGGTTGAGTAAACATCAATTGCACTAGAATCGCGTTGGTCACAAAATCTTCGTAAATCATCCATGCCCATAACGTGGTCTGAATGGCCGTGAGTCAGGATAAAGTAATCGATCTTCTCTATTTTGTTGGAAATACACTGAAGGCGAAACTCTGGAGCGGCATCAATTTGGATGTGCAATCCGGCGGCAATCACATGTGCACTTGTGCGCGTGCGCCAATTCTTGGGGTTGTTCAGATCGCACTTGTGTTCATGAAACGCGATCATCGGCACGCCCTGGGATGTGCCCGTGCCAAGAAAAATCAGTTCCATTTTGCGGGAAGTTGAGCTTGGTCGGACACTTCTGCAAGCTCACGTTTGCACTGGAAAAAAGCGCGGAGAATCTCGAGGCATTCCTGGTTCATCAAACCCGTTGTGACAATTGGATGGCTCTGAAACGTGCTCACCTCATGCAAGGCTAAGGCACCGCCCAGGCAGCCAAGCTTATCGTCGCTCACAGCGTATACAACGCGTGAAATGCGCGACATGATAATTGCCCCTGCGCACATCGGGCAAGGCTCCTTGGTAACATAAAGCGTACAACCATTAAGTCGCCAGTCACCCAACGTACTAGCTGCCTGAGTGATCGCGAGTAATTCGGCGTGGGCGGTGGGATCTTTGAGGGTTTCAACCTGGTTATGGGCACAGGCGACGATTTGCCCCTCACTCTCGATCACAGCACCTACAGGCACTTCACCCGCACGCCAAGCATCTATCGCGAGATTGTAAGCATGGCTCAGAAAAAAAGTATCATCACGCATCAGAGATGAAGGAAATTTCTTAGGAAAAGGACATGGCGGTAAGGTCAGAGACACGGTTTAGGCTAACGCGAAAAATTCCGCGGGTAAAGTGAAGTTGTGTAGTTTGAGTGGACAAGATATCTGGTGTGAAAGATTGCTTGAGAAACCTGGAAAATATTTCTGAGAGATTTCTTGAAAATAATTTACCACGTGTTAATGCGAGGCAATGTCCAGAAATATCCCTTTTTTCTTACGGTTTGCAACCGTTACCCTTCCAGCATTGCTGATTGTAGCTTCGTGCGCCCCTAAGAGGGATACTGTGCCCTTAGTTAAAGTCGATGAACCTGCGTCGATCAATACGAGGGACACGTTGCCCATCCCCGAGCCAACGCCACCTCCCTATGACCGCTTTCCTCAGCCAGGAGATGCCGGTCGTTACCCCGACGATCGTGGAGTCAATATACCCTCTGGCAGCAATCGGCTTCCTCCTCCGACTACTGCGACTAGCGCACCGCGCTATCCTTGGGGTCGTAAAATTGCCGGTCGCCCCGGTTTTGTACTGAGCCCCCACGCCCCTGACCAAGGCATAGTGGATGTAACGGATCCTACTACCGGTCAGCCCTACCCCAGGGGAACAGAGGTTCAGTGTCCATTCACCAACAGAATATTCCTTGTACCTTGAGGTATTATAACCTCGCACTTGGCGGGATTGTGTTTGCTGTAATATAGTGGCAATAAAACTTAATGGCCAGGGGCACACAAGACATCGTTGCTGCACTTCTCGCTTCCTACGAAAAATTTGGGGTGATCAACCATGTGGATGGGTTGAATCTACCGACCAAGGAAGGCGTAGGTTCGATTTGTGCTGAATTACTCCGGTTGCTGTTCCCCGGATTTTTTGAGGATCACGTTGTTCACTCCAGTGAGATTGCAGAAAAAACTGGCTGTTTGATCGAACGTTTGCGACCCATGATGGAAACCGAAGTTCGCCGCAGTTTGGAATTCGGTTACCAGCAAGGCCTCGCCACAAAATGTGCGCCACAGGATAGTGCGCAAGTTCTAGAAGAATTCTTCCGCTCACTCGACGCGGTGCGTGAGCTGCTGGTTCAAGATGTAGAGGCTGCTTACCGCGGCGATCCCGCGGCCAGTTGTCGGGAAGAAGTCGTGCTATCCTATCCATGCATCGAAGCCCTTTCAATGCAGCGTTGCGCTCATGTGCTCTTTTCGATCGGGGTGCCTCTGCTGCCCCGCATGCTCACGGAATGGGCTCATAGCCGCACGGGGATTGATCTTCACCCCGGCGCCAAAATTGGTGGAGGCCTGTTTATAGATCACGGCACAGGTGTCGTTGTGGGAGAAACAAGTGTGATTGGACGCGATGTGAAAATTTACCAGGGCGTCACTCTTGGTGCGAAATCCTTCCGCCGCAACCAGGATGGCTCACTGGTCAAAGGTTTGCAGCGCCATCCCATCATAGAAGACGAAGTCACCATTTACGCTGGGGCCACGATCCTCGGGGGCGACACTGTTGTGGGCGCACGCAGCATAATCGGAGGCAATGTTTGGCTAGTGGACTCTGTGCCACCAGATTCGATCGTTCTCATGGAAGGAGGCCGGGCCGTGGTGCAAAACAGACTTCGAGCCGCCGCCGATTACCAGATTTGAATGAAGCGCATCTACCTCGATTACAACGCGACAACCCCGCTTGATCCTGTGGTCGCCGACGCAATGTCAGATTGGATCACAGACATTGATGCCCACGGCAATCCCAGCAGCATCCACGCCGAGGGGCGACGAGCACGGGGTGCGATTGACGAGGCACGCCAACTTTGCGCTTCTTTGCTCGGAGCCAAGGAGCACGAAATTATTTTCTGCGGAAGCGGCACGGAGGCGAACAATCTCGGAGTGATCGGTCTCGCACTTGCGGCCGTGAGCAACGGTCGCACACGCCATATCGTCGTATCCGCTGTCGAACATCACGCCGTGCTCCACGCGGCTGAGCGACTGCGCGATCTGCACAAC
>CALLMV010000012.1 GCA_938005615.1 uncultured Verrucomicrobiae bacterium
ACCGCGATCATCCCATCCGCTCCACCGGCGAGATGGATAGTTGGTACACGGGCAAGCCCTGCCATGTCACCCACAAGTCCCACATCAACGTCTGCGTCTATGACAGCACCTGGGAAGCCTCCGACGCCTTTGCCCTAGAAAATAGCGAAGCCGTCGCCGCTTGGGTCAAGAACGACCATCTCGGCTTTGAAATCCCCTATCTGTATCAGGGAGTAGTTCGGAAGTATCGTCCCGATTTTCTCGTGCGGCTTGTACGTGGCGAAATGCTCATCTTGGAAACCAAAGGCGAGGAGAGCGAGCAAGACCGGGTCAAGCACCGCTACCTCGACGAATGGATAAATGCGGTGAACAACCAAGGGCACTTCGGACGATGGCGTCAGGAAATTTCCAAGCAACCTAGGGAGGTCGAAGAATTGTTAATACGTATCCCGAAGGGGTAAATCTCTGACAGAAAGCCTGCCCTAACCGAATAAACAAAATAAAAAAAGACATGGGCAGCACTTTAATAGAACAATAACCCGATGCAATGAGCCCACTTTGCTGCTCTTGTTTTTACGAATTTACTTGAGGAAATTTCATTGTCGTTAAATCGACCTCTTCGCCATAGAACTGGCCAAGAGCACTCAGCACAATGTCACAAACCATACGCATCAACAAATACCTGGCCGACGCGGGGCTGGGATCGCGTCGCGCGTGCGATGCGCTCGTTGCCGCTGGTCGCGTAACGATCGACGGACGCCCTGCCCAACCCGGCGACACCGTGCCGCCTGGGGCGCGTGTCGAGTGCGACGGCCGCGTGGTGAAACAGCGGCCAACAGAAGTCTGGGCACTCAACAAACCGCCAGGCTACCTGTGCTCGCGTGCAGCCCAAGGCCGTTTTAAGACGATCTATGAACTGCTGCCACCAGAGTTGCACCACCTCGATTACGTGGGCCGCCTTGACGCGGAAAGCGAAGGCCTCTTGCTCTTGACCAACGATGGTGCCCTTGCACAAAAGCTCACGCGCCCCGCGGCGAAAATTCCCAAAGAATACCTGGTGCAGCTCGACCGCCCGCTCGACTTCGAGAAGCACGCTCCCCGCCTGCTGCGGGGCATGAGGATCGAGGAACGGCCCGCACGGTTTGATAAGATCGTGCCCGCTGGCGAGCGCAGCATCCGCGTGGTCCTTACGCAGGGCATAAAGCGACAGATTCGCGTGCTGCTGGGTTACCTGCGTTATGATGTGAAGCGGCTCACGCGCACGCGGATCGGCAGTTTTGAAATGGCCAATCTGCAGCCGGGGCAAATTCGTAAACTCCGCCTAGCCGAAATACGGGCCCTGCAAACCACACTGTTAAAGCAGGCTCATCAAAAACAAAAAAATCATACTGCCCGCTCTTGAAATAAAAAATTCTGCCCCGCGACTTGCAGAGGTGTCTGCATGGTCCGGATTTTATGAAAGTCTCAATCAGACTAAGACAAGCACAAGCACTTTAGGGCCATTGGTGCTTGGGATAGCGGCGGCTGAGCGCCGGTCGCAGCTCGGGGTAGGTGTTCTTCCAAAAGCTGGCCAGGTCTTCTGTCACCTGCACGGGGCGCATGTTGGGGGCAAGCAGTTCGATGAGCGCAGGCACGCGGCCCGCGCCAATGAGTGGCGTGCGATCGCAGCCGATGAAGTCTTGCAGACGCGAGCTGATGACGGCCGCCCCATCCGCGCGGTAAGTGAGGCGGGCGCGCCGCCCCGAAGGCAGGGTGTGATGTGTGGGGGCATAAGTGTCCAGTGTGGCTGAATGAGCAGGCCCGAGCCAGTCGAGCAACGCGGGGTAGGGATCGAGGTCTTTGATGTCCTTGTAGGCATGATGTCCGAAAACGAGTTGCTCCAGCAGGGTGCAATGAGCTTCGGTATTCCACTCTGGCAGGGCCAGCTTGGGAAATTTTTGCGCCGCCCAGTGAAGGCGCTGAAGAAGGTTTTCGCAGCGATGGTCCCAGAGTTTCAGAGGAAGTTCGCCCGAGAGAATGCGCGAGGCAAGCTCGGCGGCAGATTCTTCCGGTCGGGCATCAGTGGGTGCAGCGTCCTGAAGGATGAGTTGCTGAAAGCTCACAACAGGGCGCGCTGTGAGACGCCGGAGCTGCACATCCCATTCCAGTAAACGTTCGCGACGAATCTGTCCCGGGAACAGCTCCTCAATCCACTCGGGCCGGATGGCGGTGTTGAGCGAGAGTCGCACTTGTCCGGACTGTGCGGGCGGGGCACCCGGAGCGCGACGTGCATTCGCGTCGGTTGTGCGGCCGATTTCGTTGATCTCGGCACTGAGGAAAAGCGGCGAGTCGCGGATGTGGGAGTCGTCGTCGACTACGCCGACAAGTCCTTCGGCGGTGCGGGCGCGCAGTGTGCCTTGATCGAGGCGCTTGGCCAAGCGGTCGGGAAAGGCGGCAAGCAGGGATTTGGCAAAGGGCTCGGAGGAGGCGGGCGGCGTGCTCTCCGGCTGCCTACCTGCAGCTTCGGCGATGCCGAGGAGTTGCTCTGCGATGCGATGGACTTCGCGCGCAGCCAGGGCATGGATGCCGAGTTTGCGACACGGTTCGGGATAGTAGTTTTTCGCGCGCGCAAATTCCAGGGCCCGGAAAAGCGGGAAAAAATCGGAATCGGGAGAGGAGCCGAGGATGTCGTCGCGCAACTCCCGCGTGGTGCGGTCTGCCGGGCGTGTCAGCACGGGCCGGGCTTGGGTGAGTGCCGCTGCCAACACGGCTTGGCGCAGGCAGCCGCGCTGGTGTGCCTCGATAATGAGACGCGCCAGCCGAGGGTGCGTGGGGAACTCCAGCAACTGCAAGCCCAGTGCTGTGGGAGTGTTTTGCTCGTCCAGCGCGCCAAGCATGCGGAGCAGTCGCAAAGCCCGATCCGCTGCAGGCGGGTCTGGTGGTTGAAACCAGGGGAACTCTTGCCATCGCTTGTGACCCAACGCCGCAAGTGCCAGCAGCGGCTCGGCCAAATCTACGCGGAGAATCTCGGGCGTATCGGCAGGCGGCCTGGCGTCATGGTCGGCGCGTGTCCAGAGGCGCAGGCACAGCCCCGGGCGCGTGCGTCCGGCGCGGCCCGCGCGTTGTTCAGCCGCAGCACGGGAGATTTTCTCCACCCACAGCGTGTCGAGGCCGCGATGGGGATCGTAACGAGCGATGCGGGCTAGACCGCTGTCTATCACAAGGTCTACGTCATCTATGGTCAGGGATGTTTCGGCGACGTTGGTGGAAAGAATAATCTTGCGTGTATCGCCAGGGAGCACGGCCTGATCCTGTTGTTCCGGCGGCAACTCGCCATGCAAGGGCAGCACCAGGCAATCGCGCGCGGCATGCGTGGCGCGAACGGTTGTCAGGCAACGGTTGATCTCTTGCGCACCGGGCAGGAAGACAAGTGTGTGCCCCGAGGTGCGCGAATGGGCGCGTTCCAGGGCGGTTGCCACGGTGTCACAAAGTGGCTCGCGGGCATCGGGGGCTTTTGAGAGATACTCCGTGGTGATGGGGAAGGTGCGCCCCTCGGAGCGCAGCACGACTGCCTCGGGCATGTAGGTTTGAAGAGCGGTAAATTCCAACGTGGCCGACATGATGAGAAGGCGCAGCTCGGGCCGGGATTTTTTCAGCTCGCGTGCCAGCGTCAACATGATGTCGGTGTACAGGTGGCGTTCGTGAAACTCATCAAAGACAATCGCGCCAATCCCGGGGAGCATCGGCTCGGCGAGAATGCGTCGTAACAATACACCCTCGGTGGCGAAAATAAGGCGCGTCTCGGGGCCAGTTCGGTTTTCGTGTCGAATCTGATAGCCGATCTCGCCGCCGAGTTGCACTCCGCGCTCTTGCGATACGCGCCGGGCCAGCATCCGCGCCGCGAGCCGTCGCGGCTGCAACACAAAAACTTCGCCCCCAGGATGGTGCGGTGAGTCCAGAATCCACTGGGGGAGTTGCGTGCTCTTGCCCGAGCCAGTGGGCGCACCAAGAAGAATCGGCCGACATGTTTTAAGTGCCTGCTCAAATTCAATGCGGATGTTGTGAATCGGTAGGGCAGAAGGAATCATCAGCGGTGAAACAAAATCAAATATAGTCAGTACTCGTTCGCTGGCCTTGGCAAATTGGGGTTGGAGAATTAGCTAGTTAATCTTGAACCTGACGGACGCGATACTGCTTTCTCACAAATGTGGGTATATCCAAGTTTTCTCCGTTGTAGAGCGTGGCATCGGTCTTTTCGAAACGACCTCGGGTGGGCACCTCGAAGTTGAGGCTTTCCTGCCGAGGGATCTGCTGCTGATGAAGTATAGCAGCCGTGTTGAGTGCAGACGAGGATACTTTGGGTTTTAGTGTAATGGGTCCAGATTCCAAGCTGTGATCTGGTTGATTGGGATCAACTGGAAATAAATTTCCGGAGTATGTTTTCTGATCTAAATTGACTGAACTTTGATTCTCTTGTTGTGTTTCTTGCTGTATTTGAGGTGACTCGATTTCGCCTTCACTAAGCGCCTTTTTCTTATCTTCATCGGACTTTTCTTTGTTGGATGGGCTTAAAAAAATCTTACCTTCTGCAGTGTTTGAATATGATGGATTAAAGTAGTTATGCTCTTCTTTTTCGTAGCTTGCATAAAAAGGCGCATTGGGAGCTAGGTGAATCTTTGGCAAATAACTAAATAAACTATCTTTCTCTTCCTGTAACTTTTCCTGTAAAGTGTTCTGAGTTACTTCTTTTTCATAGCTTTTGGTCTGCAAATTAGATTCAGAATTCTGTAATTTAGTGGTATCAGATTCTATTTCTTGAATAAAATTAATTCCTTGAGATTTATTGAATGACTCGGTGTCAAAAGATTTAGTTATTAAAACATCAGATTGATTTGATGGTAATTGGGTTTTTTCATCAGAAATGATTTCTTCTTCAACTGGATGCAGAGAACCTGCGGTAGGTTTAATTTCGTCCTCCGTTTCTGCAGGTTTTAAATAAGGTGTTTGGTCATCTAGTTTTTCACTAACATTTTTTTCTAGAAACCCAATTTGCGGCAGTTTGTTAGGTATATCTCTCATTGCAATCCCAGGGTGTGAATTCAGATTCAAATTTACATGAGTGTCAGACTCTTTTAATTCAAATTTGATCCTTACACCCTCAGATTCAATGTTTTCCCGAGAACTGTCTTGGTCTGATAGCTTATTCGTTATTTTTTCATTTGACTCTTGTATCTTTTCTTGTTCGGGCAAAGGTTCAGACGTATCACTTTGGAACTCTTGTTTTAAGATTGGTATATCTATTTTTGCGCTATCTTGAATAATAATTTCGTTTGGTAGGTTTTTTTTGTCGTTTTGAGTACTTTCATCTTCAACAAAGTTACAAGACACTTCTGAATCATGAAGTATGTTTCGTACCTCCAAATGCGTTGATTCCGAACTTTCTGGTAACTGTTTATCTATCTTGTCTGTGGTTAACTTTGAACTTGTCTCACGAACGCTTTGATTTAATTCTAAAGCTGGTTCTAGCTCTAATTCTTTTGAATTTATTGGTAATTCAACTAATTTTAATTCATTTACAGGGCTTTTTCTTACATCTGAAAGTTGCTCTGCTGATGATTCTGTGTGAGGCGCTGGAAGTATTCTGTCTGAACTGTGGATATTATTCTTAACAATTGTTTTTGAAGCAATTACAAGGAGACTGAGTTCATCACCACGATCTGGGTCAAGCCTTGTGGCTATTTGGATCTTACAATCCTGCCGGAATTCCGCACGCAGTCTGCCGACGATCAAATCGACTTCACCAAAAAGCATGTTTGGGCCTCCGGTAATGGAGATAAGTACCTCGTCTGCCTGCTGCCGTAAATCTTGCTGAGAAAGAAACGGGCCTTTGAGTGCCGTTTCTACCACTTCGCTTGCACGATCCTCAGTTGCCGATTCGCCCCATCCAACCCAACAAGCGCGGCCTGGTTCTCGGACAGATGGCTCCAGAAGGCGAGTGAGTTCGGGCCATTCAACACGCAAAAATCCACTATCAGAAAGGAGATGGCAAAGACCACGAGAGATCTGACCCAGTACACTGTCCGCCAGCTCAAAGGCCTGGAAGACCGTTCCACTATCACCTATGAGTGAGAGCACGGCATCGCCCGGTAACACATACAGGGCGTCTGCTTGCGAAACGAGTTTATTCAGACCAGCCTCTGCCTGTGCAGCACGTCTTCGCCCCTCGAACTCAAAGGGTAAGGTAACTAGTGCGATAACCTTACAGCCTTTTTCTGCAGCAAGGCGCGCAAGTTCTGGCGCACCACCCGTACCTGTGCCACCTCCTAGCCCGCTTATGATGAATAGTATTGTGGAGTCACCTAAGGCATCGAGGATTTCTTTCTGGCTAGACGCTACGGCTAGCGCGCCGATTTCAGGATCTCCCCCCGAGTCCAATCCGCGGGTGACTTTGATGCCGAGTGGGATCTTTTCTGGAACAACAGAAGATTCGAGTTTTCTGATATCGGTATCCATGGCAATGATCCGAGACTCTTGCAAACCGTTCAGGACTAAACGATCTAAGACTTGGATACCGGCGCCGCCAATGCCTGCCACGACTACCGTTGCAGGTGTTTCTTCTGGTGATGGGGGTTTGAGCGCGAGCATAACTTTACCTATTTATCTTACTCCTGAGAAGAACCGCTTTATCCGTTTTGTCAAAGGCACCCTTTCGTCTTCAGCATCTATCAGCCGACGCCCGTGCATCAGCGTACCGAATACAACAGACAGCGCGGGTTGGGCGAGGTCCTCTACCGCGCCATTCAGATCGTGCGAACGCACGGCATTAACGCCTTTGCCGAATGTGACTTCTGCCAACAGTTCAATACCGTTAATCTTTGAACTGCCGCCTGTGAGAAAGATCCCGCCGCTGATTTGTGCCAATCGCTCAATTCCTATTCTTTCGCGAATGATTGCAAAAGTTTCCTCGACGCGTAGACGGATGACCTCTGCAAGGCTTTCGAGGTAAATTTTACGACCAGCGAACGAAGCTGAAGGCTTGATTTCTAAGACTTCATCACGCCGACTTCTTGAGACAACCACGCAGCCGTGACGTACTTTGATCTCCTCTGCAAATCTCGTGGGGATATCAAATGCCCGGGCGATGTCTTGAGTAATGTGATCGCCACCCACACCAATAATTCCGAGGTCGTCTAGGCGTCCATCCAGATATAACGCGTAGTTGGTGAGGCCTCCACCGAAGTCTATGACTAGGGCGCCCAACTGGCGGGCTTCATCATTGAGCACGGCATCTGCTGCGGCGATCACGCTGAGTGTAAAGTTAGCAACCTCAATATTTAGTTCTGTGACGCGAGTGATGATATTGGTCAGCCTGCTTGTGACTCCATGCACGATCATATAATCGCCTTCGAGCTTATGGCCAGCTAGGCCAATGGGGTTTCGCACGTATTCACCACCGTCAATCCGAAATCCACGTCCAAGAGTAATCACGCGCAACCGATCTGTTGTGAGCGGAATATCCTCGGCAATTTTTTGTACAGCCCTGACATCCTCATCGGTGATCAGGCCAGTCTCGTTATTTACGTCGATCTTCGCACGGCGAGACACACCTTGTAGATGTGCTCCTCCCAGTGCGAGATACACACGGTCTATTGTTTCTCCACTGTTTTCCTCAGCCGCTAGCACAGCTTCGCGCAATGCTTCCGTGGCCTGAGCTTTATCCACGACTTCACCCTTGCGCACTCCCAGAGAATGGCTGATACCCAAGCCTAAAATCCGGAGAGCCTCGCCGGGTCTGGCCTGGGCGACAGCGACTGCGGTCTTGGTAGTACCAAGCTCAACAGCTGCTATGATTTTTTCTCTACTGCCGAAGATCATGTGCCTTACCTCTTAGAAACTAGCACGGCTGGCACGTTGCGCACTACGGTCAAATCCGCGCTTTGAATTTTTTTAGAATTTTTTTCTGCATAGTCCAAAATTTTTCCGAGCCTTTCCAACTGCTGGTCAAAAATGGCTGGGGATTTAGCGAAGGTGATCCAGCCCGTTACACTTGTGGAAAGCCTCAACACAGTATCATCAGAGACATCAACGCGCGGACGGCCAATCCTTGAACGCAGGGGGGATTGCTCAATGGCCGCTAGTAGCTCAATGGCATTCATGATCGCATCCGAACGCACGGGCTCTCCTTGAACAACGTCAATTAGATTTGCGCCAGTAATTTCCGGCAGATGCATAAAGTCTTCACCTGGTCGTGGTGACATAACAATACCCTGGCGATCGACAGCGTACATCAGGGCGCGACCTTGGCCCACTATCACATTAGTCACGACACGGGCCATCGGGCGACGTTCGCTGACTTTTATGGCCAGTCTGTTGGGGAGAATTTTCCTGACATGCGCCTCGCCGATTTCACTCTGACTCATTAATCGTTCGCGGATCTCTCTTATATTTAAGAGCACGAGATTAGTCTGGGACGGAATCTCTGCCCATTCGAGGACCTGGTCTCGACGCAAGCGTCCTGATGTCTCCACCTCGATGTGTACGAGCTTGTACTTTGAATTCTCAAATACCGCTTGTCGTGCAACCCAATGTAGTCCAATACCCGAGAGGACAAAAAGTGTGGCAAGCAGCCCTATGGCAAAGAAAAGCCCACCCAAGATTCGGAAACTTTTTCCACGCCTACGCTGCCGTTTGACCACAGCCTCCAAGCTGATGCCCATCTGCCGCCTAGTTGGATGATCGGCCAGTCTGCCATTCTTCCTTTTCATGAGTTTATCCCGTATAATTTCAGACTCAGTTCAAGGATTTTTTGACAAAGCTCTTCAAAGCTAAGACCGGCAGCCGCGGCGGCGCGAGGAAATAGGCTGGTTTCCGTCATCCCCGGTATTGTGTTAAGCTCAAGCACCCACGGATGGCTGCTTTCATCAAGCATAATGTCTACACGGGAATAGACCTGAGCTCCCGTAGCTTTTTGGGCTAGCAGTGCAAGTCGACCGACTTCAGCGGCCAATGTGTCTGGCAAAGGTGCAGGGCAAAGATATTCTGTTGCGCCCTTGGTGTACTTGCTCTGATAATCATATATTCCGCTGCGGGGGCGGATTTCTATGGCAGGCAGTGCCGTATCTCCAAGCAATGAGACCGTGAGTTCCCTGCCAAAGATTCTTTTTTCCACAAGCAAGACAGGCTCGGTCTTTAGCGACTCTTGGATCTCTTCGCGTGCTTGCTCATGAGAATCTGTAAGCTTGATGCCCACGCTGGATCCTTGTGCCGGAGGCTTAATGACGACAGGCCCATCTAAAGTAAAGTCACTCACTCGCTTGACAGTTTGCCAAGGGGGTGTGCGCACACCTTCTCGCTCAAATGCCAGCTTGGAAAGAATTTTATCAAAGGAAACACGACTACCGTCCAGACGCGAACCGGTGTAAGGAATGCGTTTTTTATCCAGATAGTGCTGTACGCCTCCATCTTCACCAAAGGTGCCGTGAAGTGCGATGAATACACACTGTGTGCCTTCAGGTATGGGGGGAGTGGGATCGTTAACCAAGACCTTGGTGACTTTATGTCCGAGACGCGCAAGGGCAGAGGCCACTGCTTCGCCGGTGCGTATGGACACTTCCCGCTCGGCAGAAATACCTCCTAGATAGACAGTGATGTTCATGGCTTTCATATATCTTCGCCAATAATGATGACCTCGTTTTCGAGCTCTATGCCGTGAATCTCACGGATGGTGTTTTTCACCTTGTCCATCAACCTCAACATATCTGAAGCTGTCGCGTGATTTTGGTTCACCAAGAAGTTGCCATGCACCACGCTCACTGCTGCTCCGCCTTCGCTAAGGCCTTTGAGGTTGGAGATGTCTATCAATTTGCCTGCGGGACCCCAGTTGGGATTTTTGAAGAAACATCCTGCACTTGGAGCACTTGGCTGGCTAGACCAGCGTTTGCGAGAATATTTGCGAAGTTTTTCTGTGATCTGTTCTCGCGAAGATGGCACTGCACGCAATGAGGCAGAAACTACTAGTGCATTTTGCAACTCGGGGACAAAACGGTATTCAGGATTGAATTTTTCTCTAGGCCAATTGTGGAGATTTCCTTCTTTGTCGAGGAACTGCACAGACTCAATAACGTCGAAAATCCATGAGCCCATCGCCCCCGCATTCATTCTTAGGGATCCTCCAAGACTTCCCGGGATGCCTTCCAGAAATTCCAGTCCACCGAGATTGTGTTGTGCGGCGCCGTGAACGAGTTCTTTGAGCCGGATAGCAGCACCAGCGTGGATGACTTCTCCCTCGATCTTCACATCGGAGAACTGCTCGCGTGGAAGATGCAGAACTACTCCGCGAATGCCGCCGTCCTTGACCAACAGGTTAGAGCCTCGCCCCAGATACATGATCGGAATGCTGTGTGAGCAAGTAAATTTGATGACATCCGCTGCAGCGTTCACGTCATAAGGCTCCACGAGAAATTCTGCTGGACCACCCAGACGTATTGTTGTGCGGCAAGACATGTCTGCCATCCGGGTCACACGACCGCGGTGTTTGAGAAGATCAGTCAGTTGCTCAGCAATCTTATGATGGCTGGCAGTGTCTAGCGCAAAGCTATGAATATCGCCCGCACCCATGATTAGTATCTGATCGCCGGGTGCTGACATAGGCCAGAGGTTGTTGCGCAGAGAGCTGCGTGTGTGGCAGTAGGTGACGTTTGTACAACCGTTGTGCCGCACAATATCTGCAAAGTTTTCCCCGCTGAAATCAGGAGGACGTTCCTCGCCTGCAGAGTAGATGTTTGTGATGAAAACCGCGTGCGCTGGAGCTAGCGCAGGTCCGTAATCTGCGGCGAAAGTTCGCGAGCGTGAGTATCGGTGAGGCTGAAAGACTGCTATCGTACGCCCGACATGCCCTGCCATCGCCGCACGCAGGGTGACCTTTACCTCCGTTGGATGATGCGCATAGTCGCTAAAAATTTTTACTCCCAAAGCATCGCTAAGTAGTTGCATGCGCCGATCTACACCGCGAAACTCAGCCACGCTATTAGCGGCTATCGAGAGATCACACCCCAGAAGCTTTGCTGCACAGAGTACAGCCGAGGAGTTGAGCACTTGGTGCCGGCCAGGCACCGAAAGCACATAGTTGACTTGCTCCCCTGATAGCCAACGCACACCTGCCTGCGGGCAGGCAGAGTCGTGGTTGCCAAGAGTAACGAGCACATCAGTTTTTCCAGGAATTGTGCCGTAGCTGATTGTTTTTTGTGTGAGCTTTTTGCGCTGCTCATCTGGCACATCGTCCGCGCTACAGATCACAGCCTGGCGCGAAGAGTTTGCCACACGTAAGAAAAATTCTGCCATCTCATCCGGCGATTTGAAGTAGTCCACATGCTCCCATTCCGTGTTGAGCAAAATGGTGATTTCGGGAGCAAAGCAGGCTGCAGTACCGTCACTCTCATCAGCTTCTACTACGGCCCACTCTCCGGTGCCCCAGGCTCCAGGCGCCGGCAAATCGCGCGCAGTGCCTCCCACGTAGTAAGCGGGGTGAAGCCCGCAGTCGCGGAGCACCTTGGCAAGCATCGCCGTGGTACTGGATTTGCCGTGAGAACCTGTCACAAGAATGACTTTCTTACTGGCGAGGAGGCGAGCGAGAAATTCCGCCCGGCGCACGACAGGGATTTGTCGTGCCAAGGCGCTCTGAATTTCTGGGTTGCCCACAGGCACTGCACTTGAAGTTACGACGACGCTGGCTTGGCTAATGTTTTCCGCATCGTGTCGCTGGTAAAATTTTAAACCGCGTTCGACAAGTATCTTCGTGCAGTCGCTCTCTTTCAGATCGCTGCCTGATACCCGCCAGCCTAGGTCAAGAAGGATATGTGCAAGCGGGCACATACCAGAACCACTGACCCCAATGATGTGTGCTGAATCTTGGGATGAGCTATTCACGTTTGTCTCCCCTCAATCAGTTTTTCGATGACATCGGCCATCAGGATTTCGGGTCTTGCTGGTTTTTGTTTTTTCTGTGAGGCGGAAGCTTCATCTGAAGCTAAGAGCTTGTTCAAGAGTTCCAACAATCGTTGTGGAGAGGCCTCTTTTTGTTCCAGTACTTCGATGTGCCCGGAGCGTTGGACAGCGAGTGCGTTGTGGAGCTGATGATTATCGGCAGCGGTGGGCAAAGGAATAAAAACAGCCTTCAATCCAAACTCCAAAACTTCTGCAATCACACCTGCACCTGAGCGAGCGATCACTACATCTGCTAAGCTGTATAGTTCATCCATCGCATTGTGATATTCAAAATGAATACGATGGATACCTGCGGAACGTATGGGATTCGATGCGTTAATCGGCTCAGCTTTTCCTGTGATGTGGAGTATTTGAATGTTATCTCGTTGTTGAGCCAGGAAGGGGGCCAGTTCGAAAATCAGCCTGTTGATAAACTCCGAACCCTGGCTGCCACCGAGCACAAGTAGCGTTTTTTTGCCAGGCTCGAGCTGGAATTTTTTTTGTAAACCCACCTTGTCATGCTTAATGGCAGATGCGTCGTAACGCGTCGGTATCCCCACGATTCTGCCATTGCCCAAGGCGGGAAGATTTTTTTCGCACTGCGGGAAACCGAGGAACGTGCAGTTGACTCGATTGGCTAACAGCCGTGTGGCTTTACCCGGGATGACGTTTGACTCGTGAATCGCACAAGGAATACCAAGAAAACGGGCCGCAAAAAGCGGTGGCACACAGTTGAATCCCCCCATGCCCAAGACGAAGGAAACGTTGTTTCGTTGGAGAAATTTTCTGGCGCGTAGCGTTCCGAAAATCAGGTTCAATACCAATCGCACTGCACGAATGAGAGCTGGACCGGCTGAGCGGTTTGCAGGCAATATCATCTCGGCTTCAATTTGATTGTTTTTGAGAATTTTCTTATCCACTTCTTTGTCTGAAACGCTGAGCAGCACCCTGTAACCACGTGCTATGAGTTGCGCGCGCACAACGAGCCCCGGTATCAAGTGGCCGCCGGAGCCTCCACAGGCAATAAGTACACTATGCTGCCGTTGCTGAGATGACATTTTGCTCCTGCTCCTGTGTTTTTTGTGGATACATTCGACGAATGGCTGGGCGGCTTCGCGATACGCTTATTAGCAACCCCACCATCGTCAGCGCCACAACCAGATTTGAGCCTCCGTAACTGATAAACGGCAAGGGAAGGCCCTTGTTCGGCAGTATCGATGTGACAACACCAATGTTGATGAACGCCTGCAGGCAGAGACTTGTTACCACACCGGTTGCAATAAGTGCGTGAGCATTAGTGTGTGCTTGGGTGGCTATGATGGTACCACAAATCGCAACCAATGTGAAACAACCCACGATAATCAAAGTAAACCGCAAACCAAGCTCCTCGCCCACGATGGCAAAGATGAAATCCGTATGGGCTTCCGGAAGGTAAAACATTTTTTGAAGGCTTCTTTCCAAACCGAGTCCGTCTATACCTCCAGATCCTAACGCGATCAGGGACTGGCGCTGTTGATAGCCCGCACCTAGAGCGGCCTGTTTCTCTTGCCCCTCAATGTGTGAGGTCAATCGGCGACTACGCACAGGATCATTGAGTATGAGGACAATCAAGCCAACCAATGCAAGTGCACATAATCCCGCAATGTATCTTTTGCGTGAACCTGCTACGAACATTACAGTCACTACCGTGCCTATTAAAAGCAAAGAGGTGCCGACGTCTTTCTGAAACAAGACCAATGCGATCGCAGAAAAACTGACAGCAGCAGGTAGAAAAAAACCGACAAAGAAGCTCCGCGTTTTTGGTAGGAATTTTTGGTACCACCAAGCCAAAAAGAGAATCAAAGCTAGTTTTGCCAGTTCACTTGGCTGGAAGGTGAATCCCCCGATTTCAATCCAGCGTCTGGCACCTTTAATCATTTTACCCACTCCCTCCACGTAACACAAAGAAAGGAAAATCACTGTGACTATGAGCAAGGGAATGGTCATCCGCATCACCCAAGTTAGTGGGGTGAATGCGGCAACGATAAACGCCAGGATACCAATGGCCAGCCACACTGCCTGCGTCTTGACAATCGGCGAAAAACCCGTGCCTTCGCCATCAGCAAATGTCCCGCTTACTGCGCTAGACAACATCACGAAACCCAGCGCACAGAGCGTCAGCACACTGAAGAAAACAATCTGGGCAGGGTATCTTGTGAGCATGTCAATTCCTGGCAACTTCTGTAATCGGACGTGCGGGTATCAGTAGTTGCTGACCGACTCGAAGAATATCGCCTTCGCTCAATGCGTTAGCCCGGCTCAGGGAATCCACAGAGATGCCGTAGCGCAACGCAATTTTGAAAAGTGTATCCCCTGCTTCCACGATATATACTTCAGCGGGTGTTTGATTCCCCGTGCCGCTGCCCCGTGCCGGAGGCGGGGGCGGGGCAGGCGCTGTGTTAGCAGTGGACTGACCAGGGATGATAAGCTTTTGACCGACTCGGATGTTGGGACTTTCCAAGTTGTTTGCCGCAATCAAATCTTCCAGTTTCACACCGTGTGCTCGCGCTATGGATGAGAGGGTGTCACCGGCCTTAACAACGTAGACTTTGTGGCCGGGATTTTTACCGCTTGCTACACTGGGTGTATTTGCGGGTTTGTGGATGGCAATTTCCTGGCCAATCGTTATGAAGTCACCAGTGAGGTTATTGTCGGATTTGATCTGCTCCACTGTGGTGCCGTGAGATCTTGCAATTGATGAAAGAGTCTCGCCAGGAGCCACTTTGTGGGTGAGGATTTTTGGGGCATTTGTGCTACCGACTACTGCTGCTGCTGGCGTTGTTGGGGAGTTCGCAGACGTTGCAGCTGAAGTCTGTGTGCGGTCGATTTGTGTCGCAGTCTCAATTTTTTCGTTGTTGGAAGTGATCTTAATTTTTTGTCCGATGGTAATCCGGTCATTGGACAGCTCGTTCAATCTTCGCAAGTGCTCGATTGAGACCTGATAGCGGCGTGCAATGGAGTAAAGAGTATCACCTCGTGCTACTGTATGCACCACCGGCACGGATGCTGTGTCCTTCACTGTAGTTGTTGCCACTGTCGCTTGGGGAGGTGTTTGAATCACTCTTGCAGATTGTGCCTTTGCTGGAGTGGGGGGTGCTGCCGAAACGGTGGTGGACTCAGACCGTGAGACAGCTGGCGCTGCGGATGTAGTGGCAACTTGGGAAGCCTGTGCTCCCGTTCGGATGGTCAGTCGCTCACCAACAACTATTCGCTCATTTCTTTTGTTGTTGTCCATAAGGATCTGTGCGGGAGTTGTGCCATAGCGGCGAGCGATTACGGAGAGAGTGTCACCTGGACGAACAATGTATATTGTTTCTTCTGCGTCTTGATTCGACACTACAGCTGGCTCTGATTCTGCGGGGCTAGTAGGCAGCGTGGCGAGAAGCTCTGGAGCAGGTGTGGTTTGTTCTTCACTAGCAGAGAGCATTTCGGCTTCTCTTCGTGCGGCAGCTTCCGGAGTAGTATGTAATTCCATCGGCAGCGAAGGCTTTTCTGAAGTAAAGAATGGCCCATCGAGCGGTACTTTCTCAGAGGGAGATTTTTGTGCAGTAATTTCGGAGGTCTTTATGGCACCTTCTTGAACGGTAGTTTCATGTGAGATTTCGGCTGATTTTGAGGTTTTTTGACCAGCACCTAACAGGTGAAAGCCAATTGCACCTGCAATCACAATGATGTGCAAAGCCAGAACGAAGAGGAATATCTTCGACGAGGAGCGTGATGAGTTTTCGATGGTTTCTTCCGCGATGTTTTCTATTAGTTCGTTGTTTTCTTGATTTTCTTGCATATTGCCTCCTTGAACAGGTTACCCCGTTGCTTGTAGTCAGTGAATTGGTCGAGGCTGGCACAAGCAGGAGAGAGGAGTACGACGTCCCCCCTCTCTGCTTGCTGGACAGCCAACTCTGCGGCCTTTGAAATATTATCTGCCATGGTATGAGGTGTGTGCCACCAAACTTCTGCCAGTTTTTGACGCGCCTCCCCTATTAGGATGAGATGTTTAACCTTCTTGTGGATGAGCGGGCCAATTCGGGCAAAGTCCATTGCTTTGTCACGCCCCCCTGCGATCAGTATTACCGGACGCTTGATCTCCTCAAGAGCATGTTCGAGAGCATGAACGTTGGTGGATTTGGAGTCGTTGATATAAGTCACACCGTTGTGTTCGAGGAAAACTTCACGGCGGTGATCAGACTCGGAAAATTTTTTAAGTGCACGATGCGCGATCGAATCGGGGACGCCACACAACAGACCAATAGTTAAAGAGAATTTTTCATTCGTTCTACGAATACTTTCGGGATCTTCATCCACGAGGACAGGATCCCTGAATGGGCAGTTGTTTTTCAGAGAGGATCCTATCACTAGTGTGTCTCCTGGAAGATGGTTTTTGTAAATGCTCCATTTCGTGAGTGCGTAATCGCGAAGAGAGTCGTACCGATCGAGATGGTCGTCAGATATATTCAGAACAGCCGCAACTCTCGGTCGAAACGCAGGGCAATGCTCCAGTTGAAATGAGCTAACCTCACACACCCACCAATCGCTTCTGCGCCGCAAACGGGCTACCTCACAAACCGGCTCTCCAATGTTCCCGACTGAATGTGCAGACCAGCCCCCTTCGCGCAGGATCGCTGTCACCATTTCTGTGACGGTTGTCTTGCCGTTGGTACCAGTAATGGCGACTACTGGACCTGCTAGCGCTGCAGCTCCAAGTTGAAACTCAGAAACTACAGGGGTGCCGGAGAGCTTAATGGCAACAATCTCGGGGCGTCGAGGATCCAAGCCCGGGCTGATGACAACCAAGTCGTGGATGCCTTTGCGCCAGGCGGGCCAAGGCTCTGGTGTGATTTGCGGATGAACATCTTGTAGAGTCGCCTGAGGGATCTCTTCTACTGCACTCCAGCGGTCATCTGTTATGGTCACCAGGTAATGATTTTCAGCCAAGAGTCGAGCGGCTGCCATTCCGCTTTTCCCAGATCCAAGAATGAGTGCATGCTTTTTCATCACCTGATTTTCAAAGTCACCAAAGCCATCAGCGCAAAGGCCAGCCCAATAATCCAAAAGCGCACGACAACTTGCGTCTCCTTCCACCCACCAAGTTCAAAATGATGGTGGATGGGCGACATACGAAAAACTCTTTTACCTGTGAGTTTGTAGCCAGCTACCTGAATGATGACTGACAATGCCTCCATGACGAACACGCCTCCGAGCACGACTAGCAGCAATTGTTGGTTTATAATGATCGCTATGGCAGCAAATGTTGCACCTAGGGAAAGAGAACCAGTATCACCCATAAAGACTCTAGCTGGGTGAGCGTTAAACCAAAGGAAACCCAAGCAGGAGCCAGCAAGAGTAAAGGAAAAAACCGCTACCTCCGCTGCGCCTCGCACAAAAGGAATCTGCAGATAGCTGGAGATGTGTGCCTGGCCATGTGCGTAGCAGAAAGCCCCCAGAACTGCGGCCACAATCACAGAGAGACCCGCGGCTAGACCGTCCAGTCCGTCAGTGAGATTCACGGCGTTGGATGTGCCGATAATAACGAGAACACCAAGTATCACCATCAACACTGCCACTTCCCGAAGCACTGGATCCTTGAGTGAAGGAATATAGAGCGAAGCTGCCATATTTTTTGTATCGGGGTGAAGCAAAAGGGCGGAGACAACTGCTGTAGCTATGAGGAGTTGAAAAAGCAGCTTACCACGTGCAGTGGCTCCTTTGCTTTTTTTTCGTTTAACTTTTAGGTAATCATCCCAGAAGCCGAGTAAACCAGTGCTTACCATGGTGAAAATCACAATCCACGTCAGATGCAAATCTAAACGAACCCACAGAAGGGTTGAAGCAAGACAAGAAGAAATAATCATCAGCCCTCCCATCGTCGGCGTGCCACTTTTTGAAATGTGAAGATCCGCAAGCTTGTGTACTTCTTCCTTCTCACGCAGGGGTTGGCCGATTTTTAGAATTGTCAGTTTGCGGATGAGCCATGGGCCAATCCAAAGGCTTACCAGGAATGCGGTGAATGCCGCACAAATCGCGCGAAATGTGATGCTGTCAAACAATCGTAAAGGACCGAAGAAGTTTTGGTAATCTGCTAGGCGTTCAAGCATGGTTATCCTTTCAGAGCGTTAACAATGGTTTCCATCCGCATGAAACGAGAGCCTTTGACAAGGATGGCATCTCCCTCGCGTGTGTGTCTGCAGATATCAGATGCTGCCGCGTTGGCATCATCGTAGTATAATAAGGGTTTGCCACAACCAGCGTAGAATCGAGAGAGTCGACCTACCGCTGCCACGAGCTCTGCAGAAGAGGCCGCAATCACACTTGCAAGTTGACTGTGAATCTGTGTCGCTTGGGGACCGAGCTCGCCCATGTCGCCGAGAATTGCGACTTTGCGGCCGGGAAATGTGTCGAGCACATGAAGCGCCTCTGCCATAGAGGCCGGGCTGGCGTTATACGTATCATCTATGATCGTAAGGCCACCCGCATGGTGGATATTGAGTCTGCCTTTTTCGCATTGAAATGTGGACAAAGCATTCGAACATTCCTCCAAACTCACACCGTAGGAATTGGCCATAGCTGTAGCCAGAGCAGCGTTGGTAGCCATGTGACGCCCTGGAACGGGCAGTGTGAAGGAAACTGCGCTCTGACCACCGCGAGATGTGATTGTGAAGTTTTGGGATGTTGCGGCACTACTCAGATTGGTGATACAAAAATCTGCATCGGCATGAAAACCCGCACTTAGTGTACGGCACGGAGACTTTGTACGGAGCTGGGAGTAAAATTCATCATCAGCAGGAAGTACTGCCAGGCCTTCAGCATTGAGAAAGTCGAGTGCGCTGCTCTCCTCACGGAATACGCCTTCGATGTCCAAAAGCTGTTCGAGATGTTCTTCTTTGATGTTGGTGATAATGAGGGCATTGGGCAGGCAGACTTCGCACAGCTCGGCAATTTCTCCGGGGGCATTCGTCCCAATCTCGCAGACGATGAAATCATCGCTCGCATGGGCCGCTAGCAAAGTCATACTGACCCCGATGCGGTTGTTGTTGTTGTGTTGTGTTTTTGTGATGCGATAACGTGAGGACAACATCGCAGCCGTCATATCCTTGACTGTGGTTTTCCCGTTACTGCCAGCAACAGCTATTACTTTGATCGGCAGGGACTGCCGATAGCCGCGTGCAATACTTTTTAGGGCCTGCAGGGTGTCTTTGACCTGGATGACAGGCACAGGTGAGGATTCAGGGATATTTTTTGAAACAACTAGTGCGACGGCGCCTCGGTCGATGGCTTGCGAGATGAAGTCGTGTCCGTCGAAATGAGGACCTCGCAAAGCGATGTAGGCCTGGCCCGGCTGAAGTGTGCGTGTATCAGTGGAGATCGAAATCACTTCCACCGGCGTGTGAGGGGTTGATGAAACCGCCTCTGACCAGGTAAGGATGTCGGCCGTTGTCATGCCTCCTCCTCCTTCTGCAAGATATCCTCCACAACGTTGCGGTCGGAGAAGGGATGGAAAACTCCTGCAATTTCCTGGGTGTTTTCATGCCCTTTGCCAGCGATCACAACCGTGTCGCCCGGTTTGGCAGAGTGGATAGCAGCCCGTATTGCACTGCGTCGGCAGACAATTTTTTGCAATTCTCGATCCCCAGCGCCGGCGGCAATTTCTTCAATAATTTTTTCGGGGTCCTCGTTACGGGGATTATCGGAAGTTATGAAGATGCTATCCGCCAGGCGTGCAGCGATCCGCCCCATGAGGGGGCGTTTGGTGGTGTCACGATTGCCACCGCATCCGAAAACAACCAGCAGTTTGCCGGTTGTGATGTTTCTTGCATTTTGCAAGAGTTTTTCCAGCGCGTCGGGCGTGTGTGCATAGTCAACGATGATGCGTAGGCCGCACTTGTTAGGGACGTTCTCGAAGCGACCGGGTACGGCCGTGAGCTTGGAGACGGCTTCGGGCAAGTCATCGAACTGCATTCCCAGATGGAGCACGTTCACGCAAGCTGCTGCGATGTTGTAAACGTTATGTGTACCGAGAAGTTTTGTTTTGAAGCTGGCACTCCGTCCTTTCCATTGGGCGGTGAAGGTTGAGTTGTCTGGGAGTATGTGCTGATGGATGATGCGGAATGCGGCGGTGTTATTTTGACCGTAGCCGATTTTAACTCTTTTGACTTCTGGGTCATGATTTAATCGCTGACCGAATGAATCATCCAGGTTTAGGAAGGCAAAGTTGGTAGCATCGTCGCCGAGATGCTGGGTGAATAGGAGACGTTTGGCCTGAAAATATTCTTCCATCGTCCCATGGTAGTCGAGATGGTCCTGCGTGAGGTTGGTGAATGTCGCGTAAGGGATGGTAATGTCCAGAAGGCGTTTTTGGTGTAACGCGTGTGAAGAGTATTCAAATGCGACGGTTTCACAATCTGCGGCTGAGGCAGCGTGCAGGAATTTGTAAAAATCACAGATGTCCGGTGTGGTGAGTTTAGTGCTGTGAGTCTCGGAATTGACAAGGCCTCCGATTGTGCCGATAAAAGCGGCCCTGCGCCCCGAATTATTAAGCATTTGGTAGATGTAATATGCTGTGGAGGTTTTACCGTTTGTCCCAGTGACGGCGACGAGTGCTGGTTTTTTGCGAGCGCCGAGGTAGAAATTTTTTAGGACTAAGTCAAGCAGTCGCAGTGGTTCTGAGGTTCGGTGGATGATATTTTCTGGCAGCGCGGGGATTCTGGTATCCTCATGACAAACGATGAGCGAAGCACCCGCTTCGAGGGCTTTGGTGATTTGTACGGTGCGTTTGTTCATGTCCCTGGCTAGTGCAAAATAGACCTCACCGGGATGCACTTTTTCGCAGTCTGTGGAGATACCCGTGATTTCTCGTGAGAGCGTGCATCCGGGTATGATTTGGTTGGTTTTCATCTTATGGCCAGGTCTTGATTTGCAGAAGCATGTTCAGGTCTTAAATCCATATGCTGAGCAATTCGTGCGGCAATGGCGGCAAATACAGGGGCAGCAACGCGACCGCCATAGATGCTGTCGCTTTGAGGTTCATCCACCACCACGAGTAAAGTGAATGCAGGATTGTGCGCCGGCATAAAACCGATGAATGAGGCCAGATATCGCGTCTTGGAGTACTGGCGTTTTTCATTATCCCATTTGTTGGCGGTTCCAGTTTTACCTGCGACAGTAAAGCCAGGGACTTGGGCAAGGCGCGCTGTGCCCTGCTCGGCCACTCCAATGAGTGAAGTAGTGATATCGCGAGCGGTAGAGGGCTTGATGACTTGAGATACGATCCTCGGAGAATATCTAGCCACAGCTCGACCCCTGGAATCGCGTACTTCGCGAACGATAAGCGGCCTCATACGTATGCCGCGATTTGCTATCACAGACATCGCACTGACCATTTGGATGGGTGTTGCCGCCACCTCGTGGCCTATGGGAATACGTGTGATGGAAATTTTAGACCAGCGGTTGACAGGGCGCAGTGTTCCGCGGGCTTCTCCAGGCAGCATGGAATCTAGGAGTGGTTCACCAAACCCAAAGGCGCGGATGGCCTCATAAAGGCGTTGGTTGCCTAAGCCCAGTGCCATCTTCGCGAAGCCGATGTTGCTACTTTTCTCCATGATTTGTTTGGCTGTGAGTAATCCGTGTCTGCCAACATCCCGCAGGGGGTAGCCGGCGAAGTCGAACACTCCGTTTTCGCAAAATATTTGGGTATCGAGAGTAATCTGCCCCGCTTCCAGTGCTGCGGCCATGGTGACGATTTTAAATGTGGAACCTGGTTCGAAAGTGTCTGTGATGCACCTGTTGCGGGCGTGTGCCCAGTTGATGGAGCTGGTGTCGTTGGGATCGTATGTTGGGATGTTGGCCATGGCCAGGATGACTCCCGTGGAAGGATTTTGCACGATTCCGTAAATCGACCGTGCTTGATGGAGTTGCAATGCTTTGGTCAGTTCTTCCTCGACGATGTGCTGTATTGTGGGATCAATTGTTAAAACAACATTGAAACCATCGTGCGCTGCAACATCCTCCTCGCGGTAAGCACGGATTTCACGGGCACGCGCGTCCCGCATGGCAACAACCCACCCATCGATGGCTCTGAGGTAGTCGTCGAATGTTGCCTCGATGCCACCACGTCCGACTTGTGCTCCATCCACAAATCCGATGACTTGTGCTGCACTACCTCGCAGGGGGTAGTGCCTACGGTAAGTATCCACAGCTTCGATCCCAGGGAGATTGAGTTCTGAAAGAGTGTTCCAAGTTTCGAGCGAAACGCCTTCGCGCAAAGATACCAAAGCTCGCTGAGAGGCCAGCCTGTTTCTGACCCATTCAGGCTCTAGACCAAGCACCTCTGCAATTTGGTCGGCGATTTGATCTGTGCTGGTGAATCCGCGGGAATTCGGGTTGCGTGCAACCCGCCGAGTATCACGCTCAATGATCTGCCGCAACTTGATGAGGTCGGCCCAAACATGTTTTTGTGGCATACTGGTGGCGAGTATTCCCCCACTCGCATCGAGGATGTCTCCTCGACGGGCTTTCACGACTTTTTTTATCGTGTGGTTGCTCATGGCGGCGAGTTTTAGCTCCTGGTGTCTGAAGAGCTGGAGCTCAACAAGCCTGAGAGAAAGCAGCGTCATCAGTGACACCAGCGCCACTGCGACCAGTTGAATTCTTGTGCGAAAGGATAGTCTGAACGCGGAGACATTCATTTATCTTGGTGCCTGGGCATTTGCGATTTGCTGTTCAGCTTGGCTGGTGGAAGCCTCCTCATAAGCGCGGACGATCTGGGCTGAGGCAACCTCCTTGAGGGCCAGGCCCATTTCGCGCACTTGTTTTTGCAAGAATTCTGGAGTTTTGAGGCTGGAGAGGTTAGCCCTGTGAATTTGGATTTCGCGATTGATTTCCAAGATGCGTTTTTCGCGGGCTGCCAGCTCTTCGCTGATTCTCTTGATATTTATATTCTGGATGATTAGCAGCAAAAAGAACGTAACGATGATGCAGGCCAACATCACGAGTTTCAGGATCGTCATCAACCGAATGGGAGCGTGGCCTCTCATTTTGCGAACTCCTCTGCTGGCGACTGGCCCAATGCTTCCGCCACCCGCAGGCGGGCACTGCGTGCGCGGATGTTTGCCGCGATTTCCTTCTCATCGGGCTGAATAGCGTGCCTGGTGATGATGCGCAACTTGTACTCAGGGTTGGGTACACTGTTTGGCCACTCTGGCGTGTCCAGCCATGGTCGCGATTTTTCCGTGAAGAAGTTTTTTACAATACGGTCTTCAATGCTGTGGAAAGAAATGATCGCCACACGTCCCCCAGGCTTGAGCAGCATGGGAACGCGTTCTAAAAATCGGCGTAGGCGGCCTAACTCATCGTTTACTTGAACTCGCAGTGCCTGAAATACAAGCGTGGCTGGGTGATGACTGCGACCAGCTCTGGGAAACTTATTTTCGATCCAAGAGGCAAGCTGCCGAGTGCTGATGAAGGGTATTTTTTGTTGTTGATCAAAGATGCTACGAGCAAGCGCTTTCATCCGAGGAGAATCATCCATTTGCAGAAAGCAGCTCATAAGTTCGTGCTGCGTGCTTCGTGCCAAGAACTCCGCTGCCGTAATGCCGCGCGTCGTATCCATACGCATGTCCAAAGGGCCGTCATGTTGAAAGCTGAATCCGCGAGATGGTTCGTCGAGCTGGTGAGAGGACACGCCCAAATCCAGCAGTATCCCATCAAGCGAGGACGGGTTGAGGTAGGTTTCATCAAATGCCTCATGACGTAACTCCAGCATTTCCGAAAATTCGGTAAGATGGCTGCGCGCGGCCTCCAGCGCTTGCTTGTCGCGATCTGTAGCAAAGAGGAAAACTCCTCTCTGCAAAAGCAGGCGAGCATGACCTCCACCGCCGATTGTTCCATCGAAGAAGATCTTGCCAGGTTCGGGGCGAAGCATAGCCACCACAGACGAAGCCAGAATGGGTGTGTGGCCGCGCCAAGGGGCAGATTGTGAAGGGCTGTGGCATTTCACTTCTGTCGATTTTTTCGTTTCGCGTGCACAACGGCTGGGCGTTTCAGACCGAGGATCTCGTAGGCACCGCGCCGAGCCAGCTCCAACCCCGACCATCCGATCACATGGCCTTGCTCGTCTCGCTGCTGGGAGAATCCAAAACATAATTTTAACTTTCCATTTTGTCTCATTTAGTCCTCCATTTGGATTTGTTTATTTCACAATTCCGACAGGAGGACCGCTCCTACCTGCCGGAAATTTTTCCTCCGGTTGATTTTTTCTGCGGTCTTTCGTCAAATTCGCCCGACCACAGGCCAAGTTGTGTTAAGCGGATGAGGATACTTGGCCCTGATTGGACACGACTGCTGATGCTGCCAACGCCAGAACTAGTGACCAGGGGGGCTGTTTTTTTAGCGTTTTTCATGCTCACAGCTCCAAGTCCTCAATCGTTGTTTGTCCGTGTTTCTTGGATTTCCAAGCGCTGGCGTCCCAAATCTGAAAGTGATCAAACGCCCCAGCCAAGATGATTTGTTTTCCGAGGGAGGCATGAGCAATCAAGCGGTCGCAAATCTTCATGCGTCCCTGTGCGTCAAAGACCACCTTTTGTGCCTGCGAAAACGCCGACTCGATGATCTTGCGCCGAGAATCATTGAGCGGTAATCCTGCTAAGGACTCCTGTTTTTTCGACATCCAGGAGGCGGGGTAGGCTCTCAGGCAGCCTTCCCGGGAAGGGAAAAGAAAGACGCGCTGCTCGTACCCATCGTCTCGCCATTCGGCAGGCACGGAAACACGCGATTTTTCATCCATCACGTGCTCAAAAGTGTCTGCGTAGGTCGCTGGAGGGTTATTCATTGTCAAAGTTGCTCTTGCATTATTTACACCACTTTATCCCATCTTAACCCATTTTATACCACTTAGTCAAAGAATTTTTTGATTCTCAACTGGTTACATTTTTATAAATATCCGTAACTAATCAGGCAACTCAATGTCTCTCTCATCAGTGTAAAAAATTTGGCTAGAGTAACCCCCAACCGCATTTTGACAGCCCTGATGGTAATTTTACTTTCTGTTGCGAACAGCAATTTGACCTATGCTGAAAGCCCTCAGAGCGAACAGAAAACTTATACAAATTCCAACAATCAGAGTTTGAGAACAAAGAAATCCGTCTGGACGTTACTCATTTTCATCCATTTAATCCCGCTCTCATCCCGGAGAACATCAAAACACTACTCGCTTACACATTAGACACGCGCAACAGCACTCTAGGCGAATGGATGCTAGTAGCTGCTCCACCAGAGCAAGTACATGCGTTACTCAAAAATACGGCCAGCTACGGAGCACGGCATGCGCCCGGCCGCGAGCGGCAATATGATAACCAAAGATCTGCGAGGCAAATTCGTTTCCCTCGGCAAGTATGTCTATCTAGTGGATTTATCTGGCAAAGCCAAGGAACTCATCACAGAAGAGATGCTCCCGGGAATTAGGCGCGAACTGAAGCCTTATGAACGCGCACCCCAACTAAATCCCAAAATCCCAAAGCGTAGATTATTCTGACTGATTTTTCGCGACCGGCCCAAGTATCGCATCCTGTGCACACTCCAAAAGAACCCGTGTCATCGCCGGCTCTGTGCCTATGGACGGGGCATACCAAAGGCGCCTTCCGCGCAACTGATGGCCCCGAGGAGAGTAGATGAAGTGACGCGGCCGAGACATATCCACTTTGTCGCAAATTCCAAGCAACACGGGGATGTCCTCGTACGCATGAAGGCCGTTCGCCACAAAAAACGGAACAACGAGCACTTGTGGAAACCGTGTCAACTCGCTCCAACGAGCCACCAGCGGCTCCATCTCCATAAATGCCGACACGCACTCACCGAAAATCGCCCGCTTACGCACCCGCTCCAACTGCAGGGCCAACGTCTCCCCAGTGCGGGAGTTACGATCCGTCCCATGCCCCACCAGCACTAGTGACGTATCCTCCGGCCTCAATCCGCCGCACGCTACCATGCGCCGGGCACGAGCCACGAGCACATCAGCCAATGCCGGATGCAGTCCCGGCACCGAGGCATAGATGACCTCATGTGCACCAACACGCGTGCTTGTGCGCGCCAGCCCCAGCGCTTGCGGAATCACCTCCTGCGAAAAATACCCTTCAGCCAGGAAAAAAGGCAAAACCAAGATGCGTCGCAAATCTGACCGTTTCAGCAAAGCAGCAAACTCCTGAGTCAGCCGCGGCTCCTGCTTCCAAAAACCACAGCGCACCTCCGCAAAAAGCCTTCTGCTGCGCAGCCGTGCCGCATGCCGCAGTGCGGGCTTCGCGCTATCAACATTCACGCTTGCGCCATGAGCTGCGAGTAAAACGGCACAATCGGGCTGCGGTGAAAAATTCAAATTATCATCCACTCCCTTTGGCACTCACAGGCAACTTGTTGGTGCCACATCAAAAGTCAACCAGACTGATCCACCGCATGCTCCATCAGTGCCGAAAGCGGGATGACGTCCAGCGCCCTTTCGTGCGTGGATTCAAGGTAAACCGGCGCCGCATACCCTGCATCATAAGCCTGCAGCCATCGAGCCGCGCAAACACACCAGCGATCCCCGGGCTTCAAGCCAGGAAAGTGATATTCCGGCCGTGGCGTGACTAAATCATTGCCCACACTGACAGAGTATTTCAGAAACTCTTCCGTCATCAAGGCACAAACGGTGTGGCTTCCCACATCATCCTCATCCGTATGACAGCAACCATCTCGAAAGTATCCCGTCATCGGATCGAATGAACAGGCACGCAGCTTCCCTCCAAGCACATTTCTTGCACGTGATGTATTCATCTTTAACCTCTGCCTCTCATGGCGCCGCCTGATAAACAGCTCGACTCAACCCCTGTGCAGGACGTGACTCCACGAATGGAACATCATCAGGTCGCTCCACGATTGTAATGTGAAATACCAACTCCTGCCCATCACGAAGCACAAGCACAGGCACTTGCGAGCCCACGCGAGTGTGAAAAGCTGCTTCAATCATGTCAAAACGATCATGAATCTCACGGCCATCAAGCGATACGATTACATCCCCGGGCAAGATACCATATTCCTCCGCAGGGGTGTTGGGATAAATCTTTGTCACTAGCATCAAAGGCCGCCCAGTTTCCAGCGACCTGCGCTCCTCCAACTCCACACCGATCCAACCGCGCCGTACGCGGCCGAACTCCTGTAAATCCGCAAGTACGCGCCGCAGTGCAGGCGTCGGTAAAGCATACGTTAACCGCCCCTCGGCAGCCGTCCCCGTCACAATGCCCGACACGCTCCCGCGCGTATCCAGCAGCGGGGAACCGATCATCCCGGGAGTCAGTGGGATGTTCATCCGCAAATGCGAGGCGCACAGCATACGCCCATCTGGAAGTGCCCGATCCTGCCCACTGGCCAGCGTGAAGAGCGGAGAAGAATCCCCATGAAAGGGGAAACCTAAAATCACAACAGCCGTCCCAGCTTGAATTGCTACGCCTTGTCTAAATTTCAGATACTTAACGTCTGCTAAAGGAGCCTTCAGCAGAGCAACACTGCTCGGCCGATCAATCCCAACCACATGAGCGCTGACTTCCGGCCCGTTGTATTCTACCGCCACCTCTCCGCCTTCGGGCAGCAAGCTGGACGCCGTGACAATGTGGCCCTGATCGTCAATCAAAAATCCTGTACCGTTGAGAATTCCGATCGGCGTCTGTGCACGCACGCGCACTAAAGCATCTTTTGACAGCTTGTGTAGGGCCTCAAGCTCCTCGGCAATTTGCTCCATCACATGCGCGCCAGCATAATCTGCCGGCTTTTCAGCGCGCTGCGATCTGCCATCCACAGTCTCCGAATTCCGTGCATGATTCTCGCTTGCCCCGGAGAGGCTGTTTAATGCTGGATGGAACCATAAACTGCACAGTACACATATTACACACGGCGACTTAGCCAAACTTAAAAATTTTCCCAAATGACAAGCACCACTTCGCAAAGTGCGCCGCCTAGTAAGTAATGCGCGACTCATCGAAAACAACAGGTGTAGCCTCCACGGCAAAACTTCGAGTTAACGGTGCCGCCACGGGCATCTCAGGAAGTCCTTCTGAGAAGAAATCAAACAGCGGCGTGGATTGCAGCGGCTGCATGATTACCGGAGACGTGGGTGCGCTCTTGCGCTCTGCAGACACGATCTTCTCGGCCGTTTTATTAATCTGCACCGCACCCAAGAGTATCACGACTACGCTGGCCACTACGGGGCTCCACCTTACAACCCAAGCAGGTAACAGGAAGACGTCATCACCCGGAGATGCCTTCTGCTTCATGCGCTCGAGGCGAAGGTTGTAGCGGAAGAGTGTTTCCACTTCCTGGAGCCTCTCGGGTGAGGGCATTTCTAGCCTTTTGAGCGCGAGAAGTTTTTGCAGTTCCTGATCAGTCATAGCAAATATTTCATCCTAAATTACCTGCTCTGTGGTGGCGACCAAGCTTTTTCTGGAGGATCCTGTGCGCGTGGAACAACCGAGTTTTCACAGTGCCCTCGGGTACGTTGATGATTCTCGCAATTTCCATATGAGTTTTTCCTTGGATGTCGTGCAACACAACAACCGTCCTATGTTTTTCAGACAGTTCCTGGATTGCCTGGTTCAAAATTAGCTGAAGCTCCCGCAGTTCCTGCTCACGCTCTTCGGGTTGCTTCTTCGCGTTCCCGCCCGTCGAATCCTCCATCATCAACATCTCTGCGGCGTCCATGTCTAGCTCATCGAGGCTCAGTTTGCGTGAGCGGTTTCGTGCCTGGCGCAAAAAATTAATCGTCACGTTAAGCGCAATCCGATACACCCAAGTGGAAAACTTCGCATCCGAACGAAACTTCGGCAGTGCTTTGTAGGCACGCATCAGCGTATCTTGCAACAAATCAGAGGCATCATCGTGGTTCGAAGTCATGTGATAAATCGCGCCGTAAAGCGACTTCTTGTGTCTGGTAATGAGCTCTTCAAAAGCCGCATCATCCCCAGCCTGAGCGCGTGTGACCAACACCTCATCCGACACGGCGGGCAGAGGCTCGTCGTTGTTCTCTGGCTTGATCACGGCCGATTCATTAACATGAAAACTTCACAAGGAGAACTGATTTTCAGAAAACATTTTCAGAAAATATCAACGGCATTTTGCGATTGATATTTCCAAAAGAAAATGACACCCCTGCCTCGATGCAAATCGCCTCAGTCCTTGTAGCTGCAGGCGCCTCGCGGCGCATGGGCACAGATAAATTGGACATTTTAATCCACGGTCGCACCGTACTTGAACACAGCATCCGACTCCTCGCCCAGGTGCCGAGCTGCACACAAATCATCATCGTCACACGTCAAGAAAAACTCTCCGCTGTGCAAGACTTGGTTCGTACTGTCCCCTTCTCCGGTCAAATGCAAGTCGTACTTGGAGGTACAGAACGCCAGCATTCCGTCGCCAACGGCCTGCTTCACATTCACAAGGATGCCAACCTCGTCCTGATCCACGACGCTGCACGCCCATTCACCACAATGGAAACCTTCCACCTCACGGTAGAAGCGGCTTTAGAACGCGGCGCCGCAGTATGCGGTACCAACATCACGGACACCATCAAACAAATCGCACCAGACGGCCGCATCATCCACACTCCAGCACGAGACACCCTGCGGGCAGTCCAAACACCCCAAGTCTTTCACACGTCACTTATCAAAGATGCCTACTCCAAACTAGCCCAGACAGACCTCATCATGACCGACGATACCGCCGTCGCTTCCTGGGCAGGTTACGATGTCTTTGTCGTTACCACACAGGACCCCAACCCCAAAATTACCTACCCCGGAGATTGCGAGCTTTATGCCCATCTTCTGGATCCGGCATACTAAAAGCCCCACCCCAGACAGTGCTTGGCAAATACCCCATCCCTACCGTACTGATAGTTGCATGAGCCTGCCTTATCGTTTTACCGTCGTCCCAAGTCTGCCAGAAAGCCTGGCCCCCCTTCGTGAACTCTCTGTCAACATGTGGTGGAGCTGGCAGGCAGAGGCCCGGTGGCTCTTTCGCGATATTGACCCCAAAGTCTGGGAGGAATGCGGCCACAGCCCGGTGAGTCTGCTTCGCAAAGTCAGCCAAAAACGCCTCGAAGAAGTCTCTCGCGACGGCGCCTACCTCGAACGCCTCCACCGCGTGCGTTCCAAATTCGACGCCTACATGGCTAGGCGCGACCGTTGGTTCCACCAGACCCAACCCCACGACACCCCGCTGCAAGTCGCCTACTTCTCCGCCGAATTCGGCTTCCACGAATCCCTGCAAAACTACTCTGGCGGCCTTGGCATCTTGGCGGGCGACCACTGCAAATCTGCTTCCGACCTAGGTATTCCCCTAGTCGGAATCGGCCTCATGTACCGCCAAGGCTACTTCATCCAGCGCCTCAACTCCGACGGCTGGCAGGAGGCCGAATACATCAACTGGGACTTCCGCGGCCTTCCAGTAACAGAAGTGCGAGACACAACGGGCGAACCGGTCGAAGTCTCCGTCCAACTCCCCGGCCGCAAAGTCTTCATCCACGCCTGGCTCGCCCAAGTCGGCCTCACCCGCGTCTACTTCCTCACCACCGACATCCCCAAAAACTCCGAGGCCGACCGCAAGATCACCTTCCAACTCTACGGCGGCGACCACGAGATGCGTATCCAGCAAGAGATCGTGCTCGGCATCGGTGGCGTACGCTTCCTGCGCGCCCTGGGCATCTACCCCACCGCCTACCACCTCAACGAAGGCCACGCAGCCTTCCTTGCCCTGGAGCGCATCCGTGAACTGCACGACAGCCACGGCCTCAAATTCCACGAAGCCCTCCAACCCGTCGCCGCCAGCAACGTCTTCACCACCCACACCCCTGTGCCTGCGGGCAACGATGCCTTCTCCCCCGCCCTCATGCACAAATACTTCGATGACTTCATCAAACCGCTCGACATCGACTTCGACCAATTCCTCAAACTCGGCCGCCCCTGGGGTGTGGATGGCGATACACCGTTCTCAATGACGATCCTGGCTCTGCGCCTCTCGCGCTTCGCCAACGGCGTGAGCAAAATCCACGGAGCCGTCTCTCGCGACATGTGGCGCCCCGTCTGGCCCATGATCCCAGTAGATGAGATTCCCATCGGCCACATTACTAACGGCATCCACACCCAGACCTGGATGGCCAACTCCCTGCTCCAGCTCGTCGAATCCCGCGCCGGGGCCATCTGGGAAGACCGCGTGGCCGATCCCGAAGCCTGGAAAGTCGTCGAACACATCCCCAACGAAGAACTCTGGCACCACCATTGCCAAATGAAGCACCACCTCGTCGAGTTCGCCCGAGAAAAAGTACGCGCCCAGCGCCTGCGCAACAATGAGCCTGCCGCTGCCATCCGCGCCACCAAACGGCTCCTGGATCCCAACGTACTGACCATCGGCTTTGCCCGCCGCTTTGCCACCTACAAACGCGCCACCCTCATCTTTCGCGACCTGGAGCGCCTCTCTCGCCTCGTCAACCACCCCGAGCGCCCTATCCAGCTCGTCTTCGCAGGTAAATCCCACCCCGCCGACGAACCCGGCAAAAAACTCATCCAAAAAATCTACCAAATCTCCCGCCTACCGGAGTTTGAGGGCAAAGTCGTCTTTATTGAAAATTACGACATCGACGTCGCCCGCCACCTTTACCACGGTGTGGACATCTGGCTCAACAACCCGACCCGCCCGCTGGAAGCCAGCGGCACCTCAGGCGAAAAAGTCGCTCCCAACGGCATCGTGAACCTTTCCGTACTCGATGGCTGGTGGGCCGAAGCCTGGCAGCGCCGCATTAACGGCTGGGCCATCGGCGAAGTCGTCACATCCAACGACCCCGAGGTGCAGACGAGCTTCGATTCAGAATCTCTCTACACCCTACTGGAAAACGAAATTGCCCCCCTCTTCTATCGCCGCGACCACCATGGCGTGCCCCACGAATGGATCGGCTGGATGAAGAACTCCATGATGACTGTCTCACCCTACTACTCCTCTTTTCGCCAAGTGCGCGATTACACAGAAAAGTATTACCGTCCGGCTAGCGAACGTGGCACCCTCTTTTCGCGCGAGCACTTCGCTCCGGCTAAAGAACTCTCCGCTTGGAAAGACAAGATGCGACGTCACTGGGACGATGTGAAAATCACCGACTGCCACATCTCCCCCATCCCTGCCGAGGGCATTCCCGTGTGCCAAGGCTTTCAAGTCTCCTGTCGTCTCATAGCTGGCCCAGTGCTTAAGGCCTCGGATATTCTTGTAGAAGCTTACGCCGGATCGCCCGACGGGCGCGCCGAGATCTTCCCCTTAGAGCTCGGTAAAGACGGGCTCCACCACGGTACCATCGCCTTGAGCGAAAGCGGGCAATACGACCTGAACTTTCGCGCAACGCCGCACCATCCCATGCTCTCACAGAAGCATGAGATGCGTATGATCACTTGGGCGGTGTGAACAACTCTCTCGTAGCGGCATACACCACCTCTCAACGAGCAGAGTTGTTATCAGCAAGGTAAAAAATAAAACTGCTCAGTTTACTTCCAAAAACCAGAGACTGTTGCTGGATGGTGGAGATTTAACGCAAACTGCGGCTGTCCACTTTTCCGTACCCTTGCTCAAGGCAGGACAGAGGTCTGACTTTTGCGAAGCACTTTTACGAAACCGTAGGTAAACCACAAGTTCGAGGGTAAACACCAGAACTATAGAAGAGTGCCACATTAGCAGAATTATAAAAAAAGTCAAGGCATGTAATTCCAATAAAAAAGTGGCGAGGCTGCAATGCTGTGCTTACATAGGAGAGTTAACTGTGTAACTCTATTTACCGAGTGCGAAAATATTGTCGCGTTTTTTTGGGCGTCAATTTATTTTAAAGATTCTTTCTGCTAGACTCAGCCAAGTCGTACAGCCGGTTCATAGATCATTTCGGGCAAATTTTCGCGCCAGAAGCTTGCAATGAAGACTGACTAGTTTGTGATAAATTTTCCGATGTATCGGACGAGGCCAGATTTTCAGAGCAGGGCGAGCCCCGGATTCTTTATTGTCTTGCCTCCATTGGGTTAATCTTTTCTCCACGGACACTTGTGAATGCTATCACCGGAGCTTGCATTGCTGCGAGGGAGCTTTTATGAGCAAAAATTTCGTTCGTAACTGGCACAATTAGCCGCTTATTTACTTGCCAGGCTGTATTAACCCTTGATCGCTTTGTCTGCTCTCACACCCCGCGCTGCTCCGGCGGCCAGATGAATTTGTGCATCTGAAGTTGGAAGCGCACTGGCAGGCGATCCTGCAACATCCATTCTACAATTTTGTGCGCTTGGATGCCACTGTGTCCAGCCACGTGGCCAAGGCGCGGTTGGAGAGGGAAGACCGCAGAAAAGAGGACCGCCGCCGCACGTTCGTGCAGCCGATAATCCAGTACGTACTGGCGGGCGTATTCGTAGTCCTCGCGGCTGCCGATCACGAATTTGACTTCGTCGCGCCTGGTTAAGTGCGTGATGTTGGGTTGGTAAAACCGCCGGGCCTCGCCCGAAGAGGGGCACTTGATGTCAACAATGCGGTGCACGCGGGCATCAACACGGCTGATGTCGTGCGCGCCGGAAGTTTCGAGCAGCACAATGTAGCCTGCATCGCAGAGCCTGCGGAGTAGCTCTGGGCAGTTGTGCTGCAGCAGTGGCTCGCCTCCTGTGACTTCGACAAGCGGAACAGCCTCGGCTGCAACACGGGCCAGGATGAAGTCGAGCGTCATGCGCTGGCCCTCGTAAAAGGCGTGCTCGGTGTCACAGTAGGTGCAGCGCAGGTCGCATCCTGTGGTGCGCACAAAGACGCAGGGCAGCCCTGCAAAGGTGCTTTCGCCCTGGATGCTGGTGTATATTTCATTGATGCGTAAGCTTGGCACGTGAGTCCCCGCTTGTTGTGCTGGGGTTTGTAGCACGGCTTGAGATGTGGTGGCTGCCATCTTGCGTCAGTACCAGCCCACTATCCTGCGGATGTTGGCCTCGTATCGATGTTTTGACCTTTGCGTGGTTTGAGCTTGTTGCGAGTCAGTAATTCGAGGGCCAGTTGACGGTATGCCTGTGCCCCGGTGCTCTTGGGATCGTAAAGTGTGATTGGCTGACCAAAGCTGGGGGCCTCAGCCAGGCGTACGGTGCGCGGGACGATGGTGTTAAACATGGTATCGCCCAAGTGTGAGCGTACGTCGTTGATGACGACTTGGGAGAGCTTGGTGCGCGTGTCAAACATGGTCATTAGTACACCCTCTATCGGTAAAGGGATGTTCGCAGCCTGGCGGATGCGCTCGAGATAGCCCAGGATTTTGCTAAGCCCCTCTAGTGAGAGATACTCGCATTGCAAAGGGATAATCACAGAATCTGCAGCGACTAAAGAGTAGGTCATTAAGACACCCAGCGAGGGCGGGCAATCCAGAAAAACAAAGTCATAAGTACTAGACTGTCGCAGCGGCACAAGCAACGAGCGGATGCGCATCAGGTCATGTTCGTCTTCGCGGGTCTCGACCTCAATGCCCGCAAGGTCGCGCTCTGAGGGGATGATCTCCAGACCCGCAATGGGCGTATCGCGGACGACCTGCAAGAGCATCTTTTGGCCGAGTAAGACCGGGTAAAGGCTCTGGCCCGCTGTTTCCTCAATACCCACAGCCGATGTCGCACTGGCTTGAGGATCAGTATCAATCAAGAGTATTTTGTAGTCCATCTCGGCTAAAGTAGCTGCAAGTGAAACGCTGGTGGTCGTCTTGCCGACACCGCCTTTCTGATTGGCTACTGCAATTATTTTCATGCGTTGGGATGCTCTATCTAGACAAGTCTAGCCCGCGAATTTGGTGTATTCAAACAGGTTGGCCTCAGTTCGTGTTATGCACCACTAGGCACAGATAATGCGCGATTTATCGGGCTTGGGTGCCTTGTTGAATTCGCGGGCTTTGTCCTCAAATCCTGTCCTGCCCAGGATTCCGTAAGCGAAGTGTTTGCCAAGTTCCACGCCCGGCTGGTCAAAGGCGTTGATATCATATAGTTCGCCTGCGTAGGCTGTTTGAGCCTCGAGCATCATCAGCAGTGCGCCCACAGTTTCGGGCGTGACTGCTGGCAGGCGGATTGCGCACACTGGACGCCCCTTCTGTGCGAGGGCGAGTTCAGACGCGGCCTGTTCGGCGTGGAAAAGTTCATTGATGGTATGGCCACCAAGATAGCCCGCGCTATCTACAGAAGGAAATGCTTTAGGTATTTTGAGCTCGTTTTCAAACTCATCTACAGTGAGAAGCGTAATGACTTTGTCGAACGGGCCCTCCATGTAGAGCTGCATCTGGGAGTGTTGATCCGTCACACCCACTGATTTACAAGGGGTTTGTCCCACGAAAACGTCTCGGCCCTGTCTGTCTTTCTGCTTGCCCAAGCTTTCCGCCCATAGCTGGCGGAACCAGTCTGCAACATCTTTCAGCCTGTGGCTGTAGGACATCATGATCTGGATATTTTTTCCGCGCCTCGTATGCAGCAGGTAGTGTATTCCCGCCCCGGCCAGTGCCGGATTTTTTCTGTAATCTGAAGGTGCAAACGAGCGATTAGCCAGTGCGGCGCCGTGCAAAAGAGCTCGAATATCTATACCGGAAACAGCCGCCGAGAGCAGCCCCACGGCAGTAAAAACCGAGAACCGACCACCGACATTTGCAGGGATGGGCAACATAGGGTAACCCTCCTTGAGAGCAATCTCACGCAAAGATCCGCGCTCCGTGTCCGTAGTTGCGATGAAGTGGCCTCGGGCTTTTTTCGCGCCAAGCTTCTTGATTAAGAGCTGCCGCACCCACAAAAATGTGGCCATCCCCTCGGCCGTATCTCCAGATTTGGAAATAAAGTTAAACACCGTTTTTTTAAGATCGATGACATCCAACAGGGCAGCCAACCTGTCCGGATCAATGTTATCTGGAAAATGCATTGTAGGGCGTTTGCCACGCTCTTTCCTTGGCAGTTCATTGTAATAGGGATGATTCAGCGCGCTATGCAGAGCGATGTTTCCTAGCGCCGATCCCCCTATCCCGATCACCACGAAGTGATCAAACTTTCGCACCACATCCGCCGCCAGAATTTCCACCTGAGCCACTAGCTCGTCATCATAAGGCAAATCGAAAAATCCGATCTTTCCCTCCGAGCGCAAAAGATTCACCCTCTCGTGGGCAGTCTTCAATCGTGGTGCCAATTCTTCAAGGTCCTCTATCTTAATCCCCTCCTCACCGATCCGGTCGGTAAAAACTCCGTTAAAATCGTACCTTAGCAGCGCATCCTTGGCCATAAAAACTCACTAGGCCAGATTCAATAGTTTGTGAAGCAAGAACCTCACGAAGCATCCACCACAGCCTCGATCTCTACCAGAGCACCCAGAGGCAGCCCCGCGACTTGAATCGTCGAGCGAGCCGGAAAGTCCCCCGCAAAGTAACGCGCATACACCTCGTTCATCGCGGCGAAATTCCCCAGATCAGTCAAAAACACTGTATTCTTCACCACCCGTTCCAAACCCAGGCCCTGATCCTCCAGCAAATGCTGCAAATTCTCTAGCACCCGCTCTGTCTGCAGCTCGATCCCACCTTGCACCAACTTCCCAGACGCAGGATCAATCGGTATCTGCCCTGAGCAGAAAATCAAATCCCCAACCCTCACCGCCTGCGAGTACGGCCCCACAGCTTGTGGGGCATTCTGACTGACCAAAACTTTCTTCATCTCACTAACCCACTACACCACGTGCCCCTCCCAGCAAAGCACAAAGCGCTACCCCCAAGTGTCACCTACTTGTCACATCACAAGAATTGACCTCGCACGGCCCTCTTCGTAATATATATGAATGCCAGTGGCAACAGAATCCGACCTCTCTCTGGGCCAACGCGATGCCCTCAAACGCGCCAAACTCGCCGCTCAGCGCGACAACTTCGACTACGCCATCACTCTCCTCCAGGGCATCCTTAAAGACACCCCCAACTTCCTCGCCGGCCGCACCCTGCTGCGCGAAACTGCGATCCGCAAAGCCGCGCACACAAACAAACTCGCCAAAGGCATGGCCGCACTTCAAGTCGCTGGCCTGATCGCCAAAGCCCAACTCCAAACCAAAAAGAATCCACAAGAGGCCCTCCTCATTATCGAACAAGCCCTCGCGCTTGACCCCACCAACGCCCAGGCCAACAACCTCCTCAGCGAAATCGCCCAATCCCTCGACATGCTCGAAACCGCTGCACTCGCTCACGAAACCATTGCCAAAGCCGACCCAAAAAATACTCAGAACCTGCACGCCCTCGGAAAAGTGTACCTCAAACTCCGAGATCCTCGCGCCCGCGACATCTTCACAGCCCTCCTCGAAGCCAACCCCCACGATGGTGAAGCCCTCTCCCTGCTCAAAGATGCCGAGGCCCAACAATCCATGCAGCAAGGCTGGGAAACCGCCCAATCCTACCGCGACGTCCTTGCCGACAAAGAACAAGCTGAACTGCTTGAAAAACAAGCCTCAGTCGTCAAATCCGAAGAAGCCATCGACGCCCTCCTTGCAGAAATCTACGAAAAATACCAGGCCGAACCCCAAAACGCCAAACTCGTCCAACAAATGGGCGACCTCTACCGCCAAAAGGAAGACCTCCCCAACGCCATCCAGTGCTACGAAGCCTACTACGAAATGACCGGCCGTGGCGACTCCCACATCGAAAAGACCATCGGCGACCTCAAACTCCGCCTCCTCAACGAACAAATCGCCACCACCAAGGCCGAACTCGCCGCCCTTCCCGAAGGCCCGGAGGCCGAAGCCAAAAAAGCCCACCTCCAGCAACTCGAAAAAGACCTCGCCATCGCCAACCTCGCCGAACGCAAAAACCGCGTCGCCAAGTACCCCAACGACCTTCAATTCCGCTTCGAACTGGGCGAAGCCCTCTATCACAGTGGTGACATCTCTGCCGCCATCCCCGAACTCCAGCTCTCCCTTCGCCAACCCGCCGTCCGCCTACGCGCCATGATGCTTCTGGCCCTCTGCTTCAAAGCCAAAGGCCAGTTCGACATCGCCGCCAAACGCCTTGAAGAAGCCGCCTCTGAAATCGCCGGTATGGACTCCACCAAGAAAGAAATCCTCTACAACCTTGGCCTCCTCCTCGAAGAAATGGGGCAGCCAGAGAAATCTGTCGAAGTCCTCAAACAGATTTACGAAGTGGACTATGGCTACCGCGATGTCGCCGCCCGCGTCGAACGCTCCTACGCCAAAAACTAATCTCCTCAACCTTCAGCCAGAAAAGACCAACGCCGCTGAGCGCAAAAAGTCTGTATGTTTGATGCACTCAGTTCAAGCATCGTGCTGCGAGGACCGTTAAGACTGTCCCACAATTCTAGGAGCATGGGTCAGAATCAATTTCGCTTATGATCCCAGTTGCATACCTTAACCCGGTAACTTTCTGATACTTTTTGGTGTGTGTGTTGATTTATTGCTGACCCTGGCCAGAGTGAAGAGGAAAACTTCGCAGAAGAAGACCGTCTAAGCACTCTTCAGCCAGAATATGAAATTCTCGATCAGGAAAATGTCCTAAAACTATCCTGGTATCTCAGCAGATCGGTTTTGCGTAAGATCAGAGTCAAACCTTCAGCAAGACACAGAGTTTTGGCAGATCCTATCAAGAAAGAGGAAGGAGCAGACTTTTACTCAGCGACTTGAGGCTAATTTTTTTTGAGGAGCAGCTTGAATGTGATGCGGATAAAAGCAGCAGATCGGTGTAGCTGGTGATGTACTAAACCTGGGGTAGGCAGGAAAGTTCGCCTGGTCTGCTTCTAAGGTTGCCCGACACTGGGAGAAACCAATGAGACAACAGGTGCCGGCGTGAAAAGTCGCGCCGCCGCGCGGCGGATGTCTTCAGGTGTGACTGCGGCGATTTGCGCATCAGCGGTATATGTGGCATCTGCTCCTAGGCCGTACAGTTCATTGAGCGCCGCCGTGCGTGCCAGAGCAGAGATGCTTTGGCGTTGCATGAGAAGTTCGCTAATGAGCTTGGTCTGTGCGCGGGTGATGTCTGCCAGGTTGAGACTATTTTGGGCAAAGTGCTTTGCTTGAGCCAGCAGCTCTGAGATTACGTGTTCGGCCTTGTCGGGTGCGGCACCCGCGTAGAGGACAGCATGCCCTGGGAGTATGCCAATGCGTTGGGCCGCGCCGACAAAGTATGCGAGGCCTTGCTCCTCGCGAATGCGATGGAACAGGGGCGAGGACATGTCGCTGAGGGCTTGGATGAGGACTTCGTAGGCAGGCCGATCGGGATCCAGCAATGCGATGCCAGGGAAACCAATTTGGATGACGGCTTGCTGCTTAGGAATAGTAAGACTGACTCGGAGAGGCTGAGCGGATGAGGAGGCCACGTCGCTCGCAGATGCGTACTCAAGCGGAGGAGCAAAGGCATCCGAAGGCAGTGGGGAGAAAAGTTTTTCTAGGAGCGGCAGGGCCACTTCGGTAGAAACGTCCCCGAAAATCGCTAGAACTGTGCTGCCTGCGCGCAGTGTCCGCGTGTAAAATGAGCGAATGTGATCTACGGTGAATGTGTCTAGGCGTTCTTCGGTGCCCAACGGGTTGCGAGAGTAGGGATGTGCTGCTCCGTAAAGGTGCTGCCGGAGCAGGTCACTACAAATGGCCATAGGCTGGTCGCGTTCGCGACGAATAGCTGCGATTTGCAGAGAGCGTTCGCGCTGGAGTTCTTCTTCGGGAAATGACGGGTTAAGCACGAGGTCGGCAGCAAGCTCTGCTGCAGTGGGAAAATCTTGAGACAGAAAGCTCAGGGAGAGTATTGTTGTGTTTTGGCCTGTTTCGATACTGATGGAGCCGCCGAGGTTTTCGATGGTGGTTGCAATTTGCTCGGCGCTGCGCGTGGCAGTGCCTTTAAGCAGGAGGTTGGCCGTGAGGCGTGCAAGGCCGTTGGTCTCGGCATCCTCTGCGAGGAGACCGCTGAGCCAAACGATTTGTAAAGTGGCGAGCGGCAGACGGGTCTGGTGCTGGTGTAGTATGCGCAGGCCATTGGCAAGTGTGTGCCGAGTTATCGCTGGGTGATGTGTTTGCGCATTTATGTGCCAATCCTTCCGCGGAGGCGCCCCCTCTGGGACAGACTCCTCAGCGGGGCGAAGGATGACCGTGCTGAGAGTTGAGGAAGTCAGGTACTTTGCTGCAGCTTGTTGGACGGAGTCTCTGGTGACGGCACGGATCTTTTCCGTGTAGTTGGCGGAGTAATCTGGGTTGCGGGCGAGAAACCAGGATTGGCCAATGTCTGCCGCTTGGCCGTCCATCGTCTCCAATCCGGAGAGGAAAGAGGTGAGTACCTGATTGTGGGCTTTGCGAAGTTCGTCCTCAGAAATGCCTTCAACGATTAGCCGCTGGATCTCCTCTTGGATCGCGTTGAGGAGGTCTTGCTCTCTCTCAGGGTCGGCCACTGCAGCCACCGCGAAGATCCCTTGATCGCGCGGGGTGAAGCTGAACGCGCTGATGCTGTGGGCGAGATTTTGCTTTTCAACCAGGGCCTGATGCAGTCGTGAGGAGAGGCCTTGTCCGAGTATAACGGCAAGAACGTCCAGAGCATGGGCGTCCTGATGCGTGATTCCAGGCACATGCCATCCCATGCGCAGATGGAGAAGTTCTGTGGGGAATGTGCGCACCTCAAATCGCGGAGCCAATTGGGCAGGCTCGGCCGGGATGTTGGGTTGCAGCATAAACCGCCGCGGCACGGCCTGGAGAAGTTTTTCAAACTCTTCTTGAACTGCTTGTGCTGACACGTTGCCAACAACAACAAAAGTAATATTCTCTGGCACGTAGCGACCAGCGTGGTAAGCCACCAGATCTTCGCGTGTGAGTTTGTTGAAAAGTTCTAAATGTCCTATAGTGGGATACCGGTAAGGATGTGTGGTGAATGCCGTAGCCAGCAATTCAAGAGTAGCTACGCGTGCGGGGTCATCCTTGCCCATGGCAAATTCTCGACGGATGACTTCTTGCTCTTTAAGGAATTCTTCTTCCGGAAATGTAGAGTGGAAGATTGCATCAACGAGAATATCGAGCGCTGAGGCCCAACCGGTGCTGGGCAAATCAATGAAGTAGACGGTGCGGTCCAGAGATGTGTAGGCATTCATGCGACCGCCCAACTCGTGAGCCTCGCGGGCTATTTGACCAACACCTCGGCGAGTTGTGCCTTTAAAAAGCATGTGTTCTACAAAGTGAGATATCCCTGAGCCTAGCCATTGGTCTTCATGAATCGAACCACTAGCTACCCATGCCTGAACGGAAACCACGGGCGCGGAGTTGTCTTCACGAACGAGTAAGGTGGCTCCGTTAGGATGTCGGAAGATTTGTGTGGCCATGTTGTGGCTGGCTGTAGCAAGTGTGTTATGAGAGATAAACTGAGCGATAATTGCTAAAGACATGTAAAACGATGTTTTATTCATTACATCACACAAGATTCAAATTTTAGTTTTTTGCAACGGCTATGGCATGCCCAGCATAGCAGCGCCAAAAACCCCTGCGCTATCGCCGAGTATGGGTTTGAGAATAGCAGATTCAAAAGTGGGATTAAACATTTTGCGTTGGATGAGTTCACGAACCTCTTGTGAGTAGAGTTCGTCCACATTCCCCACCCCGCCCCCAATAACAATGGCGTCCGGGTCAAGTACGCACATGATGATGGAGATCGCATCAGAGAATTTTTCCTTGAGCATGGAGAGTGTTTGCACGGCAGCGGAGTCTGCACCCACTCGGGCTCGGGATACGATTTCAGGCACATTGAGCTGCACGCCCGTAAGCTGCTCATAGTAGTTCTGAATTCCAGTGCCAGAGATAAAAGACTCTACCGTGCCTCGAGTACCGTAAGGGGATACTGGACCTGTGGGGTCGAGGACGATTTGGCCCCACTCGCCCGCGATGCCGTGTCGGCCGTTGATTACTTTGCCGTGGATCACAATGCCAGCGCCGCAGCCTGTACCCATGATGATGCCAAACACCGTATCATAACCCTTTGCGACGCCCCATGTGGCTTCTGCCAAGGCAAAACAATTTGCGTCATTTGTCATCACAACTTTGCGTTGGAGGCGAATTTCCAGATCCTTCTGCAAAGGTTGACCTCTCAGGCAGGCTGTGTTGGAGTTTTTGATTGTGCCTGTGTGTGTATCTGTCGTGCCTGGAGTGCCGACACCAATTGTGAGCGGGAGTTCAAGACCTGTTTGCTCACGAATGCCATCGCAGAGTTTTACAATTTGGTTAAGGATGTGCTCATAGCCTTTGTAAGACTCTGTGGGTAGGCGCAGACGAGCTAGTGGGTTAGTGATATCATCGGAGCGGATAAGTGCGGCCTCAATTTTGGTGCCTCCGAGGTCAATACCAAGCAGGTAATGTTGTTCGCTGGATGTCATTGGCAGATGGTGCTTCAGTAAAGGGAAATTTGACAAGAACAACCCAATTGGTTTGTGACAGGGAACGTGCTTGGATGAAATAATGGACGAGCTCTTTCCCAAAGATCTGGCTGCCAGCGTGAGCAACCCTTCTCCTCCTGAAGTAACCGAAGAGATACATGCGCCTTTGGCGGAGCGAATGCGCCCGCAGACTTTAAATGAAATCCGCGGACAGCTTCACCTCTTGGGCGAAGGGCGCTTGCTGCGTCGAATGATTGACTGCGGCCGCATGACGTCAGTCATTTTTTTTGGTCCGCCCGGCACCGGTAAAACCACACTCGCACGCGTCCTAGCCAATCACAAAAACTGGGAGTTTGTAGAGCTTAACGCCGTGGAATCATCTGCTGCTCAAGTGCGCCAAGTCCTGGACCAGGCGCGTGAGCTTCGCAGGGTAAACAATCGGGATACCGTGTTGTTTCTTGACGAAATTCACCGATTCAACAAAGCACAACAAGATATCCTCTTGCCTCACGTGGAGCGAGGCACACTCAAGCTTGTGGGTGCAACCACGATGAATCCGTTCTTCTACATCAACGCCCCGTTGGTTTCTCGTTCACGAATTTTTCAATTCGAACCGCTAGGTTTTAATGAGATCGTAGAAATTCTGCAGTCAGCCTTAAAAGAGCCACATCGAGGTCTGGGCCATTTACCCATCCTGTGTGAGCCAGAAGCGCTACACTACTTTGCCCTTCAGGCAGGCGGCGACGTCCGCCAGGCTCTTAACGCACTTGAGTTGGCAGCCCTCTCCACACCGGTTGATGTCCAAAGCGGGAAAATCCACATCAACATGACCACCGCCCGGGAGTGTCTTGCCCAGCGCGTGGTCGCATATGATGCAGATGGCGATGGGCATTACGACACGGCGTCTGCATTTCAAAAATCCATGCGCGGTGGCGACTGCAATGCGACCTTGCTATGGCTGGCTAAGATGATCCACGCCGGTGAGGATCCGGCGTTTATCGCACGCCGCATAGTGGTGTGCGCCTCTGAGGATGTGGGATTGGCAGATCCCACGGCTCTGCTGGTTGCCCAGGCCGCACAGGCAGCCCTGGAGCGCATCGGCATGCCTGAAGGTCGAATTATCCTCGCACACGCCGCCTTGTATGTGGCTCGAGCACCGAAGAGCAATAGCACAATCACTGGAATAGATGCAGCACTCCAGTACGTACGCGAGGGTGGTAATACCCAAGTGCCAGCACACCTCCGCGACACGCACTACGCTGGAGCGAAATCCCTTGGCCACACGGGATACATCTATTCACACGAAGATCCTGCCGGCTCTGAAAAGCAAAAATTTGCTCCCGATATTCCTGAGTTTTTCAAATTCAAAAGCTGGCAACGCACGGAGCAAAGGACCCCGCGGCAAGACGAAATGTGAATGAGGATTCATTTTGCAAAAAAAATTCCATTACGCAACATATCCCCATGAAAACGCAAAGGCTCGGCAAAAGCGGAATCGTCGTTACCGACATGTGCCTCGGCACAATGACGTTTGGCTCTCGCAACACCGAGGAAGAATCATTCGCCTTACTCAACCATGCCTACGAGGCAGGCATCAATTTTTATGACACAGCAGAGATCTACCCCGTGCCTCCCCAGGCAGACTGGGTGCATAGGACCGAGGAAATCATGGGCCGCTGGCTCAAAACTAAGCCGCGTGAAAGTGTGATTTTGGCCACCAAAGTGGCCGGCCCAGGGCACGGCTGGTTTAAACCCCCGCTGCGCAGCGGTCTCACCTCTCTTGACCGTGTACATATCCGACGCGCCTTGGAAGGCAGCCTAAGAAGGCTAGGCACGGACTACGTTGATTTATATCAAACACACTGGCCCGACCACGATTTCGGCTATGAGGAAACGCTGACTGCGCTTGACGAATTGGTGCGGGACGGACTGGTGCGCGTCATTGGCTCTAGTAATGAAACCGCCTGGGGTATGATGAAAGCCCAGGCCACGGCTGAACGCCTGGGAACCGCGCGCTATGAAACAGTGCAAAACAATTTCAGTATCTGTAACCGCCGTTTTGAAGATGCAATGGCCGATATTGCACGCCGAGAAAAGATCAGCCTCTTACCCTACTCCCCGCTTGCAGGTGGCGTCTGCAGCGGAAAATACAACGACGGTGCGATCCCTCAGGGAGCACGCTTTTCGGACTATTTGCGAGCGGGAGGTGAACGCCAGCGGGCCATGGCCAATCGTTTTGTGAACGAAGGCACACTGGCCACAGTGGCAGGCCTGCGTGAGATCGCCCAGCGCCACGGCCTCAACTTGTGCGCGATGTGTTTGGCCTGGAGTAAACAACACGACTTTGTGGCCAGTACGATTTTTGGAGCAACCAGCCTCGAGCAGCTTCGGGAAAATCTGCTCGCCGCAGATTTGGTGCTTTCCGAGGAGGTTTTAAATGAAATCAACGAGTTGACAAAAAAGTATCCCTATCCGATGGGATGATGCTGATTGTGTAAATTCGTTTTTTTAGAATATAAAATTCTAATCATTTAAAAAAGCGAACGATTGTATGCACAAGGATTGTTTAGCCTTGGTGATACGTCATTGTTCTTAGCTGTTGTCTTAATCAGACAGTCGCACTCGGAAAGGACCGCGAATCTTCCTCCATGGGCGTACGACCCCCTTCTGCAGCAGGCGGATCTTGTGCTCCTGCTCGAGGGCGTGCAACAGCGGCCGCAGCAGACGCAAAGGATCTTGAACACCGGGCAGAACGCGCTGTGATAACTCACCCGGGCAGATGGTGCTTCCCCGCTTCAGGGTACTGAGCTCTTGGAGGATGTCAGCGGTCATCTCCGCTCGTCGTGTCGTTTGGATTTCGCGGCTAAGCTGTTGAAGACTGGCGCAACGGCGCGAGCAAATACCCGTACTGTCGTCTCTGGGAAGGGGAAGTCCGCAGACGGTACAGCAGTGTTCTTGCAAATGCAGTTGTGCGATATTATCAACGATCGGCACAGGGAGGCTTAACTAGCGGTGAGAAGTTGGTTGAGTACCAATTGCACTTGAGTTGGGACTTCTTGCACAGGTACCAGAGTTGATTCTTTCCCGGCACGCAGCTTAAGCTCCACACCTCCGGAGTTCAGGGATTTTTCCCCGAGGGTGAGTCGAAGGGGTAGGCCGAGGAGATCAGCATCTTTGAATTTTACGCCTGGCCGCTCGGCGCGGTCGTCTACCAGTACGGTGATGCCTAAAGATTCAAGTTGTGTTTCCAGTTGCTCGGCCATTTCGTGTAGGGACTCGTCGAGTAACAAAAGTGCCACTTGCCAGGGGGCGACAGAAGCAGGCCAGATGATGCCGTTTTCGTCGTGATGTTGTTCAATAATAGCCTGAAGGCATCGGGTGACTCCAATGCCGTAGCAACCCATAAACGCAGGTTTGGACTGCCCATCGGTATCTAAAAAACGTGCGCCGAAGGCTTCGGAATATTTTGTGCCGAGCTTGAAAACGTGTCCCACTTCAATAGCGCGACTGATGCGAAGGGGGCGACGTGTGGTGGGGTGTAGTTCGCCATCTAGTGCTGTGCGCAGGTCGCGGTACTCATCGACGTGCAGATCACGTGGCACGGAGATGTTGCGAATGTGGAAGCCTTCTTCATTGGCGCCTGTAGTCATGCCGTGCTGGTCGCGCAAGCACTCGTCCGCGATCACACGGGTGATTGAAGACGGCAATGGTTTTAGTGCCCCTAGCGAACCAGGGGGGCAACCCATCATAGAGACGATTTCTTCGGGTGTGGCAGGGCGGATTTGGGAGAATCCTGCGGCGAGCACCTTGGCTTCATTCAGCACATGATCGCCGCGAAGCAGGAAAAGCACAGGTCGGGAATCTGCGATGTAAACAAGGGTCTTGACCTGGCAGCAGGCCGCTACGCCGTGCTTAATCGTGAGGTCTTCAATCGTGGTGACATTTGGTGTGGGGAATTTCTCAAACGGCACGGGGGGAGGGTTGTGCGGGCGAGGGCTAGCCAGGGAGACAGCTTTTTCGATGGCGGCGGCGTAGGAACCATCGTCGGTAGTGGCTATTTCACTTTCACCTACGGCACATGGGACGACAAATTCGTGGGAAAAGCTACCGCCCATGACTCCGGTGTCTGCTTCCACGGCGAAGGCATGCAGGCCAATACGCCGGAAAATACGGCTGTAGGCATTATACATCGCCTGGTAGGATGCGGTCGCTCGATCGCTATCGCAATCGAAGCTGTAAGCATCTTTCATCAAAAATTCACGCCCGCGCATGAGGCCGAACCGGGGTCGGATTTCATCGCGAAATTTCGTTTGGATTTGGTATAAGGTGAGAGGGAGCTGACGGTAGGAGGCCAATACGGAGGCAACGAGGTCGGTGACGACTTCTTCATGCGTGGGCCCGAGCACTGTTTCTTCCGAAGTTCTGCGTGTGGCACTTTGTGCAGTAAACATCACTTGACGTGCCGCGTCGTATCGAGGGCCGCGTTTCCAAAGCTCAGCCGGTTGCAGCGCGGGCATGAGTAGTTCAATAGCCCCGGCTCGGTTCATTTCTTCGCGGATGATGCGTTCGATGTGATGAAGCACTCGCAGGCCTGCTGGCAGGAGGGTGTAAACACCAGCGGATAGTTTCCGCGCGAGGCCTGCTCGCAACAGTAGTTGGTGACTTTTAATCTCAGCCTCAGCGGGAGGCTCGCGAAGGGTTTGCAAAAAAGCGCGGGAGTATTTCATCGGCGGCTAGACTGCTGCCGCAAACCAGGGCAGGAGTCAAGGAGAGGTAATTTCCTCAACGGTGACTCCTCCCACGGCACGGATATTACTTCGGCCTAACTGCGGCCGTGTACGCGCGCGGGTTTCTAGATTGGAGGATCTGGTAGTGATATTTGAGGTGGATGTTCCGCTGTTGATAAAGATTTGCGTCAAATAAGTTTCCCCCTTCGAATTCGTCGCCACCCCAACGCCGATATCTGTGTAGTTTCCGAGGATGTTTTCTCTGTGGCCCGGGCTGTTCATCCACATGTTGATTGCGCGTTCGGCAATGTCACCTTTTGCGGCCTTGAGGTAGGCGACGTTTTCACCGATGCCGTTGATAGGGATTTCTTGACGAATTTTTTCAGTACGCAGGCTGAAGTTTTCGTGACCGACTGAGGTGCGTCCCTGGGACATGTTAAGCGAGTGCTCCAGTGCCTGCGTCGCGGCAGGAAAATTGGGACGTAGACTGGGAAGGCCGTGCTGAGCGCGTTGCGCGTTGGTAAGTTGGACGACACGCTCCGCGATTTTTGCAGAGGTATCGGCCGAGAATATACTTTGAGTAAATATAGTAAGGCCAAGGAATAAAAGCATTCTCTTCATCAGTGAGTGATTTTGCATCCTCGCAGCAAGTTGGCAAACGCTAAGAGAGATGGTTTTCGCTTGGATTTTTCCCGCAATTTGCGGAAATGCAACTATGCCTGCTGCAGATAAAAGCCGCACCACCCTTAAAATCAACCGCTCGGCCACGGGTTCGCTCAAAGGATCGTTTTTCAGCCCAACTAACGAGCAAGAGCTGCAAGACGCTGTGGATATGGCATTCGACTACCGCGGCGATGTGACACTCCACTTCCGCGATGGAACCGCTTTGGAATGCTTCGTAGCCAACCGCATGCCGACCTTGCGACAGATTACTTGCTTCGTAAAAAATGAGGACGCACCGCGCACGTTTAGCTACGATGACATCGCGGCAATCGATCTCTCTGGCGAGGATCCCGCTGACGGCAAAAGCTGGGAGGCGTGGATGCAGAAAAAGGCCGAACAACGCAAAGCCGAAGCTGAAAAACTGCGCCAAGAAGCTCTCGCCCGCGGGGAGTTGTAAGCAAACTCAGTGGGCTGTGCTCAATGATGTCTGCTTCATGCTTCCTAGTAGGGCCGGGCCGTCGAGGACTTCCACTTCGGGGGCATTGACGGTGATGAGGATGTCACCCAAGCGAGAATGCACGTCGCGAGCCCAATGGGCGTTGCGCAGAGAGATGTTGAAAGAAGCGAGCACGCCTTTGTCGCGCTTGTAGAAGGTGAGGCGGTGGGCGAGGAATTTCTCCTCGAGTTCGATGTTGCTGTCGCGCAGAGGCACGCGGCTGGCTGTCTCGTGAAGGAAGCCGGCGCCAACGAACCACAGGTCGCCTTCACCTTCGAGGGCAACGAGGTGGCCGCGCAAGTAGGAAGGAGTGTGGGGCACGCGGGCACTCCAGCAGGGCAGGGCCCATTTGATGCGGAAGTTATCCCCGGCGTGGCGGGTGAGGATAATTTCGAGTTTGTGGCCGATGCGAGTAGGCAGGGGGCCGGGGTTGCGGTTGGCAAAGGAGGTGAGTTTGCCGAGAGTCATGCCCAGATGGGCTAGCACCATGCGTACGAGGCTAGGGCCGAGGAAAACCATGGCAGCGAGGAACGCAATGACGACTGCCAGCATGATCCAGGGGTTCCAAAGGGTCAGGGCCACACCACCTACCACCACAGCGTCGCCCGCAAGGCTGGTGACGATGTTGGAGACGGGTTCGGGTGAGGTGTTAACGACAAGGCGAAAGCCGGCCTTGGCAGTGTGCACGGCGAGGGCGGTGCCGCCGGTGAGGAGGATGGTGATGATTTCGAGGGCAGGATTCATCTGGCCGAGAGCAGCAGCGGCGAGGAACATGGCCCCGATGGGGCGAACGGCGGTGTGGATGGCGTCCCAGAGGCTGTCCACCCAAGGGACTTTATCGGCGAAGAATTCAATGAAGTAGAGTGCCGCGGCGATGCCCCAGATCCAGGGGTTGGCGAAGACTTCTAGGGGCTGAAGATGCGGGCTGAGGCTGAGCCAGTTGAAGTGGATGCACATGCCCACAACAAAGACGGTGAGGTAGAGGCTGATGCCGGAGAGTGCGCCGAGGCCAAGCGCAGCAGCCAAGAGTTGGAGTTCGTTCATGGTGGTTTGTTATCCTTTCTAGTTTACAACAGTTAAAGTTAGCGCGGGGTTCATCTTTTGCGCGAAAAATTTTAGGTAATAAAAAAACCCGGCGCGGGGCCGGGTTTGTCTGTAGGGACGTTGGTGAACGATTATTCTGTGAGTTGATTTTCTGATTCGGAGTTCTCTTCGGGGTTTTGAAGTACCGAATTCTCTGAGTCGATGCTTTTGATTGGGTGGAATTGGAGGGATTTGAGAATCGTTTCGATTTCCTGAATTTCTTTGTGCTCTTCGGCATTGGCTTCAAACCAGATTTCCGCGATGGAGCCAGTGGGCAGGATAAACATGTTCAGGCCAATGCGATAGTTGGTGTCGTCTTCATCCTTGCCAGTGCCGCGGGTAGTGATGACGGTGTTGCCGTGGTGCGTCTCAGTGACTGGAGCTTCCAGAATGGCTTCTACGTAGAGGCTTTTTAGGTATTCAGCAGAGTCATTGAAGAATTCTCTTGAGTTTTCCTCTGTGCCATCAATGGCGCGGAAGTATATTACTGTTCCTTGTTGTGTTGAAAGTGTGTAGTAATCAACGCCATCTTCCGGTTCGCTGAAGAACCAAGAATCGGGAGCTGTAAGGGAGAAGATGGCGTCTTCTTTGTTGGGGTAGAAGACGGTTTGTTGGGCATTGAGCGCGCTTATGGTGAGTAATCCAGCGGTTAGCATTAAGGTTTTGAGGAGTTGTTTTATGTGCATGCGCCGTGGTTAGCTGTGTTTTCGGCTTTGTAAAGGGAAAGGCGGGAGATGAGTTTGGGGCGAGGATGGTTTTATTTTTCACCGCGTGGTGTGTAGCCCAATGCGGTGAGACGGGCGCGGATTTTAGGAATGTGTTCTCCCTGGATTTCGATGGTGCGGTCTTTGACGGTGCCGCCTGTGCCGCAGTGTTTTTTGAGGTCGCGGGCGAGGGCGTCGAGTTCGCGGGAGTTGTGAGGGCGGGAGAAGTCGCGCAGCACGATGACGCAGCCGCCGTGGCGATGGGCAGTCTGGCGTTGGAGGAGGACGGTGCCGTTGTTTAACACTCGCGGTGCAGTTGCAGGTTGTGTCTGCGCCTGTGCTTCCGGGGTTTGGGAGGGGTGCGTTTGCTCTTCACTCACGGAAATATTGAGGGACGCAAAGGGGCTAGCGAGTGGTGTGGATGGGCCATCTGTGGGTATTTTCTCCGGGCCCTTACGTTTCATGGGATTCGTTGAGGGGAAAAGCGATGTGTGGTCAAGCCGGGAGGAGGGCCTGGATTTTTGCACTGAGCGCTGCATTGTCGGCGCGACCAGCGGCTTTGGCTTGGGCAGCTTTCATGACGAGGCCCATTTGCTTTTTGCTGGTGGCGCCTGTTTCGGCAATGGCGTCTCTGACGATGGCTTCGAGTTCCTCTGGGGTGAGCGTGGCTGGCAGGAAGGTCTCGAGAATTTTGAGTTGTGACTCTTCCGCCTGTACTAGTTCGGGACGCGCGGCTTTGGTGAATTCTGCGATGGCGTCTTGGCGTTTTTTGATTTCTCGTCGGAGGATCAGGAGAATGTCGCCGGGAGTGGGTTGTTTACCGGTTTGAGTCGTGTGGTAGGTGAGGGCTGATTTGAGTCCGCGGAGTGTGTCGGTGCGCGTTTTGTCGCGGGCGAGCATGGCGGATTTGATTTCGGCGTCGAGCTGCTCAGGAGTGATCATGAAGCTTGATTCTGATTGTGTCAGTTTTTGACGGGCTTTGTGGTTTAACCAAGTTTTGCGAGCTGGTCGCGCAGTTGGGCGGCCACTTCGTATTTTTCCTCAGAGATAGCTTGGGCCAGTTGGCGTTCTACACGTTCACGGGGAGAGATGGGCCGTGTAGACTCTAGTTCGTTGAGCCAATCTTTGAGGAACTGCAGCTCTGTGCATTCTTCGGGTGGTCCGTCGAATTCTGTTTCTTCCAGGAAGAGTTCGATTTGCTCTATGGCGTCGCGTACGGTGTCCAAAGCCTTGATGTGATGGCCATTTTCAATTTGGAGGATAGCAGCTGCACGGGCGTGCATCATGAGCATGTAGGGTTTGAACTGAAGCATGGACCAAGCGTGTTCGTCGGACTCAGCATAATCGGCCATAAATTCCGCGACTTGGATATTGCGCATGGTGTCGCGAATCACGCGGTGCCAATCCTGAAGCTGGAAGAGGCTCAGGTAGCGATGGTAATACTGAATGGCTTCTTGTTGAAGCCTGTGGCAGGCCTGATTATCGAGCAGAAATTCTTCGGGGTCGGCCCCTGACTGGGTATGTCGGTTAAAAGCGTCTTGGTAGTATGCGAACCAGCTTTCAAAATTTTCCGGGCGTTGTCCGTCTGGTCTGCCATCCAACTCCATTTGGATGATGCCCAAGTCGAGGCGGAGCTGAACCTTTTGGTGTCCGTCTCCTGAAGTAATCAGGCGAGCATTGATTTGTGAGGGGTCGAAGGGCCAAGCAGCGAGAATAGCATCTAGATCTTGGTTCATCGTTTGGAAAGTTATGTCGCAGGGCTAAGTGTTGTCAACTTGCTAAGCCTCCTGCAGTTAGTTTTCTGAAACATTTACAATTTAACATCGATCAGGTCCAAGACAGGTTGTCCAGACGCATCAAGAGTGCATTCACCGATAATAGTAATTTCGCGAGAAAAATTTCGTGGCAGGGCACGCAGCGCGGAAAGACGCTCCACTAGACCAGGTTTGATGGCAGCGGCTTGTACGAGGCTGCCGTAACGTACGGTGAGTTGTGCTCCTGTGGAAAGTAGTGTGAAACTTTCCCCGGGTTGGTCGTTTGGCCCCATACCAAATAGCCCGCGAACACGCACCATGTCATCCAGGTAATCTGCAGGGGCCTTTCTCAGCTCGGCAACTTCTACAAAGGGAAATTCGGACCAAACGTCGCGCCAGACGTCGAACGGCTCAACGCGTGGCAAAGCCTCGAGCCAGTCGTCGTCACTCTTCGCTAAAATTGCTGCGTCAGTCATCAGTGAGGAGATAGTTACAACCGTATCCAAGCGCGAATCCATACGCATTACTGCACGAGCTTGGAGACCGAAGTTTTTTAGTGCCTGCTCCTGCCCGATATTCATCCAAGGGAAATCGCCCTCACCTAGCGAAATTTCGCCAGAGGATGTTAATCGCCTGCATGTGGATTCATCTTCCGCACCCCAAGGAAGGCTGCTGAGCACAACGTCTCTTTGATGGTGTGGGTACAATGGTAAAGCAAGCCAGGAAAACGAGCTTTGAGGAATCGCACGGTGCACAGCCATACGTTGCACGCGCGCCTCCTCCGCCAGCCGTTGGGCTTGGCGTAACCCCTCTACTGAAATACCCCAGGCCTGGAGAAAACTCTCCGGCACAAGCTCAGGTTCCACAGCAGCTACCCCTTCGCCGTGTACGACGACGATACGGCCCTTGGCACTAGCTTTGACTGAGCGTATATTAGTAAATAGTCGTGTCGTTAAACCGCCCTCCTCGCGCACGATGAGCAATGCCTCACTGACCGGCGATGATGCCCACCCAGAGGAATTCAAAACAAAAAACCCAGACACAATGCAAAATGTGTATATGACCGCTGCACTTTGAGTTTTCACTTCTATCAATCTTTCCTACGCAAATTTTTATCACAACGACACCTTTTTCGTTGGCAAGCTTTCAAGCTGTGGAATAAAGATCACAATGCCTCGCCTAACATCAATCTTCACAATCTTCCTTGTCGGGTTACAGGGGATTGGGCTGACAGCCAAATCACTATCCATTGTATCTGTCATCAGCGAAGTCACCGTGTATTCCGACCGCGCCCTCATCACCCGCACAGCCAGCGTGGATGTTGAACCAGGAGAAAATATTTTGGAATTTCCTGGCCTGCCCCTTGCGTTGGACGACAACTCCGTGAGGGTCAACTCCCTGAATGCGCCGGGCATCAAGCTGGAAAGCATCGAGGTTCGCCCCGTAAAGCCCGCCGAAAAACCCGTGGATACCAAACGCCTTGAAGACCAGCTTCAGGCCCTCCAGGATCAACATTCCCTCCTGCGCCAGCGGCTCGAAAACAACACCCGCCGCTCACAATACCTCAACACTCTTGCAGACCGCGTCCAGAACCTCATATCCCCTGGGAAAGAGAACAAAATTACTCCTGCAGAACTGCGCGAATACCTCGAGCTCCAGGGCGGAGAAGACCTCGCACTCCGCGAAGCCCGCCACACCATTGAGATCAATATGCGCGCCGTGGAACAACAAATCAAAGAACTGCGCGAACAACTCGACGACACCAAACGCGGCAACCCCGTCACCACGAAAAAAGTCGTCATCGTCCTCACTGCCGAAGAACAAATCACCGTGCCCATCCGTGTCTCCTACGTGATGACCGGGGCCTCTTGGACGCCCGTGTATGACTTCCGCTCCGACCTCGCCCGCAACAAAGTCGAACTTCGATACTACGCCAACGTCTCCCAAAACACCGGCGAGGACTGGAACAACGTCATGCTCACCCTCTCCACAGCGCGCCCCAACATCGGAGCACGCATGGGGGAGCTCACTCCATGGAAAATCACGACACGGCCGCCTTTTGTCGCTAACGAAATAGCATTGCAAACAACCCCAGCTCTTGCTCGATCACAAACTGACGAATCGCGTCGAGTGGCTCGTTTGCGTGCCGGTGCAGGGAATGCAGACGGAATCGCCGGGGATATTAGCGAGGATGCTGCACAAGAGGCATCCGCTGCGCCGAGGCCTATGGAAGTCTCACAAGCACTCACTGAAGAGCTGGGCACCGCGATGGTGTTTCGCGTGCCTATCGCCGCCACCATCCCGAGTGACTCACGGCCGCGCCGATCCACCATCGCCGTCACCGAACTGGACGCAAAATTCCGCCACATCACCACGCCGCGCTTAGTCTCCGCCGTCTTCATCGAAGCACAGCTCACCAACGGCAAAGAAGCCCTCCTCCCTGGAGAGACCAACCTCTTCATGGGCGACGATTATCTAGGCAAGGGGCGGCTGAACTTCGTGGCTGCCAACGCCCCATTCACCGTGCTGCTGGGCGTGGATGACGCCGTGAAAATCAAACGCGACCCCACGGTGAGCAGCGAGGAAGTCAGCGGCCTGTTGGGCAAGCGCAAGGAAATCACCCGCGGCTTTCGCATTGAGGCCACCAACTTTCGAAGCAATCCCATCGACCTGGTGGTGCGCGACCAAGTGCCCGTTTCCGGTGAAGGTGATCTGAACGTGCGTGTGGACTGGAATCCGCGCCCCGCAAAACTGGCGGATGATACCGGCATTGCGGAATGGAACATCGCATTGAAACCCGGCGAAAAATCCACGATCGAATTTCGCGTGCGTGTGGATACCAGCCCCAACAACCAAGTTTACGGACTCTGAGCATTGCAAAGCGCAACGTGGCTCTGCACTGAGCCGCCTGAAAATCTTTGAGAGTTACTCCTCGTTACGCACGGGGTTGGTGAGCGCGCCAATCCCGTCAATCTCGATTGTCACTTCGTCGCCGGGCTTCAGCCAGACGGGCGGTTTACGTGCCATGCCCACCCCCTCGGGAGTGCCAGTGAGGATGACGGTGCCCGCAGGCAACGTGGTGCTGCCGCTGAAGGCCGCGATGATTTGCGCAACGGAAAAAATCATGTCGCCCGTGTGAGATTCCTGCATCGTTTGTCCGTTGAGGCGGGTGCGGATGCCGAGGCGTTGCGGATCGGGGATCTCGTCGGTCGTGACCAGGCAGGGGCCAAGCGGGCAAAAGGTGTCGAAGTATTTCCCGCGCGTCCACTGGCCGCCGCCGCCGAGCTTGAGCTGCCAGTCGCGCGCGGAGACATCGTTGGCGCAAGTGTATCCCAGCACGTAACTGAGAGCGTTTTCTGGGGTCGCGTTTTTGCAGTCGCGCCCGATCACTACGGCCAGCTCGCATTCGTAGTCCACCTCGTGGCTGGCGAGGCGTGTGGGGATGAGGATGGCGTCTCCCGGGCCGCAAGCGCAGTTGATGCCCTTGGCAAAGAGGATGGGGCGTTCAGGAGCTTTCGCGCCCGTCTCCTCGGCATGACGGCGGTAGTTCAGCCCGGTGCCAAGAATTTGCACGGGCGCGACTGGCGCGAGCAGTTTGGCGATCTGGGCTTTTTCAGAGGTGACGGTGTGCCCCCCGAAGATAGAGCCTTCGATGCGCAGTGCGCTGCCATCAGGCTGTTGAACTCCATAAAAAATTTTCCCGTCGGGCTGTTGGTAGCGGATAATGATCATTTTTCAGCAATGGTATAGCGATCAAGGCTGCACTAAGAAATGAATTTGCGTGGGTTAGGGAAATTAACTTCACCTCTGCCGTGTATGGGATGATTTAAGAGAGATTCTTTTCTGCAAATTAAAGTTCGTTTTAATTTATTGATTGTGCGCGAAAATATGTTAGGCCTTCAGTTAATAAGGCTCGCTTTGGTGGGAAAAAAGTTATAAAAGATCTGAAGCTTAGCGCTTGGAGAATTGGAAGCGTTTGCGTGCGCCAGGCTGGCCAGATTTCTTACGCTCTTTCTCGCGAGGGTCGCGGGTGAGGTAGCCAGCAGCCTTGATTTTGGGTTTGAGGTTCTCGTCTAGCTTAAGAAGCGCGCGTGCAATGGCGTGCCGCACAGCGCCAGCTTGCCCATCGAGTCCGCCACCTTTTACACGGATTTTTACATCGAAGTCTTTCTGCGGGCCAGCCAAACGAAGGGAAGCGGTGGCGGTGTCTTGTTGGGTAGTCGTGACGAAATAGTCTGCGAAATCACGCCCATTGACAGTGATGTTTCCTGTGCCTTTGGATAACCAGACAGATGCCGTAGCGCGTTTGCGGCGACCGGTAGCTTGATGGCGATCGGAAGTTGTTGATGTGCTCATGAAATGTTAAATTTTGACTGGTTCAGGGGATTGCGCCTCGTGGGGGTGCTTATCGCCGGCATAGACTTTGAGTTTGGTAAAGATACGACGGCCAAGTCGGTTATGCGGAATCATGCCGCGCACGGCTCGTTCTATAACGATTTCGGGATGTCTTGCGAGCCGATCTTTAAAGCTTTCGATCTTTTCTCCGCCGATGTAGCCGGAGTAGGACATGTATTGTTTCTGCGTGTATTTTTTGCCAGAGACGGTCACTTTATCAGCATTTATGACCACAACAAAGTCGCCAGTGTCAACATGTGGGGTAAATGTAACTTTGTCTTTGCCGCGGAGAATAGTAGCGGCTTTCTCGGCCACCTTGCCGAGGATCTGGTTTTCAGCGTCGATGAGATACCATTTCCGCTGCTGATCTTCTTTTTTTGCGCTAAACGTTTTCATTTCGAGGACAAGTGAGCTAGAAACACAACACCAAGCAACCAGAGTGGTCAAGCGAATTTTGGGATGATGTTTAGGTCATGTTCTGATTGGTAAGCCAGCGTACCAATTTTTTCATGGCCTCTGCACGGTGTGAGATGGTGTTTTTCACTTGGGCGGGGAGTTCCGCAAATGTGCGTCCGTCACTGATAAAGGCAAGTTCTGGGCGGCTATCCGGCACAAAAAGCGGATCATACCCGAAGCCACCTACACCGCGAGCTGTGTTCAAAATCTTACCAAATACGCGCCCCTCCGCCTGAAAAATAATTCGGCCATAGCTAGCCAGTGCCAAGGCGCTGGCAAAGTGTGCTGTGCGAGCACTTTCTTCTACACTGGCCAGCTTTTCCAGCAAAAGGGTATTGTTTGCTGCGTCGTCACCATGAGTGCCTGCGAATCGCGCGGAGTTCACGCCGGGAGCTCCGCCGAGCGCGTCCACGCACAGGCCGGAGTCGTCCGCGAGGCAGAATTCCCCGGTGTGCTCGGAAGCAGCGATTGCTTTAATCGCGGCATTCTCTGCAAAAGTGCTGCCCGTCTCCTCGGGCACAGGCGCCGGTGCAAAGTCCCCGAGGGTGAGCACCTCCACATCACGAAGTAGCTCGGCAAGCTCGCGCGCCTTCTTTGTGTTGTGCGAAGCAAGAACGATGCGGTGAATTTTCATGCACTCAGATTGTGAGACAGACACTAAAGGCACAAGCCACTTGCGGCTTAGGTCAGGTTGTTTTACCAATCGTTGATGAATTACGTTCCGACCATCGGCCTCGAAGTGCATGTGCAAGTGCGCACAGCCGCCAAAATGTTCTGCCCCGCCGCCAACAACTTCGGCGATCCGCCTAACACCAACCTTTCTCCCGTCTCTCTGGGTCTGCCCGGCGCGCTGCCCGTGCCCAACATCGAAGCGGTGAAGAAAACCATCCTCAGCGGCCTCATGCTGGGCTGCGAGATCGCCCCCTACTCCAAATTCGACCGCAAGTCTTACTTCTACCCCGACATGCCCAAAAACTATCAAATCTCCCAATACGACCTGCCACTCTGCAAGGGTGGGGGAGTCACTCTCGGACGCTTCGCCTACCCCAAGGAGGTGCAAAAGGAAGACTTCGCGGGTGCAAAAAAACGGGTGCGGCTTATCCGCATTCACCTGGAAGAAGACGTGGGAAAATCCACACATTTTGAAAACAATTCGGGCCTTGACTACAACCGCGCGGGTGCCCCGCTCATGGAGATCGTCACCGAGCCCGACATCAACTCCCCCGAGGAAGCCTACGCCTTCCTTACTTCACTCCGCCAGATCATGCAGCAAGCGGGTATCTCCGATGCCGACATGGAAAAGGGCCAACTGCGTTGCGACGTCAACATCTCCGTGCGTCCCGAAGGCAGCGAAAAATTTGGCACCAAAGTCGAAATCAAAAACATGAACTCCATCTCCGGAGTGCGCCGCGCCATCGCCTACGAGATCCAACGTCAGATCCGCGTGCTGCGTGAAGGCGGCACCATCCAACAAGAAACCCGCCGCTGGGACGATACGCTAGGCGAGACACAACTCATGCGCACCAAAGAAAGCGCACACGACTACCGCTACTTCCCTGATCCCGACCTTCTACCTATCCGCACCGACGAGGGCTTGCTCGAGGAAGTGCGCCACCTTGTGCCCGAACTTCCCCTGGAAAAAGAAGCCCGCTACCAGCGCGATTTTTGCCTGAGCGAATACGACGCCAGCGTCCTTGCTTCCTTTCCCCACATCGCCGCGTTTTTTGAGGCAGCCGCTTCGGGTCCCGAAACCGCGAAGCCCTGCGCCAATTTCCTCATCAACGACCTACTTGCGGCACTCGGCACAGAAACCGACGCTTGGGCCTCCGCGAAAATCACCCCGCAGCACTTGGCCATCGTGGTTGCTCGTGTGGCAGAATCCAAAATTAACAACAAACAAGCCAAAGAAGTCCTCGCCGCACTGATCACCGAAGGCGGCGATCCCGACGCAATCATCTCCAAGCGCGGCATGGTGCAAATCAGCGACACGGCACAACTCGAAGCCTGGGCGCGTGAGGCTATCGAAAAGTCCCCTAAGAGCGTGGCCGATTACAAAGCCGGGAAAATCGCAGCACTTAACGCTATCAAAGGACAAGTGATGAAACTTTCCCAAGGTAAAGCGAACCCTCAACTTGCGGGGGAGATTGTTCAAAAAATACTCGATCATCAAAAGGAAACCAAAGGCTAACGTAATTCACTAAGCTCCGTAGAGCCTGTGTCCCCTAATTTTAAAATTGTTGCGGAAAAAATTGTGTAAAACATGTTTAATTTTCACAAACTTTTTCACTAATTTGCTTACAAAGTTAGCATTGCCTGTATCACTATTTATGCAGTTACAACTCATTCGGGCATCTCGGATGAGCAGAATTCTTTATTAAATCGCTCCACAAACACCCTGAAACGATCCTGCTCGATCGCCAGTCGAGCCTGACGCATGAGATTTAAGTAGAAGTACAGATTGTGGATACTCACGAGGCGGAGGCCAAGGATCTCGTGACTTTTGAGCAAGTGTCTAATGTAGGCGCGGCTAAACTTTTTACAGCAGTAGCATTCACATCCCTCTTCGATGGGCCCCGAGTCGTCTGCAAACTTTGACTGCGTCAAATTCACCATACCGTTTTTTGTAAATGCTGTACCGTGCCGTGCCATACGCGTGGGTAAGACGCAATCAAACATGTCTATACCCAAGGCAACCATTTCCAATATTTGGTGTGGCATACCCAGGCCCATCGCGTAGCGTGGACGATCTTTTGGCAGATGCGCTGTTGTTGCGCCCACTGCCAAAAACATGTGCTCTTCAGGTTCGCCCACACTAACACCGCCGACGGCATACCCATCAAAGCCAATGTCGATGAGGCGCTCTGCGCATTCCTTGCGCAGGTTTTCATCAGAACCTCCTTGAACGATGGCGAAGTGAGCGCGATCCATATTCCATGTAGGATCATCAGCATGAGCGTCCAAATATTCTCGCGAGATCTGCGCCCATTGTACCGTGCGTTCCACAGCCAAGCGCAGGTGTTTTTCATCAGCAGGCCACGGGGGGCACTCGTCAAACAACATCGCGATATCACTGCCTAGAGCCGCTTGCACATTTAAGCTCTCGCGGGGGCCTAGAAACAACGGCGTGCCATCTACGTGGCTTTGAAAGTAGACACCTTCGTCTGAGATTCGCCGCAGTTTTGCTAACGAAAAAACTTGAAATCCGCCGCTGTCTGTAAGGATGGGGCGGGGCCAGGCACAGAACGCATGAAGCCCTCCCAAACTGCGAATCCGTTGCTCCCCAGGGCGTACGTGCAAGTGATAAGTGTTAGCCAAAATGATCTGTGCATCTATTGCGAGAAGCTCGTCTGGTGTCATCGCCTTCACTGTTGCTTGCGTGCCTACCGGCATGAATACTGGCGTGTCTATCACACCGCGTGCTGTATGCAGACGACCCCGCCTCGCCAATCCATCAGTGTGTAAAAGTTCAAACTTCATGAACAGAGTCAGGCCCAGAGCTGACGGTCGAGCCTGCGATACTGCAAAGCTTCCAGAATATCATCTTCGCGGATCTCGCGTCCGCCGTCTAAATCAGCAATCGTCCGCGCGATTTTTAATACGCGATCATGGGCGCGCGCCGAGAGTTGCATATCTTCCGCAGCGTGGATGAGTAAGTCGCGCAGTTTATCCGTCACATTGCACCAACGCCTGATGTCGCGTGCGGCCATGTGTGCATTACAGCCCAGCCGCGGTTCGTTGCTAAAGCGCTGTAATTGCACCTCACGAGCTGATTCCACCCGGCTGCGAACAACAGCAGACGGCTCACCGGTTTTCCCTTTCTGCAAATCCGAAATTCTCACTGCAGGCACTTCGACGTGCATATCAATCCGATCCAACAAAGGACCTGAAATACGGTCTAGATAGCGGCGGATTTCCAAAGGCGAAGAACGTGACTCCCCCGGCATTTTGCCATCCGGTGTTGGGTTCATGGCAGCGATTAGCATCACCCGCGCAGGGAAAATTAAAGAGCCTGCTGCACGCGAAACGCAGATCTTGCCATCCTCCAGCGGTTGCCTCAAAGCTTCCAGTGCAGAACGTCGAAATTCCGGCAACTCATCCAAAAATAAAACCCCGTTATGCGCCAAACTCACCTCCCCAGGCGCAGGGTTAGCACCGCCACCCACCAAACCCACATCCGACACCGTATGGTGGGGCGAACGAAAAGGTCGGCGTGTGATGATGGCCTGCCCAGGTGGTAACAAACCTGCGATGCTGTGGATCTTCGTCACTTCCAATGCCTCATTCAAAGTCATCTTCGGCAGAATTGTAGGTAAACGCTGTGCGAGCATTGACTTACCAGAGCCAGGGGGCCCAACAAGCAGCACGTTGTGCCCCCCAGCTGCAGCGATCTCCAAGACACGTTTTACCTGGAGCTGTCCGTGTACCTCAGAAAAATCACAACCATCACACTCCGAGTTGGAATTTAAAATTGCAGCAGCATCTACATGTACTGGCGAGATAGCCGCGCGTCCCTCGATCCATGCCGCGCATTGCGATAACGATTGAACACCAATGACCTCTAAACCTTCGACAACGGCGGCTTCAGATGCATTCTTTTCGGGCACCACAATTCCACGAACACCTTGTTTTCGCGCCTCGAGGGCCATAGCCAATACACCACGCACTGGGCGCACTGCACCATCCAGCGCGAGCTCACCTGTCACCCAAAAGTGATGGGCATCCATCCAGCGCAACTGCTCACTCGAGAGCAAAATACCCAACGCAATTGGCAACTCAAAACTTGGCCCTTCCTTCTTTGTATCAGCGGGGGCTAAATTGATTGTGACACGTCCGTCTGGGAATCGAAAACCACTGTTTTGTAAAGCCGTCTTGACGCGGTCGCGACTCTCACGCACTGCCGCGTCGGGCAGCCCAACGACGATGACGCAAAAATTCCCGCGTCCCGAATGTGCCTCCACTTCGATCGGGCAGGCCTCCACACCCCAAGCGGCAGCGCTGTAAACCTTCGCAACCATGCGTCATTAATGTTTGAGGAACTTAAGAGCCAGAAATCCGAGCACAGCCAGAATCACAAACACAAAGCTCGCCCACTCAAAATGCTTCTCTAAAAACTTCCGGATCCTTACACCAAAAAAGCGAATCAGCAGAGCCACTGCAAAAAAACGAATCCCTCTCCCGACGAGAGAAAAGACGAATAATGACCAAGGACTGTAGTGAAATACACCCGAAGCAATTGTAAAAATCTTGTAGGGTATGGGCGTGATTGCAGCTACCAGCACTGCAACAGCACCCCATTCATCGTACAAAGCTTGGGCTGCGGCCATTTTCTCTCCGCCGCTGTAAAACTCTACGATCGGCTTGCCCACTGACTCGTAAAGCCCCCAGCCGATGAGCCAACCAAAGACCCCTCCCACAGCCGATGCTACCGTACACCAAAATGCATACAAAAACCATTTCTTGGGCTTGGTAAAACACATTGCCAGCAACAAGACATCCGGCGGAATGGGAAAAAAGGAAGACTCTGTGAAGGAAAGGATGATCAAAGCAGGTAATGCGTACTTTGTATCTGCCCAGTGAATCGTCCAATCGTAAAGCCGGCGCAGTGCACCGCGTTTTGCAACAGCTTTAGTGGATGGTTGTGTCTGTTCAATTTGAGAGTTCGCAGGCGCAGGAGTTTCTGACATCGCCCGCAAGTTGAGCCTTTTAGCACGCAAAGAAAAGAAAAAGTCTAAGTTCCTTTATTAACCTTTTGTGTAGAATCCAAAGGACAACCTTGCCCTTATGCAAATTGTGTTTCAGCGTCCAGTTAAATAAATATGGACGAAATTTATTTTTAAAAACTAACTTTCTACAACACTAGCACTTTATTTTTGCATAACAACTACTTGGAGGCATAAATATTATATGCCTGGCCCCGTAGCTCAGGGGATAGAGCAGAGGTTTCCTAAACCTTTGGTCGGCCGTTCGATTCGGCCCGGGGCCGCTCACCCATTTCTCAGCTTACCCTTGCACCTCAGTAGAGTGACTCTGTGAGAAAACCAACCTAAAACAACCAACTAATTACGACACAAAAACCTTGCCGCGCCACACGGGCCACCTAAGCTTGGCATTGAACTCAAATATTCGAATAACTTCGGCCATGACAAAACAAAACTTCAAACAAGCAACCCCTTCCGCAACCCTCCTCCTTCTCGCGACAATCAGCTTACTTCTGATTGGCACACCCGCAGCGCACACTAGCGAAAACCACGACGCACCACCAGCAGCAGCGAAACTGGACGACTCCACTTGGAAAGCAAGCGCCTCAATCGACTACTACCCCAACGGCAACATCTTCCTCTCCCAAGACAAACCCTGCCTGATCATCAACCTTTACACAGCAAGTGCTGAAGAGGACTCCGTCAGCATGATGATCACCGTGACTGACTTCAAACCCCAACCCGGCAACTTCGCCGACACCATGAAAGTGCAACTCACCAGCAACCCCAAAGACATCTTCGCCGGTTACCAGCACGACCTTCCCGAACAAAAAACCGACTTCACCTTTGAAATCACAGATTGGGAATCCACCTCCGAAACTTCTGCTCAGCTCTCCGCAAAATTCTCCGGCACCCTGAGAGGCATCCTGGGCAAAAAAGACGTCCTCGTCACCGACGGCGTCATCCAGAAAGCCCGGGTCCGCGTCAATCTAGAAAACTAACCGCATTCTGTCAGCCCGCACCAAGCGCCGCTAGACAGTAAATGTATCTGAGTTAGCTAAATGATTTTTTTACTAAATCATAATATATGTATATTTTAATATACTTATATCTAACTTTTTTAGCCGCGGAAGTCACACTCTTTACGCACAAATTAAAAAATCGTGCGCAACAGAATCCAAATCGCTGTCAGTATGACGAACACTGAAAACATCCGGCGCAGAGCCGCCGCGGAAAGCCTCGCCTTAAAATGAACTCCCAGCGACATCCCTACACCGGCGCCAGCCAGAAATAGCGCCGACATCTTAAAATCGACCGCTCCCGCTGTCGCCGCGTTTGCGAAAAACCCCGAAAGGCTAATCAAAAATATGGCCACGAGTGACGTAGCCAGAGCGTTGCACACCGGCATTGCCGTGACCAAAATCAGCGCTGGCACCACCAGAAACCCGCCCCCTACTCCAAAAATCCCCGACAAGATGCCCGTCACGGCGCCTGCCCCGACCAACTTCAGCACACATGCCGGTGTGGGCCGACGCTCGCCCGACGGGTTGGGGCGGCAGGCGAATCTGCCCAGCTCGGGCGAATCCGCCATACCACCCCAGGAACGCACCCCAATGAAAATCATCAGCGCGGAAAACAACACCAACGTGACCGCCTCGGGCAAAAGATGGCCCGCCCACGCCCCAAGCGGGGCGGACATGATCCCGCCCACACCAAAGAACGCCCCGGCCAGCCACCGCACTTCCCGCCTTTGCAGCACGGCTCCGTAAAGCGCCGTCAGGCCCACAATCGCCAACGACACCGTCACCGCTTGTCGCAACGGCATGCCCAGCACAAAGTGTAACAACGGCACCGCGAAGATCGAGCCGCCCCCGCCCGTTAGGCTGAGGGCCAGACCCACCACCGCACCACAAAGCACGGGGAGCCAGAGCATACCTCAATGCGGCACACCCTCAGAAAGCGCGATGCGCTCGCACTCGGTGCACACACCATCCACATACACCACGCCTAAGCCGTGGCGGCGGAGGAACGATGAGGCCAGTGCGGCACGGCGTCCGCTGCCGCAGTAGATAAAAAGCCGCTCCGCGTGAGGCAGCTTGTCCATCTCCAATTTCAACCGTGTGTAAGGGAACGACATTGCCCCCTCCACATGGCCGCGTTGAAATTCGGCCCGCGTGCGCACATCAATCAACTTGCCTTCGCGAGCAGCGCGTGCCGGTTCAAAATTCGCAAATTCCACGCGCTCGATTTTTGCCGAAAGCAAGCCCGCATCGCGAGCCTCGGCCAGACTGATCCAGCCGCGCAATCCATCCAGCCCAATGCGGTAAAGTTGGCGCACCGCCAGCTCAGCCTCCGCCTCATCCGCACAAACAAGCAGCGCAGGCGTCTCCTGCTCCATGTAAGAGCCAGAGGCCGTGCTGAAAAATGGCGTTTGCAGTGGCGCATGCACCGCTCCTGGATAATGCGCGGCTGAAAAATCCGCACGGTCCTCGCGGCAATCCAGCACAAACGCCCCCTCATCGGCCAACTTGCGAAACTCAGCCACGGTGAGCTTCCTCGCGGGTGGCACGCCTCCCGTCACACGGATGCCATCGCGGTTTACGCGCTTCATCGTGGCAAAGTAGGGAGGTGGCTCAGGCTGGCCGCTCAAAATATCCTTCACAAAGGCCTCACTATCTTGCAGCGCGAGGCGGAGAGCAGAATTAAAGCGTCGCTCATAACCTAGCGTCGTCGTCGGCACAGCCCCCAATGCCTTGCCACATGCACTACCAGCTCCGTGCGCAGGCAGGATTTGCAGATAATCCGCAAACGGCTCAAGACGCTCGCGCAACGAAGCCGCGAGCATGCGAGCGGAGGGCTCCATCACGCCCTTCACACCGGCAGCCGACTCCAACAAATCGGGGCGGCCCACATCGCCCACAAACAAAAAGTCCCCCGTCGCCAGGGCGATCGGCGCATCCGCACCCCCGCCTAGATCGGTGATCAGAAAGCTGATATGCTCGGGCGTGTGCCCCGGCGTGTGCACCGCCTCCACACGAATGTTGCCCACCATGAAGCTGTCCCCGTGGCGGAGGTAATGCGTGTTCGGGCGGTTGCCCGGCCACTTGTAGAGCCAGTCCGGCCCCCCTTCGGCAGAGAGATACAAATGCACATCGGGTGAGGCCGCAAACTCCTGGCCGCCGCTCACAAAGTCGGCGTGAATGTGCGTCTCAGCCACGGCAGTGATGCGCAGGTCATTCTGCGCGGCGAGCTTCTGATACTGGTCAATATCACGCTCAGGATCGATCACCAGTGCCTCACCGGTGCGTTGGCAGCCAATGAGGTATGCGTATTGCGCGAGGTAGGGATCAAAAATCTGTCTAAGTAACATACTCGTTCCTTTCTCTTGTTGAAAATGGCTTGGAAAAAATCAGTTTTGTTGCACGGAGCAGGTCTTCACGACTCCCGGATGCCGCCGCGAATTCCAAGGCATCCGCGCAAGCACGATCGCGAGACCACACCAGTCGGTGACTCCTGCAAAGATGAGCCCAGCGCCCACAAAGCCGGAAAGCGCGACCCACGCGGGATTCACAAACCAGGCGAGCAGCGCACCTGTGAGCACGATAGCACCGGCAGCGATGCGCACTTGCCGCTCAAGGGAAATCGTCTTGCGCCCGCGGTTCAGGGGAAGGCCGTGCGAATCCCAAGCCTGCACACCGCCTTCGAGCACGCACAGGCAGTCGAGACCTGCAGCAGCAAGTTTTTCCGCCGCCTGGCGAGCGCGGTTGCCGGAACGGCACACGATCACGCACTGCTCCTTGCCTTGCATGACGGCCTTAACCTTTTCGGCGTCCAACTCCGTGAGCGGGTGCAGATGCGAGCCGGGGATGTGAGCCTCCTCGAATTCTGCAGGCGTGCGCACATCAAGAAGCAGGATTTTATCACTGGTTTTTCCGACCTCGTGGGGCCGGACTGTCGGGATCGGTTTTTCTGTGGTATTCATAGTTTATTATATATCAATATTGCAATATAGTAATTAAATGAACACTCCTGTCAACAATTATTTTCAGAATTTTTTTAGCCCTATGCTGATAATGTCTGCCTCGCAGTCCGCTATTTACAATATCCCAATATTTGTATATAATGAATTGATCATGAAAGACAAACAGACGCCGATGACCGACAGCCAGCTCAACGAAGCCGCTAAGCTTTTCAAGACCCTGGGACAAAGTGCTCGGTTGAGTATTCTGCGCGCGCTGATGAACGGCCCTCTAGATGTCACGGGCATCGTGCGCGCCACAAAGCTCAAACAAGCCAACGTCTCGCGCCACTTGGCGCGCTTGGATGAACAACGCTTCGTGCGTGGCGAACGCAACGGCAATCACATCCGCTACAGCATCCGCGATCCGAAGCTTTATGATCTGTGCCACTTGATGTGCGAGAGGATCGCGCTGGATGCCCAGGAAAAGTCTTCCGAGAACGCAGCCAAGCGCACTACGCGAAAATAACTCTTGTCTGTTTTAACATAAAAAAGCGCAGGCGTGTGTTCAGTCGCCCAATTCCACGTTCCAGTAGGCCACATCCACAAAGTGAGCCCAGGATTCATCGCGCTGCTTGCTGAAGGTGGCGTGGATGGCCGGACGCCACTTGGGACGCTCCGGCTTGCGGATGAGTTTCATGCCCGCCTGCTCTGGCGTGCGATTTGCCTTGCGCGTGTTGCACGGGATGCAGGAGCAGACGATGTTTTCCCATGTCATGCGCCCGCCTTGGTCGCGTGGCACGACGTGATCTAGATTGAGCTGCGTGCGATCGAAGTGTTTTCCGCAATACTGGCAGGTGCACTTGTCACGCTCGTAGATATTTTGTCGGGTGAGCTTGACTTCGCGGCGCGGGATTTTGTCGTAAATCAGCAGTAGGATGATCTTGGGGATGCGGATACGGAAAGTCACAGTCTGGACGACATCATCTCCAGTGTAACGTGCAGAGAGATCACTCCATGAGAGGAAGTCGTGCGTCTGATAGGAGCCGTTGGAGTTATCCACGATCTGGGCGTGGCCCCCGTAAACGAGGGTGAATGCGCGTCGAGCCGTCGTGACTTGCACCGCCTGCCAGAGGCGGTTCAGAACCAGAACGGGCTGTGTGAGCATGCTCATAACCTGAACCTGAATGTTATTAACACGGCATTCACATTCGTCAAATCCCTGAATCAAAATGTTGCGTAAATGTCACACAAATTCATCGCAACTACACTGCATTTAGCGGCTGGCAGGCAGCGCGCCGCGTGCTAATACGGCCATGTGCGGCGAACGCTGGAACAGTTTGAACAGTTTGCAATCGATGTGATTCTCGAAAGGGAATCTGGCAAACGCGCAACACTACTCCGTTGGCTCCTCTGGCTACTCTCACATATTTATCACGTCGCAGTTTTCACTCGTCTGGCATTGTATCGCAACCGACTTTTACCCTGCCACCACCCGGGCTGCCGAGTCATCAGCGTGGGCAACCTAACGGTCGGCGGCACAGGCAAGACACCTGTGGTAGAAAAAATCGCCCGAGAACTGCGCGACCGCGGCCGACGCGTGGCCATCTTGAGCCGAGGCTACAAATCCAAACGCCCTCCCCTGCTCCGTCGCCTGATGCGCCGCTTCTCTCGCAAACGCGACGCCCCCCGCGTGGTGAGCGACGGCAAAAGCGTGCTTCTGGACGCTGCACGCGGAGGCGACGAACCGCACATGCTCGCGCAAAATTTGCCAGGCGTAATTGTGCTCACCGACCGCAACCGCGTGAAGGCCGCCGCCTACGCCATCGAACGCTGGGGCGTAGACACCCTCTTGCTCGACGATGGGATGCAATATCTGCCTCTCTACGCACGGCACAACATCGTGCTCGTGGATAGCCAGGCTCCTTTTGCCAACGGCTATCTTTTGCCGCGAGGGTTGCTGCGCGAACCCCATGCGCAACTCAAGCGCGCGCAACTCATCATCCTCACAAAATGCGCTGAGTCAGACGACCACACGCCACTCATCGAGGAAGTCCGCAAGTATAACTCGCACGCCCCCATCCTGCGCTCCAGCCACGATCCCCGGCATCTTGAGGATACCCTTACTGGCGAGCGGCACCCGCTCTCTCTGATCCGCGACAAACGCATCGGCGCGCTTTCCGGTATCGCCCGCCCAGAAAGTTTCGAGGCCTTTCTTAAGGCCGAAGGGGCGGAGCTTATCGCCGCACGCCGCTACACCGATCACCATCGTTACACCCGCGATGAGGTCATGGGATTTTTGAAACGCTGCAAACAGCTCCGAATAAAATACGTGATCACCACGGAGAAAGATGCCGTGCGTCTTCCAATATTCCGCACCGAAGAATCCCCGCTTCCCATACTGTTTCTGCGCGTGGAAATACGCATGCATGAGGAGGACGCTTTCCAAAAAGCTCTTGATCAGATGCTCACGACTTATCACTAAACAGCCACTGCCAAAAAAGGATTCCACCTTCTTTCATGCATAACCGTCGTGACCGGCCCATGCCCGGGGAGCAGCAACGCGTCTGAAGGCAGCCCGGCAAAAAAATCGCGGATGTTTTTCAAAGACTCCGCTGGGCGCGAACGCAATCCCCCGATGGAGCAGGAAAAGATGACATCGCCCACCACAGCCACAGGCCGCCCCTCCAAAGAGAACTGATACACCAGCGAATCCTCCGCGTGTCCGGGCACATGATCACAACGCACAGGCCCGATCGCAGTGGCGATCTCCGCTCCTGGTGTGAGGAGGATCCCGCCGCCAAAGCAAAAGGCCATCCCATGCGCGGGGCAGCCGTGCTGTGCACAAAGCTCCTCACACACCGCGATGTGGTCGCCATGCGCGTGGGTGATGAGGATCTCAGCCAGCTTTAGCTTTTCTTCACTCAACGCACGATTCACAAGCGCGACATCCGCACCGGTGTCGAAGAGCACAGCATCGTGCGAACCCACCCGCCAGACCAGGAAACAATTCACCCGCATCGCAAAATAATCCGAGGTGATCGCACGTAAGCCCCTCGGGATCTCCAAAGGCCCGGGGCGGACACCGCCGCTACGCATCAGCTCAATTGCTTCGAGAGAAAGCACGCTTATTGGTGCGGCAGGCGCAATTTTCTCGGCTTTCGCAAAAACGTCCTCTACCGAATCTTCCAAAGGTTCAGGGTTACTATATAGACTACTCATGAAATGATCCCTCACGAATCCCGAGGATGCTCTGGAATTGCGTGCGAAAAGATTTGCGGAATTTTTCCCACGTCCAGTTTTGTGCGGTAAGATAAGCTTCGTGCCGCATCGCGTGCAGTAACTCGCGATTATC
>CALLMV010000013.1 GCA_938005615.1 uncultured Verrucomicrobiae bacterium
AAAAATTTCTCAGCTTTTTTTAATTCGCTCTTCAGATCATTATGGTAATGCGATCCCAATCTCAGCCTTGGGCATGATTCAAATCTCAAACTGCAAATTTTTACCAGAACGCGGATAAGGATCATCAGGGAATTTTTTGCGCAGTTGCTCGTAACACCCCAATGCCATCAGGGGCCAGTTGTTGCGGTACATGTCGTAGCGTAAATAAAACACCCTCGGAAAACCTGTACCTGTCGTCTGCGTCTCAGACCAAGAGCCATCAGCATTTTGTGTATCCAGAAGATAACGGATCCCCGCCTGTAAAGAAGGACGAAAGGGATTGCCACAGGCGACTAGGCCCATGATGGCCCAAGCTGTCTGTGAGGCGGTGGAGGGTCCTTTGCCTTTGAGCGCAGGATCATCGTAAGATGCACATGACTCGCCCCAGCCGCCATCAGAGTTCTGGCAGCTCTCCAACCAGTCGCGGGCACGCACGATCCAGTCTTCATTCATATCGTAACCGATGGCGGCCAGACCGCGAAGAGCTTGGAACGTTCCATAAATGTAGTTCACACCCCAGCGCCCCCACCAGGAGCCGTCACGGAGCTGCGTGCGTTTGAGCATCTCCACAGCACGGCGAATGGCCCGATGACTTCGTGCAAATCCCAGCTTGCCTAAGCATTCGATGACTTTGGCGGTGATGTCCGAGCAGGTGGGGTCGAGGATGGCGTTGTGGTCTGCAAAGGGCACATCCTCGAGCCAACGTTTAGTGACATCTTTATCGAAAGCGGCCCAGCCTCCATCTTTGCATTGGAAGCTGAGCAGCCAAGCGGTGGCACGGTCGATAAGTTGTTTCTTTTCCTCTTCGTTTGCCCAATCAATCAAGCGCAAGGCCAGGAGTACCTTGGCAGTGTCGTCCACATCAGGGTAATATTTGTTGTTGTACTCAAAGGCCCAACCAGAGGCAACTGGATGCGGATTCTTCACTTTCCAATCGCCTCGAAAGTCTTTGATTTCCTTGCTTAGGAGCCATTGGGCAGCTTTTTGAAGTTCTGGGCTATTGGCCGGTAAGCCGGATTCGGCGAGGGCAACGGCTGTGATAGCAGTATCCCAGACCGGGGAAAGACAGGGCTGGATGCGCAAGTCGCCTGTTTCCGGGTCTTCAACGTCGAGTCCTTCTAGATCCCGTCGGATTTTCTGTATGATGGGGTGGTCATCGGAATATCCAAGACACTTGAGTGCGATGGTGCTGAAGACCATGCCGGGAAAGATCGCGCCTAGGCCATCGGATCCTTCGCCACTGCGCTCTACAATCCACTCTTCCGCCTTTTTAAGGGCGTGGGCGCGTAGCGGTTTCCAAGGTAGCTTTTCCAAGAGCTTGAGCGTGTAATCCCAACGTAGAAAAAAGTTGCGCCAAGTGAAAAGTTGGGGGTCTTGCTTCAGAGAGAAATTGTCGCTCTCTGTGCCGTATGGGAAAAGTTCGTGAATATGCTTTTCTGGTGGTAAGTATTTAGTGGGGCGAAAGTGGTTAATGATGGACAATGGTACGAGCATAGCACGCGACCAAGAAGAGAGGTCGTAAATGGAGAAGTAAAACCTGTTGGGAAACAGAATCATCTCTACGGGAATCGTAGGTAGGTAGTTCCAGGAAAACTGACCAAACATGGCCAGCCACATTTTGTTGTATGTGTTCATTCGCGGCACTCCACCCAGGCGCATGATATTGGCCTGGGCTCGACGCATGACGGGCTCATCGGGTGGAATGCCAGCAAGTTTCAGAGCAAAGTAGGCTTTTACTGAGGCATTTACCTCAGATGGTCCCCCCTCGTAGATATTCCAACCCCCATCAGGAAGCTGGCGATCGAGGATGCCTTTGACTAGTTTGGACTGGCGTGAAAAGTCTACTTCGCCAAGCCAATACATGAAGAAGATCCAGTCACTGTGCAGGGTCGAATCCACAGTGAGTTCTGCACACCAATGGCCATCTTGCTTCTGAAGGCCGATCAAGTGATGTTGTGCCAAACGTATGGCTTGACGCACACGTGTTGGAGTGTCCAAGGTGATGAGCTGGAGTTGGGAAGTGGTGGTGCGTACAACAGTGCGACTTGCTGCTTGTACTGATGCAGATGGCATTGAGATACTTTCTCAGAGTTTATTTCATGGTCAAATAATATCCTGTTTTGGCCGCGACCGGGTGAGGGCTTGCTTTCGCACAGAATGCCGCGCAGTCTATCGCCGTGAGTGCAAATGTGATGAGTCCTGATGTGCAGGCCTCTGTGGTTTGTGAGGACGTTCGTATGGAGATAAACGGTTCGCAGACGCTCGTTGGCGTGATCAACGCCATCGTCGCTCCACAGTTGCCCATCCGCATGCTCAAGTGCTGTATTTGGACGCGTTGGTGCTCGGGCGAGGGCACCTTTACGCAGCGCGCCCGCATTGTGGCCCCCGACGAAGAGTCCGTCGTGTGTGAAAATTCTGTGCAATTCCGCCTCAACACCGTGGAGATACACGCGACCAATGTGCACTTCTTTTCTGGTATTCAGTTTGACCACTACGGCTTTTACCACGTGGAGATTTATTTGGAGGAGGATCTGCGACTGCGGTATCCGCTGGCAGTCGTGCGCCCACAACAGTTGCAGCAGCCGCAAATGCCTTTGCAAGATCCCCCGCTCTAAGGTGGGGCGCTTCAGCCTCTCCGGCCAAAGGTAATAACACACTCGCAATGGTGGGTTTGAGGAAACAGATCAAACGGGCGAACGCGGTACACTTCATAACCGCCCGCCAGTAGCAGCCGGGCATCACGCGCTTGGGTGCCGGGATGACAACTCACATACACAATCGCACGTGGCCGATAGCTCAGCAGTTGCTGTAAGAAACTTTGGCTACAACCTGCTCGCGGCGGATCCAGCACCACAACAGTTTCATCACCAGCAGTCCGGACCTGTGCAAAAATATCCTCGGCTGAACCGAGGAAAAAAGTAGCATTGTCCACATGATTATGTGCGGCGTTTTGTCGGGCCCAATGAAGGGAGTCTTCACTGATTTCGATCCCCGTGACTGTTGCAAAAACCGACGCGGCACATAAGCCTAACAGCCCGCTGCCGCAGTAAACATCCAGCAAGTGTTTCGCACCTGTGGCGGATGCCTCCGAAGTGATGTAGCTAGTAAATCCGGGCAAGATAGAGGCGTTGTTTTGGAAGAACGCGCCGGCAGGATAGAGAAATTCGAGTGCACCCACACGCTGGCGGCAGATTTCATGCGGCTGGGTATGTACACCCTGATCGCTTACCCGCAGCAGCACTGTGGCCCCGCGCTTAATTTTTGATGCGCGGCTGCGGATTTGGGATCTCAACGCAGGAAGCGCCTCGTTTATCTCCGCCCGTGCGATAGGGCAGTGCTCGACATCCACCAGCACGTGTCGAGTACCTGCTCGCAAAAAACCAATGGCACCAATCTCGCCGCTTCGCGGTGAGGCAAAGTGCGGGGTGATCTTGGTGCGGTATCCGTACTGCTCAGGGCTGGGTGTGACGGGATCAACTTCCGCAGTGATGCCTGCAAGGCGCAGCAGTGTCTCACGGATGCCTTGGCGTTTCCATTCGAGCTGCGCCTGGTAAGTCATGTGTTGAAGCTGGCAGCCACCACATTGCCCAAATAGCTTGCACTGCGGTTCTACCCGCATGGGCGATGGTCTAAGAACACGCATCAAATCTGCTTGGGAGTAGTTTTTGTAGTTGCGAAAAATTCTGGCCAACACGCGTTCGCCCGGAATGCTGTGGGGCACCTGCACGACCCAGCGGGAAATCTTGCCGTCGGTGCTGAACACATCGGTGCGAGCAAGACCTTCGCCAGTTTGCGTGAGTGTCTCAATCTCCAACTCTAACTCTTGATGGTAACTGAAGGGCCAATTACGAAAGGTCTGCTTCACTCGTGCCACGGCCAAGAAGTGCCATATCAACTGGGGCAGGGAAAGGCGGGAATTTGCGCTGTGTGAATTGTCTGAAAACGCTGTTGCGTTGAATCGCACGCCAAGTTGTGCAGTCTGGGTTCATGCGAGTACTGTGGATACCGCCAGGCAAGAGGCCACTGTTTCCGGAGCCAGAGTCCTTGGAGCCCGACGAGCACGGGCTGGTGGCCTTGGGCGGTGATATCGCACCCGACGCTTTGGTGGAGGCCTACTCCAAGGGCATTTTCCCCTGGGACGGGAATTTCCCTCATCCTTGGTTTTCTCCGCAAAACAGGGCGATTTTGGAGCCCTCGCAGTTTCATGTGTCTCACTCCTTACGAAAGTTAGCAGTGTCTGGAAAATACCGCGTTGAGTTTGATGTGATGTTTCCGCAAGTGATGCGCCGCTGCATGCTCATCCCCCGGCGAGGGCAAAGCGGAACTTGGATTAGTGAAGAAATGGTGCAGTCTTATACGACGCTGTTTAACGCAGGGCTGGGGTTTTGCGCCATTACGCTGGATCAAAACGATCGGCTCGTAGGTGGTTTGTACGGTGTGAAGCTGGGACGTGCGTACTTTGGAGAGTCCATGTTTAGTGCCGAGCGAGATGCGTCAAAGCTCGCTTTGATGAAATTGTGCCAAAAGCTACTGCGTGAAGGTGTGGAATGGATCGATTGTCAACAGGATACTGCGCACCTGCGCTCGCTCGGGAGCCGCATCGTGAGCCGACCTCAATTCCTAAAACTTCTGCAAGAGGCTGTAAGATAATATTTGCACCCTAAAAAGATTTCTCCCTTCGCTTCAACGGAAGATTTCTCGCTGCGCTCGAAATGACAAAATAGCAAACGAAGCAAACACTTACGGGGAGCGCGGGCAAGATGTCTGCGATTTCGCGGCCAAGATGGCCGCCCTCCTTTGCGGAGCCTCAGACAGCGCCCCTCCCAAGCGAAAGCTTAGGAACGGGCTCCCCCTTTCAGCGAAAGCCTGAAAATATTTCCTTAACCGACAGACGCACAGATCGTAAAAGCGCGCTGGCGCAGAACAAAAATACTTTGCTTTAACATATGGACAATCCGGAAGGCGCCGAGGATGGCGCCCTTCCCTGTTGCAAGCGGCATCCCTCCCTGCGCGGGAGGGGCCGGCGGTTTTGTGTTAGTAGCGGTAGTGATCGGACTTGAAGGGGCCGTTGACGGGCACACCGATGTAATCGGCCTGCTCTTTTGTGAGTTTGGTGAGGCGGCAGCCGATGCGTTCGAGGTGGAGGCGGGCGACTTCTTCGTCGAGGTGTTTGGGAAGGACTTCGACGCCGATTTTCTTTTTGTCGCGGTTTTGCCAGAGGTCAATTTGGGCAAGAACCTGGTTGGTGAAGGAGTTGGACATGACGAAGCTGGGGTGGCCCGTGGCGCAGCCGAGGTTGACGAGGCGGCCTTTGGCGAGGAGGTAGATGCTACGTCCGTTGGGGAAGGTGTATTTGTCCACGGCGCCGACTTCTTCGGGTTTGATGGAGGTGATGGTGATGCCGGGGAGGGCGTTGAGTTTGTCGACTTGGATTTCGTTGTCGAAGTGGCCGATGTTGCAGACGATGGCCTGGTCTTTCATCTGCTGGAGGTGTTCGACGGTAATGATGTCGCGGTTGCCTGTGGTGGTGACGTAGATGTCCGCCACGCCGAGGGTGTCTTCGACGGTGAGGACGCGGAAGCCTTCCATGGCGGCTTGGAGAGCACAGATGGGATCGATCTCGGTGACTATGACGTTGGCGCCCATGCCTTTGAGGGCGAAGGCGCAGCCTTTGCCGACGTCGCCGTAGCCGCAGACCACGGCGGTTTTGCCGGCGATCATCACGTCGGTGGCGCGTTTAATGCCGTCAATGAGGGATTCGCGGCAGCCGTAAAGGTTGTCGAATTTGGCTTTGGTGACGGAGTCGTTGACGTTGATGGCGGGGAACAGGAGGGTGCCAGCTTTGGCGAAGGCGATGAGGCGCTTGACGCCGGTAGTTGTCTCTTCGCTGACGCCTTTGATTTCAGGCACCCATTTGTGGAAGATGCCGGGTTGTTCTTTGGCGATTTTTTTGAGGAGGTTTTTGATGACTTGTTCTTCGTGGGAGGCGGAGGGGGAGTCGACCCATTTGTCTCCGTTTTCCATTTCGTAGCCTTTGTGGATGAGGAGTGTGGCATCGCCGCCGTCGTCCACGATGAGTTGGGGGCCGAGTCCGCCAGGGTGGCTGAGGGCGCGCCAGGTGCAGTCCCAGTATTCTTCGAGGCTTTCGCCTTTCCAGGCGAAGACGGGGATGTGGCGGGCGGCGATGGCGGCGGCGGCGTGGTCTTGGGTGGAGTAGATGTTGCAGGAAGCCCAGCGGACAGAGGCGCCGAGGTCGGCGAGGGTTTCGATGAGGACGGCGGTCTGGATCGTCATGTGGAGCGAACCGGTGATGCGGACGCCATCGAGGGGTTTTTGTGGGCCGTATTTGGCGCGGACGGACATGAGGCCGGGCATTTCGTGTTCGGCGATGTCAATTTCTTTGCGGCCAAAGTCGGCGAGGGTGATGTCTTTGACAAGGTAGTCGGTGAATTTAGTAGATGTGGCGGGTTTTTCGAGTGTTGCTGGCATAGTGTGTCCTTTCTTTGGGGTGTTTATTGGCGGGTGTTATTTGATAGCTTTTTTGAGTTCGGCTGTTTTGTTGGGGTTTTCCCACGGGATGTTTTTGTAGTTGGAGGTGTGGCCGAAGTGGCCGTAGTTGGTGCTGTGGGAGTAGATGGGGCGAAGGAGGTCGAGCTGAGCGATGATGTCGGCCGGTTTGAAGGAGAAGACGGAGTTAACGGCTTTAAGGATTTTGGCCGGCGCGACGGTCTCTGTGCCGAAGGTGTCGAGGGCGATGGAGACGGGTTTGGGGTAGCCGATAGCGTAGGCGAGTTGGAGTTCGACGCGACGAGCGAGTTTGGCGGCCACGATGTTTTTGGCCACCCAGCGGGCGAAGTAGGCCGCTGAGCGATCTACCTTCGAGGGATCCTTGCCGGAGAAAGCACCGCCTCCGTGGCGACCCATGCCGCCGTAGGTGTCGACGATGATTTTGCGGCCAGTGAGGCCGGAGTCGCCCTGAGGGCCGCCAATGACGAATTGGCCGGTGGGGTTGATGAGGTATTGGGTTTTGTTGTTAAGGAGGTTGGCGGGGAGTGTTTTTTTGATGATGTGTTCGATGAGAAAGTCTTCGATGGTGGCGCGGGGTGTGCCCGCGGCGTGTTGAGTGGAGATGACGACGCAGGTGATCTCTACAGGCTGACCGTCCTGATAGCGAACGGAAACCTGGGTTTTGGCATCGGGGCGCAGCCAGGGGTGTTTGCCGGATTTGCGCTCAGCGGTGAGGGCGCGACCGAGGCGGTGGGCAAAGATAATGGGAGAGGGCATCAGCTCGGGGGTTTCATCGCAAGCGAAGCCGAACATGAGGCCTTGGTCGCCAGCGCCTTGCTCTGCGCCTTTTTTGCCTTTGGCAGCGCGAGCATCTACGCCCTGGGCGATGTCGGGGCTTTGTTGGGTAATTGCTTTGGTGATGAAAACTTTATCGGCGTGAAAGACGTCGTCGTCGTGGATGTAGCCGATGCGGCGGATCGTGTCGCGAACGACGGTTTCGGTGTCAAACTTGGCTTTTGTGGTGATTTCGCCAGCAAGGACGACGAGGTTGGATTTGACGAGTGTTTCGCAGGCGACGCGAGAGTGTTTGTCCTGGGCGAAGCAGGCGTCAACGATGGCGTCGGAGATGGTGTCGGCGACTTTGTCGGGATGACCTTCGCCTACGGATTCGGAAGAGAAGATACAATCATTTATCATTGATGATTGATAAATGTTTTTTCAGAGTTGTCAAGGCTTATGTCGGATAGGTTCTTATCGGCGGATGTCCGGTACGTTTGCCGTTTCCTTGAAGAGCCAAGGGGTCTCATGCAAAGGCAGAAGAAGACCAGAGAAACTCGAGTAGACCACTCGCCAATCTTCGCGAATGATTTCACCTGGCTTAGTCCAAGTCGCGTTGAGTGGCGCTTGCTGCGTAGTTATCCCGCCTAGACTGGCGTGGATAGCTACAGGGCCTCCAAAACGTTTTGTCGTATTCGGGGTTACATAGAAAAAGAAACGGTTTTTCCCTTTAGGAATATTGAAGAAACCAACTTCCCTTTTGGAGGCACGGAAGCGGCTTTCTTGTTTTAAGAGCACCTCGACCTGCAGGTAAACTTCATCGTTCCACTGTGGCAGAGAGTCAAAAGTTACTGTGACTCTTCCCCAAGGCAGAGCACCCTCGATGAGAGGGAGTTCGTCGTATTTTATTTCGAGGTTAGCAAGTGTCATAGCAGGCTCTTGTTGTTGCTGCTGTGTTTGAGTTTCGGTAGGGTCAACATCCTGGGTATACCCCGGGGATTGAGACCTCAGTAAATGGGTTGTGAAGTTAGTGAAGAAACAAGTGACTGTTAATATTTTTATTAATGGTTTTTTCATAAAGTTTCCCTGCTGAGCTCTTCGATTTTATATCTTCTGGTTTGGTTGTCGTATTTAAGTTGAATTCTGCTTTTCATGACGACGCTGGCGGTTTCCTTGCCTGAGGGGGTGACATTAGCGCCACGTGAGTAGACCACAAAGGAGGTTGAGTTGTGAGTCAAGGCGTTTGCTGTTCCTATTACGGGTCTTTCTTTTTCTCTGTGTAAGATAGTGGGGCCGAGGATGGCATTTGAATCAAAAAATTCATAAAATTGAGAATAATTTACTAACTTTTTGTTAGTACTAGATAATTGATTCAGGAAGTAATCCACAGCAGCATCTAAGTTAGGCTGGGAACCCCAATTCTGGATGTTAGCTAATAGTGCCTTTATGGCTGCTCGATCTTTCGTATTGACGTTAATGAGACTTTTGTAGGCTTGTGCGGAGGCAGTGCCCCAGGTGGGGTGAGTGATGCTTGCTGTGGGGGGAAAGATTCCCGCATCGAGATAGCCTAGCAAGCGCCAGTCAGCCGGGGCTTCGTTGAACATTCTTAGTGTTCGGAACGGTCTACCGGCAAAGAGCCAAGCGGTTTCTCCAGCACTTTTAAGATCGCTGCGCACAAAGAAGTGGTTTTTTGTTCCATTTGGCTGGCTCCACCAGCGCGAGTTGTTGGGGATCAGTTGGTCTCCATCCCAGGGGTTAGAGCCGTAGTAGTTTATAGTGGCATTTGGAGTGAGGGTTTCTGGCTCTGTCACATTGTGAATAGCCACGTTTTTGTGGAGGGCCCAGGCGTTTCTTTTAAAGTGAAGGCGGGGGTCTGTGACAAGGTGCAGGTGCTGGACTTCGTTGGGACGTTCGCCTATGGCATTCGGCCTTCCACCGGGGCGCATGATGATAGGTGCGCTAGAACTGGTGGAACGATTAAATGTTGCTGGGGAATGAATGATGTCATATTCCCTAACTCTTTGGATGACGCCTTCGTAGTTTCGCCATTTACCTTTGTCTTCTTTGTAAGTGAGCGTGAGGTCTTTAATCTTGTGCCGGACGTTGTTAAAGGTCGTATCTTTGGGTTGTCTGTCGTTGGGTTCAAATCTTGTTCTTTCTAGATAGGCAGAGGAGTTGTTCCAAGGATGGGGCACTGTTTTGCCAGAATTTGGACTGATATTATTGGGGTAGGGAATGAACATTCCGAAGAACCCACCGAGGTCGTTGTTAGGCCTTGTGCCTAGGTAGTTGTAGATGTTAGTGCCTCTGTTACCATTTGTGACTGTGCCTGAGTGCTCGAATTCGAGGTTTGTAATTCTGTATGAATGAAAGAAAGAGGCATTAGTGCGGTCGCGTTCGATCCGCATGTCGCTGAAGTTGTTATTGAACAGGCTGGTGTCGTAAAACATCAGAGTCGGTTCTTCCCAGGGGTTGATCACGCCGATGGAACAGATAAAGAGCGATGAGTTAAGAAGACCATTAATGGCAGGGTTGCTTGCGTTAGAGTAGTTCAGGATAATGCCTGTGCCGAGGTAGTTGATGTAAGGGTGACCGATGGTTTTACCATTGGCACTGAGGCGACCTTCTGTGCCAAAGAATTCGGGTTCGAGGTCATTGATGTTACTGACTGTGGGGATCATGTCTTCGTCTAGGAAATCGACGAGGTTGGCAGCGATGATGAGAGCTTCTTGCTTGGTGTAGCCTAAGCCAGTGACAAGGAAGGTCAGGTCTCCGCCTCCCCAATTGGCGCTGTTGTCGGCGCGAGGATCGTTTGGATCTACAAGACCGTAAACGACTTTGGCGCGCAGGTTATAGAAAGGGGGTGCGGAGTTTTGGGAGGGGTCTAGTTCGTCCACGTAATCTTTAAGTTTCTTGAGGTTGAGTCGAGGCCGTCCGTTGGGAGCCAGGGGTGTCGAGGTGGGTGTCATGGAGTAGAGGTGATCGCCGGCTTTGTTGTCGCCTGCGAATTGGCCTGTTGTGGTGGCTGGGGGTGCAGGACGAATCAGGTTGAGTGTGCTGGTGGAAAGTGCGTTACTCCTATCAAAGATCGGTAGGACGACTTGGTCGTGTGTGAGCAGGGGGATTTGTCTGATATCATCCGCAGTTTCTGTTCTACTTTGCAGACCGTGTTGAAGGGCATCAAGCCGGGAGCTTGCGTCCAGTATCCAAAAGGAGTGGTGGGATTTTTGGGCGGGATCTAGTTCATTGACTAGCTGTATGATTCCTGCTTTGCGGTTGAAGTCACGATTGTCTAGAGGAATGAGTGCGGTGCCATGCGGGCTGGTAACCGGAGTTCTGAGTTCTGTCGTTTTTGTGATTTGGGGTAAGTTGGGTGAGTTGGCGTTGAGGGCCTCAAGTTCGAGAAAGGAAAAGTGGTTATCGACGTCGTTCTTATTGTAGCCTTGAGTAGCAAAGCTGGGGGAAACGACTTCAGCGAGAGCAAAGTGTCCCGGTACGGACAGGCTGTTGAAGAGCTCAAGCAGTTTGAGTTTGGCGGCTTCTACGCCATCGTTGGCAGCATTTCTTGCTTGAATGTGGTTAGAGATGTTGTGAGCAGAAGCACGGTCGAGCCTACTGGTAAGCAGCGCAGCGGAGGTCAGGATGGCGAGTGCGACAAGTATGATAAGTGCCGTGGGGATGGCGAAGGCTTTGCGCTTTTTCTGCTGTCGGATTGAGATGAGCTTTTTGTGCATGGGGCTACTTCTTTATGGTTTGACGACAGATCCGGTGAAAATCCTGGTGCGATATTCTCGCATCTTGGGGAGCAGGACATACTGAAAGTTTGGCGATGCTGTGTTAAAATAGTCAGCTTTAGGTATTGATCGGGAGATGATTCTTTCTACATCCGAACCACCTATCGTTTTGAATGACACATCTATGTAGAGGGGCTTGGAGTCCGGGTTGCTGAGCGTCAGATTGGTATTCCCGCTTTGCCTGACACCTCCGGCACCGTCGTTGTAAGTTACATTGAACTTCAGATCCCAAAGACAGGGCACAAAAATGGAGTCTGTTTGTGGAGGGCCCTGTTTGATTCCAGCTGGAGTAGTAAAGATCGCTGGTGTGGAGCCGATGATGTGAAAGGCGGGGAGCGGAGTATTGGGAGGAGGAGGAACGACTGGCGCTGCGGGCATTCTGGTGTAGAAGCTTGCCGAGTCTAAAAAGGTCCGGCGAAGTGTGAAAACACCGTTCGAAAACTCGCAGTAATAGCCGACGCCGCAAACATCGCCGTTGCCAGCAGTGCCCATGCGATATGTAGTGGCGAAATAGATTTCTTGGTTGGGGGAGCCAGGGTCGCGGAAGTTTTGTCGAACGAGATAAGTGGCCCCCGGCCGGAGTGTGTGGAGGTTGGAGAGTTCGCGTGTAATTCTGTGGAGTGCGGCACGGGCGTCGCGCACTGCAGCGTAGCGGTTATCTGCAGAGCGAAGTAGTTGGGTGGAGTTGGCAAAGATTTGTGAGAGGAACAATGCCATGATGATGAAGATGGACGCTCCCACGAGCAGCTCCACCAAGGTGAAAGCATTCTGTTTCGGCAGGGGAAACGAGTTTACCCCACTTTGAGTGTGTGGGCTGTTTCTGAGCGGCGTCATGATTTGGTAATCGCCTTGGCGATAAGCCCTGTGAATGAGGCTTTATTGAGGTTAGGTGTACTGTCTGGCAGAACAGCCGCTGGAGGCGTCCAGTAGATGATCATGGAAAGCTGGTTTACTAATGTGGGTGAGGCCGGCGGCTTGGGATAGGCAGGTGGAGAAGGGTTAAATTTAAGTCTAATGAGAAAAGTCGTCTTGCCGGGTATGGGAGTTAACGAAATGTTCAGCTCATTATCAGCGTAGAGGAGTTTTTCGTCGCTTTCGGTGTTGAGGTTAATCTTCATGCCGTAGAGGTCGGCGTCGTCAAAATAATCAGCACGCAAACTGGCAAAAATGCTTTGTGCAAGAAGGCCCGCTTTTGTTTCGTTGTCGGTGTCGAGCAGAGAACGTTGTATGATCGGAAACACTCCCAAAATAGAAACCAGGATGATGGTAGACAAGCCGAGCGCGATCATGATTTCAACAAGGTTGAATGCTTTCTGACCGGTGCTGAGTATTTGTTTGGTTTGCTTCATCAGGACAATGTGCGCTTCAGTTGGGTCTGTCGATCACATCAAATGTGCTCTTGGTGAGATACACGACTGTACCGGTATAGGGGTTGATTCGCAGTGTCTCGGATGGAGGTGATGAGACACTGGAATTCAGCCGTTCGCGGATGGTGATGTCGGTCTCTGCATTGGGGCTGCGAAGACCTCCCATTTCGTCAAATTCAATGTAGTGAACAGCCGTGCTGGTATTTGGTCGTTTGGGCAGGTTGTTATGGGTGTCTGTGGGAAGTAGTAGTAGGGCATCACTACTAAAAATGATACCACCGGGAAATCTGCTCCAGGCTGTGAGGGGTTTCCATGTGTTGTCTTGGGGGTCACGAGCAATGATCGCGAAGATGCCTTGGTGAAAGTTGCTTGGATTAGTCTCGAATTCGCCAGTCAAATTCTCGTGGGCAAAGACGATTCGTACGTTCCCGTCATTGGTGATAGCATGTGTTTGTGCTAGGCGAATTGCACTAATCAGGTTTGAGACTGCACCCTTGCGACCCTGAGCTTGAGAAAGGTTTTTGACTCCGTTGACTCCAGCCACCAAGAGGAGCATAGCTAAAGAGATAACTACAAGCATCTCCACCAGAGTAAATGCATTGAGCCTAGCAGAAAGCTGATTGGAGGAAGCGTTCATTTGTTTGCGTTGTAATGACATAATACTGTTACAAAATGGTGACAAATTAGAATAAAAAATAAAAAAATTTGGCATTTTAGTTTTCGAAACGCTGGAAGGAGCGTGACTATGTTTTTATGAGAATTGCTTTATTTACGACGAGTTTTGCCCCGACAGTAGGAGGTGCGGAAAAGCAGGCAAATTTACTCGCGGACGGTCTCAGCCGCCGGGGCCATCAGGTCGTCTTGTTTGCTCCACAGGCCCGGGAAGGATGGACCGAACCTAAGAGGAGATACGAGGTTGTGAGGTATGTAAGACTTCGGTCGAAGACGTGGCTGACACGAGGCTGGGTGAGCAGGCTACTGGGAAGCTTGCACGCTGCCAAGCGATTTGACGTGGTACACGCCCATGGAGTTTATCCGGCAGCTTGGCTTGTGGCTCGGTGGTGCGAGAAAAGCGGTGTGCCGCTTGTAGTGCGTGCCTATGGCGGGGATATTTTGCCTGGTGAAGAAACTCAACAGCATTGGCTTCGCAGGCTTCGTACGCGCAAAGCTCTTCAGCAGGCCATCGTGTTACTTGCTCAAAACTCGGAGTTAGGAAGTCTTTTAGCAGAAGCTTCTGGCGCGTCAGATCGGGTAATACCTCTGCGAAATGGTGTGGAGGTGGACTTATTTGCTCAAGATTGCAAACAAGTCACAGAAATGCGTTCGCGGTTTGGTATCTATGCACTTACTTTAAGCACATTTTATAAGAAGAAGGGGTTGGATGTACTCCTAGAAGCCTGGGCCATTGTGATTAGTCATGATTTCGCAAAAGGTTGCAAACTGGTCATATGCGGACATGGACCTTTAGAGGGGCAGCTCAAAATGCAAGCAACCCGACTGGGTGTGAACGACTCAGTGATCTTTCTCTCCGGTGTAAACGGCGAGGAGAAGGTGGCGTTACTGCAAGCTGCTCGCTGTTATGTAAGTAGCGCGCGTAGAGAGCCTTTTTCCAACGCGATGTTGGAGGCGCTCGCGGCCGGTTGCTGGCTAGTAGCGACCCGCACAGGGGGTAATATCGAGATCGTTCAGCAGAGCGGGCGCGGTGAGCTGGTACCAGTGGAAGATGCAGCTTCACTGGCTAAGGCTCTGTGCCAGTCACTGCAGGAAGATCGCTGTTTGCACGATAGGAGCTCACGCATGTCTGCGGCGACACCTTTCAGCCTTGAGTTGATGTTGGATAACTACGAGCAGGAGGTGCTTGAGAGATGTGCAGTTGTGGGTAAATAAACTTTAGATAGGTTGTTCTTTTCCTCGTTGCGATGTTTTATAAACATTAGTTACACTACATATTGTGGAGGCATATCGTCCCAAGCTCTCACTGGTTATTCCTCTTTATAACGAACAGGGAAACATTAAAAAACTGCTCGAGGAAATAGAAACGGCTATGCGGGATTACCCCAACGATTGGGAGGTGGTTATCGTTGATGATGGTTCGACTGACGGAAGCAACACTGAATTAAACCAGTCTGCTATTGGGAGACAGTGGCTGCGTGTGATCCGGTTGAGCAAGAACTTTGGACAAAGCGCTGCTATTTCCGCGGGTGTGGATCATGCCACAGGCGAGGTAATTATCACACTGGATGCAGACCTGCAAAACGACCCTGCGGACATTCCTACTTTGCTTGACGAGATGGGCAAAGGCTATGACGTCGTATCTGGCTGGCGTTACAAGCGTAAGGATAATTTTTTGTTGCGTTCACTACCCTCAATAATGGCGAATTATATCATTTCGTTGGTCACAGGAGTTCATCTCCATGATTATGGTTGCACGCTGAAGGCATATCGCCAAGAGGTAATCAAAGATATCAGAATTTACGGCAAGTTACATCGATTTCTTCCAGCGCTCTGCTCCTGGCGTGGTGCAAGTGTGGGTGAGGTACGTGTGAACCACCGCCCGCGCACAGTTGGCCATTCTAAATACGGGTTGAACAAGACATTTGGCGTGATCTTGGATCTCATTACTGTCAAGTTTTTACTGGACTACTCGCAGGCGCCGATGCGTTTTTTTGGCAGTTTGGGAGCTTTGATGGGGATAGCAGGGGCTGGTGCCATGGTGCATTTGCTCTGGGTAAAGTATGGACTTGGAGAAGCAATTGGAGATCGTCCGCTGTTGATTATCGCTGTGTTATTGATTATTGTTGGGATTCAATTACTGGTATTAGGCTTACTAACAGAGCTATGCGTCAGGATTTACTACGAGGCGCAGGGCAAATCATCTTACAGAATTACTAAAGTTATCAATAACGTTTCAGAACTCCGCGAAGGATGAATTTATTTCGGAAGGCAGGTTCAATCTCGGATCTTTTCGGGGGCTGGCGTACTTTTAAGGGTGTCTGGTACTGGCTTTTGCCAGCACTTCTAGTAGGGGTTATCCTCCGGGCTCTTCTGATGCTTGAAAGCCCTTATGCTTTTGTCCATGTGGATACTGTTGATTTGTTGACGACTGCGGAAAGAGTATTTGAGGGACGCCCGCCAACTATTCACGGAAAGAAAACTTTTTTAGTCCCTTTGATTTACACTTTGATTGCCCTTCTACCCATGAGTGCGCTACCGGTGATAGCCGGTCTTCAGCACTTTCTGGGTCTCTTGTCAGTCTGTGCGGTAGGGCTGTGCGCACGCATACTTTTCGTCAGATGGCGTTTATGGTGTTTGGCACTGAGCCTTGTGATGGCAGTGCATCCAGCTTTTCTTTGGTACGAACATTGCGCGATGCCGGAGTCTTGGGCGGTCTTGGGCATCTGCCTGAGTGCTTTCGGTATATGCTGGTATGTTCGCGAGCCGAAAAGGTTGAGTTTGTTAGCAGCAGCAGGCGGTTTAGTGCTGTTTGCCGCTTCCCGCCCTGAAGGCCAACTGCTTTGGCCTGCACTGGTGGCTGCCGTGTTTTACGTCAACAGAACGCATCAACGGAAATGGAGGAAGGTACTGATCTCTATCGCTGTGGGGTTCGTGGTAATGATGCTCACGCGCACAAGGCAGTCAGGAATGTTGCTTTTGAGTTCGTTGATCGTTCATGCGCCGGATGAATTTTGGAGTAAACCTGAGGTTTCAACCTCCTTGATTCCAATCAGAAATATTGCTCGTGATGGTGCAGAATTCCTTCCAGGCGATCGCCTTGTGAGGATTCGAAGGGATTTAAGAAATGCGCTCATTTCTCATTACATCGAGCAAGGCATGCAAACTAGGCAAGCCCAACGGAAGGCAGAGTCGTTGGCGTTTAACTTGGCTCTTGAGATTGCTCTTCGTAATCCACACAAGCTTCCAGGTTGGGCGATATTTCGTGTGTGGGCCACTGCAAACGAAAACATGGAAGGACCATTCTCCGGTGAACGAGCGCTGAATAATCAATTGCGAGCCATTCGTTCCTGGGAATCTCGTTGTAATAATCTGCCCTTGCTGACAGGATTGCTATTCGGCGAAGAATTAAAAGAAAGTGAAAGTCTGGAAAATCTGTTGCGCAGTAAAATACATATGGAAGGCCCAGGCTTATTCCAGTCTTGGCAGCACAATTTTTACTCGAGCGGTAAATTTTTTCACTTCCCGGGAATCGTAGGCGAAACGCAGGACCTGCCCCCTTTGCCGGTGATTTGGGCTGTTGCTGCCGCAGGTTTTATTGCAGGGCTTTTCAAGCCTCAAACGAGACCTTTCGTTCTTTGCTTTGGCTTGGGGTTGGTTGTTTTATTTTTCGCGACGTTTTTGGCAGCAAACGTACGTCCTCGTTTTCGATTGATTTTTGAGCCTATGTGGTGGCTGTTCGCGGCAGTTTTTTGTGGAGCTCTGTGGGAGTTTTTCCAGCGCCCGAGTCTTTTTCAGCGTTTACGGAAGTCTTCAGGAAAAACTTTAGCCAGGCTGAAGGGTTACTTGATTCTAGGAATTTTTTCGCGTTCGCCAGGCTGCCAGACTCCTGGAATAGGACCGTATCCCACAAATCTGGAACCTCCAGTTCCTTCAGCACTTCGTCCGCTTGCTCTGCGAGGCAGTATAAAATCAAACACGCTGGAACCGTGCTGAGGGACGCTGTTAAAGGTGCGACCAGAACTGGCCCCGGCCATCAGCGGCTTGCCATCGGATTTGCGCCTGCCGAGGTAAATCATGCTGTGGGTGATCTGGAATTCTCGCTCTTGTGAGGGGTTGTAGGTTGCAGACCAAAAGAGCAGGTCGCTGGGCCGTAATTCATCAAACTCAAAAGAACTAAGCTTGTCGCTCATCACAGGAAAGATTTGTGTGTTACGCCTGAGCCAAACGTACTGCTGATCAGATTGCCGAGGGACATTTTTTATGCCTGCTTGAGTCAAGGTGTATTGCACGAATCCGGAACAGTCTAAACCGCCTGCTTGTGGCGTATTACCTCCAAAGACGTACGGCAGGTTGAGACTCGTGACACTCAATGCGGAATCTATGATTTTTTTTGCAGCTTCAGGCAAAGATTCATATTCGATCAGCTCACTGGATGGGATTGTGGATACTGTTAGTGGAGTTGGTGTGGGCGCAAGTTCTGTCGTGGGGGAAGGGGTCTGCAAAGCTGAAATATTTTCCTGAGAAATATCCTCTTTCCGGTTGTCAGTGGGGTTCGGTTCTTCGTCGATGGAGACAGGGGAACCTGCAGGGACTGTAGGTTTTTCTTGTGGTGTGGGGGAAGACTTAGAATTCTCCTCCTGTATCGAACGAATAGGAGCAGAAACAGCGGTTTCGTTTAATTTCTGACTAGTTCGGTCTTGTTCCTGAGAATCAGTCGCGAGCAGCAGCACGTTTTCCTTTATCTTAGGGAGCTCTCCCTGCGGTACAGGAGTGGGGCTTGTTTGTAATTCAGATTTCGGCAGACTAGTTCGAGGAAGACTGATTTCTTCTTCTGAAGGCGATTCAGGCGAGCTTTCCTTCAATTGCGTGACCTGCGAAGGAGGGGTAATTTGTGCTGTGATAGTACGGTTTTGATTACTCTGTACATCCTGATTTGTCTTTCGCCTTTGATGTGTTGTGTTTTGGTTTGCTTTTTGATCAGTTTGGGGCCTAGGCGTGTTTGTAGGGGGAGGATTTGGAGTAAAAGTTGTTTTAGGATTTTGTCTTGCACCTCGTGCTGAATCGACATTCCGTTGAGTAGGGAATCTTTCATTGAGGTTACCGAAAAATTTTTCTAGGGAGCGTTCAACTTTCTGAGCGGTACCGGATGATGGCGTCGGCGTTGGAGTCGGTTTGGCACGCTGTTGGGCGGTTGCCGTTTCTGCGAATTCAAAAAATAAGCAAGATATTACCAAGAGAATTGAAGCCCTCAGCACTAGAGTTTGGGAACGCGGATACATTTATTGCGCTTAGGCAGAAAATGATTCGCCACAAGAACAAGTGGCTGTGGCGTTAGGATTGATCACTTTAAAACCGCCTTTTTGCAAATCATCTGAATAGTCCAAGTCTGAACCACTCACGAAGAGCGCACTCTTGGGATCAACAAGAATATTAACGCCGGATGAACGGACAAGAATATCTTTGGGTTTCGTTTGATCTGTTAAGTCCATTTTGTACTGTAAACCGGAGCAACCGCCGCCAATGACGGCTACGCGTAAAGCACCGTCAACCAAACCTTTTTTTTGCATAAGGTACTTCAAACGTTCTGCAGCTTTTGGGAGAACTTTTAAAAGCTTCTCGCTGCCTTCCTTGGCATCTGCAAGACTGCTCATAAATTGCCTAGAGAGCGTTACCTGTAAATAAACTTACGGGCAGAACGAGTATCAACACCACCCTCAGAATTGGGGCAGTATGGCAGCGGGTCGCGAAAAGAACGTGTCGGTACGCTATAGAGCCTGTGTCTGGGATGAAAATCACTCACCACATAAACTGGAGCGTGTGCCACGAATCTCGGATGACATGCCCTAATTACTCTCGGGTAGTGATCAACGACATAGAACCGCGGGTGAGAGATGATATATCCCGAGTGATGGTAAACATGTCGAGGCGTGTAGTATCCCCTACATCCTCCTACATAATAAGAAGTGCCTACTGAAAAAAAGAAACCTGCGGACATGTTTTGAACATTTCCTAAAAGAAAACACATGACCGTAAAAGTGGTGAGTAAGATCTTCATAACAGCTTAAAATAACATACAGGCGTATAGTCTCAAATTCATTTTGAAATTTTTTACCAAAAATAATCTGAACACATTACGTTTTAATAAGTCATAATGCTTGATTTCTAAATTCTCACCATACAGCTATACAGAATATGCCTACCACAGCGTTTAAAGTATCCAGTGCGGTATTGATTTATTCCCTATGCCTACTAGTTGCAAATAAGGCTCTAGCACAAGTCACAGACGGGATCGCCGCATTAGTAAACAACGATGTAATTACATTTTCCGACGTGCGACGGGAAATCGGCGACGCTGAAAAGGCCATTGCACAATCATCTCTGCCGCCAGAGGAAAAATCCAAAAGAATCCGTGAGCTACGTCTTGCTGCAATCAACGGACTGATTGACCGAAGGCTTATCATCCAGGAATTCGACCGCAAACAGTTTCAAATGCCACAAAATCTGGTTGACGCCCAAATACGCTCGATCATCCGTGAAAAACACGGTGGAGATAGAGCCAAATTCAATGCAGCTCTGCGCAAAGAGGGAAAAACAATGGAACAACTCAGAAAGGAAGTTGAGGACGAGCTAAAACTTCAAGCTATGGTTTTTCAATTCATTCAAAAGCGAGTTGTTGTCTCTCCCGAAAAAGTCGAACGTTACTACAGAGAAAACAAAAAAGAATTTGCACCACCCGCAGAAGCCCGTCTTGCAATCTTATTTCTCTCACGCTCTGCAAGCCCAGAAAAGAGAACAGATGAGCGTGGACGCACAATCGAGGTCGATCCTCAAAAAGTCCTCGCAGATGATTTGCTAAGAAAGATCCGCGCAGGTGGAGATTTTGCGGAGCTCACACGTATTTATTCAGAAGGCCCTCACCGAGAAGAGGGCGGTGACTGGGGCTGGCTTACACAAGAAGCCTTGCGTCCCGACCTTGCAGAAGTTGCCTTCTCACTTTCAAAAGGCTCAGTAAGTAAAGTGATTGAAACAGAAGAGGGCTATTACATTATAAAAGCACTTGACGTTAAGAATCCTGGCCCGCCACCGCTAGAAAAAATTCGGGATGAAGTTGAAAAGCGCATTCAAATCATCGAAGGGCGGGATATTCAGAACGAATTAATCCAAAGACTGCGTAAAGAAAATTTTGTCAAGATATTCTGAATTCAAAATACACACAAATTCACATCAGCGCAGGCGACTCTCAAGGTATCGGCCCTGAGATCTGCCACAAACTCAGAGAAGTCTTGCCAAATGATGATTTGGAAAGAATCACCTTCCATGGTTTAAATGAATCAGTAAGCCAAGCCAGCTTTTGCACTGCGCCCGACGCGCACAACACTGGATTACTCGCTTTGGAAACGGCTACTAAATTATGCCTCGCCGAGCCCGGGTCTGCTTTAGTCACGTCACCCGTCAGCAAATCACGACTACACAAAGCAGGCTTTGCATTCCCTGGTCAAACAGAATTTCTCGCTCATGCATGCGGACTTGCTGAGGACTCCGTGACCATGGCTATGATTGGGGAGAGACTGCGTGTTTTTCTCACTACGACACACCTCTCCTTGTCTTCTGCAATTCGTAAAATCACTTCTCGGAATTTATTCAGAACGATTTTTCATGCCCACCACATAACATCTTTAATTATCGGAAAAAAAGCACGCCTCGCAATCGCTGCTCTGAACCCGCACGCGGGAGAGGGAGGTCTCTTTGGTAATGAGGAGCAAGAACTTCTCATCCCCGAATCAGAAAAAATTTCTGCCCAGTTAAATATCCCCTGCCCGCCTGTGCTACCCGCCGACACTCTGTTTCATCGTACGGCCAATCTTGGAGAGTTTGATGCCATCATCTGCCTCTACCATGATCAAGCACTCATCCCTTTCAAACTCCTACACTTCTACAACGGTGTAAACCTTACTGCAGGGCTCCCTTTTCCCAGAACATCTCCAGACCACGGCACTGCATTTGATATTGCAGGCAAGGGACTGGCTGACCACAGAAGCATGCTGGCCGCCGTGCGTCTGGCACTTCAACTCGCCCCGCTCTGGCACACGATACCCCACTTGCCAATCATCCAAACAGAGCAGTAACTTTACAAAATGAACGTTGCTGATTTGCGTGGCATTTTAAACTACGTACCTCGATATCGCGACCGCACTTTTATCATCAGCATCGATGGTGAGATCGCCACAGAAGAAAACCTCTCAAACATCCTTCTGGATATCGCGGTACTGTGGAACTTAGGCATCCGAATTGTTCTGCTACACGGCATCCGTGCGGCATTCGAACAGCCTATGCTGGATTCTGATCCAGATTTGGGAGGGGTTCGTCCTGTGCCGGCCTCAGATCTTGACTCACAAATTACTGCCTCAAACCGTCTGACTCACGAAATACTTGAGGGATTAGCAGCCAGAAATATCCGCGCACTTTATCCTAACGCCCTAATCGCTGCGCCTGTTGGCATTTTATCCGGCACTGACCACCAAGGTGCTGGCAAGGTCACACGAGTTGACACAACTCTGTTGCAGCAAATTCTCAGTCAAGGTCTCATACCAGTCCTTGGCCCTTTAGGATTTGACGGCGAAGGGCACACTTATCGCCTCCTAACCGACGCAGCGGCCTTTGAAACTGCCCGTGCTCTTAAAGCTGACAAGCTCATCTACATCACCGCACACGACTCACTCATCGGTCGCGACCGCATGAGCGAACAACTTCCCGTCAGCGAAGCAGAGAAATACTTTAACGCCAATAAAGACAGTCTTCCCACACCACTTCGCCTCAAACTCCAACACGCCATACAGGCCTGCCATCTTGGCATCTCCCGTGTTCACCTGGTCGACGGACGTCAGGACGAAGCCCTCCTAGGCGAAATCTTTCTCAACGAAGGCACAGGCACGATGATTTACGCTAATGAATACCAAGCTATTAGACCTGCCCAAAAGAAAGATGTTCCTGCTCTGCGCAACCTGATGAAACGCGCAGAAAAAAACCAGGAACTTCTCCCGCGCTCCCGCCAGCACCTACTGGCTAACTTGCAAAATTACAGTGTTTTTGAAATGGACGGACATGTCGTTGGCTGCGCAGCCCTGATCATTTACCCCGAACAGGCCGCTGCAGAAATCGCTTCGCTGGTCATTCACCCCTCGCATCGTGGCCAGGGCATCGGTCGCAAACTGATGAATTACCTTGAACAGAACGCCCGCGAACGCGGTGCCCAAAAACTCTATGTAGTAAGCACACAAGCAGCAAAATACTTCCAAAGCCTTTCTGATTTTACACCTGTTGAACCAGAAAAATTACCGCCACCGCGCTACGAAGCTTGGCTTAAAAGTGGCAGAAATTCCATTGTCCTCCACAAAATACTCAACCACTACCAAAGCGCGAATTTGTGAAAAAAGTTTTTCTCAAAACACTATTTCTCGCGCTTCTGATTTTACCTATAGCCTACTTTTTCTTACTCAGCTACGTCAACAGCACTGCTTTCCGTGAGTTAGTTCAGAAGTCTGCATCTCAAGCCATCAACGGCCATTTAATCATCCCCTCACTTAGTCTGACGTTCCCATTACGCATCACCGCAACTGATATCAAAGTCACAGACAACCTTGGGGAAAACACCGGTTTACTCAAAAAAATCCATCTGGACATCGCTCCGCACACACTCTTCAGCAATCATATACTGGTCCACAAAATCATACTTGAGGAGCCAACCATCATCTGGCGAATTAATGAACCACTGCCCGCACCAGCTTTTATCCCAACACCCCAAAAAATCGCTGAATCGCCTTCATCACAAACATCCGGTAATCAAGACTCACCACCACCTAAGACCCCGACTGAGGGTGTAGCTACACAACGATCAGCTGCTCCACGGCCCTCAGCACAGAAAAAACAGCTCAGCATCAACGCCATCTCCATTCAAAATGGCTCACTTCAAGTTCTAGATATTTCGGAGCAACTATTAATCAAACTTCACGGTCTAGAATTATTCGCCACACTCACAACAACGCAGGCAGGGCTTATCAACGGCCAAGGCGAGCTGAAAATATCCCAAGTCAACCTCCCTGAAAACTTGCAGATCACTCGCATCACCTCACCCTTCACCTTTTCAACACAGGTCATCGAACTTGAGCAAATCGAAGCGATTTTTTACGAAGGCCAACTCTCAGGTAAGTTCTCCGCCGATATTCCTTCAGGTACCTATACGGTTAACACCGAAATCATTAATTCCTCACTACACCAGCTCTTAAAAGCCACAAACCAAACATCCCTCAAATTTCACAACACCCGCCTCAATCTCACCGTTCAAGCCCAAGGTAACTTCTCAGAGCCTCAAGACACACTCACTGGCCAAGGTGAGTTTGCCGCTGGGCCCATGTCCGTTGCAGACATCCCCGGGGCTGACGCGCTTCTTCTTATCCTCCACGCCTTGGGCATCTCCGAAAGCACCCAAATCGAAAACGCAATAATGGAAAATCTTCACGGTTATTACACGATCTCCGACAGTAAAATTCACCTGAGTGAGGCACGTACTTTTCCTGCCGATGCCCCAGTTCTTCTTTCCGCACGGGGCAACATCGGGTTCGATTCTGCACTGGATATTGACTCCCAACTTATGCTTAGTGCACGTCACTTCCACCTTCCCCACAAGCTGGTGAGGGTACTGGGAGAAACGGGCAAAGAAGGTTATCTCACCGTGCCCTTCACACTCACTGGTACAACGGAAAAACCACACATCGAACCTGAACTGGACAACATTCTCACTAGTACCGGAAAAGATATTATTAACCGTGCAGAAGATCTTCTAAAGGGAATCACACGTCCCGAAAGCAGGGAAAAAATTAAACTCCAGGCAGAGAAGGTTTTTCGCAGCCTTCAGGATCTCGTGCGTCCCAAAGATGAAAAGCGGGACGAGCGTTAATTCAAGATACCAGTTTATTCCAAAAGTTTTCTTTTACCTCAGAAGTCAGAAGATAACAATCGGTCTTTCTTAATTGATGCAACACTCATGATAAGCAAGATTGCACGACACATAATTACCAAAAAATTAAAAGTTCCCGATCATAAGTATGAAGAACTTTCACGAGAGCTACTCGCTTACTCTGCTCAATTCTCTTCCGTTTGGAACAAGCACCAAAGGGCAATTCTCAAACGTATTCGCACACTTACAGATTTGAGTATCTCACTCGGAAGTGGCACTGTCGAAAAACCCGGGTGGATATTGATCGATATCCCACTTCGTGGCCCGGAAAACTACCTTCGGTGGGACTGCCGTCGCCGCCTTCCCTTTCGCGACTCCTCTGCCGCACGCATTTTGATTGAACACTACTTTGAGCATCTCGACCCGGATACGGAAGTGCCGAGGGTGCTTTCTGAATGCCGCCGCATTCTGCAGCCTGGGGGTTTCTTGCGTATCATCGTGCCGGATGCGGAGAGGTTCCTGCGAGCATACGTCAGCGGACGGGCAGAGGATTGGTCTGCTCTGGGTTTTAAGCTAGATGCTCTACCGCCTGACCTCCCAACGCCAATGACTGTTGTCAATCACGTCTTCCATCAGCGAGGAGAGCACAAGGCTGCATACGATTATGATACCCTGCGCCACGTTCTGCAAACACAGGGCTTTACCCACATCAGCCGCAAAAAATTTGGGGAGTCGGACGACCCAGGCATGACGATTGACCGTCCCAATCACGCTCCGTACTCACTCTACGTCGAATGCCGCAAACCGGCCTGACACCTTCCGCATTGATAGGACACAGCAAAGATTTCTAATCTTGTAAATGGAATCTCAAGATTGGGAGTTCGTTCAAGCTGTATCCAGCATTCCTTTGTGGCCAGACGGAGTAGCAATTATCCTCCTCGGGCTGGTTGTGTGTCTTGCTTTGAATACTTTTCTCAGCTTGGCACTCTTTGCGTCACCGAAGCCCTCTAGTGATAATCAATCGCATCGACATCATCTGCAAAATGTACCACAAGCGTCGGATAACACCCCAAAGCTGACGATCCTCATCCCCGCGCGGAATGAAGAATCACGTTTGCCTGCGTGCCTAGATTCGCTGATAGCAAACCCCGACCCAGAGTTGGAAATCCTGGTGCTCGATGATCATTCCAGCGACGCCACGGCATCTGTGGTTAATGACTTCGCTGCTCGCGATTGCCGCGTCCAACTTTTCAGGGGTGCCCCACTGCCCCAGGGTTGGGTTGGCAAAAATTGGGCCTGCCATCAACTTGCCCAACATGCACGCGCGCCCTGGTTGTTGTTTACTGATGCGGACACGATTCACCACAGCCAGGGCCCGCTCACAGCCCTCAGCTTAGCCCAAAAACTTCGCGCTGATCTGCTCTCGCTCTGGCCACGGCAGATCACGCGCACTTGGAGCGAGTGGCTTGTGATCCCCAATATTTATGTGCTGATCCTCACGCTTCGCCCGCAGTGGATGGAGCGGCTGGTGCGCTGGCCTGTGCTAGGTGCGGCCAACGGGCAATTCCTGCTCATCACGCGCGCTGCTTACGATGCCTGTGGCGGCCACGCTGCGCTGCGCTCGCACTTGGTGGAGGATGTGGCATTTTCGCGTCTGGCGCGGGCCAAAAAATTCCGTGCGCTCAACGCAGACGGGCAGCACCTCGTCGCCTGCCGGATGTATGAGAATTTTTCCCAGGTTTGGGAAGGCTTCACAAAAAATCTGCGTGCGATGTTCGATGACAACCTGGCCGCGTTTTTTGCGTTTGGGCTGTTTGTATTTGCTGTGTTGGTGCTGCCGTTTTTTCTGCTCGTGTGGTGCTTGGCGGCAGGGCATGTGCTGGCGGCGATCGTATGCGCGGCGCACTGTTTTTTGATTTTGGGTATTCGTGCCTTGTTGGCCGCGCGATTTCTGAGCCCTCCGCAAAGTGTGCTGTTGCATCCGCTGGGCTTAGGGCTGGTGCTGCTGATTGCGTGCAACTCCGCGCTGCGCTTGGGCCGTGCGGGCGTCACCTGGAAGGGGCGCACCTACGGGGCCAAAATGTCAAGTTAAGCCCAAGCAGGCGTAGGTCACACGTTGAAGCGGAATTCCATCACATCGCCATCCTTTACGACGTATTCCTTGCCTTCGATGCGCAGTTTGCCTTCCTCGCGGGCCTTGGCCTTGGAACCGAGAGCCAGCAACACGTCGCATGCCACGGTCTCAGCGGCGATAAATCCGCGTTGGAAGTCGGTGTGGATCACGCCGGCGGCTTCGGGCGCAGTGGCTCCCACGGGGATGGTCCAGGCGCGGGTTTCTTTCTCGCCTGTGGTGAAGTAGGTTTGCAGGCCGAGGAGCGCGTAGGCTTCGCGGATGAGGGTGCTGACACCGGATTCCTTAACGCCCAGACCGGCCAGATATTCCGCCGCCTCTTCGGGGGCAAGTTCCACCAGGTCGCTCTCGATCTGCGCGGAGATGGGCACGGCGCGTGCGCTGTGTTGAGTGGCTACGAATTTTTCCACGGCTTGAACATGTGGCAGCTCATGGGCCCGTGCCAGGTCGGCTTCCGCCACGTTGCAGGCAAAGAGCGTGGGTTTGGCACTAAGCAGATGCAGCCGGGCAAGTGCAGGGCGCAGATCATCGGAGATCTGGCAGGTGAGCGCAGGCTTGCCGGCGTCCAGGTGCGGGCGCAGGGCTTGGAGCAGGGCGAGTTCAGCCTTGGCTTCTTTGTCGCCACCGCGTGCGGATTTTTCGATACGGGGGAGTTGTTTCTCCAGCGAGGCCAAATCGGCGAGGATGAGTTCCGTGGAGATGACTTCGATGTCGCGCACGGGGTCCACTGACCCGGCAACGTGGTGGATGTCGGCGGATTCAAAACAACGCACGACTTGGACGACAGCGTCGGCTTCGCGGATGTGGGAGAGGAATTTGTTGCCCAGCCCTTCGCCCTGGGAGGCGCCCTTCACGAGACCCGCGATGTCGCAGAACTCAATGGCGGCAGGCACAACTTTTTGTGATTTTGAGAGGGCGGCAAGGGCATCGAGTCGCGGATCAGGCACGTTGACGACGCCGACGTTGGGGTCAATCGTGCAGAAGGGGTAGTTGGCGGCCTCGGCTTTGCGCGAGCGCGTGAGGGCGTTGAACAGGGTGGATTTTCCGACATTAGGCAGACCGACGATTCCGACTCTGAGCATTGCGAAGTGAAGCGGGCGCAGCGGCTAGAGGGAAGGATGTTTTGCGATGACGTGTGCCTTTGTCACGCAGGCCCATGCCGCTTCGGCAGCAGCGGTTGTTTATTTTCTTATATTTTTACTATATTTCAATATTAAAATATTAAAATACAGTAAATAGATTTTGAAGAATTGCTGATGTGCATTTTCGGGGTTTGGGGCTGTGCTAGAGGCTTGCGCGCGAGAGGACTCGAACCTCCACGGTATTACCCACTAGAACCTGAATCTAGCGCGTCTGCCAGTTCCGCCACGCGCGCGTGCGGGGAATATGACTTGGCTAGCCCTTCTTCGCAAGTTGGAAGTGGTGTGACAGGATCGATTCGGAGGGCAGTTGGCATGGCACATGCAGGAGTATTCTTATGGCTGCTGAGTTGTTGATGCCTTTGCTCATCGCGGGCACGCTGAGCTTATCTCTGGTTTTGTTTCTGATGGCATTGGAAATGGCCGGCCGGCCAGAACTCTCCGTTAGTGAACGCATCCGTCGCGTGCAGTCCGGCGGGGTGATCCTGAAGGAAGAGGTGCGCACCAAATCACTCTTTGAAAGGGTGCTCATCCCTCTGAGTGAGAAAATCGGCAAGCTGCTTGGCTCATTCACTCCTGGCAGTCTGACGGAACAGGCATCACGGCTAATTGCGCAGGCAGGTCTGACTTATTACCTCACAGGAATGCAAATGGCGGGCTTTTGTTGGTTGCTTGCCGCAGCACTGCCCACCGTGCTGCTGGTGCTTTATGGCACGACTCCGATGGATCCGTTGATGAGATTTCTCATGCTGGGAATTGCGTTTATGCTGGGGTTCCGTTTACCGATGATGCTGGTGGCCATGCGTGCAAAAAAGCGGCAGGAAGAAATCCTCAAGGCCCTACCGTTTTCTTTTGATCTTTTGGGTATCTCAGTGGAAGCAGGGATGGGATTTGATGGTGCCATGTCGGCTGTGGCAGAACGCACGGGTGGTCCCTTTGCACAGGAGCTGATGCGCACGCTGACAGAGATCCGTTTAGGCAAACCACGCAACCAAGCTCTGACAGATCTGGGTGAACGCGTGGGGCTGGATGATTTGAAGTCGTTTACTGGTGCGGTGACGTTTGTAAACAACTTGGGCGGGTCTTTAAACGATGTGCTGAAAGTCCAAGCAGAGTCGATGCGTGTAAAACGTCGTCAGCGCGCGGAGGAAAAAGCAATGAAAGCCCCCGTAAAAATGATGATCCCGTTGGTTTTTTTTATTTTTCCCTGCATGTTTGTAGTAATTCTTGGACCTGCAGGCATTATGATCTACAATGACTTCATAATGAAATAACGCTCGTGGCTCGAGCGTTAGTCTGTGCAGCTTTCCAGCGTAGCTTCTTGTCTTTTTCCGAGTTTTGGGTGATGTTTTAAGTTTATGCTTAAAGATCCTTCACGCCGTTACCGGCCTGTGCCGGTGGTTCCTTTGCCAGATAGGCAATGGCCATCGCGCATGCACAAGCAGGCGCCGATCTGGTGCAGTGTGGACCTGCGTGACGGTAATCAGGCCTTGCCCGTTCCTATGAATGTGGCCCAGAAGATGGAGTTGTTCGATCTGTTGGTACAGATAGGTTTCAAAGAAATCGAGGTGGGGTTCCCAGCGGCATCGAAAACAGAGTTTGATTTTACAAGAAAGTTGATCGAGGAGAATCGCGTTCCCGAGGATGTCACGATCCAGGTGTTGGTACAGGCGCGCGAAGAGTTGATCGCACGCACAGTCGAATCACTAAGAGGCGCGCGTCGAGTTATTATTCATTTGTACAACTCCACATCCCCCTCGCAGAGGAGAATTGTTTTTAACGCGAGCAAAGAAGAAGTCCTCCAGATCGCGCTTCGAGGCACGCGCTGGATCAAGGAGCGGCTGGGGGAGATGCCCGGCACGGATGTGGTGTTTCAATATTCGCCGGAGAGTTTTTCGGCGACTGAAACGGATTACGCCCTCGAGGTCTGCGAGGCAGTTATGGCTGAGTGGGGTGCCACCCCGCAGAAGCCAGTGATTCTCAATCTTCCTAACACGGTCGAAGTCGTCACATGCAACCAGCATGCCGATCAGATCGAATGGTTCTGCCGAAATATAAAGAATCGCGATGCGGCCGTTATTAGCGTCCACACTCACAACGATCGCGGCACCAGCACGGCAGCTACCGAGCTAGCTCTTCTGGCCGGTGCTCAGCGTGTGGAAGGCACTCTGTTTGGTAACGGCGAACGCACCGGCAACTTGGATATAGTGACCACCGCGCTGAACTTCTACGTGCTCGGCATCTCTCCGGGTCTAGACTTTACGGAGATGCGACGCATCCGTGAGGTGTATGAGCGTTGCACGGGTATGGATGTCCATGCTCGACACCCATACGCAGGTGAGTTGGTGTTTACGGCGTTCTCTGGGTCGCATCAGGATGCGATCAAGAAGGGTTTCGCTCACATGAAGAACCTGCCAGCCGATGCAACTTGGGATGTGCCCTATCTGGTGATAGATCCCAGCGATATTGGCAGGCAGTATCGGGAGGTCATCCGCGTAAACAGCCAATCAGGAAAGGGGGGGATGGCTTACCTGCTAGAAACAGAATTCGGCATCTATTTGCCGCGGGCCCTGCAGATTGAATTTTCAAAGATTGCAAACGACGAGGTGGATCGCTTGGGACGCGAAGTAAGTGCTGCTGAGATTCGCGATATGTTTTGGAGAGAATATGTCGATCGCACAACGCCTTGGGAGCTGATTCATTTCCACGCAGATGGCGTAAAGGGGGATATCGCTTGCCGAGCTTCTCTGCTACACCATGGTCGGGAAGTACGCGTCACGGGCCAGGGCAACGGCCCGATTGCTTCTTTTGTCAATGCGATCATCAATTACGGAGAGCCGACTTTCGAGGTAAGTTTTTATTCGGAGCATTCCCTCTCCTCTGGAACGGAGGCAAGCGCGATTGCGTATATTGAAATTTGTTACGACGGAGGAAAAAAACTTTTCGGTGCGGGCGTGGACACTTCCATAGAGTTTGCTTCAATTAAAGCAGTGCTTAGTGCACTTAACCGCAGGGCTGCGCACAATCGCTGAATGTTTCGGTACGCTACACATAGACTGTTGAGCCTGGTACCTACCATGGCGATCATCATTTCACTTACGTTTGCCCTTCTGCGTCTGGCACCCGGTAATCCTTTTGATGACGAGCGTGCGCTTGATCCAACAGTGCGTGAACGTTTAATCAGAAAATACCAGCTCGACGGGCCGGTGCTCTGGCAGCTTGCCCGTTATTGGGCGGACTTGCTGCGTGGAGATTTGCGTGAGTCTTTGAAGTACCGCGATCGCAGTGTAGCTGAGATCATTACGCAGGCTCTGCCTGCATCCTTTACCCTGGGTGCGGTGGCATTTGTACTGTGCCTTGGGCTGGGTCTTACCGCTGGGGTGTTGGCTGCAGCTTTTCATAATCGCTGGCCCGACCAGCTTCTGATGTTGTTGGCGTTAACTGGTATCTCACTACCGGCATTCGTCATCGGTCCTTTGTTTATTTTGTTTTTCAGCTTCCTGCTGGGGTGGGCGCCTGTCGGTGGATGGGGATCGCTCTCACAAGTATGGCTTCCTGCACTTGTGTTAGCTCTGCCCTTTGCCGCATACATCGCTCGGCTCACACGCACCTCGATGCTCGAGCAACTGCGATTGGATTTTGTGCGCACGGCACGCGCAAAAGGGCTTGGAGAAGCACGAGTGATTTTTCTTCACACATTGCGCAACGCCTTTTTGCCCGTCTTGAGTTACAGCGGCCCGCTTGCAGCAAACATTCTCACAGGATCACTAGTAATTGAGTTGATTTTTCACATTCCGGGAATGGGGCAATTTTTTGTGAATGGCGTCCTGAACCGTGACGTCTTTCTGGTGTGTGGCGTTGTGATTGTTTACTCTTTATTACTCGTTTTGTTAAATTTAGCTGTGGATCTTGCGTATAGCCTTTTGGACAAACGCATTCGTTTAGACTGAGCGAAAATGAGTGCACGACCTTTAACAGATTCTGAGGTCGGTCGCTTAGGCGTCGTCCTAAGGTGCAATCCCAGAGTCAGTATATCTTTGGTAACTTTGTTGCTCGTGATCGCAGCCGCTTTGGTTGGGCCACTAATATCGCCTTATTCCTACGATCAAGTCAGCGGTAACATCTTTGCCCCTCCCTCTGCGGCGCATTGGTGCGGCACAGACAACTTGGGCCGCGATGTGCTCACGCTCAGCCTACACGGAGCGCGCATTTCTCTACTCGTCGGATTCTTAGGAGCGATACTTTCTCTGTTCATCGGCGTAACTTGGGGTTGTATGGCTGGCTATCTCGGCGGCATTTGGGATGCCGTGCTGATGCGAATTGTGGATGTGTTGTTTTCCGTGCCTCGTTTGATACTGGTTATCGTTGTCCTAGGATTTCTGGATGGTTACTCACGCCAGTGGCTGATGCGGCAAGGGCTTGCGGAATTTGGCCCACAAGTGCGTTTGGCCATCCTTTTATTCGGTCTTGGTGCGGTTCAGTGGCTTACTATGGCTCGAGTTATTCGCGGGCAGGTACTGTCTCTCAAAGAACGTGAGTTTGTGAAAGCGTCGTTACTGCTAGGTCAATCCCATATAAAAATTATCCTTCGACACATCATTCCAAATTTGACAGGAATAATTCTAGTTTACTTAACTTTGACGATTCCGGTTGTTATTCTTGAAGAATCCCTGCTTTCCTTCCTCGGGCTGGGTGTCCAGCCACCTATTTCATCCTTAGGCAGCCTCATCTCGTTAGGAGCGCAGAACATAAATCCCATTAATTCCTTTTTTTGGCTACTTGCTACGCCCGCTTTTTTGATGGGGATGACATTGCTCGCACTGAATTTTTTAGGAGATGGATTGCGCGACGTTATGGATCCTCGTGCGGAAAGAAAAAACTGAAAAATCGTTGTTACTACTTCACAGCACCGGTCTGCAGAAGTTTCCATCCGTCCAGCAGTAGAAATCTCCCTTGCGAAGACTTCTCTGGCAGCAGATGACACAAAGTGTTAAAACCTATCATGAAACTAAAACATCCTTTTTTTGTATTTCTAGCGGTTTTTATTGTTTCATTCCTGCAGTCCTGCACCTTGAGGGAGAGTAAAAAAATTGCCCCAAACAAAGGGGCTGCAACAGTACGAGCTGAGAAAAAGTCCCATTCCCCTTCATCATATTCTGATGTCCTGCCCAAAGACCAACCTACAACTTCTATTGCAAGCACGCAGCCTAGTGATCTGCAAGCTGGCTACGCACTGCTCATCCAACTAGCTTCACAACTGCGCCGAGTGGATCAAATATTTATCCTCAAAACTGCCTCTGCTGAAGTGGAAGATGCGATAACTCCAGTTAGTGAGTTATTTACTGAAGTCGAAAAGGAACTTAGATCTTGGTTTCGCAACCAGCCTGCACTCGCTTGGAATGGCCTAGTGCTGCCTGCCGTAGAAACTGAAACACGCAAATCTCTGGAAAAAATCCGTACCAGCGAACTACTCTCAGCCACTGGCAAAGTCTTCGAGAAACGCCTCCTGGCCTCACAGGATGAGGGTCTTGCCTATGCCTCAGCCCTCATGGCCCAAATTGCCGCAACAGAAACAACCACCGCACGCAAGACCAAATTAAGAGAGTGGCAAAAACTTGCTGATGCTGCCCGTAGCACAATCAGCACACTCTTGTTTGCACTGTAACGATGCCTACGCGCCCCACCATCTTGATTGTTGACGACGAAAAAAACGCTCGCGACGGATTACGCGCGGCACTGGAAGATAAATACGATGTCTATGTCGCCGCGGATGCAGAATCCGCACTTAAATTCCTCAAAGAAGAGCCGGTGGATCTGCTCCTGACTGACCTTCGGATGGCCGGTCAGGACGGTTTAGAGTTGATCAGAACCACACGCCATCTTCCCGAACCGCCGATCTGCATACTCATGACGGCCTACGGTGGAGTCTCCACTGCCGTAGAAGCGATGAAAAACGGCGCGGCGGATTACCTCACCAAACCGCTCAACCTAGACGAAGTCGAAGTCGTCATCGCTAAACACTTGCGCTCGCGCGCGCTGGAAATCGAAAACAAAGAACTCAAACAACAACTCACCCCCAAACGCGCCACCCTCTCAGAGATCATTGGCTCAAGCGCTGCACTGGAGCGCGTGCTTGACACCGTGCGCCAAGTCGCCCCCTCCAAAGCCAGCATCCTCATCCAAGGCGAAAGCGGCACGGGCAAAGAAGTCATCGCCAAAGCCATCCACCGCCTCAGTCGCCGCGCAGCCGGTCCCATGGTCACAGTCCACTGCGCGGCACTCTCGCCCCAACTTCTGGAAAGCGAACTCTTCGGCCACGAAAAAGGTGCATTTACCGGAGCCATTGAACGGCGTGCCGGCCGATTCGAAGTGGCCGACGGTGGCACACTCTTTCTCGACGAAATCGGTGAGATCGATCCCTCCACCCAAGTCAAACTGCTTCGCTTCCTGGGCGAAAAAACATTCGAACGCGTCGGCTCCTCTAAGACACTGACTGCCGATGTGCGCGTCATCGCCGCCACCAACAAAGACCTGCGTGCACTCGTCGCCGCCGGCAAATTCCGCGAAGACCTCTACTTCCGGCTCGCCGTCGTCACCATCACCATGCCCCCGCTTCGCGAACGTCCCGAAGACATTCCCCTGCTCATCCGCGCGTTTCTTAAAGAATTCAACAAAGAAAACGAAAAAAACGTGCAAGGCTTCACCCCCGATGCCATGCGCATTCTGCAAACCTATCAATGGCCCGGCAATGTGCGCGAACTACGCACCGCCGTGGAGCACGCTGTCGTTCTTGCCCGAGGTAAAATGGCCGAACTCCATGACCTGCCGCCGACGATCCTTGCAAATGCGTCATCACTGACCACCTCGCGCGACAGCCCCACAGCAGCAGCACCACAGACGAGCAACATTCCCGCTACAATTGGCGGATTTCCGACCACCGGCGCTCTGGACGTGCACGCTCACGAGCGCCGCCTTATCTTCGAGGCACTAGCCCGTACCCGCGGCAACCGCACTGCCGCCGCCCAAGAACTCGGCATCTCGCGTCGCACACTCCACAGAAAGATTCGCGAACTTGGCCTTGAAAACAAGCGACGGAAATCTTCGGCCTCATCCTCGACAGAGTCGCATCCCTGAGGCCAGTTGCTTTGAAGCGCCTCCTCCCCCGCTCAATTACTTGAGATCAGGAGCTTTGGATGGGGTTGTGTCAAGCAGTCTGCAACGTAGCAGCTTGCGCTTGGCGGACGCTGGCGATTGCTTGAATAGCGCGGGGTCCATCAAGAGGGGTGTTGAAGCCGCTCCAAGAGAGGCGAAGGGTGGCTTGGGCATCAGACTCACTGAGGCCCATGGCGGTAAGAACGTGGGAGGCCGTACCACTGCCGGATGTGCAGGCCGAGCCGGCGGAGAGGCAGATGTCGAGCTCACCGAGTTGTTTGACGGCTTCTGCCGCCTGCAGGCCAGGCAGGCATAGGCTGGAGGTGTTAGGGAGGCGGTGCTGGCGATCCCCGTTAATGCGGGCGTCTGGAAAGACGTTCAGCGCCTCGCGCTCGAAGTGGTCGCGCATTTGGGCACAGGCTAGGATTTCGTTATCAAGATTTTCTCGCGCGAGGGTGGCTGCCACGCCGAGGCCCACAATGGAGGCAACGTTTTCCGTACCACCCCGCAGGCCGTGCTCCTGGCCACCGCCGTGGAGGATGGAGCCAAGTTTATCGGGCTCGCGAACGTAAAGGATGCCAACCCCCTTAGGAGCATGGAATTTGTGGCCGGAGAATGCGGCGTAATCAATCGGCAGGGCAGAGAGATTCAGGGGGACTTTGCCGGGGACTTGGACAGCGTCGGTGTGGAATAGAAGCCCTTTGTTGTGACACCAAATGGCGATGTCTTCGATGGGGTTGATGACGCCCGTTTCGTTGTTGGCCCACATGACGGAGACGACAGCGGTGTCCTGCCGGACTAGGGATTGGAGGGCTTCGAGGGTGACGCGACCATCGGCGCCGACAGGTGCGTAGGCGACTGCGTGGGCGTTGCGTTCAAGATGGGCTGCGAGTTTGAGGACAGCGGAATGCTCAATGCGGGTGGTAACGATGTGGCGGCGACGGGTGCGGCGCAACGCCGCGAGGATGGCCGCGTTGTCGCTCTCGGTTCCGCAGCTCGTAAAGATGACTTGGCGGGGTTGGCAGCCGAGGAGGAGGGCGACTTGTTCGCGGGCATCTTCAACAGCCTGGCGGGCTCGGCGAGCAGAAGGGTAGAGACTGGAAGGGTTGCCGTAGTGTTCGGTGAGCCAGGGAACCATCGCTTCGAACACAGCTGGGGCCACGCGTGTGGTACCGTTGTTGTCAAGGTAGATCATTAGCCAAATATGGTGTTTAGGTAGTGTTGGGTCAAGGCAGGGGGATTATTTCCGGGAGGTGTTCAGGGCTTGGCGTTGGGATAACGGGTACGTAGGTCGGCCTCGAATTTAGCGGCTTCTTGAGTCTGGCCCAAAGTCTTGGCCAGGGAGGCGGCTTTGCGAAGAGCAGCTGGTGTGAGGTCGGGATCGTCGTACAGGAGGGCGGCTGTAGAATAGTAGCGAAGCGCGTCTTGGGGTTTTTGGATGGCCATGTGCAAGTCGCCAAGGAGTAGTCGTGCCTGGGCGCTTATGACAGGGTCGCGTGCGTCCGCAAGGATTTGTTCAGCGAGCGAGATGGCGGAGTTGGGTTGATTATCTTGAAGGAGTGCGGTGGCGTGGAGGAGTTGGGCTTGGGCTGATTCGGAAATGACTTTGTCGTGTGTGTTTAATTTCTGCCAGGCTGCGAGGGCATCGGCTGGACGGTTGATTTTTGTAGAGGACTCCATGATGCCAAGTAGGGTGATTGTTGTGAGATCGCTGTTTCCTTGGGCGAGGGGCAGCAAGCGGGTAAACCAGTAGTGCGCATCCGTGTATTGGCGCTTTTCTGAGCGTGTGTGGGCGAGCCAATAGAAAAGCTCTGCGGAAAGCGGCGGGAGATCAGAATTTGTCTCCATAAGGCTGAGGTAGGTGCGAGCCAGAGGGTCGGCACGTTCGATGTCCTTGCCTGCGGCTGCGATGAGGATAATGTGTTGCAGGGCCGGAGCATGCAAGGGATGGGTCGTCTCTGTGTTTTCGATGGTGTAAGTCAAGTCCTCAAGTGCGGCAGCGTTATCGCCAGTGTGGTAGGCGGCCAAGCCTCGCCAAAAGCGTGACTCAAGCACGCGTGGGTGAGACGGATCGGCGGCTATGGAGGCGTTCATCGCCCGAAGGGTCTCGGGCCAGCGCTGAGCACGCGCGTGAATGATGCCGGAGCGGTAGAGGGCTTCAGCTCTGTGTTGAGTGCGGGGGAAGCGTGTGAGCAGGGTATCCCAGGTGGCTAGTGCATCGGGGTAGTCACCAACAGATTCTTGAGCGATGGCGGTGAGTTGGAGGGCTGATTCAGTATGAGGGTGATCGGGGTAGTCTTCCAATAACTGCACGAGCAGAGGAATTGCTTTCTGAGGGTTTTTCTCGGAGACGTAGATGTATGCGAGTTGAAGAAGTGTATCGGGGATGGCATGTGGAGGCTGCTTGATCTGGAAGTTTTGTTCTAAAAGGGGTCGGGCATCTTTGAGCCGACCGTCACTAACAAGAATGTTGGCCAACATGTGACGAGCGGAAGGGATATGCGGGGAGTCAGGATAATTGTCTATGTAGTTTCGAAGCGGGGTCAGAAGAGTTTCGGTTTCACCCTGGGAAGCACGGGTTGTGATGAGGTCAAACGCGGCGTGTTGTGCGTAGCGCGAGTCTGGGAACTTTTCTAAGATAATGTTGAGATGTTGCGAGGCACGTGAAAAATCAGGCGAGGGTTTCAGGCGTTCTGCTGTGGCAACAAGATATAACAGCTCGGGCTGTAACGAGAGTTCCGCACTGGCAGGCAGGCTAAAGCTCGCAGCATAGCGAAGAAGTTCTTCGTGTTGCCCGGCGGCTGCAAGTGCACGAATCAGGCCAATGCGCGAGAGGCGAAGCCAGGGATCAGGAGGATTGAGTCTGAGGGTAGTATCAAAGAGACGGATGGCTTCGCTAGTATCACCTTCTCGCAGGGCAGATACTGCGGCACGCGTGCCGGCTTCTGCGCGCAGGGCAGGGTCGTTCGCCGAGGATATGGCGCGGTTGTAATGACGAAGAGCATCCGAATGGCGACCTTGTGATTCGTAATAACGACCGAGAGCAAGCTCTGCAAAAGGCAGGTGAGGGTTGTTCTCGCGCACGGCGGTCAGTTGGTCGAGTAGCTCCGGAGTTTCCTGCAATCGGTCGAGGGCTTGGAGGGCTAAAATTTTTGAATAGATAGCATTGAGCCTCAAACCTTGGGTAGGTGCGCTTGCGATCACTTCATCGAGTAATGAAAGTGAGCCAACGAAGTCCCGTCGCAATAAGGCATCTTCTGCAAGGCGCATCTGACTGAATGGAGCAAAGGGTGATGAAGGATTTTTTTGGACGATTTGCTGAAAGAGTGTGCTTGCTTCCTCGGAATCTGGCGAGGTCCGACGCAGCGAATCGGCAAGTTTGTACGTCATTTCAGCAGCGTCCGGGGAGTTAGGAAATCGAGCCAGAAAAGATCGCAGGGCAGGGATAGCATCTGCATATTTTCCAGCGGAGTGAAGTGCATTTGCCAAGTTGTATGTCTCTCGTTCGGCTGCGGGATCTATCGCAAAATTCGACGATGTATTGGTTTGCAGTGATACATTTCGTTCTGCGGTCGAGGGTTTGGGTGTGGCTTTGGGAGCAGGGCCAGTTTGCTCAACTAATGGTCTCTGTGCATGAAGGCGGGAGGCAACGACTGCAATGTTGGTGAGTAAAATTGCCAATAACAGCTTCAAAAATCCTGGCATATTTGTTTGCGACACAACAGAGAGTAAACTGGTTCAGTCCACTTGGAAAAGTGAGGAATCTGTAAACTTATGGGATTCATGGCAAATAATCAGCCTCTAGTATGAGAAAATGGAGGCGGCGGGAGTCGAACCCGCGTGCTGGTGCGTGAGCACCGCCGCTTCTACAGGCATAGCCGGCGGTAAGTTGTCGGGAGACGCTTTGGCCGTCGGCACCCGGGCGCTCCGTAGCCACCACGTCGTGTTCGCGTCGCCTGGCCGGTGGCTCGCGGGGCGGCGTGACCCGGCTACTGTCGCCTTGCTCCCCTAGCCGGAGTCAGGGGCAAAGCGTCGCGGAAATTAGGCCGCGAGGGCTACTTGATTGTTGGCAAGTAATTTTTGCGCGGGGGATTTTACGAGGCCAACCGTGCGTCCTCGGCCTGCCACGGTGACGCGTCCGCATCAGGCGATTGCCGGAGCGCCCCCAGTAGGTATAACAAGTTACTCGCGCCTGCGGCAAGTGCAAAGGGAATTTTTTCAGGTTTGCGCTCGCGCAGTCGCGGGGCAAGATGAGGCAGTGGGCCCGGCACTGCGTTACATTTTTCGTTGGACGGCATATTTCTTCAGTGCGGTGTTTTTATTTTTCTGGTTTGTGGTGGTATTGCCGCGCATGCAGGGCCAGGGCGCGTCGCTGACGGAGATCATCATATCAACCCTCGGCGCAATCCTCGGTGCGCTCACGCTCAGCGTCCTGCCAGAGATCGCCAACCGCATTGTGGACGCCTTGGGCGATGTCGCCGCTTCACTTTGGATGCCCGCCGCTCGCCTCGAAAGGCCGCCGCTCAACTACAAACCGGCAGAGTATTATCTGAGGCGGGAGCGCTGGGCCGATGCGATCGAGGAGTTCGAGAACATCACAAGATACTACCCCTACGAAGAGCGCGCCTACCGCGAGCTCGTGGCGCTGGCCGACAAGCTCGGCGACAGACGCCTGCGGCAGAGGTGGGAGCGCAAGTGGTTCCGCCGTTTCCGTAAATCGCATAAGCGCTGCTAATCCGGCAGACTGCTAAAAAATCACTCACCCCTAGCGACTGCCGTGTATTCAACGCCACCCGTGGACCGTGCGCGCCACCTTTTTCATGCAGATTACTAAAGATTCTCTGAAATAAACCTAACTTAAAAGCAAAATTTCCTAAAAGCGACTTCCGGGACGTAAAGAAGTAAAACCTCTAATATTTTTCCTTGATAGACATAGGGGCATTACCAATATGCAAATGTGTGCATTAAGTGTGTCTTGTGACATTCCTGCCGCAAACTTAAAAGAAACTCATGAATAAACGCTCGTTTACAAAAAAGCCTTACATTGCAATTCTTCTTGCCTTCGCTGCGGGATGGCACACCGCAACACAGGCACAAACCACATACTACTACGATGAAAACGACACTACCGCCGGCTGGGGCGCACCAAACGCCACCTCCTGGGACGATACGTCCAGTTTGTATTGGTCCACCAGCACACTTGGCACAGCCTCGACCAATCTGTGGTCCAATAACCCCTTAGACACCATGAGCTTTGGCAGTGCCGTTACGGCGTGGAACTTTGCCGCTACGCAAAACATCAACCTCACTGGCACCATCAACGCTGCTGGCCTCGATACCTGGCTAGCGAGCGCAACAACCTTCAACCAACCCTTTCGCCTGCAGGGCGGCACCATCAACGCCGGCGCGACTAATTTCCTCATTCGCAACCAAGTTGGTGGTGGGCCCAATGCTAACACACAAAACCTGCGCATCGACTCCGTAATTCAAGGCTCGGGAGGCCTAACTCTCGACACCACTGTCGGCACTCGTAATGTGAATGCGGAAACCCGTCTGGCTGGCAACAACACCTACACCGGCGTCAGCACAGTGCGGCGTTCCACCCTTGCCATCTACAATGACAACTCCCTTGGGGCATCAGGCGCAGGAAATGACACACTGATCGAGCAAGGTGGGCGCGTTCTCTTCGCTGGTCTTAACGCAGGGCCAACACCCTTAAACGTCAACGAAAGCTTCCGCGTTCGCATCCAAGACGCGGCCAATCCTGATGCGGTAGCTATCCGCTCTGCCAACGCCGACAATGTTCTCAACGGAAATGTTGACTTTATTACCGGTAATGGCGGAGGAAACGACATCGCTATCAGCGTCAACACGAACAACACCTTCACTATTAATGGCAATATCACAGGGGTCCAAGTCGGAACGGCCAACACCCCCAGAATCATGCTATCAACGTCAGGCGGCGCGGCCTCTCAAATAATCGTCAACGGCGATATCGGTGAGGCGAACGGTGCCACTACAGCCATTCTTATAAACGGGTCGGCCTCAGGTCCTAACACCGGAACAGTTGTCTTCTCCGGCAACAACACATACACTGGCCAAACAGTTATTCGTCGCGGCATCCTGCTGCTGGACAGTGCAACTGCACTCAACGGTTCCAGCGCAATCATCATGGGAGACGGCGGTCTAACAGACTCCACCAACACACTTCGCCTTTTGACTAATGGCGCATACACCGTCACCCAAAACATCAGCATCAACAACGCCAGCGGCGCAAATACATACACCGCCGTGATTGGCGGCAACAGCGCCCACACATCCACATTCACCGGTCAAATCACTATCAACGACACGAATAGTGGCACCTACCAGCTCACTGCCGCAGCTGGTGGCCAGGTCAACTTCACCGGTCTCATCACCGATGGAACAAACACAAAAACCATCCAAAAAACGGGTGCTGGTGTCGTGAACCTCAGCCGCGCTGCTGGTAACACCTACGACGGTGGCACTATCGTAACAGCAGGCACTCTGCTGGTGAACAATACCACAGGTTCGGCCACCGGCACCGGAACAGTCACCGTCAACTCCGGTGCAACACTCGGCGGTGAGGGATTCATTTCCGGCGCGACCTCTGTCAGTGGCTCTGTCAGTCCCGGCAACAGCGGCATAGGCACACTCTCTGTTGCCAACAACGTCACCTAGAACGGAGGCAACGACTGGGTCTTCGAACTGGGCACATCCCAACCCACACTCACCTTGGCAAATACCGGCGGCACACGCGATCTACTCGACATCACATCGGGCGACTTCCTCAAAGGCACAGGTGCCTCATGGAACTTCGATTTCGCCAATACCGGTTCCGTCGGCTGGTATAAACTCGTCGATTGGACGGGCACCACCAACTTTGTCGCGAGCGATTTCACATTCACCAACCTTGCCCCGGGCCTGCTCGGCGACTTTGTTGTGGATAACGCCACCTCTGCTCTCTACATTAATGTGTTTATTCCAGAACCCAGTACATGGGCCGCGCTCATCATCGCCCTAATCGCTGCGTTCCTCCTGCGCCGCAAAAAAAGCTGCCGCGCATAACCAATCGCCATAACTCCCCTAACAAAGCCGCCCGCCACACAGGCGGGCGGCTTTTTAATTATTCACGAAAATCACATAATCGCACACACCGAGCCCGGCAGGATTCACACCCCCGAATGTTTTCACTAGCCGAAGTGCACTGACTGTGAAGGCACTCACGCTATCCGCGCAATTCCGCGTCAGATGCCGCAAGCAGTAACGCCACAGGATGAGTCAAGCACGCCTATCCAAGCCGTAAAAGACTGACTGCAACATAAGGCCAAGACGCAAAAAAACTTCCGTTAAAAACACCTAACCCTCATCAGCGACTCGTCGTGAGCTAAAAAATTTGTTATTATATCATAATATTAATATATTCCAATATAGTTAGAAAATATGATAATCGTTGTTGGGAAGCGATCCATGCCGCGAAATCACCAGACAGTCAGGGGGGCAATAGACGCAAAAAAGTCCCGCTCTGCGGGATTGCTCAGACGCCTCCGAGAAATCGGCGCAATCCGTGGTATTTTCCCAAATGCAGACAGGTCTTTCCGATGTGGTGAACGGAAAGATCATCCCGCACTTCGTGGGCAGAGGGTCCGCGCTTGCGTTACGTGCAAGAGAGCGGGCTATTCGATGGCTTCGAGGTTGCGGCGGTAGCGGATAGGCTCAAAAGCGCGGGTGGAGCGGTTGAAGTTAGAGACGCCGGCAGATTCAGGTGTGGGCTTGATGTCGCGCTGTTCGCCCAGCCCCACGGGCTCGTAGCGGGTGAGCACGAAGACGTCGAAAAGGCGGTTGATGACGGGGTCGTAGGCAGGGTCTTTGTCGAAGTAGCCGTAGAAGCGGTATTGCATGCGGTCGTCCGCATCACGACTCGAGAGGCGGCGGTGCGGGGCCGGCATGCGGTCTTCGTTGAGCATAATTCGCTTGGCTAGGCTCCAATCTTGGTCTGGGCGTTTGATGAAGCCCCAGGTGGAGTGCGTGGGGTGAAATTCGCGCTGCGCATCCCAGTAGGGCGGAGGGTTAGCGTTGAGTTGAGCAACACGCTGGGGTGTGAAGACGCGGTTGCCTGGGGGGATACTGCTGCCGCCTGATCCTGAGCTGCCAGTTGTGCTACAAGAGGTGAGGGCGAGGGTGAAGCCAAGTGTGAGGGCTATGAGCAAGTGTGGGATGTTGTGGGTGTTCATGGGCGAAAGATTGTGGTCGCAGTTATCTTCTGGCCTCGGGCGGAACTTGGTTCACCCAGCGACCGCCTGGTGTGGAGATGATGGGCATCATGGCTCCGTAGGAGTAATCGGTCTTGCCGACAGCTCCCCACATGGAGGTTTTCGTGGCTTGCCTCCAACGGTCTACCCAGTATTCGCCGGGGTGGCATCCCCAGGAGGTGTTGAGGGAGTCGCGGCGGAAGGCGCGCGGGCTGATCAGGGGCAGGTCGCGGGTGTGGAGGAAGACGGTGGAGCAGCCGTCGATATTGTTGCTGTAATCGAACATGAAGCAGGCTTTGTTGCTGTGGCCGAACATATCGAGCTGCACGATGGGGTGGCGCGAGCGGTCTTGCCCGCGGTTGATGTAGAAGATGACTTCATCTGTGCGACGGAACCAGCGGATAGGTATTCCTAAACCGGCTGCCCTTTGCTCGATGTCGGCAATGATGTTGATTTCCTCTTCAGGGTTTCGGCGCTCGTAACCTGTGCGATAGATCATCCAAGTGACGATGTCGCCGGGTTTAGCTTTGGCTTGCATTTCGCGGAGGCGGGTTTCTGCGGTTTGGATGAAGTTCCCCCAGTATCTATCATGGCGGATTTGTTTATCACGTTCATGTTTATTAAGTGCAGGGCCACCGCTGATGACAAGGTATTCATCGGCTGACAAATGAATCACCATGCTAACAATGCAAAGCATAACGGCAACGAATCGTGACATAGTGCTGTTTCTAAGCGTGGGCAGGGAGACTGCAAGCGGTATCATGTTTTAATTTAATCTTTAATTGCGACTATCGTGTAACCAGAACTCATAAGAAACTGTAAAAGACTGTTTTCTCCTAGCAAGTGACCTGCTCCCACGACAAAAAAAGGCGGCTTTTGAGATGTGTTCATTTTCTCTATCATAAGAGGTGTCCACGCTCGGTTGCGCTGCGTTAACAGTTTTTCCCTTGCCACACTGTTTTCGGGAAATTGCAAAAGAACATATTTCTCGATTAATTCTACGTTACCCGTTTTCCAAGCCTGCACAATGTCTGCAATCATCACCTCGGAATCAGGCAACTGGGCTAGTAAGTTTGCGATTAACTCATCTGGATGTTCACGACCAATTTCGCTGAGAATTTCGATCTGTTGCAAAGGATTTTCCAACCAAGAAATCTTGCGACCTTCATCTGTAGCCTCTGAAAAAATGAGGTAATCCACACCCGAATTATGATCGTAACCCAGGTTTTGTAATTGCAGCCGGGCAATCATCATGGCTGCCATCCAAGGTTGCCGGGAAGAGACCACGTCTAGGCTTAACTCAGTCTTTGCGAGGTGTTTTTTAAGGAGCTCTTGAGTTTCTGCTGTGATGAGATCCGAGAGCTGCTGTCCCTCAGGCAATCGGGAATTTCTTACAACACTCCTCTGAAACTCCCTGTCACTGGCTGTACTCAGATCCGTCTCAAAGACTATTTCACCTGAGTTTGCGAGGGCATGTTGGAATGCGACAGGTAGAGGCAAATCAGTCTGTCGCAGCAGATGTATGGATCCTCCCAAGTATCCTACCACTCTTCCACCTTGGTGGATTGAAAATACAAAACCCGGACCAAACTCTTGCGCCACTGTCCGAGAAGCCATCGCAACACTTAAAGCCAACACCGCGATTTTTAAAGATCGATACCACATAAATTTCCGACTACATCCAGTTGTTGCGCATATCAACTTGGAAACAAAAAATCTGACTCAAGTTCATGAAAAATCCGAAATAGCCGACATTTTTACGGATGGAAGCTCGCAACTGATTTGTCATTTCCTTCGCGAAAAAACTCTTCTGTCCTGCCATGGAAAGCTATTCACTTCAGAGATGCTCAAGCTCGTAAGCACAGATTTTGATGGCACCTTGGTGGGCTTTGAACCCGAACAGAGTTCGCCCAGAGAATTTTTAGAATGGGTCGTTGAATTTCAATTTCGCGGTGGTGTCTGGATGATAAATACAGGCCGTTGGGTGGAATCTATCGTCGAACGCATCCAGACTTTGGAAATCTTTCCCAAGCCGCAGTTTCTAGGCTGTGGAGAGCGTGAGCTTTACGAACTGGTAGGCGACACATATGTTTCCGTCGAACCGTGGAACTCCCACTGCGATGCTGCCCACGAAAAACTACGGCAAGAATTTCACGCGGCATTCTTGGAAATCAAACATTTTTTGGAAGCACACACTCATGCGCTGATACTCGATGAGAAGGAAACTTTCTCCGGATGCATGGCTTCTTCGTTGAGCGAAGCCGACCACATTTCCGAATTCCTCCAAAAGCTCTTCGTGAAATATCCCGAAGTATCCGTGGCCCGCAACGATGTGTATTTTCGATTCTCTCACGTAAATTATCACAAAGGCGCCTGCCTAGCGCATGTGCGCGAGATGCTCGGCATACCTGCAAGTCAGACATTTGCAATTGGCGACCATTATAATGATTTGCCGATGCTCGATAAGAAGATTGCCACACACATCGCTTGCCCTGCAAATGCCGTCGATGCCGTGAAGCGCCAAGTCGTATCGCAGCGTGGTTTTGTGTCAGGGAAAAACTACACTGAAGGTACGGTGGATGCACTCCGAGAATTTCACATTCAGTAAATTAGTTTTGAGCCCGCTTCTGACCCGAAGAGTAAGATTTTCCAAATCAGCTTATCGGGCCGATGCAGTTACTACATCAAGCTCTGTGTTTTTTTGATTATTGGCCTCGTCTTGGGCGAACACAGTTTGTCTTTCTAATTTACGAAGGATTTTTTCCACTGCATTTACAGGTGTGATGCCGTGCTTCGCGCGGAGTGCATCTACCTTGCCGTGGTCAATAAAACAATCCGGCCAGCCTATCCGAACTACCGGGACGGTGATTTCCATATCGGCAAGCTCAGCCATTACAGCAGCGCCAAAACCGTTGTTGAGTACATGATCTTCAAAGGTGCAAATGACTTCTGCACGTGAAGCACTTGCTCGCAGTAGGTCGCGATCCAGGGGTTTGATAAATCGAGGATTCACCACTTCAGCGTGTATGCCGTGCTCTAACAATAAATCCGCCGTTTGCTCTGCCATCGGATGCAAGGTGCCCAAGCCCCAAAGAGAAACCCGGCTACCCGGACGCGTGATCTCACCTTTGCCAATCTGCAACAAACTGGGCTCGGGCTTGATTGCGGCACCGGGGCCAGTACCTCTGGGGTAGCGCAGCGCACTTGGGCCTTCGTGCTTCAGGCAGGTATAGAGCATATCCACAAATTCATCCTCATCTTTCGGGGCCATGTGGATAATATTTGGTATGCCTCGCAGGTACGCGATGTCGAACAGCCCATGGTGAGTAGGACCGTCATCGCCAGACAATCCCGCCCTGTCCATCGGGAAGACAACTGGCAGATTTTGCAAACATACATCGTGCACAATCGGGTCAAAAGCCCTCTGCAGGAATGTGGAATAAATCACGCAGAACGGTTTAAGCCCTCGGGTAGCCATGCCCGCAGCAAAGATGACTGCATGCTCCTCGGCGATGCCCACATCGAAGTAGCGCGTGGGGTGGCGTGGTTGGAATTTTACCAGACCTGTGCCCGAGGGCATCGCACCTGTGATTGCTACGAGCCGGTCATCTTTGTCGGCTAGGTTGGCGAGGGTTTCACCCAGAATTTCAGAGTACGTTTTTTGGCCAGCTTTGGGCGTTTCGCCCGTTTCAGGATCAAAGGGCCCCAAGCCATGAAACTTCATCTGAGAGGATTCGGCAGGTTTGAAGCCTTTGCCTTTTTTCGTAAGCACGTGCAGTATGACGGGGTTCTCTGCTTTTTTAAGAAACTCAAAAGTCTTAATCAAAGAGACTACGTCATGCCCATCGAGCGGGCCGTAGTAGGTGATGCCCATCTCCTCAAATAACGTAGAAGGGAACATCAGTCCTTTGAGCCCCTCTTCCACTTTGTGTGCGAAATGAACGGCCCCTTGACCGCCAATCCATTGTAGAAATTGTTTCGCGCGATCGTGCAGATGCGAGTAAGTGGTGGATGTCGTGATTCGGTTGAGATAGTTGGCAATTGCTCCGACGTTCTTATCTATAGACCACTCATTGTCATTGAGCACGATGATCAGCCTTTTTGTGGCCGAGGCTACATTGTTAAGTGCTTCAAACGTAATACCGCATGTAAAAGCCGCATCACCACACAGTGCCGTAATGTGCTCTTTACCACCCTGTAGATCGCGTGCAGTAGCCATTCCTAGCGCTGCTGATAGACCCGTCCCCGCGTGCCCCGCGCCAAAGTGATCGTGTTCACTCTCAGTTCGCAACATAAACCCGTTGAGCCCTCCGGGTTGACGAATCGTGTGAATGCGATCAGCGCGTCCAGTGAGCATTTTGTGTACATAAGCCTGATGGGAAACATCCATCACGAGGCGATCTTCTGGAGAATTAAACACATAGTGCCAGGCGATCGTTAACTCCACCACACCGAGGTTGGGACCTAAGTGACCACCAGTTTTGGCGAGCGATTTGATTAACTCATCTCGGATTTCTTGAGCCAGTACAGGAAGTTGATCTTGAGGGATCTTCTTCAAGTCTGCGGGGCCATTGATCGAATCAAGCAAACGAGGCATAAATGTTCATCTTGCGGATTGCACGCTTCGAATCAAGGCAACTTTTTGCCTCAAAGTGCGAGGGCAAAAAATCTGAAGAAACACGCTTGGATTCGTAAAGAGCTAGCCCATAAGCCGCGAAAGCCTGGCTGGCAATTCGAATCGCTTCGCACGCATCGCCTGCAACACGCCCTGTGCGGCCAGTAATGGGAAATGTCTTTAACTTAAAAATTAGCTCATCAATTCACGTAATTATGCAAAAAGCTTGAAATTGATGTTGTTGACTCTCGACGATTCTAAAGTGGTGCACAACGTTAAGCCACCCTGGCTTAAACAGATGTACTATCTCAATCTGTTTCTGAGTTCGAGTACACTATTACCCGGCGGGTGGCGTCCTGTCGGGCGATCTCCGCGCATCTCAATCTGTTTCTGAGTTCGAGTACACTATTACCTATTCTTGATCCAGTGCTCAGAAAGCTCGCTAAATCCACCTCATAGACACTAGCAGACCGAGCGGCAGAATCAGGAGAGAAGCCAAGTGCATCCAACACAGAATTCAGTCCACCCGCGCGTACCAAGGCATCGCCAGGCATCACAATTAAGTCCGGCTGCATCACAACCATTGCTTCACGCGAAAGCGGCTTATAGCCACGAAAACCTTCAACGGCGTTACGCCCCCCTGCTGCTTCTATGACTTCTTGAGCCACAGTTCCCCAGCCAGCCGCCAGCCAATTCCCCATACCTGGTGGGGACATCAGGAAGAGAACACGCGGCGCTACACCCGCTAAAGGGTCAGTGCGGAGACTTCGCTCTACATGCTCTGCTAGTCCCTCTGCCTGGCAAGGACAACCCAGGACACTGGCCACGTGTTTAATCTTCTGCGGCACACTCATGAGACCTTGGGACTCGTCGATGATGGCAACAGGCACACCACTGGCTTTCAACTGCTGTATCGCAGCAGGAGGACCACTCAGAGAAGATGCCAGAACAAGTGTAGGTCGTTGCGCAAGTACACCTTCAGCAGAGAAATTTCTGTAATAACCGACTCGGGGTAGTGTGTCGTAATCCGGAATCGTGGTGCAGGATTCATCGACCGCCACAACACGTGCTCCACAATTCAAATCATAAACAATTTCACTCAGGGCCACTCCCAGCACAACGACACGTGAAAGTTTGCCTGTGAAACTTTTTTCCTGCGAGTGCAATTCTTCATTAACTTTGCTTTCATCAGCAGGCCTGCAAGCTGCTAAAACAATAGCGGCAATAATTTGGATCGAGCAGCTAGCGTTTTTGAGGGAACTTCTATTTTTGATTTTGAGAATCATTATTATTTTATGAAACAACTTCTTTGCAGAATTTCAAGCGTGCCTTAATTGCTTCATGTTAATGCTGCTAAACGCAGGCTCAGCGATCGCACTCGCCCATGACGAAATCAAGTGAACCGAGAATTGCCACGGTATCACTGACCATGTGACCGGGCAGAAGCTTGGGAAGAATGGAAAGATTCACAAAACTAGGCGCGCGAATCTTCAGCCGGTAAGGAACACCGCCGCCTTTGGAGCAGATGTAAAAGCCAAGCTCGCCTTTCGGATTTTCCGCACCAAAGTACACCTCACCGTGGGGGGCTTGTATTCCTTGGGTGACGATCATGAACTGGTGTATCAACTCCTCCATTTTGGTGAGCACCGCCTCCTTAGGAGGAAGGGTGTTTTTGGGATCGGTGTAGCAGATGGGACCCGAGGGCAGTTTTTCAATGACTTGCCTGAGTATCTTCACGCTTTCGCGCATTTCCTGAATACGGCAGTAGTAGCGGTCGTAACAATCGCCCACGCTGCCGATAGGTACTTCAAAATCGTATTTTTCATAGCCGCAGTAGGGGTGCACTTTGCGTAAGTCGTGTTCTATGCCAGATGCCCTTAGATTGGGGCCAGAAAGTGCGTAAGCAATAGCGTCTTCTTTCGTGATAATGCCGAGATCCTTGGTCCGGTCCACGAAGATTTTGTTACGTGACAGTAATTTATCTATTTCGTCAATCCGTGTAGGGAATTCTTGGAGGAATTTTTTTAACGCGGGGATGAAATCCGCAGGTAAATCGCGAGTCATTCCCCCCACTCTTGTGTAGCTTGTGGTGAATCGCGCACCTGTGAGCATCTCAATGAGGTTGTAGAGTTTCTCACGTTCAGTGAAGGTATAGAGGAATACCGTCATGGCCCCGCAATCCATCGCAAAGGCCCCAAGACCGAGGAGGTGTGCAGAGATGCGTGCTATTTCACAGCAGATGACGCGGATGGCCTGGCCACGCGGGGGAAGCTCCCAGCCCATAAGTTTTTCTACAGCTAGGGCATAAGCGACGTTGTTGGCCAGTGGAGCTAGATAGTCAAGGCGGTCCGTGTAAGGGACAAACTGGTTGTAAGTCATGTTTTCGGCGATCTTCTCGTCGCCGCGATGGAGGAATCCGACATCTGGCTCCGCTTTTGTGATGATCTCTCCATCGAGTTCCAGGACGATGCGCAGGACACCATGGGTCGAGGGATGCGAGGGGCCCATGTTAAGCACGAGCCGCTCCGACTCTGGGTTGGATTCGTTGTATTTTTCTGCTTCTTTTTCGAATTTTGCAGCGATGTCGAGGTGCTCAACTTCTATTGTCCGTACATTTTGTGAAGGACTGGGTTTTGTGGCTAGTGTGCTCATGGGTTTAGTGTGGTGTGCGGCTGCGTGGCTCTGCTTCGTGTGCAAAATCGCTTGTGGAAGTAACGAATGGGCCACCCTCCATCGGAGCTGCGTCAGTGAAGTGTCCGTCAGGCATGTGGACTGGGAGACCCTCCAAGGGGAACTCTTTTCGTAGTGGGAAGTGCGGGTATCCTTCCCACATAAGGATTCTCCTTAGGTCTGGGTGTCCGATAAATTTGATGCCCATCATGTCATAAATTTCGCGTTCGTGCCAATTGGCTGTGGGGTAAATGTCTGAGATAGTGTGTAGTTCTGATTTCTCTTCAGAGACGCGGCAACTGAGGCGTAAGTGCCGTTTAGTTTGCAAGGAATAGTGTTCGTAAACAATTTCGAATCGCGGCTCTTCATTTTCGTGATCTACGCTGGAGATGTCTAAAAGGTAGTCGTAATTCAGCTTGTCTCTCAGAAACAAAGAGACTTCGCGGATCAATTCCGCATCGCGTAAATAAAGCGAAATCTCACCACGGAAAATAGGCCTCAACTCTAAACTTTCTGCAAACTCATGCAAAAGTGGTTTGAGATATTCGGCGCTATCTGTGTGCAAAATCTTGTGGCCAGCGGAGTGTGGTTTCGTGAGAGGTGCTTCTGAGGCTGTGGCAGACATAGTAGGGGTTTCAGGAAGCTAGAGCGGGTTCCTGTTTCAGAGCCAGTGTAGAATGCTCCTTTTCAATCTTTCTCTGCAGGCGCATCAGCCCTTCAAGAAGGGCTTCAGGCCGAGGTGGGCATCCCGAGATGTAAACATCGACGGGGATCAAACGGTCGATTCCCTGAAGCACTGCATAAGAACGATACATGCCGCCAGAGGAAGCACAGGCTCCCATGGCAATGCACCATTTCGGATCAGGCATCTGATCATAAATTCGTTTAACGGCTAAGGCCATTTTATAAGTCACTGTACCTGCAACGATGAGGAGATCCGCTTGACGCGGGGAGAAACGCATGACTTCGGCACCAAATCGTGCGATATCAAATCGAGATGATGCGGCTGCCATAAGCTCGATTGCGCAGCATGCTAGACCCATAGGCATGGGCCAGATGGAGTTTTTTCGGATCCAGTTGATGGCGGAGTCGAGCCGAGTCAGCACGACATTGCCTTCTACTTTGGAATTGTAGCTCATTTCGCCGGTGTTCGACATAGTTGTAAGCTAATCGCACCGGGATGCTAGGCAAGAGGAATTGTGAAAGTTTTCACAAACTTAAGCTATTTTATTTATTCAGCAAAATGATACGACGTTGTGCAAGATTACGGCATCGAGGGGACATTGATCAAATGCTCAGTTGTGTCACGCGTGAAGAAATTTGCTACAGGCGTTGGGAAATTTGAGGTAGTTGTAAATCTGACTCAGGTTCTGGATGCATTGGGGAATTTTGTTTGCCCGGAACAACGGCTGATGCAGATTAAAGGAAATGTTTGCTGCAAACATCTTTAAAAGGACAGCTTGGCCCGCTTTGTTCTGTTTGATTATACCTGTTTGCTTTTCGGATGCTGCGGAGTCCAACCAGCTGAATGACCAGAGGGACAACCGGCTTTCCCTCTCCAGCCTTCCGCAAGAGTTGCGCGAAGTTGTAGCTTCTGCAGCTAGCCTGCTGCGGCAAGGCAAGCCTGCTGAGGCCTACACGCTTGTGGAAAAGGATGTTTCCCTTCCCGCTGCGCCTCCCGAGGTGCTTGCTCTGGGAGCGCTTAGTCTTGCGCGTGACAACCGTGCGCCCCGTGCTTTGCGTCTTGCAGAGCTGCTCACCGCCACACCGGGCTATCGGCTCTCTGGTTTGGCGATCCTCTACGATGTACAGTCCCGGGCCTATTCTAGTACACTGGCCGTAAACACTGTCTCCTCAAGAATGGGGGATGTAAATTCTTCTGTGTGGACAAAATTAGGCGAGACCTATGCGGAAATACTCACGGAGTTTGCCGCAAAGACAGCAGCCGAAGTCATAGACTTGGCACTGCCAATATTTCAACACGCCGCAGCCGTTTCCATGCAGGAAGACAGATCAGCAATTGTGCTCACCCACCTGCGCCTGGCCGATCTACTCTCTGCAAGAAATGATATTCCAGCAGTGATTGAATCTTTAAGGCGTGCGCTCGATGCGGAGCCTGACAATCGTGAAGCATTGGTGCGCTTGGCTGTAGCGATGATTGAACAAGGCAGTCTGTTAGAGGCTGCAGCAGAATTGGAAAAAGTGATCGAAAAACACCCTGATTACCTGCCTGCGCTCACTGCCCTTATTGAGTTGTATGTGAATTTAGAAAAGAAAGATCAGGCGATCGCACTCATGGAAAAATGTTTGGAACGTGCGGATTTCGATTCTGAACTTGGCCTCGCAGAGTTGGCTGCTCGCATCAACGCTTGGGGGCTGACTTACAAGCTATCGCTTCGGGCCCGGGACCGCGAACCCGAATCGGTGCGAGCGCACATTTTTCTCGTGGAGTCGGCATTGCGCGAAAAACTTAAAGAAGAGGCCCTCACCCACGCAGGCGAGGCTTATGCACAATTCCCCAACAGTCCGCTGATTATCCAAATGGCCGTTGTTGCGGCGCGCGAGGCTGGGAAGTTTGACTTGGCAGAAATTTATCTCAACCGATTAGAAAAAATCACCAACGAGGCGACTGAAGGCATCAGCCCCAAAGACGTAATGGTCGAGCGAGCCATCCTCGCAGAACGCCGCAACGATCTAGCTGAAATGGAAAGGCAATTCCGCCGTGTCCTAGAAATAGATCCCGACAATCACTTTGCCATGAATTACATGGCCTACACTTTCGCCGATCGGGGAATTCGCCTCGAAGAAGCGTTAGGTATGATCACAAAAGCCATTTCGCTTGAGCCACAAAACTCCGCTTACCTCGATACCCTCGGTTGGGTGCACTATATGCTGGGAGATTTCGCCAAAGCTTACGAATTCATCTCGCAGGCCGCAGAAATCGGTCCCCCCCACGAGGAGATTTTTGAAAACTTAGGCGATGCTGCCGACGCGCTCGGACGCCACAAGGAAGCACTTACTCACTGGAGAAAATCTCTGGAATTGCAACCAGATCGTCCCTTTGTAGCAGAAAAAATTCAGGCCGTAGAGCGCGGCGAAAGACTCAACCACCCCTTACCATACATTCCACCGCCTGGTACGCCGCCGCTTGTAACTAATAGTAATGATAGTGAGACAAAAGATTCTGAACGTTCAGAACATACTAAAACAGATACCCTGAGCACTGAGCAGAAAATTCCAAAATCAAACAACCCAAAAACCTCGCCGATGAACCCCCCCAGCCAAAGTGACGATGAGCCCTTGCAAGAAAACAACGATCCTTCCAGCAACGAAACACCTTTAGCTCCTCCCGATGAAGACACGCATGACAAACCCAATGACAATTCCGATCCAAACACCACAGACGACACACCGCCTGACCTCACGGAGCTCCTAATCCAATACTCCTGAAAAAATGTACAATTCCCTCGGGCGATTTCTGAACTGTACTCTCCTCTTAGCACTACTCGCCTTGAGCTATTGCATCCCGCGCGATCCCGCGCCTCAGACTCGTGCGAGACCACCTGTCACAGAGGCGGGCTTTCCCGTTAGCGATTTACCGCAGGGGCAATTTGGCGGGCGCCTTATTCTCTCTCAGCTATCAGACCCACGCACCTTCAATCCGATCATTGCGGAAGACGCGGCTTCCGGGGCCATCGGTGGCATCCTCTTTCCCGGGCTGACCCGGGTAAACCCAGTTACGCTCGAACCTGAGCCCGAGCTTGCTGAGCGGTGGGAAATCTCTGAAGATCAACGCTCCTTCACCTTCTACCTACGCCGCGGCCTGACTTGGAGCGATGGACATCCCTTCAGCGCAGACGATGTTATCTTTTCGCTTGATACTGTGATTCAACATCCCTCCGTCATCACACGCACAAAAACCTTCCTCTCGGTGGATGGTAAAAAGTTCGACTTTGAAAAAATCGACGACTATACCATACGCATCACCACACCGGACATCTATGCTCCGTTCCTCATATTTATCGGTACAAACATTATCCCCAAACACATCTACGAACAACACCTGCAAGATGGGACTTTCATGCAGCAAATGGGCATCAACACGCCCCCGCACAAACTACCTAGCCTTGGCCCTTTCCGCCTAATGAGATTCGTACCAGGCCAACGAATCATCTTTGAGCGCAATCCTTACTACTGGACGCTCGCCCCAGACGGGTCACGATTGCCTTACCTCGACCACCTCATCCTCAACACCGCGCGCGACGCCAACGCCGCCTTCATCCAATTTCTCTCGGGTAAGACGGATGCAGAAAACATCCGCCCCGAAGATGTCCCCATGGCCCGGCGCCTCGCAGAGAGACGTGGCTTTAGCGTTATCGAGCGTGGCCCATCGGATGGGACTTCCTTTCTCTGGTTTAACCAAAACACAGGCACCAATCCCAACACAGGCCAGCCGCTGGTGTCACCCCACAAACTGCGCTGGTTCCGCGATACCCGTTTTCGGCAGGCAGTATCCTACGCGCTTGATCGTGAAGGCATCATTCAGTCGGTGTTCATGGGGATGGCCGTGCCTTTGTGGAGTTGTGAAAGTCCTGCCAATGTGCGTTGGTTCAATCCCAACGTCAAAAGCTTTCCTCGCGATCTTGCACGGGCGCGCGCCTTGCTCGCTGATGCGGGGTTCAAGCAACAGGGCGGCACGCTGCAAGATTCCGAAGGCCATCCTGTGGAGTTTACTCTCATCACTAACAAAGAAAACACGCTTCGTTCAGATATCGCAGTTGTGCTTGCCAACAATCTTGCGGAGCTTGGGATCGCAATGCGCATTCAGCTCCTTGATTTTAACGCTCTCATCGGTCGCATTTCCGACAGCTTTGATTACGAGGCCTGCCTTCTTGGCCTCACGGGTGGGGCTAGCGATCCCTCCTCGGCGCTGGACACCATCTCTTCCTTTGGTCGCATGCACTTGTGGTTTCCACAGCAGAAGACACCCTCCACCGAAGCTGAAGCGCGCATGGATGAGCTGATGCAGTTACAACTGCGCACGCTCGACTACAACTTGCGCAAGCGCTACTACGATGAGGTGCAGCAAATCATGGCCCGCGAACAATTCTTCATTTACCTTGTAACACCCACGGTGTTTGGCGCACTGCGCGACGGTTGGCAAAATCTGCGCCCTCCGGCCACTGCAGGCACATCTCTGCTGTGGAATCACGATGAAATTTGGCGTCCTCAGCCCTAGCCGTGCATGAAGAAATACATTTTGCAACGCCTCTTGTTGTTACCTTTGATGCTTTTGGGAATCAGCGTGATTTCTTTCACTTTGCTCAAGCTTGCACCGGGAGATTATCTTGACTCGCTGAAACTGGCACGCGATGTGAGCCCCGAGTTAATTGAGCGACAAAAACAGCAGCTCGGACTGGACCGTTCGGCTCCAGAGCAATTTCTGCGCTGGCTTGCTTCGGCCGTGCGTCTGGATTTTGGATATTCATTCACTTATAAAATTCCTGTTGTTGAACTGATTGCTCAACGCTTGCCGGCCACTTTTCTCTTGGCGCTGTGTGCGACGTTGTTTGCCTGGATGATTGCCATCCCCCTGGGGATTCTTGCGGCCATCTGGCAGGGTTCATTTTTCGATCGCTTGTCCTCCGCGCTGGCCTTTTTCGCTCTGGCAGTGCCGGAGTTTTTTTTGGCACTGCTTGCGGTCTTCTTTGCTTCGCAGACGGGTTGGCTTCCCCTAAGTGGCCTGACGAGTATTGATCACGAATTTATGGCGCCCTGGGAGAAAGTTTGGGACGTGACGCGGCACCTTTTTTTGCCCACATTGGTCCTGGGGATTGGCTCGATTGCCTCTTTGATGCGAATCATGCGCTCCAATTTTCTGGAAACGATGCGAGCGGAATTTGTGACTGCGGCGCGGGCCAAAGGGCTGAGTGAAGGCCGTGTCCTTTTGGGCCACACTCTGCGCAACGCCATCAATCCGCTTGTGACGATCTTTGGTTATTCAATCGCCGGGCTGCTGAGCGGATCGCTCATTGTCGAGATCGTCATGGGCTATCCGGGGATTGGTCTGTTGGTTTACGAAGCTTTTTTTCAAAAAGATATCTACGTCGTGATGGCAAGCATCCTAATGGCAAGTATTATGCTGGTGCTCGGCAATTTGGTGGGCGACATCGCACTGGCCCTTTCCGATCCCCGCATACGTTTGGACAAATGAAAAATACCTCCCCAGAACTTGCTGCCGAGACACGCCGCGTGTGGGCAAAGTTTTTGCGTCAACCAGCGGCACGGATCATTTTTGTAATTTTGTCGGTGCTTTACTTGGGTGCTTTGTTTGCTCCGTTTCTGGCGCCATATACGGCTGCATCACAACATCTGCCTCACGCCTTTCATCCCCCTACCCCGCTGTTTATCAGCGGAGGCAAAGTATGCGTACACGAGTATGAGTTAACGGACGTTGCGACCCGCACATTTACTGCGGTGCAGGGGAGTGCAGTGCCAGTGCAACTGTTTGCCCGCGGCGAGCCATACAAGCTCTTTTTTCTGATACCGTTCGACAGGCACCTGTTTCTCGTGCCGCAAGGGCATCGAATTTACTTGTTTGGTGCAGATCACTTCGGGCGCGATGTCTTCAGTAGAATACTGTACGGCTCTCAGGTGTCACTGTCCGTGGGCTTAATAGGGATCGCCATTACGGTGAGTATTGGCCTGGTGCTGGGCTCATTGGCGGGTTATCTGGGCGGGTGGACGGATCATTTGCTGATGCGGACCACGGAGATTTTGATGTCCATTCCTGGGTTGTACTTGATTCTGGCACTGCGCGCGGCTTTTAGCGAGAAATTGGACTCCGTGCAAACGTACTTGATGATCGTGGTGATATTTAGCTTGATTGGCTGGACGGGGATGTCGCGGGTGATCCGTGGCATGTCACTGAGCCTGCGCGAGCGAGATTACGTGACGGCAGCGCGCGCTTTGGGAGTGCCTGGTTGGCGAATCTTGTTACGCCATATAATTCCGAACACTTTCAGCTACGTGATAGTTGCAGCCACGCTCAGCGTTCCTGGCTACATCTTGGGAGAGGCGGCCCTCAGTTTCCTGGGTTTGGGCATCGCCGAGCCCCACGCCAGTTGGGGGTTGATGCTTTCGCAGGCGCAAAGTATTCGTGTGCTGACTAGCTTTTGGTGGATGTTGCTGCCAGGGGTGTTTATCATCATTACTGTAATGACGTTTAATTTCCTAGGTGATTGCCTGCGCGACGCTGTGGATCCGCGATTTCAACCCCTCACCTTGCAGAAAAAATGACGCCAGATAAGCCCTCATCGCAAAACGATGCGACCACACACTATATCTCCGAAATGCAGGATACGTTGATTTCTATTCGGGATTTGCGTATCACCTTTCGCCAGGCTGGGCGACAGACACGCGCTGTAGACGGCATTTCTCTGGACATCCGGCGCGGGGAGACGCTGGCGTTGGTTGGCGAAAGTGGCAGTGGTAAGTCCGTGACGGCATTGGCTCTGACGCGTTTACTGTCTACGCCCCCGGCCCACTATGATTCGGGGCAGATTTTGTTTGAGGATCGGGATGTTTTGAGTCTACCTGTTCGCGAGTTGCGTGCGCTTCGCGGCTCGGGCATTGCTTATATTTTTCAGGAGCCTGGGGCTGCTCTCAATCCGGTGTTTACGATCGGCTTTCAGATTGGCGAAGCTGTGCGCCTGCATCAGCCACATATTCGCGATGTGCGCAGTGAGATTGTGCGTTTATTGGATCTTGTGGGAATTCAATATCCGCAAATGCGTATTCACGATTATCCACACCAGCTTTCTGGAGGGATGCAGCAGCGCGTGATGATCGCCATGGCGTTGGCTTGCCGACCACAGCTCCTGGTGGCCGACGAGCCCACAACGGCGCTTGATGTAACAATCCAAAAGCAGGTGATCGATTTGTTACGCCGATTAAAGGACGAATTGAACATGACTACGCTGCTCATTACACATAACTTCGGGATTGTGCATGGGTTTGCTGACCGTGTAGCGGTGATGTTGCGAGGGCGTATTGTCGAAAGTGGACCGACGTCTGAAGTGCTTCAGCGACCGAGGCATCCTTACACGAGGGCATTGATCGATTGTGTGCCGCGCCTAGGTAAAAAACTGCCGCGTCTCATCACAATTGACCACGAGAATCTGGATCTTGCCGAGTAGTTTTAGCGTGTGTATTCTCTATTGCTATCAATGTTTAATTGCAGTGCATGCACATCTTGATAGCAAAATGAATGTTGCAAGAGCTGGAACTTGCTTCTGTTGTGTTTAGGGGTTAGGGGCGGCCGATGCCGGTGTAGTCGTAGCCCATCTCGCGTAGGGAATGGTGGTCGAGGAGATTGCGTCCGTCGAAGATCAGCGGGGCAATCATTTTGTCTTTGAGTTGTTTCCAAGGCAGGTTGCGGAACTGCTTCCATTCGGTGGCGAGAATCACGGCTTCCACCCGATCAAAGACTTCTTCAGGGTTTGCGCAGTATGTGATGCGCGGGTCGTGACCGAGTTCAGTTTGGGCTTTTTCCAGGGCCTGAGGGTCAGTGACGCGGAGGGAGGCCCCTTCGGCCAAGAGGCGGCGGCAAAGCTCAATAGCTACGGAGGAGCGAACGTCGTCGGTGTCGCCTTTGAAGGCGAGGCCCAGGACGCCGAAGGTTTTGTTTTTGAGGACCCAGAGTTTGTTTTTGATTTTTTGGAGGAAGCGGTCGAGCTGGCCGGCGTTGATTTTTTCCACTTCTTTGAGGAGATGGAAGGGGGTGCCGAGTTCGTCGGCGATGTGGATGAAGGCTTTGATATCTTTGGGGAAGCATGAACCGCCATAGCCGAGGCCGGCGTTGAGGAAGGCACGGCCGATGCGTTTGTCGGCGCCCATGCCGTCGGCGACTTCGTCCACGTTGGCGCCGGAGGCTTCGCAGATGGCGGCTACGGCGTTGATGTAGGAGATTTTGAGGGCGAGGAAGGAGTTAGCGGCGTGTTTGATGAGTTCGGCGGAGTTAATGTCGGTGATGTAGGTGGGGGCGTGGAAGGGTTCGTAGATGGCCTTCATGAGGTCGGTGGCCCGTTGGGAACGCGAGCCGATGACGATGCGGTCGGGCTGCATGAGGTCTGCAATCGCGCAGCCTTCGCGCAGAAATTCGGGGTTGGATACAACGTCGAAGATGCAACCTTCGGCGGAGTAGCGGTTGATGGTCTCGGTGACTTTTTCGCCTGTTTTAACGGGAACGGTGGATTTGTCCACGATCACGCGGTATTGGCCGGGCTGGAGTTGTTGGGCAATCTCGCGGGCGACGGCTTCGATGTAGGTGAGGTCCACGGAGCCGTCGGGCTGCGGCGGGGTGGGCACAGCGATAAAAATGACTTCACCGTGGGCAACGCCCTCGGCAGTGGAATCAGTGAAGGCGAGGCGACCTGCAGCAACGTTGTTTTTTACGAGGTCTTCGAGGCCGGGTTCGAAGATGGGGATTTTGCCGGCTTTGAGTTGGGCGACTTTGTCTTTGTTGTTGTCTACGCAGAGGACGTTGTGGCCGACTTCGGCGAAGCAGGCACCTGTGACAAGGCCCACATATCCGGTTCCGATAAGTGTGAGTTTCATGAAGGGCGTTTTTAACCGATGTGTTGACGCAGGCACAAGCGGGGAATTTTTTTGCAGCGGAGTGGTTAACGCCGGAGATTTTTCATGAGCCGGGAGACTTCTCGTTGAGCATCCTGGCTTTTGAGGGTCTGGCGTTTATCGCCTTTGGTTTTGCCCTGACCGAGACCGAGGCGGACTTTGACGTGGCCGTTTTTCCAATACATTTCGAGGGCGACGAGTGTTCGGCCTTTTATTTGGGTTTCTTGGAATAGTTTTGCGATTTCGCGCTTGTGGAGGAGGAGCTGGCGTTCGCGTCGCGGGGCGTGGTTGTGGATGTTGCCTGCGGAGTAGGGCGCGATGTCGCACTGATGCAGGGTGGCGCGGCCTTTGTCTATGCGGGCAAAGGCGTCGCGCAGGCTCACACCGTTCTCACGGATGGATTTGACTTCCGTGCCCGTGAGGCGGATGCCCGCTTCGATAGTGTCGAGGATGGTGAAGTGGTGGCGGGCGGTGGGGTTGGTGGCGATAGCCGCCGGCTGATGGGATTTGCCGGCCATGGGCGTGGGATTTTTATGCGCGGGAGCGGCGGGTGCGTGACTGGCGCTTTTCGCGCGGCTTGGGTGCGGCTTCGGGTGCCACGACTTCAAAGCTGAGTTTTTCTTCGGCAATTTCTTTCAGTGCGACGTCCATGAACGTCATGCGCGGATCCACGGGTACCAGAGGGCGGTAGCCCATGCCGAGCTGTTTTACCCGTTGAGAAACCATGTTGACGAGAATCTCTGAACTTTGGACTTTTTCCAACGCGGATTGGACGAGTTCGGATTTTTGGATGGGCATAAGATCTTAAAATAAACTAATTAGGCGGTTCTTTCAAGATTTTTAATAATTATTTCAGTTTCGTTCACGGTATCTGCGACGTTAGGCTCGGGAATTAATCAGAAAAGAAGGAGGGAAACTAGGTGACGAGCCGCCACTCGGAGGGCTGCGACGTTAGGCTCGGGAATTAATCAGAAAAGAAGAGAATCTTGACTCTGTGTCACATTACAATTTGGAACTGTTGTGCTAGTATCTGTCATGATTGTGAATGCAATCCGTGAGTGTGTGTTTTTAGTGGCGATCTCACTGGTGCCCGCCTTTGTGTGGGGTGTGATGTCTCCGAAGAAACCAATCTGGGACCCCGAAGTGCTTCAGGAAGGGGAGATCCGCTTGGCAGATGTGCTGGCATCCGGCGAGGATGTGCTGTGGTTAGATGCACGGGGAAATAAGGATTTTCTGGCAGGGCATATTCCCGGCGCGATGCAGTTGAATGAAGATAATTGGGATGAGTTATTTATGGAGTTTTTACAAAGCGGTCGCTGGACTCCTGGCAAACGCATTGTGGTCTACTGCGGTTCATCTGGGTGCCATGCCAGTCATTCAGTGGCTGAAAAATTGCGGAAAAACGCCGGCATTCCCAATGTGTGGGTGTTGAAGCACGGCTGGGAAGCTTGGAAAAGACATCAGGATGGTAAGTAAGATGATTGGTAATTTGGGTTCTTATAAAGACAGACCTTGGGCAGTGTCTGAGTTTTTTTTCCGTTTATTTATCGCAGTATTTTTTATCATCGCGGGTGTCATGAAGGTGCCTGATGCCGCAAAGTTTCAGCAGGATATTTTGAATTATCATCTTGTGCCGCATTTGGTCGCGGGAATTCTTGCGATTTTTTTACCTTGGTTTGAAATCGTTTGTTCTGCGGCGTTAATTTTTCGGAAATTTTACTTCGGAGCTTTGGCGGCTGTGTCCTTCATGATGACAGTTTTTACAGTGGTTTTTTTGCAGGCCCAGGCTCGTGGAATCGATATTAACTGTGGCTGCTTTGGTAAGTTATCGGAAGGCTATCCGGCATGGGTGATCATCCTCAGGGATTTTATTTTGCTAGCCTCGCTTGCATTTCTGTGGTGGTTGGGCTTAAGAAAATTACCGCAAGAGTTGGCTGCTATTACCAGAGCTGAACAACAAAGGTGAGTTTCTTCTTGCTCAAGACTTTTGCAAAACTAATTTGCGTTTGTGTCGAACCCAATGGCTCAAACTCGACGGCTTGATGAAAGCCAGCACATTCAAGCACTCCGCGACCGCGTGGCTTCCATGCCCGAAAACGAGCTTTATCGCTTCTCCCTTGCTAAGGCTTTGTTCGATTGTGGAAATTTTACAGAGTCCATAAGCAATCTTGAAGTGGCATTAAAAAAGAAACCTGATTGGATGGCGGCGTGCACTTTGCAAGGAAGAGCTTGGCTAGCACTTGGAGACAAACAGCAAGCACGCGCCTGCTTTTTTAGAGCGGCAGAACTTGCCGCAAGTCAAGATCATGTAACTGCTAGAGAGGATATTCTCAAACAGATGGAATCACTGGATTCCTAGGAAGATTTTTCCAACGTATGTTGTGGGACGAGCTCTTTTGGCTGATACTTTCGCTTTTTCTCCTCTTTATTGGGGGTGAAGCTTTAGTACAAGGCGCGGCATCTTTGGCGCAACGTGCTGGACTAACCGCGTTGATGATTGGATTGACAGTGGTTGCATTTGGAACGAGTTCTCCAGAGTTGGTTGTGAGTGTCAAAGCATCGTTTGCAGGTCAGGGAGATATTGCTTTGGGCAACGTACTCGGCTCGAACATTTTTAACATCGCCGTGATTCTGGGGCTCACAGCGCTTATTTGTCCAATAGCAGTAAAGTCACAAATTATAAAATTTGACGCCCCGATCATGATTCTAGTTTCGCTACTTTTCCCCTTGCTGATTATCGGAGGCAAAGTTGAATTTTTCGAAGGAGTATTTCTCGTGTTAGGTATCATCTTTTACACCGTGCTGAACTATTATTTGGCTAAGCGTACTGCCGTCCAGACAGATGAAAACGTCGAATTTGAAGAGGAAGTGCCGAAGAAAACACCGAACGTCTTCGTGGATTTGCTGCTCGTCTCTGCTGGGATTAGCGTGCTAATTGTTGGTGCACGAATCCTTGTGGATAATTCAGTGATTATAGCTCGTGCCTGGGGTGTGAGCGAAGCGGTGATCGGGATTACGATCGTTGCTGCCGGCACGAGTATGCCTGAACTGGTGACGTGTGTCGTAGCAGCAATTCGACGCCACCCTGATATTGCGATCGGGAATGTGATCGGATCTAATATTTTTAATATTCTTGCTGTAATGGGCTTTTCTTCTCTCGTTCACCCCATTCATTCAGACGAAATAGGATTCGTAGACATTGCGGTGATGATCGCAGTAGCGATATTGCTGCTTCCGCTGATGTGGACTGATATGAAACTACGCAGGATTGAAGGGCTTATCCTGATGACAATCTACGCGGGTTACCTGATCTGGCTTTGGCCCAAGTGAGGTTTATAAGGGAATTTTGCGTAAATGCAGCGAGTCATGGTATAACGTAAAAATTTATGCCGAACAAAACCACGAGCAGAAAATCAGTAAATAAAAGCTTACATAGAAAACATAGCGCCATCATGTTTGATGGATCATCACGCGCCGCCTCTAGAGCTATGCTCTACCCTGTGGGTTTCAAGCAGGAGGATTTCCAAAAGTCCATTATCGGAATCGCTTCAACATGGAGTCAAGTCACACCCTGCAATATGCACATCGACGTACTCGCACGCGAGGCTGCTCAAGGAGCCGATAATGCCGGCGGAAAAAGCCTAATATTTAATACCATCACAATTTCCGATGGTATATCAATGGGCACTGAGGGGATGAAATATTCTCTTGTGTCTCGCGAGGTGATCGCAGACTCGATCGAAACAGTGGCAGGCTGTGAAGGCTTCGATGGTCTGGTCGCCATTGGCGGATGTGATAAAAACATGCCGGGATGTGCCATAGCAATTGCCCGCCTGAATCGTCCTGCCGTGTTCGTCTACGGAGGAACGATCCTACCCGGATGCTTGAGCCTGCCTACAGGCGAAAAGAAAAATCTCGACATAGTCTCGGTATTTGAAGGGATTGGGAAAAATGCCGCAGGCGAGTTGAGCGCAGAGGGACTTAGCGAAATTGAGCGTTGCGCTATCCCTGGTCCAGGCTCCTGCGGCGGAATGTATACGGCCAACACCATGGCTAGCGCCATTGAGGCACTCGGATTATCGCTGCCTGGCTCCTCCGCACAGAATGCTGTCTCTGAAGCTAAACGAGAAGACGCTCGCCACGCAGGTGCAGCAGTTATAAACCTGATCAAATTGGGAATCACACCCCGAGATATTCTCACACGTAAATCATTTGAGAATGCCATTACTTTGGTCATGGCTTTAGGCGGTTCTACTAACGCAGTTTTACATCTGCTTGCTATGGCGCATGCCGCCAAGGTGAGGTTATCTATTGATGATTTCACCCGTATTGGCAAGCGCGTCCCTGTGCTGGCTGATCTAAAGCCTTCAGGTAGGTTTTCGATGTCCGAACTAGTGGCCATCGGAGGTATTCTGCCTCTGATGAAAGAGTTGCTGGACCGGGAGCTCATGCATGGCGATTGCCTCACAGTGACAGGGAAAACACTCTCCGAAAATCTTTCACAAGTTAAGCCGTACCCAGACGGCCAGGAAATTATCCGTTCGTGGGATAAACCCATTAAAAAGACAGGACATCTTGTCATTCTTCGCGGCAATTTGGCACCAGATGGAGCTGTCGCTAAAATCTCTGGCAAAGAAGGAGAATCTTTCACAGGTCAGGCACGAGTATTTAACTCTGAAGAATCCGCGCTCAAAAAGATTCTCGACGGCACCATTAAGAAGGGAGACGTCGTGGTCGTACGCTACGAAGGCCCGCGCGGTGGCCCAGGAATGCGCGAGATGCTCTCACCCACATCTGCGGTCATGGGCCGCGGCTTGGGTAAAGAAGTAGCCCTAATTACAGACGGCCGCTTCTCAGGCGGATCTCACGGCTTCGTGGTTGGCCACATTACACCGGAAGCTTATTGCGGAGGTCCACTAGCCATCGTCAAGGATGGGGACACTATTTCTATTGATGCCCAGAAGCGGGAGATCACCCTTCACGTATCTAAATCTGAAATGAAAAAGCGATTCAAACTTTGGAAAAAACCACTCCCGCGCTACACGCGCGGAGTGCTCGCAAAATATGCCTCAACTGTCACGACAGCTTCCACTGGGGCGGTTACCGACCTTAACATTTCCCCATAATGGAGATTCTACAGATAAGACGTTTTCGCAGATTGCGATCCCACGCGGGGATTCGCGATCTCTTGCAGGAAAATCACCTTGATCCCAAACATCTTGTTCTTCCCGTTTTTGTTCACGACGAACGCGAATCGCAGGAGATAGTCGGATTACCTGGTCACTACCGGCTTTCTCCTCCCGAGGCGCTTAATTATATCCGCGACTCTTTAGGTCTGGGAATACGGGCGTTCTCAGTGTTTCCAGTTGTTCCTCAACTATCCAAAGACATGCAGGGGTCAGAGGCCCTTAACCGTGAGGGTCTCATTTACCGCACGCTTAAGCTGATTAGGGGTCAATTACCTGAGGCGCTCCTCATAGCAGATGTCGCACTGGATCCATATACTACGCACGGCCACGATGGGGTCCTTGACGTCAAAACACGCGACGTAGACAACGATGCTACGGTTGCAATACTCGAAAAAATGGCCGTTTACCTTGCGGCAGCAGGCGCACATTTTGTAGCACCTTCGGACATGATGGACGGGCGTATCTATGCCATACGCTCTGCTCTAAACGCAAACGGATTTCATCAAACGGGCATTATTTCTTACGCCGCAAAATTTGCTTCATGTTACTATGCGCCCTTCCGTTCAGCAATCGGTTCAGCCACTGGTACTGCAAATTACCTCGATAAACGCACATACCAGATCAATCCGGCAAACATCCGAGAAGCGATCAGAGAATGCAAGCAAGACGAAGTAGAAGGTGCTGATATTCTTATGGTAAAGCCTGCTGGTCATTACTTGGACGTCATCCATTGCCTGCGGCAAAACACCATGTTTCCCATCGCAGCATTCCAAGTTTCTGGCGAGTATGCAGCCATATGCGCCGCGGCCGAGAAAGGTCTCTTATACCGCTCTCAGGCTGCTATGGAATCTCTGATTGCGATACGTCGAGCAGGAGCTGACTTCATCTTCACGTACTTTGCTCGTGAAGTGGCTGAACTTCTCCGTGGTTGATTATCCGAGAAATCCTTTCAGGAAAAAAAATCTCGAATCATACCGGCCACATACTCGAGCTCAGCTAATTCGAGTTCTGGGAAAATCGGGAGAGACAGCACCTCGTGAGAGACACGATCTGCCGAAGGAAAATCACCCGGTAAATATCCCAGCTCTTCAAAAGCCGGCTGCAAACACACAGGCCTTGGATAATATACATCCGTACCCACACCATTTTCCTTAAGAAATTCACGTAGCGAATCACGACGAATCGTACGGATGCTATACTGATTCCAACTGTGCATCGCATTATTTACAACGGATGGGAGAATGATATCGCCAACACCCTCCAAATTTTCATTGTAGAATTGCGCATTTCGTCTGCGCAACTCCAGCCAAGAGTCCAGGTGCGGAAGTTTGGCACTGAGCGCGGCACACTGAATTGAAGAGAGTCGAAAGTTGCCACCGAGCTCCTCATGGACGTAACGCACTTCACTGCCCTGAGCCCGGATCCGCCTTAAGCGCTTGGCAAAACTCTCATCCTCAGTGCAGATTGCACCGCCCTCACCTAAGGCACCGAGATTTTTTGTCGGGTAAAAACTAAAACAGCCACACTTTCCAAAAGTACCCACTTCCTTCTCGTGCCAGCGTGCCCCTTGGGCTTGAGCACAATCCTCAATAACCGGGATTTTTTTGGAATCGGCAATAGCCAAGATATCATCCAACTCAGCTGGCTGGCCGAACAAATGTACAACGATTACAGCCTTCGTGCGAGGGCTCAACGCACGCCTCAATGCATCGGGATTCAAATTAAAAGTCTCTGATTTAATATCTGCAAATACAGGCCTAGCCCCGAGCCGTGCTACCACACTAGCAGTGGAAAAAAAAGTGAAGGCAGGCACCACCACCTCATCACCAGGTCCAATATCAAGTGCTGTCAATGCAATCAGAAGCGCATCAGTGCCGTTTGAAACTGATACCACATGCTTGATTCCCAAACGTTCAGCAAGAGCTGCCTCAAAGGTGGCAACTGCCTCTCCTAGTACTAACTGCTGCTTGGGTAAAAATTCTGAAATTGCCGCCATGACATCCTTACCGACTTTAGCCCATTGGCGGGTCAGATCAAACATGGGTACAATTCTTTTCTCAGTGACAGTCACAGGGAGAACTTAACACAAGGCTCTACGCTCGGCATCAGAAAACTCTTTTAGTATCTGACCCGGTCATTTTTGCGATTCCATTCGAGGAAGGCGAATCTTGCTTCCTCACGGAGAAACGGCACCATCTTCATTCTGCGCCTTTCTGCAGAAAGCTCCAGTTCGTCGTAAATAAATTGATCTGCAAAACCAATCCTTTTGGCATCCTGTTTAGTGTTCGCGTAGTACACTGTACAGATCCGCGCCCAATAAATCGCTGACAAACACATCGGGCATGGTTCACAAGACGTGTAAAGCACACAGTCTGACAAGTCGAAGCGTTGCAATCTTCGCGACGCCCGCCTCAGAGCTACCACCTCGGCGTGTGCAGTTGGGTCATTTGTTGCAATCACGCGATTATGGCCTTTGGATATCAGTTGACCTTGGCGCACAATCACACAACCGAAAGGACCTCCCTCATTTCTGCGCATACCGCGCAAAGACTCCGCGATTGCCATGCGCATCCAGTACTCATGCTCTTTGATAGTATCTGCCGATCTGTGCGTGATGTTCTTACCTTTGCTCACCTATATCCTCCCACCACAATTCGGGATGCTTTGCGATAAACTCTCGCATCATTGCGATGCACTCCTCATCGTTTACCACATCCACACGGATACCCTCTGCGCGCAGTTCATGAGATGGCCCTTGAAAGTTCACATCCTCCCCTACCACCACTCTCGGAATGCGATAAAGACGCATCATGCCAGAGCACATCACACAGGGAGAAAGCGTAGAGTAGAGCGTGCAGCGCCTGTACACAGATGCGGGTTGGCGACCGGCGTTGTGGACTGCAGCCATCTCAGCATGAAAGATCGGGCTTCCAGTCTGCACCCGCATGTTGTGACCTAGTCCTATGATTTGCCCATCATACACTAGTACTGCACCAATCGGTATTCCACCTTCAGCCCGAGATTTCTTTGCCTGTGCGATAGCCGCATCAAGATAAATATCGCGATTCATTTTTCTGCATTAAACCGCCCACTAAGCCTTTGTCCATTCGCAACAACTAGAAAAAAATTAACTCGCTGTTTGAGATGAAACCTAGCGTAAAAAGTCAACTTTGCGGAGGAAACTTATTCAACTTGCGCTGAAGGCTGCGCCGATCAATACCCAAAACTCTCGCGGCCTGCGAGACGTTTCCCCCGCAAACGCTTAGCACACGCTGCATGTGTTCCCACTCTGCCCGTGCTAGGCTTGGAGCAGTTGGTATCCGGTCAAACTCTGCTGCTTGCTCTCCCAGCAAAGCGCAAGCAACCTGCCGCGCATCTGCGGGTTTTGTCAGCACATCTGCTGCGCCCAGACGCATGGCCTCCACGGTCGTTGCGATGCTCCCAAAACCCGTCAGGAGAATAGCACGGCAAGACGGACTGTGAGCAAGAACGATTTGCAACACGTCCAACCCACTATCTTTACCTAGGCGCAGGTCCACGACGGAGTGAGTAATTTGCATTTGCTCGTCCAAAACCGCTTGGACCTCCTGCAATGAGCCTGCTTGTTTTACAAAAAATCCCCGCTCTGTCATGGCCCGGGTCAAACGTTCGCGAAAAAACGCATCATCCTCCACGATCAACAACCGACCCAGTTCACACTTCGTTTTCATGAACGCCTATTTTCCAGTGGCAGCCAGAGATGCGCAGTGGTGCCTGAATCACTGCTTGTGATCATGAATTGCCCGCCGTGTTCTGCAGCAAAAGTCTTCACGATGAACAGCCCTAAACCCATTCCTTGGCCCGGAGGTTTTGTGGTAAAAAACGGTGTTCCTAGCTGAGAGAGCACCTCACTAGGGATTGGTTCGCCCTCGTTATGCACCTCGCATAACAACCTATCGCGGCGTACTTGCAAGCGGACTTGTATCTTGCCGCGAGAGACCTCAGTCGCATCCAATGCGTTGTCTACAAGCACCGCTACGCATCGAGCCGCACCATCCACATTGCGCAAGACCACGTACTCGTCTGCACACTGCCAGACTAATCGCTCTTGAGGATGCGTGCGGTGCATCTTTTCGATAGCCAGGTCGCGCAAACTCCACAGATCCAGACGCTCCACAACCTCTGCGTTCTCACGCATGCCCGACAAGCGCATCCTGTCGAGAATCTCACGGCAACGTTCCAGTTGTGTACGGATCAGCCTCGCGTCTGCTTTGCACTCACCGTTTCTGCAAACCTCACAGGCCTGCCTCTCAAAGTCCGCGCTGATCACCGCAATTGTCCCGAGGGGAGTGCTTAACTCGTGGGCCACGCCTGCTGTGAGGGTCGCTATTGCGGCCAGATCCGCAGGCTGGTATCGCACGCATTGAGGTGCTGTGTGCAGTGATTGACCAAATCTACTATTTTTAGTTCTTTTCAGTAACCAGGAAAAAATCATCCCCGTGGCAAAGCCTAGTAGATAGAGAGGCCAAGATTGTCGCCGAGAAGTCATTGACTGGAGTGATTATTTAACTTTCGTTAACCGTTCTCAACACCGAATCAACTGCGGCATTTTGCCGCGGTTCAATCCTTAGTCAGTGTGATCCCTGTACCGAAGGCGCCCGGGATGACTCTTCGTTCAAAGCTATCACACAAGCTCAAAGATTGAACCAAGAACATCCAGATTATCTATGCACAAGCACTTTTACCCAGGGTTGCTTTTCGTTTTCATCGCCCGAGGGCTAATTGGTGAAAAGAAATTAATTTCTAGAAAGTTTATCTGTTAATTGTTAATCCTCAAGGGTGAATAAGATCCTTACTACTTTTACAGCAAACCTGGGCCTGATCACGAGCTTACTGGCCTCGGATACACTCATTACTCGTGAACGAATCGGTGTGCTCGACACCTCACTAAGCGAAATTCAGATCATCGAGCAATTTGGTCAAGAAGTTGTGAGCACTCGCGAACTGTTCGTCGAAGGCGAACTCTTAGCCACCCAAACCTTGCTTTTCGAAGGCACGCCCCGAGAACTCATCATCAACTGGGAAGACGAAGAGACTCGCGACAAAATTTCCTCCGTCAGCATCGAACAACCAGAATCCCCCTACGCTACCTCCAACGGCATCCGCGTGGGCCTGCCCCTAACAGAGCTCGTGAAACTCAACGACAACATACCAATTCAATTTTATGGCTTTGGCTGGGATTACTCAGGCTACATGCCCAGATTTACAAAAGGTCCGCTTTCGGAAAGTTATCCTTGGCTTGCCGCAGTCGTCGGACTGAGCGATGCCGACTGGGAAAAATACGGAAATACCCTGATGAATGAACTGGCGGGTGATGAATTACAAAGCTCCGATTTGCCAGCCGCTAAAGAGATCCCGCTGAAACTAGTCAACCTCATCATCAATGTTGAGGCTGGCGAATCAGTGTCAGAAACTGGGCCTGATGATGAAACCGGCCTGCCTTCCGAGGAATAAAATTCACTGGCCACAACTCACATCTAGGAACAAGACTTTAAATGTCTGATTCAGTCCTGAAATAATGTCAGCAATAGATCCTGTTCTTTTCTTTTTTATCCTTGGGCTTGTCGGCGCCTTGGCCAAATCCGACCTACGCATTCCACGCGAAATCACAGACGCCATGAGCATTTACCTGCTGCTTGCCATCGGCCTTAAAGGTGGAATCCAGCTCCACAGCACTGGCCTGGGTCGAATCTGGTGGCCGCTGCTTCTCACACTAGCCCTCGGGATTGTGATTCCCGTGGTCGCATTTATCATCCTGCGCAAATTCGGCAGGTTTAGCGTAGTGGATGCCGCAGCCATTTCCGCACACTACGGTTCAACGAGCGTGATTACTTTTGCAGTCGCCCAGGCATTTTTGGCCAACCGCGACATTGACCATGAGCCGGAAATGGTCGTCCTCATGGTTGCAATGGAAATTCCTGCAATACTTGTCGGGCTAATGCTCGCCCGCGTGCTCAAAGGCGGGCATAAAGTCGCCTGGGCACATAGTCTTAGAGAAGTCGTTTTAGGCAAAAGTGTGCTATTACTGCTCGGCGGACTTTTGGTAGGAATGGTCAACGGCCCGGAGCGGCTAAGCGAGACAAACTGGTTTTTTACGGTACCCATGAAGGGCGTACTAGCGCTTTTTATGGTGGGCATGGGCGTGGCAGCGGCACAACGGCTTGCCGAAGTGCGACTAGCCGGATTGTTTCTCGTTGGTTTTGCCCTACTGATGCCGCTTGTAAGCGCAACTTTTGGAATACTCTCGGGCTTAATGGCTGGCTTTTCAGAAGGTGGTATTCTGCTCATGGCAGTCATCTCTGCCAGTGCCAGCTATATCGCCGCACCTGCTGCTGTGCGCGTGGCACTTCCCGACGCTAACCCGGGATACTACTTGGTGGCATCATTGGGCATCACTTTCCCGTTCAACGTTCTCTTTGGAATTCCGATTTATCACCAGATGACAAAGTGGGCCTTGTTGTGGGGAGTAATTTAATCCCCTCTTTTTCACTCAATGATTAATTGCCAAATCTGTCTTAAGCCGCGGATGTGTGAGTTGAACATGTATGACTTTCTCATGCAGGGCATAATTTCTTTTGAGTAAACGAAAAAAGAGTTTCTCAGGTTGTATGTAACATTACGTGACAACCAAGTGTACCAACCTTGTTTGTCTAATGATTGATGATGCTTTCGTCTGCCGGCTTTTTTTTCTGAGTAATGAGGATTATCCAGGAGGAATCGCACGCGTTCTTGGATGGGTTCGAGTTCGGTGAGTTTGAGCCGAGGGTCTTCGATCAGAAAGCTTTCGCCTGTTTTGCTGTGTTCGTAAACGAGGATTTTGCGGGTGCCGCGCTCGAGTTTGTCCACGGGCTTGAGGACTTTTTTGCGCTCAAGCATGACGGCAAGGACGTAACGCACGGCAGTGTCCTCCGGCGCACCTTGTGTGATGAGACGCCGCAGGAGTGATTCCACGTCGTTTTTGGCTATGGGTTCTGGGGCGGACTGGCGGACGTGAAATTCGCTTTGCCAGCGTGAGGCTATTTCTTCAGCAGTGTGTGGGGATTTTTCCCAGCCCTCGAGGCTGTAATCCAGGCGCACCCATTCGCGCGGGGTCTCGCGTAACACGCTGATGAATTTTTCGCCGTCGGTGAATGCGCGGCCGGTGGCATGGCAGACTTTTGACGGCGGGCTAATGTTCCAATCTCGTGCGAGTGTCATAGCAGCGCATATTGTCGCAACAATCGGCGGGAGCAAGAATTGGCTCGCAGGCGGCGTGAGGGCTGATCACTTGCGCGAATTTGCGTGACTGCTACGTAAGCGCGATGAGCAAGATTTTCGCAAAGATTGAGAATTCAGCGTTTTTTCAGAGGTTTATCCTGGGGGTCATAATATTTAGCGCGGTGGTGGTGGGGTTGGAGACGTCGCGCAGTGTGATGGCGCAATACAGTGCGGTTTTGCATTTGCTGGATAACGTCATCATTTCGATTTTTGTGGTGGAAGTTTTGATGAAGTGGGCTGCTCGCTGGCCGAGGCCGTGGACGTATTTTCAGGATGGGTGGAACGTGTTTGATTTTGTGATTGTGGTCGCGTGTCTGCTGCCGGCGACTAACGGGGCAGTGACTGTGGTGCGACTGTTCCGTGTGCTGCGGGTGTTGAGGATGGTGCGGGCGATTCCTCGGTTGCGACTCATTGTGGGCAGCCTGCTGCATAGTTTGCCCTCGATGTTTTATGTGTCGCTGTTGTTGGCCATGTTGTTTTATGTTTATGCGGTTGCCGGGGTGTTTCTGTTTCGTGAAAACGACCCGGTGCACTTTGGTGATCTACCCACGGCATTGGTCTCGCTGTTCCGTGTGGTGACTCTCGAGGATTGGACCGACATCATGTATATCCAAATGTATGGGTCGGCGGAGTATGTCTCGTTTGAGCGCGACGTAGCGGCACTGATGTCCGGGCCGGATGTCGTATCACGGGCAATGCCAATCACGGGAGCATTGTATTTTATCAGCTTTGTGGTGCTGGGCACAATGATCACGTTGAATCTGGTGATTGGTGTGATCGTGAACAGTATGAGCGAGGCGCAGAAGGAAGTGGCCGAGGAAAAAATTCACGAACTTATGGCTCATGAACATCAGCCCCGGACGGCGCGAATCGCTGCGTTGAAAAAACAGTTGGAAAAAATTTCTGAGGAACTTGACAAGTTGTCCTGATTGGAGCCGAGGTTGACGATGCTCATCACGCATGTTCAGCAGCGCTTGCAGGCGATTGCGCGCGACTTCGGCTGTGAGACTGGGATCTTCGGGTATCAGTATGAGTGGCCGTTGCTTTGGCTGCGCCGGATTATTCATCAAGGGCCTGTGCTGTATCTTTCCGCTGGGATTCATGGGGATGAGCCTGCAGGTGTGGAGGCGCTGTTGCAGATCTTAGAACGGCCACCGGCAGGCCTGGGGGAATTTTCTTTGCTCGCGTGCCCGGTGCTGAATCCTGCAGGTCTTGAAAAGGGCACACGTGGGGATAAACACGGCGTGGATTTGAACCGTGACTACAAAAAGTTTTCTACAGACGTGACGCGGGCTCATCGCGATTTTCTTTTGAGTGGTGCGGCCCCGGAGTTGGCGGTGTCTTTTCACGAGGATTGGGAGGCGCGGGGTTTTTACTTGTATGAGATTAATACGAGCACACGGCCTCTGGTGGGGCGTCGAGTTGTTGCGCAACTGGGGAAACAGTTTGCGGTGGATACATCTGAAAAAATTGATGGTCATGTCCCAACGGCTGCGGGCTACATTCATCATCCTCCGGAGGCCGATCTGCCAGAGGAGTGGCCCGAGGCGATCTGGTTGGTGAAAAATTTTTCGTGTTTATCGTTGACGTTTGAAACGCCAAGCACTGCGGATTTTGCACAGCGCGTAGCGATGCATGTCGCGGCTTTTCAATCCGCAGTGGAGGAGTTTTTGAAGGTTGTTGCAGGGAGTTCCTGCAGGGAGAATGTGCGATGAGCAGCCTGCCCGACTCCGCTAGAGAGAATGACCTCGGGGCAAAGCTTTTTGCTGGCAAGGACTGGCTGGATGCGCGCGGGCCGATGGTGTTGTCCACGGCGATGTGGCAGCAACTGATCAAGCTTGGTCGTGTGTTGCGCAAGTTTCAGGAGGTTTGCGACGTGCTCTACATGCGCAGTGTCGAGGGACGTGCTCCGGCATACATCGCGCAGTGGCTGGATGCGGGGAAGCCGGAGTGGCTCATCGCTCACGCACGCCACGCGAGCCAGCGCGGTAAGGTGCCGCGTATCATCCGGCCAGATTTGCTGCTCGCAGGCGATGTGGTGCATTTGACAGAGTTGGATAGTGTGCCGGGAGGCATCGGGTTGACGGCTGCACTTCAGGAGCGTTTTTACGGTTCGCATTCTTCGATTGATACTGGCGGTGGAATGCTTGCGAGTTGGCAGAGGTTGTTTGCGGAGCATGATGTGATCATTTCGCAGGAGTCGGGCGATTACCGCCCAGAGATGGAGTGGCTCGCGGCGCGCACTGCGGGGCAAGTTGTATTTTCTGCTGAGGACTACGTGCCGCGGGGGAGGGCGGTTTATCGGTTTGTGGAGTGTTTTGATCTGCCGCAAATAAAGCACACGCAGGAGTGGCTGGCAGCAGCGGAGGGTGGCACGGTGTTTACACCGCCGATGCGTCCGCATCTCGAGGAGAAGCTGTGGTTGGCGTTGTTGTGGCTTCAGCCGCTGGAGCAGGAGTGGCGTGGTTTGTTGGGGGAGGCTTACTTCAAGATGATGCGCGAGATCACCCCGCGTTCGTGGGTGGTGTGCCCGGAGGCTTTGCCACCGCACGCGGTGCTGCCTGGGCTGGAGGTGAATTCTTGGAACGATGTGAAGGAGTTTTCGCAGAAGCGTCGGCAGCTCGTGCTGAAGCCATCGGGCTTCTCGCCTTTGGCGTGGGGGGCGCGCGGAGTGGTGATGGGGCACGATGTCTCGCAAGGTGAGTGGGCCGAGGCGCTGGATCGTGCTTTGAAGGATTTTGCGACAACGCCACATATTTTGCAGGAATTTCGCCCAGCGATGCCCGTGGAGTTGCCCCACATCGCCCGCTCGGGTGAAGACGCTACAATGAAGGCACGTGTGCGGTTGTGCCCGTATTATTTCTTGGAAAAAGAACAGGTCACGCTGGCCGGTGTGCTCGTGACCGGCTGTCCGGCCAACAAGAAAATCATCCATGGAATGAGTGATGCGGTGATCACTATTGCGGGAAGCGCTGTGTGATGATTGTTTGAAAATGGCGATGTTTTTTGAGCCGCGAGAATTGAAGGATATTTGACAGGGTGGGGAGAGGAATTACTGTGGCACTTTAGATGAATACGAATATTTCGCGCCGTGAAACTCAGGCGCTTGATGCCCCACAATCCGCCGAGGAACTGAAACTCTTTAACACTACCAAACGCGTGGGATGGGAACATGTGTCGGATGCGGAGTGGCAGGATTGGCACTGGCAGTTGCGCCAGAGTGTGCGGACGCTGGAACAACTCGAAAGCTTGATGCGCCTGACTCCCGAGGAGCGAGCCGGTGCGCTGTTGAGCGGGAGCAAGCTGGCCTTGGGCATCACGCCGTATTTTTTCAACGTGATGGATCGTGAGGATCCGCACTGCGCGGTGCGTCGGCAGGTGGTGCCGCGACTGGAGGAAACGGTGTATCAGCCTGATGAGATGATCGATCCGTGCGGGGAGGACAGGGATATGGTCGCGCCGGGGTTGGTGCATCGTTATCCGGATCGTGTGTTGTTTTTGGTGACGGATCGGTGCGCGAGTTATTGCAGATACTGCACGCGCAGTCGCGTGGTGAGCGGAGTGGGTGAGCAGCATCTGGAGGCCGACCACGCAGCGGCTTTGGATTACATCCGCCAACATCCGGAGGTGCGGGATGTGCTGCTGTCGGGGGGTGATCCGCTGTTGTTTTCTGATGCAAAGTTGGAGTCGTTGCTCTCAGCGTTGCGGGAGATCCGGCATGTGGAGTTTGTGCGGATCGGGACGCGGATTCCGATTTTTCTGCCGCAACGGATTACGACGGAACTCTGTGCGATGTTGCGGAAGTATCATCCGCTCTGGATCAGCATTCACACAAATCATCCGCGCGAGTTGACTGCGGAGAGTCGGACGGCCTTGGAGCGGTTGGCCGATGCAGGTATTCCTTTAGGCAACCAGAGTGTGCTGCTGCGCGGTGTGAACGACAGCGCGGCGGTATTGAAGGCGTTGTTCCAGAAGTTGCTGATCTGCCGCGTGCGGCCGTATTATTTGTATCAGTGCGATTTAATTCGAGGGAGTTCTCATCTGCGTGTGCCAGTGCGGGAGGGGTTGCGGATCATGGAGCAGTTGCGCGGCCACACGACGGGTTACGCTGTGCCGCAGTATGTGGTGGACGGACCGGGCGGAGGCGGGAAAATTCCGTTGAATCCGGAGTATTTTTTAGCTCACGACGGACGGGCGTTGATTTTAAGGAACTTCGAGGGGAAAATTTACGAGTATCCCGAAGAGCCTTGGCCCGGCTACCCGCCTCCGGCACGCGAGACGGACGAATTGCGCAGTCTGGGACGCGATTAACATGGAGTGGCTGGCCGCTCTGGTTGTTGGCCTCATGTGGGTGCTGGGGCTGGTGGGCTTGGTGATCCCCGTCTTGCCTGGGCCAACTTTGATTATGGCTTCTGCCTGGGTCTGCAAACTTCTGGTGCCTGATTCGATGGATTGGTCTTGGGTTTTTTGGGTGACGGGCATCTGGTTTTTTGCGTCATTGGTGGATTTCTTTGCTTCTGTGATTGGAGCTAAAGCAATGGGGTCGAGCCAGTGGGGGCTTTTCGGTGCCATGGCTGGAGCTTTCGTTGGGTTATTTTTCCTTCCGTTTGGTTTGATCTTGGGTCCTCTTCTGGGTGCTTTTTTTGCAGAGTTGCTAGTAGCGAGACGCTCGCCAGTGAGTTCTAGTAAAGCAAGCGTTGGAGCTGGGCTAGGACTTGTGATTGGTAAATTGGTACAAGTTTTTGCCTCATTGGGTATGATGGCTGTTATGGCTTGGGCGGTTGTTGGTGTTCGCCTACTTAATTTCTCCGGACAAAATCCAACTTAGAAACCAATTTACATCCATAGTACTGATTTCTGCGGCAATCAACCTTTTGAAATGCACCGATTCGCAGTTGTTGACTGGAATGCTACTCATCTTATGTTCGCGTTAGTGAATGACGAAGGAATCTGGGTGCACGCGGAGCATTCCGTGCTATGGCTAAAAGTGAATGGTCGTGGTAGTTTTCAGAACGCACATTTCCTAAAGGATTTGTTGGAAGATGCTTTAGCTCACCGTGAGAGGATCACTTCTGCTTGTATCGATTTGAGTCAATGTACAGGACTTGATAGTACATTCCTCGGAGCACTAGCGGGCATGGCGATTCAAATCAAAAAATGCGGTGGTACAACAACCATCTTTGGTGCAAGTGGCCGCAACAGGGAGCTACTCGAAAACATGGGTTTGAACTTGCTGGTAACCCTTAAAGAAGACTCAGAAATTCCTTGTTGGCAGACCCTCCGGAAACATAATGGGAGCGTAGCCGACAAAGAGTCTGCAGCGGCAATCATGCTCGAAGCTCATGAAACGCTCGCAGAGCTCAGCCAAAAAAACCAGACGCAGTTTCAAAACGTCATCGATTATTTGCGTAAACGAGCTGCGAAACAAAATTCCCTCACATGATTTTACCTTGGATTTTTGCTACCTTGTCAGCAGGAACTGCAATCGTTTTGGGCATCTTGCTCCGCAAGGCTCATCAAGAAAAAACACAACTTGAAAAGCGTGTGGAGCGCTTTCGCCGCGAAAGAAAGTCCCTGCTCGGAATGATGCATGACTTAGGGGAAGCTTTTAACGCTGACCTTACACCATCGGATTTGCTCGACATTGTAACACGAACCGCTGCGGAGGTACTCGAGGCACGTGGTGCAGCTTACTATCGATGGGATCCTCAAAAAAATTCATTCTCCTGTGTCAGTGTACAAAAGGCTTTCCCGCCCCTACACCGCATAGCACCGGAAGCTGAGGTGAAATTAACCGCGCGAATAGAATATCTTCATGAAGTGCTTCTTCATGAAAAATTCCCCGGCGATCATCCGCTTTTGTCTTCCATAGTTCAAAAAGGAGAGCTGCTATTGCCAGACGCAACCAAAGACGATCGCTTACCTGCACACAAAGAGCCACACCTGAGATTTCATAGCTTAATCATGTGTTCGATGGTGAGTCGCGGTCAAATTTATGGCGTATTGGCAGTGGCAAATCGTCAAGACGGTCTTCAATTTAACCGCGCGGATTTAGATCTCTTAGAGGTTATCGCCTCCCAGGCAGCGTTCTCATTACAAAGCGCAATTTTGTTAAAAGTTGCTGCAGATAAACAAAAACTTGAACGCGACGTGGATGTGGCTGGTGAAATACAGCGAATTCTATTGCCAGACTGCTCTCCTGTTGTTCCTGGTTATCACATTTCCGGCCAGAATATTGCGGCACAGCGCCTCAGTGGAGACTACTACGATTTCATCTCGCTACCCCAAGGACGTCTTGGGATTGTCATTGCCGATGTATCTGGCAAGGGTTTGCCTGCCTCGTTAATCATGACAAACTGCCGGGCAATTCTTCGCTCGCAAGCCCCACTGCAAAGCTCCCCCGCAGGGGTGCTCCGTGCTGTCAACCGCCAGATCCAGCCAGATATGCAAAGGGACATGTTTGTCACGATGATTTACGCGGTGTTAGACCCAACAAATCACACAATTACCCTCGCCCGGGCCGGACACGAGCTACCTATACTTTGGTGCCGTGGTCATGCCGAACTAATAAAATCTCCTGGTATGGCGGTTGGAATAGACTCTGGCGAAATTTTTGATCAATTCATTCAAGACACCACAATTACCCTCGAGCCGGGTGATGTGTTTTTGCTCTACACTGACGGAGTTACAGAGGCGCAGGATTCTCAACACAACGAATTTGGAAGAGATGCGCTCAAGCAGGTGTTGCGGGGCGGTGTCGGTGATAATTCGAAAAACATTCTCGAAAAAATCATCCGGCGTATTGAACGATTTCGAGGTGAGGCCCCGGCCTACGATGACATTACTCTCGTTGTGGTACAGCGCAACGCTTTGCGCTCAAATCACTCCCAACTGAGCCACGATAAGGAACTTGAAAATCCATCAGTCGCAATTGCAGACTAGCAACTTGTTCGAAAATTTATACAAAAGGAACAAAGTTTATAAAAAAAATAGAATTGGGGAGATCACTTTATTTATAGGCTAGCCTCCTTATTGATCACTTTACCATTGAGAAAAGTAATTGTGATTTTTTTTGACCTTGACTGTACTTGTAAACAGTGCCGGAAAGCAGCCCTAGCATTGAAGAGCTATCCAAATTTTGAGGTTTTCCGAGAATAGATCTGACCTCTTGCTCGGTCATGCCCTCGGTAATTTTTGCGAAGTTATCTGGGGTTAATCTCGAACAGGAACACAAAAAGAATACTAGGCTATATAAGAGAACGTTAAATCTTTTCATAAATCACAAGTGAACTAAATGAGTGAAGTTGGCGATAACAATTAGGATGCTGGTTGCTGATCGGCCTGCAGCATCATGGAAGCCAGAGTCATGAACGCCTCTTCCACTCCGTCACCGGTTTTTGCACTTGTGATAAAAACTGGTGCGTGCTGGGCGATTTGATGAATTGTTTCTTGGCTGATTTCCCAGCGATCCATGAGATCAGCTTTATTGAAGAGTATCGCATAGGGGAGGTTGCCCAGTTCAGAGTCTTCAACCTTCCTAAGGATGTTAAGGCCATCCTCATAGGTGGAAGCACAAGTAAGATCTACGACAAACAAATAACCTGAGGAGCCTTTGAGGTAGCTAGTGCGGTAGCGCTCGAAATTATTTTCTCCCGCCAAATCCCAGATGATTAGTGTGACAGGAGTGCCATCCACATGGACAATTTTTTTATCCACCTTTACTCCAATGGTGGAGTGATACACATCCGAATAGATGTTTTTTACAAAGCGTTCGGTGCAGCTCGTCTTTCCTACGCCGGGCACACCCAACATGCAGATCTTTTTTTGAATCATATTCGATGTCAATTTTCTGAAGCGAAAATATCTGAAGTGCGCCCAATCAGGCTAGCCTGTTGGACACGGAATGAGACACGACGGCGAAAATCATTCGGGTTGATACCTTCGGGAACACTCACATTTACAGCGGGTCCCACACCACGTGTATCAAGGTTTTGCATGTGCAGTCCCTGGTCGAGCAACATGCTCAGAACGCGGTTGGCACGTGTATTGCCTAGGATGTCATTTTCCACGAGCTGACCAGTGGGGTCTGTGTGGCCAACGATAACAAGCATTACTTCGCGGCCAATCCGCTCGGCAATCTCAAGGCATTGCTTGAAGTCATTAGCAACGCTGGCGATTTTCCAGAGTTGATCTTCCCGGGGATTAGGCTGATTGACGTCAAAAAGGATGTTGACGTTTTGTATTTCGTTGATCTTGCGTTGAAGCTCAAGGGCCAACTGTTCTTGGGTTTTTTTGCGTTCGGCAAGCAGCTCTGCATCGAGGTTTTCAAGATTAGAGGTATTAATCCCGCTTAATCCCATGACTGCAGGCCAACTTCGCTCTATTCGCTGGATGAAATCGTCTCGTGCTCGGCCGCTCACATAAAGTACATCACCAATGACTTGGATATTAACACCCTCAGGAATAGGGGAGAGCTTTTCAAAGACCCGCTGTTCAATCATTTTCGGGTCCATGGATACGACTAAGCGTTCTGTGAGTTTGAAGTGATCTGGATTCAGTCCTCTTTCTCGCAAAATTTGATCTATCTGCCGAGCCAAAGCATCGCGTGTGATGACCAGACTGGCTTCGCCTGTAAAGATATTGATGCGAACTTGACTGAGTTGAAAGCCCGGTTCTGCGTTGAGTTGAGCATCTAGCTCCTTTTGAAGTTTATAGTTGCCGTAGACAAATTTACCATATGTGTAAGCCCCGTAACCCATCGCGGCCAGTATGGATACAAGCAGGATCCAAAATATAATTCCCAGTCCTTTCTTTCTCTCGCGGTCTTTCTGGATGAGACATTCTTCAAGAATGGGACGCGCAAGAATAAATGGCGATACATCACCAGAGAATTCCGCCAGCTCTACGCGCAGATCTTTGTGTACGTTTTCCAAAGCTATGCGGAGTATATCGGAAATCTGCGGGGGAGGTTCTCCACGAACCGCGGCAGCTATTAAGGCTTGAGGACCTTGTTCGATGAAGACAGTTAGGTCGCCAACACGGATACGTTCCAAAGTTTCGTCCGGACTCATGCTAAATGAATCTCGCACAAAATCTCTAATCGCGGACAACATACTCGAGACGATTTGCGGATCTTGGGCGGTGCCTTCTTCCAAAGCCAGGTGTTCAAGGAGGATACCAGTTTCGCGATGGATAAGGAAGACCTGCTCGACTCGGTAAGCAATTGTATGGCTCAGCACAACTTCCGCAAAGCTGCGGCCCGTGCGCCAAGCCTCCAATCGCCAGCGCAGACCGCGCAACGTGAATGCATGCTCGAGTCCTTGGCTAATATTCTGCAGAATGCCCGCGATAGACGAGGAGATGGATTTACGTATTGTGGTGCCTATTATGGGAAATAGGGCGTCTATAAATAGCTGTGGTTTTTTTCGAAAGAGTGTCTGCAGTGATTCCATCACGTGTGGCAGGATAGCTTTGTTCATCCTGCTGTCTTTAAGGCCTCTTCGAGCTATGGCTTCGGGGAGAACTTCGCTGATAATGTTTGCACGGTTGGACTGATCCTTAAGCATCTCCTCGAGCATATCCAATCGGTTTCTTTCACGCTCGTTGAGAAGAGCAACCAGCTGCTCGTAAGGGTCATTAAATCGTTCTTGAATAGAACTCTCATGGGTGTACGTCGTTTTTCCACCGTTTGAGTTTTGCGGTGGTACATGAAAGTGAAACGAACGGCTGTTATTCACAAATTCCCTAAGTTATTGAATAATAGCACCTGTTACCGCATTACAAACCAAAAATGCGGTTTATTCAGAAGGCTAGTGCGACATACTTTCTTGGTCTTCGCGTAGACGCGCTGCCATAGATTCTAGCATCTCTGCAACTCCAAGTTTGTCTGCTTTGTCACGTTTAATATCGCGGATCATGGATGAAACGTCATCCGATAGAGTTTTAAGTGCATGCTCAACGGTATTAATGTGTTGGCGAAATTCCGTACGTAGTTGAGCAGACATTCGTGCAATTGATTCATCCAAGGATGAGAGCCTTTGGTCTATGGAGCGAAACTCATTTCCGAAGAGGATGTCTCGTACTTTGTCGAGTTTCTCGGCTCCCTCAGGCCCGCTCTGCGGGACACGAAGATGCGAATGCGTTTCGCTTTCTTCGATTCTGTTATCGTTTTCTGTGATCATACCTATGTTCCTTTTTGATGTTCTCTTTGTTAAACACCGGAAACTTTTTTCTGTTTCCAAGAATCGGCTTGCTTTTCCGGTGTATTAAGTGCTTCACCGACCATCCTGACGAGTTTTTCCGGATTAAAAGGTTTTTGCAGAAATCGAACGTTGGGATATAATGGTTGTTTTAGCAACTCGACGCTGTAGCCACTCATGTAGATTACAGGAATGCAGGGATTTTCTGAAGTAATTCTCTGACCGACGTCTTTTCCTGTCATCCCCCCGGGCATCATCATATCAGTAATGACTAGATGGATTTTGTTTTTGTTTTTCTGCCAGACTTGTACTGCCTCAGGTCCGTTTGAAGCGCAAAAAACGTTATAGCCTTTTTTGCTAAGGGTGGACTCGATGAGTTTGAGTAGGTTAGTCTGGTCTTCGACAACAAGTACTGTCTCACCATTTCCGACGATTACCTCGATTGGTTTTCCTTCCTGGACTTTGGTTTGAATAGAAGAATTTTCTTCAGCTACTGGCAGGTAAACCATAAATGTCGTGCCTTCCCCAAGTTGACTGCTGACTTCTATCCATCCTTCGTTCTGTTTTACGATGGCATCAACAACAGATAGGCCTAAACCGGTACCGCGCCCAACATCTTTGGTGGTAAAAAAAGGCTCAAATATTCGCTTCAGGGTGGCCTCATCCATGCCTGTACCTTGGTCGCTGACAGTAATGCAGATAAATCTTCCATCGACGGTTTTCCCCTGGCGTACCACAAGGCTGCCTGGCCGGTAGTTCACACAAGAAAGTGAAATTGTGAGTGTACCACCGTTGGGCATGGCGTCGCGCGCGTTTGTGGCAAGATTCATGATGATTTGCTCGATCATGTGTTCGTCCGCCTGTATTGGTGGCAAGTCGGGATCCTCTATGAAGTGAATAGTTATAGCCTCACCCAGCAAGGGACGGATGAATTCAACAAAGTTAAGCACCATCTCTCCGAGGTTGAGTATTTTGGGCCGCACAACTTGACGCCGTGAAAAAGTAAGTATTTGTTTGGTTAGTTTTGCTGCTTTTTCCGCGGTCTCGATTATCTCCCGTAAGAATTCCTTGCCTTGCTGGGATATGCTATCTTCCATATCCAGGAGCTGGCAGTAGCCTTGGATGACAGTGAGGTAGTTGTTGAAATCGTGCGCTATGCCCCCAGCCAGCCGTCCGATAGATTCAACTTTTTGAGACTGGCGAACTTGTTCTTCGAGTTGCAAACGTTCGGTGATTTCTGTTGCGTAACCCTGAACAACTGCCGCATCTATCGATGGAACTAGTGCCCATAGAAAGGTGCGGTCCTCGACTATGCGCTCCAGATTTGAACGGGTATTTCCGTCTTCAAGACAGAGGCGTGCCAGTTCTGCGTACCCTTCCGGCAGTAGTTGTTCCTCGGAAATTCGTAATTCACGAGCTGCTTTGGTCATGGCGTCGTTTTTAAGGATAATTCGTCCTTCGTGATTAATCTGCACTACTGGGTAGGGACTGCGGCGTGTAAAAACAGCAAAGCATTCTAGTGATTCTATTGTCTGTTTGCGATCTGTGACGTCGCGCAAAAAAAGTGTCATCTTTTCAGAATTTGGATAAGCATGTATTTCGCACCAAATCGTTCCGCCACGACAGTTTTCCTCAAAGTGTATTGGCAGACCGTTTGACCATGCTTCTTCAAGCAATGACCTCACTTCATAAGTGAAGAAATGTGGTGCGACCTCCCAGATTGTTTTTCCTAGGGCAGACTCACTGTCTGTCCCAAGCATCCGAGTTGCCCCAAAATTCAAATAAGCTAGTCGGTAATCACGATCCACCGCGAGCAGTGCATCTGGGAAAGCGTCTAAAGCTTCTAGGATTGGTTGAGCTTTGGTGATCAGTTTTGTCTCAGTATCTGTCATATTTTACTGTTTATCTCGGTAATCTGAATGCCTGCTGCAGGATTTATGCCGATTTGTTGATGTAAATTTTTCATAAATTTTAACTGAGCCTCGAGATGCTGCAGTCTGTCGTCATTCCAAACTAAAAAAGTAGAGAGAGCGATTTTTTCTGCTAGTGGTAACTGCGCACGGATGCGTTTAAGAGAATGTTCAGGGCTCCAGCCGCGTGAGAGGAGTCGAGAAATTTGCGTTTCCTGCGAGCAGCCCACACAAAGTGTTGCATCGAATTCACTCTCAGCTCCCACTTCGTGAAGCAGTGGCAGAATAACGGCGGTCCGCGAGCCTTTCTCTTCAAAGTCCTGACGCTCTTTCCTCCAGGTTGAACGTATTTTAGGATGCGTTAGCGTGTTTAGTAATTCACGTTCAGATTCATCTTTAAAAACGATTTCTGCAAGTAAACGACGGTTGATCGATCCATCAGGATTGACGCTGTGCGCCCAGCGGGCTGAAATCGCGCCAATCACCTCGCGATCTTGTGATAGAATTTTGCGTGCGATGTTATCTGCATCGATAACTTGCCAGCCAAGTTTTTTCAGTATCTCTCCAGCGGTGGACTTACCGCACCCCACACCACCTGTTACGCCCAACCGAAATGGATGGTTAGTTACTTTCACGGATTTTTTCCATGAGCTCCTCTGCAGGATAAGTCCAAATTTCCGATAATGTCGGATGATAGTGCGGTGTGAAAGCAAGCTTGCGAACTGTCATATTTGCGGACATTGCGACGATAAGCTCGTGAATTAACTCTGCTCCTTCTGGACCAACGACAGCCGCTCCGAGAATTTTTCCGCTTTTGGGCGAAGCTAATATTTTGACATGCCCTTTTAGAGCACACCGAATCATGGATTTGCCATGATCGCAAAACGGATAATAGGCTACTATGTATTGGATGCCTCGCTCCCGACATTCATTTTCTGAAAGTCCGACTGTTGCAATGTTTGGATCTGTGAATATAACCATGCTTTTGAGCCGGTCATCCCATTTTTCAAAGGTGTTGCGGGAGGCGTTCCGGCCGGCAATCTCGCCTTGCTGGATGGCAATGTGTACGACTTCGATAAGACCATTTACATCACCAGCAGCAAAAATATTTTTGTTTGTGGAACGCATGTCTCGACCGACTTTGACCGCCCCTGATGGGGTGAGTTCAATACCTGCTGCGTCGCAATTTAAGCCATTGGTTGCAGGAAGTCTTCCCCAAGCGTAGAGGATTTCATCAGCAAAGATTTTACATTTTTTGTCTTTGTGAAGATAATCAACAGATTTGCCTTGGGCAGAACACTCCGCGGATATCACTCTGCAGCTGGTGCGGACGGTTATACCTTCTGCTTGGAACGCTTCGGCAAGCACTTGCGACAGGTCAGAATCCATTTCCCGGAGTAGATTGGCGCTACGTTGGAGTATGGTGACTTGCGATCC